>CAVVCO010000021.1:0-268857 GCA_963746735.1 uncultured Ignavibacteriales bacterium
CGGGATTGAACTTTCCAGGTTTGAAAAAAGAAGTATTTTATACGAGCTGGCTCTTGAACGAGTTTCGTCGTTAACTAATGCATCTTCGGCAGTAATTAAAATTGAAGATAAAAGTGTTAATTCAATAAATTATTTTTCTTTTCCGTTCAACATTGATTATGAAGAAATTTTAAAAAGTAAATTTAAAACACAAACATCTTTTGAGCTTTTCGGAAAGACTTATGAATTTATATTATCAGGTAAAGAGACGCGTACCGGTTTAATTAAGTTCAATGATCTTGATAATCTTCTGTTTGAGGCAGTTTCAAGACAAGTATCTGCTGCGATTGAAAATGAATTTCTTCATCAGGAAGCTGTCGAAAAGGAATTAATGGAACAGGAAATAAATGTTGCAGCATCTATTCAACATAGAATCATTCCTGAAAAATTAGCAAAAATTAATGGTTATGAGATTGCTGGAATTAATATACCATCAAAAGAAGTCAGCGGAGATTACTACGATTGTATTAAGTTAAAAAATGGAAAATTTGCCTTAGTTATTGCCGATGTAACAGGCAAAGGCATTTCCGCTTCATTGCTTGTGAATACATTAAATGCATCTTTGTATTCGTATTTGGAATTTGACCTTCCTCTAACAGAAATGGCAGACAGGTTGAATAAATTGATATACCGTTCTTCTCCGGCAGATAAATTTATAACTTTCTTTATAGCAGTTTTGGAGCCTGAATCCGGAAAATTAGAAATTGTCAACGCCGGGCATAACCCGATTTTATTGCTTAAACAAAACGGTGATATGCAAAAAATTGATGCTGGCGGAATTGGGTTAGGCATGCTTGATTTGGGACTTCCATATACAGGGCAAAGTTTGAAATTAGAAAAAGGTGATAGATTATTTTTATATACTGACGGAATTCCGGAAGCAATGAATGAAAAAGAAGACGAATATTCAGATGAAAGAATGATTAATTTTCTTAAAAACAATTCTCACAAAACTACTGGTGATTTTATAAATGCCCTAGTTAAAGATGTAAAATCACATGTTGGCACCGCACATCAAAGCGATGATATTACAATTTTAGTTCTAAATAAAATTTAAACTACCTCGGCAATTAAAAGATAACAATACGCAATATTTTTTTCTATAAATGTAATAGAAGTGCTACTAAAGCTATAAGCAGACTACTTAAGAATGAAAAGGCAGTAAGTTTAATTGCTTTTGAACGATCTTGCTTTTGAAATTCATTTTGAAGGACAGTTTCAGTATTTCCAATTTCAGGAACTAAAATTGAAAAGTCCTCTCATTCCGAAATGTACACAAAAATGACTATATGCTTGAGTAAAGCCAATTGACGAAGTAAATGCGGGAAAGAAAAGAAACAAAAAAATACCTGCCGAAACATCTAAATAAGAAAATAAAATCCATAGCACAATTGTAATTACTAATCCTACCCATCCAATCAATTTCCTATTTGATATCTCAGCAGGGCCAATATTACAAACTCCAGGAATATATTTTTCGTCGTTCACTTTTTTTAGATTAAAATCTTATTTAATTCTTCACAGTTTATAATTTTTAATTATTATAATCTGCCCAAAAATAATTTCATATTTTTAAGCAGATCATAAAAAATGTTTCTTATTATTTACTAATAACTCCTTCAGGAATTAACTCAGCAGTTCCTTCATCAATTTCAGAATTAGCCTTGTTTTTTTCACTAGCTTCTTTTGTATGACTCGTGAATTTAGCCAGCAAAGTATAAACTACAGGAACGATTAATAACGTTAGGAATGTCGAGAATAACATTCCGCCTACAACAGCTAATCCTAATGGACGCCTAGATTCAGCACCCGCACCAATACCGATTGCAATAGGAAGTATTCCAAATATGGTTGCAAATGATGTCATCAATATCGGCCTTAATCGAATTATTGCTGCGTTAATTACAGCCTCCATAAATGGTGCTCCCTGCTCACGCTGCTGATTAGCAAACTCAACAATAAGTATTGAGTTTTTAGTTACTAATCCTATCAGCATGATTAAGCCGATCTGTGAATATATATTTAAACTTTGACCAAATATATAAAGAGTCAACAAAGCTCCGAAAACTGCCAGCGGGACAGAAAGTAAAATGGTAAATGGATGTACAAAACTTTCGAACTGAGCTGACAACACAAGGTAAATAAATATTATTGCTAGGATAAACATTATATATAAAGCAGAACTTGAAGATTTATATTCAAGTGACTGTCCTGAATATTCGTGTTTAATTCCTGGCGGCAACTTAGTTGCAGCAATATGGTCAAGATCATCAAGCGCTTTGCCGAGTGCAACACCAGGCGCAAGACTTGCAGAAATAGTTGCTGAACGAACACGATTATAGTGGTTCAATTCTTTTGGCGCAACTGTCTTTTTTACTTTTACAACATTAGCCAGTTGGACTAAACCACCGGTACTTTTTATGTAAATATTTTTAATTGCTTCTGGAGTTGCACGAAATTGCGGTTCCATTTGAATAACCACGTCATATTGTTTTGTACCGCGTTTGAAATCGGTTACTTTTTTACCTCCTAATAATGTTTCCAAAGTCGAACCAATATCTGTAACTGAAACACCAAGATGCGACGCCCTTTCTCGATCAATGTCAATATCAAGTTGTGGTTTATTTAATCGAAGGTCGCTATCCATATTAATTAAATATCCCAGCTTTGAAGCTTCGCTCATCATAATTCCGGTAGCTTTGCTTAGTTCATCATAGCTGTCTGCCTCAAGCACATACTCAACAGGATTAGACGAAACATTAGAACCTAAGCTTGGAGGATTAATAACAAACGCTAACACACCCGGTATGGAAAGAAGTTGCGGAAATAGCTCTTGTACAATTTGTTGTTGTGACTTATCTCGTTCACTTCTGGGTTTTAAAAGTACAAACATAAAACCATTGGTTACACTTCCAGGACCGCTAAATCCCAGTCCAATTGCACTGAAAAGGCCTTGTATATCCGGACGCTTTAATAAAATGGATTCTACTTGTTTTTGATAAGTATTTGTATATTCAAGTGTAGCTCCTTCAGGTGCAACTACAATACCAAATGCTACACCGCGATCTTCAACAGGAACAAGTTCACTTGGTAAAAGCTTAAACAGGAAAAAACCAACTACAATTGCAACCACTCCACCAGCCATCGCAATCCATCTATGCTGTAAAGTCCATCTAAGCATTTTTTCATAAGTTTTATTTAACCATTCAAAAAAAGCATCAAATGATCTTGAAGCCCAGTTTTTTCCTCCTCCGTGTAATGGTCTTAAAATTTGAGAAGAGATCATCGGTGTTAAAGTAAGAGCTACAAATCCGGAAATCAAAACAGCAACGGCAACTGCTATTCCGAATTCATTAAACAACCTTCCAACATTTCCTGAAAGGAAAGCAAGAGGTATAAAAACAGCTACTAACGCAATAGTTGTTGAAATAATTGCAAACCCGATTTCCTTACTTCCATCAATAGCAGCTTGCCAGCGAGATTTTCCCATCTCCATGTGACGATATATATTTTCAAGAACAACTATCGCATCATCTACCACCAGGCCAATAGCAAGAACAAACCCCAGTAATGTTAGAATATTAATTGTAAACCCGGCAAAATAAACCGCAGCTAAAGATCCAATAATCGAAATTGGTATAGCCAATGTTGGGATAATTGTTGCGCGAAAACTTTTTAGAAATGCAAGCACTACAAGTATAACCAGAATAAGGGCAATCAATAAAGTTTGTTCTACTTCTGAAATTGATTCTTTAATAAATTCCGAACTATCGTATGCTACATCCAGCTTCATTCCTTCAGGTAATAATTTTCTTAATTCCGGAATTACATTCTTGATTTCAGCAGCTACATCAACCGTACTTGCTTTTGATTGCTTAACTATACCTAATCCAATTGCTGGTTTCCCAATCCATCTTGCAATCGAACGTTCATCTTCGGCACCTACTTTTACATCGGCAACATCACGAAGCCGTACAATATCATTTCCTTTTTGTGAAATGATAATTGCTCCAAATTGTTCAGGGGTATCTAAATCCCCGCGGGTACGGACTGAAAATTCACGCTGAGCGCCTTCAACTCTACCGCCGGGTATTTCAGCATTCTCACTTCTAACGGCAGCCTCAATATCTTGTGACGTTAATCCATGTGCGGCCATTCGTTGCGGATCGAGCCAGACACGCATAGCATATCTTCTTTCGCCGCCAAGTATTACCGAACCGACCCCCGCCATTCGCTGGATCCTTTCTTTTAACACGCGGTCTGCAAAATCGGATAATTCCAAACCAGAATGATGATCACTGTACAGTGCCAGCCAAAAGATTGCCTGGGCATTTGCATCAACTTTAGAAATTACCGGATCAAGTATTTCTTGTGGAAGAGTTCCTCTAATCCTGGAAACTCTGTCTCGAACATCATTTGCAGCTTCATTTACATCCTGGTTTAGCTCGAACTCAATTGTTATAACAGAACCTCCTTCTCTGCTGGAAGATGTAATTGTTTTTACTCCCTCCAGAGTTGCAAACTGTTCTTCAAGTATATCAGAGATCTCAGTCTCAACCACACTTGAACTAGCACCACGGTATAATGTAACAACGGATATTATCGGGGGATCAATATCCGGATACTCACGAACCGGAAGTTGAGTAAAAGAAATTATTCCAAACAGAACAATAGTAATACTCATAACCGTCGCAAACACAGGGCGCCGTATTGATATATCACTTAGTTTCATATATAAAGCTCCTATAGTCTAATAACTTAATCTTTAACATTTTTAATTAGTTTTATTTAACTCTCGCATTCAAGCAATCATTCATCCATTCGATATTATTTATTTAAATATTCTGACTTAACATCCAATCATATGATCGACATTCACTTATTGTTTTGCAGCTACAGTGTTGGAAGGAATAGGCATAACTTTAGCACCATCAAAAATCTTTTGATGTCCTGTTCTTACTACTTCCATTCCATCTTGTAAGCCATTGACAACCTCAGTAACTTCTGCAGTCTGCAAACCAAGTACAACAGGTGTGGCTGCAACTGTGCTGTCTTTTTTCACAACATAAACAAATGATTGATTACCGTTTGCAAAAACTGCTTCATTAGGAACTGTAAGTGAATTCGGCCTTTCACTTAATATTGCAGATACATTTGCAGACATCCCGGGACGAAATTTTTGTCTCTGGGTTTTGCACTCTCGCTACAATATTCACATTGCGTGTTTCAGAATCCAATATTGGTTCAATTGCTATAATTTTACCTTTAACATCGTGTCCAGGGAAAACAGTAGAAGAAACAATCACCGCTGCATTTCTTTTTAACTGAGCAAGAAATCTTTCCGGTGCGGAAAAACTAACTCGTATCTCATTTAAGTTTGCAAGTTCGGTTATTTCCTGCCCTGTTCGCAAAAAGGTACCGACACTAACTTTTCTTGTCCCGACCATTCCATCAAATGGAGCTACAATACGTGTCTTACTTAAACGAGCTTTTGCCAGTTCATTATTTGCTTGTGCTACTTTTAAATTAGCTAAGGCATCATCAAGATCCTGCTGAGTTCCTGCATTTTGCTCAACGACTGATTTTATCCGTTTATATGATGACTTGCTTTGATCATACAATGCTTCTGTTCTATTAACTTCTGCTGAAAGCTGTGAATCATCTAGCTGTGCAATTAAATCACCTTTTTTGATAAAGGCACCTTCTTCAAATGGAAGTCTTAAAACTGAAGCGTCGATTTCAGAAACAATTGTTACACCTTCGATTGCTTCGATTGTACCCACAGCATCAAACTTATCTGCCATATCTTGTGTTTTAACATCAGCCACTTCAACAGGTGTAGGCGGCATTTTAAATCCGCCTGCTGATGCCTGCTGGTCTGAACAGCCATATTGCAATAACATTAAAGCGACTGCAATAGCACCAAGCATCCAGTAACTATTTAATTTAGAAAATAACATAAACTTCTTCCTTTCTTGTTAACTAAAAAACTCTTTTATTCTTATTGATTAATTCCATTAGGATAATAACCAGATGTTAATTGCTTTAAATTCGCTGCGGCTTTAACGGTTTTTACCAAAGCATCCGAATAACGCTGCTGAGCAACAGCAAAATCTTCACTAAGCCGTACTAATTCAAATGCGGATAATCGTCCATTCTTAAATTCAATCATTCCAATTCTTACCTGTTCTTGTGCAGCATCTACACCTTCACGTGAAGCTTTTAATCTATCATTGCCATGTTCAAGCTCTCTATATGAAGTTCGAACTTTTTGTTCAAGCTGTCGTGATAGTGCAATGTAACTTTCCTGTGCACTTAACGAGCCTGCTTCTAAACGATCCTTTTCTCCCAAACCACTTCTAAATCCAATTGGAACACTAACTTCAACTCCAATACTCCATCCGGGAAATTTTCGTTTAAATACTTGTGAAACGACATCGCCGAAACTACCTCCACTTGTTGTCTGCAAAGGATCAATACCTGGAAATGATACTTCTTGTGGTGTTCCTCCCAATCCATTACTTGAAACAGAACCTATTAAATCAACTTGTGGAAGGGCCTTCCATGAGGCAGCATCAACAAGAGCATTTGCAATTTCAATGTTATTTTGAGCAGCTTGAATATCTAGATTACTTTTTAATGTATATTCAACCAAATCATCAACCGGCTGTAATGGAAAACTACTCGGCGGGTTGTCTATTGTAATAAATCTATTTTCATTTCCATCAGGCCTTTTTCCAATTAAGACTGCGAGATTATCAGATTGTGTATCTAAGTCTTCTTCCCTATCAATTAGAAAAAGTTTTTGTTCGGCCCAAAATGTTTTAGCATTTGCAACTTGATTAGGGCCAACCAATCCTGCTTTTTCACGAAGCTGGGCTTCTTTTAATACTGATTCTGCACGATCAAGAGTAAGCTTTTGAACCGCATAGTTACGTTCTGCTGTATATAAATTCCAATACGCTTCTTCTATCATAGAATTTGTTCTTAAAACTTCTTGATCATATTTTGATTTTGATGCATCAGCATTCAATTCAGCCTGCTTTAAATCTTTTCTAGCTGAAGCAGTGAACCCTGATAAAAGAGGCTGACGAAGAGTAAGAGAACCAAACGCATCGTATTCAGGATTCAAAAAAGCAAAAGATGAATTAGTCTTTAATCTTGTTGAGTTTAGCGAAAGATCCAGTTCTGTTCCAATCGGTAAATTTAATCGCAGTCCGGTGGAAGCATCGGTTTGTTGTGTTGATAAAACAGAAGCTCCGGCAAAAAATGATGCTTCAGGGGATTTAGTATTTTGATAATTAAGATTAAAATAAAACTCAGGATCAAAAGCGCCTCTTTCCCTCCGCAATGCACCAACTGAAGCCTTATAACCAGCTTCAGCTATTCTGATAGAAGTAGAATTTTCTTTTGCATATTGTTCCGTCTGTATCAAAGTTATCTTCGTCCCTTGTAAATTATTTAAGATTATTTGAAGAGCGCTATCCGGATTGACAATATTTTGAGCTTTACTTGTTTGAAGCAAAACTAAAACAACGAATAGACTTATTATTTTTATTCTCTTTAACATTATCAACATACTATATTCCTTATTCCTTATTTTTATTCGGAAATTAATTTTATTCTTTAATTTTTTTTAACTTGATTAGAAGTAAACTTAATGCCGCTTTGCAAAATGTAAAAGGTGCAATAACGACAGTATTAAGGGCTGATTGCGGCATAATTCTAATTTTAAAAATAATTGCCGGTTAGCAGCTACTGCTTAAGCTAAAAAATTTATTGTGTTTATTGAGTTAACTAAAAAATATCGAACTAATGAAAGTGTATAAACTAAAAAGGATCTAACAAAACCAAATGTTGAGTAAGTGATTTTGATTATTGCTGTATAAAATTTATCATCCTAACCTCTATAATTAAAATAAAATATTATAATTCATTATAATATCAAATGAGAATTAAAAAATTGGACAAATCCACAAATGTTTTAAATCTAATAAAATAATATGTTTTCCATTTTATAATTCAGCTAGTAAATTTATTACATAATAAATATTTCAAAAGAGCCGTTACTTAAATATTTTATAATGCCACTTTTGAGCTACAGTGCAATACATTAACCAAAATAAATTAAGGCTAGTTTCAAAATTATTTTTTTATTAAAGAGGCTTAGAATATAATCCGAAAAGCACAATAACAATAGAAAATAATTTTATCGGTTCAGAAAAATAGTTTGAGATTAAAATTGGAAAATGAACCGCTAATATAAAAAATTACTGAATAAAACATATTAAATTAAAATTATTTTTGAATTACAAATAAGTTCTGCAGGCAAATTAACCTGCAGAACTAAATAAATTAAGATTAACGTAGAACAGAAAATGCGTATGAAATACCTCCTCCAAAGCTTATAGAATTAAATTCCTCGCTATCAAGTCCAGGATCACCATTCTTTGAAAATCCATGGTTATACTTACCACGAATATTTATGGAAAATACCGGATTGATTTGAAAGTTTACACCAAGAATTCCTTCTAAAGCAAAGTTGGTAGCCTTTTGTTCATAACCGTTTGCCTTTACAGTATTCCCATCGATTTGTAGCATAGAATTAAGTGCCCCTGCCGAAACGCCAGCATACGGCTGAACTAAATTCAAATCTAATAATTGTCCGAAGTTATAAGTAAGACCTGCAACAACTGGAATTTCAACAAGTTTCATTTTATCTGTGGCATTATAGTTTGCCCATCCGTATCCAGATTCTGCAAATATTGTAAGCCCTTCTCCAACACCGTACGCAAATGTTCCTCCAAAATAAGGGCCGACTGTTGTATTGGACGAATTTGTGCCTATTAAAGCCAGACCGCTGGACACAGCTTCAATTTTCAATCGGTTTTGAGGAACAACTTGCGCGAAATTAGTCGTGATACTAAAAACAACTAACGAAAGTATTATAATTGAAATATTAACTAACTTTTTCATTTTTTTATTACTCCATTTTTTAACATAGTTTTTTTTTACATCTGATCATTTTATAAAGGATATCCTTATCTATAAAGTCGAATCAAGGTTATTTTTATTTTATAATAAAAAATATTTTTAATTCCTTTATATTTAATGCAAATAGAATTAATTATCGATACATTTATATGTTTCAATATATGTGGTTAAAAAATTTTATTCTTCAGATACGGAAGCACAAACATTTTTTATATTGACTTATCGAAATGTATCTATATGTTTTAAATTTGTCAAGTAGTGCTTCTATAAATCACAAAAATAAAATTCCCAATTATTTTACTAAAATTATTTACTTATTTATCGATAATAAGATAATATTAACTTAATATAGGAAAAAATATGAAAACCGTCTTCTCTTCCGAAAAAGCAACGCTTATGGTTCATCCAGATAAAAGAATAGTACATCATCAAATTCATAAATTTATTTGCAATGATGAATTTAGAAATCTAATGATGAAAGGTGCAGACTCGTTTGAACAAAATCGCTGTCACAAATGGTTATCTGATGATAGAGGTAATTCTGCATTAAAGCAGGAAGATATAGAGTGGGCACAAAAAACCTGGGAACCTCGAATTATTAAAGCTGGCTGGAAATATTGGGCAATTGTGATGCCGGAAAAAATTGTGGGGCAACTGTCTTTGAAATCGCTAATAAAAAGATATTCTGATATTGGTGTTACGGTTCAAGTATTTAGTGATCCTGAAAAGGCAATGGGCTGGCTAACTACAGTAAATTAAAATACTATTTCCTTCTGTTAAGAGGGAGTAAATTTTATTTCTCTTAATGCTGCTAAAATTTACTTCCTCTTCTTCGTTTAAAAATATTCATTCCATTTTTTTTAAGCTAAAGCAGTTTCTATTTTCTTTTGATTTAAATATTCTACTGCACTTAACGCTGCAATTGTGCCGTCTGCAACAGCTGTAGTTACCTGTCTATATTTTTTTTGAATTGAATCCCCTGCTGCAAAAACGCCTTCCAGGTTTGTTTGAAGATTTTTATCAACAATGATTTCCTTCTTTTCATTTAAGGAGATAATTCCTTTTAGTGTTTCGGTATTCGGTTCGTATCCAATTAAAATAAATACACCGTCAACTTTCATTTCTGTAATTTCATATGAAGCAGATTGAATCTTTACAGAAGATAATTTTTCATCTCCGTTAAACTCAATTATTTTGGATTCCATTATGAAATTAATTTTGGGATTTCTTTTAGCTTCTTCAACATAATGTTCAAAAGCCTGGAAATGATCGAATTGGTGTACCACAGTAACTTTGGACGCATACTTTGTCAATGAAACAGCTTCCTCCAACGCAGAATTTCCGCCGCCGACAACAATAATTTCTTTATCCTGGAAAAAATCACCATCGCAAGTAGCGCAATAAGAAATCCCTCTTCCTTTAAAAACATCTTCTCCAACTGCACCTATGGTTCTTGATTTCCCTCCGGTGGAAATAATAACTGCATCGGAAGTATAAACATCTTTATCGTTAACAACTATTTTTTTTAACTCGTTTTCTAATTCTAAACAAGTAATTTTTATATTAGATTTAATTGAGCATCCAAATTTAATTGCTTGAGCTTTCATGTTGCGCGCAAGTTCATATCCACTGATGCTTTCAATACCGGGATAGTTTGCTATTTCATGGGTTAACACCATTTGTCCGCCAACGGCTCCTTCATTAACTATCAAAGTTTTAATCTTTGCACGGGAAAGATAAATACCCGCAGTTAAGCCCGCTGCTCCTGCACCTATTATTATTACATCAAAATGATTTTCCATAGTCAATCTCAGTTTTATAAATTCACTTTATATTAAGCTTTAAAATGCTGATCCAACACTGAAGTTATTTGATCCTTAGTTTGAATGCTGCTTGTTGCTTTAACCACTTTACCGTTTTTATAATAAACTACAAATGGAAGTCCTTGAAAGCTGTTTGTCTCAGGTAGTCCTCTAATTACACTTGCAACAGGTGCATCAAATTCCATATCAACAAACTTTACATTTTTGTATTCGCTTCCCAATTCTTCCATAGTTTCATAAACCGGAATACACATCGGTCCCATTCTTCCGCAGCAAATCATTACATTTTCATTTTGGTTTAATAATTCGGAATGTTCTTTTTCGGAAAGAATGTGCGGGAGATTTGTTCTTAACATTTTAATACCCTTATATTTTTTTATTCTTAGCTTTTATGAATGATTCTTATAAATCATTATTTTAATTACAACTCATTTGATTCAAAATAATTAAAATGGATTCAATTTTTTTAAGTAAAGTAAATTTGAAATTATGTATATGGAGGTTAGATAAAAATAAAAATAGGTAGACTGAATTTCTCCAATCTACCCTGCTATACAAATCTAGAAATATGCTTATTATGAAATTCTAAATAGTTTTTGACTAAAATTCTTTTTATAAGATATAATGCCCACTACTCTATTGTAAAGCGCAGATTCATGAAAATTATACAATCTATTGATTGTCTCTGTTAAGTTTGCTTTTTGTAATGAACCTAAATAACCTACTGTTGCTGTATCTTTTTTCGTCGAATCCGTAGTAGTTGTATCTGAAGAATCAATAGCGCTGGCTATGTTATCTAAATCAGCATAAAACTGATTATTATTCAAATTAGAATTATAACCTATAGGGGAATAACTAGAAGAATCAGACTTTGTTGTATCAGTTTCAGTAGAATCTATATCTGTTGTATCAATTGAATTTGCAATATTATCTAAAGCCGCATAAGCTTGGTTAATATTATTCAAATTGGAATGATATCCTATTGGAGTGTAACTTGAAGAATCAGATTTTGTTGTGTCTGTTTCAGTAGAATCTATATCTGTTGAATCAATTGAATTTACAATATTATCTAAAGCCGCATAAGCATTATTAATATTATTCATATTGGAATTATAGCCTAATGGGGTGTAACTTGATGTATCAGACTTACTATCCGAGCTGTCTGTACTTGTAGAATCACTCCAAGTGCTTGTGGAATCATTTACGTTATCGTTTTGTGCTTTCGAAATTGCTGGAAAAGATAAAAACAAAATTAAAAATAACATTGTTGAAAAGACACTTGCATTAGACTGCTTTTTCATACGTACTCCTAAATTGATTATACATGAAAGAATTCGGATGCAAGTATAAACCATTCTTTAGCTATGGACTATTAAAGAAATCACAGTTAGACTAAGTAGGTAACTCAAAAGCCAAATTTGGGCAAAAGAAATGGGAAATGGTGGTAGATATCACACTTTCATTTTGTTTCATCTCACATAATTTAAAATTGCTTTAAAATAAAAAAGCAGGATAAAAATTATCCTGCTTCATTTTAAAGTAAAATAAAATTAATAAGTTTATCTGCCCATCCAGCCACCGTCAACAGTTATAACACTTCCATTTAAATAATTAGAAGCATCTGAACTTAAGAAGACAATTGTTCCCATTAGGTCTTCAGGTGTGCCCCATCTTCCAGCAGGAATCCTTGCCAAGATTGCGTTATTTCGTTCAGGGTTTTCACGCAGAGCTTTTGTGTTATCAGTAGCAATGTAACCCGGAGCAATTGCATTTATAGTAACACCGCTTGAGGCCCATTCATTAGCAAATGCCATGGTTAGCTGCTTGATTCCGCCTTTTGATGAAGCATAACCCGGCACCCATATTCCACCTTGAAATGATAGAAGAGATGCTATAAACACAATCTTGCCATAACCTCTACTCACCATATCTTTTCCAATCTCTCGTGTTAAGATGAATTGAGAAGATAAATTTACTTCAATTACTTTATCCCAGTATTCATCTGAGTGAACAGAAATAGGGTCACGTAATATTGTACCGGCGTTGTTAACCAGTATATCAATTTTAGGAAAGTCTGATTTTACAGTTTTAATGAAATCATACAATGATTTTCTATCTGAAAAATCTGAAGTATAGGTTTTAATTTTCCTTCCTGTACCTTCAATCAATTTGATAGTCTCGGTAAAATCAGATACATAAGAAACTCCAATTATATCAGCACCGGCTTCTGCAAGTGCTAAAGCATATTTTTGTCCAATGCCTTGATTGGAACCTGTCACTATTGCTACTTTGCCGTCTAATTTAAATTGATCTAATACCATTTTTAAAATCCTTATTTATTAAATTATAAGTTAAAATAATTCGTCCATCTTAACAGCATCCATGTCATCAAATGCTTGATTCTCACCGCCCATCGCCCATATAAAAGTATAGTTTTGAGTGCCGGAACCAGAATGGAATGACCAGCTAGGAGATATCACTGCTTGTTTGTCTCTTATTACAATATGACGGGTTTCGGATGGACTTCCCATGAAATGGAAAACTACTGCATCATTTTCCAGACTGAAATACATATAAATCTCAGATCTTCTTTGATGAGTATGAACCGGCATTGTATTCCAAACACTACCCTCTTCAAGTTCAGTTAATCCCATAACCAGTTGAGAGCTCTTAATTCCCTTGGGATGGATATATTTATAAATAGTTCTATGATTCGAATCTTTCAAGCTGCCAAGATGAGCTTGTTCAGCATCTGAAAACTTTGCATGTGTTGTAGGAAATTCTTTATGTGCCGGATAACTTACAAGATAAAATTGAGCTGGTTGGTTTTTATCTTTACTTTTAAATTCTATATCTTTTGTCCCCCTGCCTATGTATAAAGAATCTTTATGATCCATTTGAAATTCTTTTCCATCAGCAACAATAGAACCTTCCTTTCCTATATTAATTATCCCAACTTCTCTTCGTTCCGCAAAGTAATCGGCAGACATTTCTTTTTTGCTTGCTTCTAATTTTAGTCCTTTATCAGTAGGAACGGCTGAACCTACAATTGCTCTATCTACATCAGAATATACTAAATAAATTTTTCCAGGCTCAAATAATTTATCAACTAAAAATTGTTTTCGGAGTCCAGTTGTATCTAGATTTTTAAATCCTTCAAAATTTGGTGAATACCTTACTTCCATTTTATACCTCTATTGTTTTATAAACAAAATATTTCCTATTTGAGATTAACTGAAACCGGGTTGTCTAATTCCTTAACTACGCTATTTAAATAATCCTGAAATTTTTCTTTATTTTTAATTCCATCTGGTTCTTCCTGCCAAGCGCCTGCAAAGTAATAATCAAGTTTTCCATCCGACGGTTTTAGAATAACAACATAACTGTCTTTGTCGTCTGTTAATTTTATCAAATCAGAATTTTTAAAGAAGACCGAAATACCCAAATCATCTCCAGACAAACTTTGCTTGCCGTAAAGTGCAATGTAATTCCATCCAGTTTTATCACCTGATTTTAAATATTCTGTATCAGGATGTTTTGCAAGTCCGGTACACATTTGCACATTGTCACCATTAATTTCAAGGTTTGAATGAGTTAATCTGCTGCCGGCAGAAATTGACAGATTGGAATTAAGATTAAATTTATTATTTCCAACTTTCCATCCATAATATTTAGTATACACGTCAGATCTTATTGGACCATTTGTTGCGATTGTTGTTATTATGCTATCGGTTGTACTAACTGTAACAACTTTGTCATTGCTCCACATTCCAATTGAACCAATACCTAATGATTCTCCTACTTTAAAAATATCCATTCCCCAATCAAGCATTTTTGTATAAGATTCTTGGCTGTTAGAAACTAAATCATTAACTCCAACTTTTTGAAGTATCAGTTCATCTTTCTTTTTACCAAAAAGATCATTTCTATTTCGCGAATCTAAATAATATCTATATGCAATTAATTCTGATTCCCATCCAGGGCCTTCTATTCTATACAACGCATCGTGTGCAACATGATCAGCAGGCATTTTAGCAGATTTAACATCTTCAAATCTTCCTTTTGTATATTCACCTTTTACTAATGTGTAATCTACTTTTTCTCCCAAGACAGCTTGAGTTCTTTTTTTATACTTTCTAATCATCTCACCATCTTTTGCATACCTAACAACAATATTTTGTTTTTCCATCGGATTTAAATTCGTCAAAAAAAGAATTCTATCAGGGATGTTATCTCCGTCGATATCTTCTGTTTGGCTTGGCAATTCGGTGGTATCATGAAAAACGATAAATGCTTTAGAATTAAAGTCAGCATGTTTCTCTTTTATCGCATTGATATTTAATTGAACTATCTCATCTTTCCTTAAGCTATTTAAGGTATTAGAGACTTCAACTTGAAAAAATTCAGGATAATTATTTTGTATTGCCTGGTCAACTTGAGCTGATTTACTGCATCCGAATAGAATCAATGATAATAAAATTAAATTAACTTTTAGTAGTAGTTTCATTTAATTATTCCTTCTTTAATGTATTAAAGAATTAATTCTTAATGCAAATAGAACACTTATAAGTTTGCAAAATTAATTCGTGTTATTTCGACCAACCTGCCTGCGGTAGGCAGGCTAGTTCGAAATGACAATAATGATTGTTCTTCTTTTTCTAATTAAACATTATATGTTGACGAAGCCGTTTTTCCGCCTCTGCCTGTCCAGTTAGTATGGAAAAACTCGCCTCGTTTTTTATCTACTCTTTCATAAGTATGAGCACCAAAATAATCTCTTTGAGCTTGCAATAAATTTGCAGGCAAACGTGAGTTTCTATAGCCGTCAAAATAATTTAAAGCTGTAGAAAGAGCGGGTGTCCAAATGCCGTTTAATACAGCGGTTGAAATCACTCTCCTCCACGATTCTTGTGACGATTCAATTTTTTCTGTGAAGAATGGATCAAGTAATAAATTTGTAAGATTAGGATTTTTATCATAAGCTTCTTTAATCTTTCCAAGGAAGATAGAACGAATAATACATCCGCCTCTCCACATCAAAGCAATGCCGCCGTAATTAAGATTCCATTTATATTCTTTAGCAGCGTTTCTCATTAAAGTATATCCCTGTGCATAAGAAACAATTTTAGAAGCATACAAAGCTTTCATCAAATCTTCAACAAATTGTTTTTTATCACCTTCAAATTTTGGTTTAGGCCCTGATAAAACTTTTGAAGCTTCAACCCTATCATCTTTTAGTGAAGATAAAGTTCTTCCATAAACAGCTTCACCAATTAATGTTAAAGGGGCACCTTCATCAAGCGAAGAAATAACTGTCCATTTACCAGTACCTTTTTGTCCAGCAGTGTCAAGAATTTTTTCCACAAGCGGTTGTCCATCATCATCTTTATAAGCAAGAATGTCTCTAGTTATTTCAACTAAATAACTGTTCAATTCACCTTCATTCCATTCTTTGAATACTTGATGCATTTCATCATAGCTCATTCCTAAAAGGTCTTTCATGATTTGATATGCTTCGCAGATTAATTGCATATCACCATATTCAATTCCGTTGTGAACCATTTTAACAAAATGTCCTGCACCGTTTTCTCCAACCCAATCGCAGCAAGGAGTTCCATCTTCAACTTTGGCGGCGATAGATTGAAAAATCGGTTTAACGTACGGCCAGGCATCAGGTGACCCACCGGGCATAATTGATGGACCTTTTAATGCCCCTTCTTCACCGCCTGAAACTCCGGTTCCTATATATCTTAATCCTTTTTCTTCAAGATATTTTGTTCTCCTAATTGTATCCGGGAAATGTGAGTTGCCGCCGTCGATAATAATGTCTCCTTTATCAAGATGAGGAATTAATAATTCAATAAAATCATCAACAGGTTGCCCTGCTTTTACCATCAGCATAATTTTTCTCGGAGACTTTATACTTTTAACAAGTTCTTCAATTGAAGCAGTGCCAATTATTTTTTTATCTTTACCTCTTCCTGTAACGAAGTTATTTACCTTTTCAACTGTTCTGTTATAAACAGCAACTGTAAATCCATGGCTTTCCATATTTAACACCAGATTTTCGCCCATGACGGCTAATCCTACAAGTCCGATATCGGCAAGTTTTGTCATTTTATTTTCCCTTAAGTTTTTATTTTATTTTTTGATTATGTTTTTATTTTGAAACCAAGATCAGATAATCTTTTTTCTATTTCTTGATTACAGTTTTTTAATTCCAATGTATAATAAGGAAATTCCCTCCTAATGGGGTAGCTTCCTCTCTGTTTTTCAAAAGTCTGAACTGAATCTCTCAAGTGTTTTATCATCATTTAAAATATCATAAGTGGATAAAACAGCCTCACTAAAAATTTGCTGCGCAGTTTTATTTTTACAATCAATTAATATTTCATTTGAATTTTTCGGTGAAGGTATTTCTTTTGGATACCAATTTTTATCAATACCTAAATTGAAAAATTCCGAAACACCTTTAACACTAACAGAAGTTCCATTTGCTTTTCCATCTGCCGAATAGCCGGCAATATGTGGAGTAGCAATGTCAACTTTGTTTAATAGCTCGAGGTCAATGTTTGGCTCGTTTTCCCAAACGTCAAGCAAAGCAGCTTCAATTTTTCCTTCTATAATAGCAGCCTTTAATGCTGAGTTATTTACAACAGATCCTCTTGAAGTATTAAAAAATATAATATCCTTTTTAAGCTTTTTAAAGAATGATTCATCAGCCATGTGATATGTTTTGTCAATTCCATCTTTAATAAGAGGAACGTGAAAAGTGATAATATCACTTTCAGAAATTATTTTATCTATGCTGACAAATTTATTTTTATCTTCACTTCTTTCTCGAGGCGGATCGTTTAATAGAACTTTCATTCCAAAATTTTTTGCAACACTTGCAACTTTGCTCCCTACGTTTCCAACGCCAACAATACCAATAGTTTTTTCAGATAAATTAATATTTTTCTTGCGCGCAATTGTTAACAAAGCAGAAGCAACATATTGTTTAACAGAAAAAGAATTGCAGCCCGGTGCGTTTATCCACTTAATATTTTTTCCCTTACAATATTCAGTGTCGATATGATCAAATCCGATTGTGGCGGTTGCAATAAACTTTACATTTGTGTTATCTAACAAATCAGAATTACAATTTGTTCGTGTTCTAATTATTAATGCATCTGCCGTTTTAATAGAATCATGATTAATATCTGCCGGATTTAAATATTCAATTTCAGCAACATTTTCGAAAACACCTTTTAAGAAAGGTATTTTATTATCAGCTACAATTTTTATTTTCTTATTCATCAAAAAATTTAATCTTTAAATTTTTCTTTATATGCCCAAAGCCCTAAAGCAGGATTTGAAATATAAAAAATCTCTTCTCCATCAGGCATGATGTTAATCCCATCGACTAATTTTTCTGGATTATATTTCTTGGTCATCTCTTTCAAATCAGCATATTTAAAATTTACACTTTCAATTTCTTCTTTGGTTAGATGACCGGGACAATAAGTTATTGAAAATCTATTTTCAGATGAGCCGTGAATTAAATGAGCAGCAGCACTTAGGTTTTGCCGAAGGTCTTCATTTTCATCTACAAATTTTAATATTTCAGGAGTAGTTTGATAACCATACTTTCTAATTAATTTATCGATAGTTTTATCTTCGCCAAATTCTTTTAATCCTGGAGCTAAGATTATTAATTCTCCGTTATCATCAAGAGCCATGCGGGTTCTATATATAGCTTTATTTCCAAGCCAGGTACTTTTAAATTCTTGAGGTTCAAGATAAACCACAACTTTTTTAAGCGGCTTATCGAGCATTTTAAAATTAACTTTAAGAGATAAGTCAGATGCTTTTTTAAATGTTTCAAAATCATCACCGACGTATAATCCTTTAGGAACCATTTTTCCGTTTTCACCTTTTCCAACTACAGTTAGTACATATAAAATTGGAAGATGATTTGTAAAATGTTCTGAAGCATAATTAAGAATTTTTCTAACAGGAGTATCCGCACGCCCCATCATTCTCTCCATTCCATAGACAGCGCCTATGTAATGGCTTTTATTTATTCCTTCAACGCCGCCGGTTCCGACAAAAACATTTTTATTATAATTAGCCATGCCCACAACTTCATGCGGAACAACCTGACCGACAGATAAGATTAAATCATAATTTCCTTCAACTAATAGTTTGTTTACTTGAGCAGGCCAGGCATAATTTACTTTCCCCTCTGAAACTTTATTTACGAATTCTGAAGGCACTTCCCCCAACGTAACAATATCAGTCCTCCAATTGTGAACTCTGAATAAATCTTTCGGTACACCTTTGTACATCTTTTCTATTTCTTCATCACTCATTGCAAAATGAGTTCCAATTGAAGGAAGTACATCAGTTAAAGATTTCCCATAGTAGTCATAAATAAACTTAGTTAGTATTCCTGAATAAGAATAAAATCGCGTAATATCCGGCGGTATTACTAAAACTTTTTTCTTTGTTCCCAACTTACCCAGAGATGAGAATATTCCTTCTCTCATTTCATCATTAGTTAAAAATCCGTTTTCATTTTCTTTTACAAAATATTGCATAGTTTGTTTGAATATTCGAGATTAAAATAGTTTTACAAGTTAACTTTAAAACAAAGGGAAATGCTAAATCAATTTAACATTTCCCTAAAAACAAATTTTCAAATAAGAATTATCTTTGGATACGAGCCGAACCACCTTTTGCGAAGGCTTTAACTTCTTCAATTGTAGCCATTGTTGTATCACCAGGATAGGTAGTTAACAAGGCTCCATGTGCCCAACCAAGTTTTACGGCTTCTTCCGGCTCTTCATTGCTTAATAAACCATAAATAAATCCGCTTGCAAAACCATCACCGCCGCCAACTCGATCAAAAACATTTAGCTCAGCAGTTGGAGCAGAATATGTTTTCCCGTTTACCCATGCAACTGCGCTCCAGCTATGATGATGAGTTGCATGAACTTCACGTAATGTAGTTGCAACAATTTTAACTTTTGGATATTTAGCTGTAACCTTATCAATCATTCCAAAAAATGTTGTAGGATCAAGTTTTGATTTTGAACTAACTTCAGGGCCTGGAATTCCCAATCCCTTTTGCAAATCTTCTTCGTTACCAACTAATACATCAACATGTTCAACAATTTTATTTATAACTTCAACAGCTTTTTGTTCACCGCCCCAAATATTCCAAAGCTTTGCCCGGAAATTTAAATCGAAGCTTGTAATAGCACCAGCAGCTTTTGCAGCTTTCATTGCTTCAACTATCAACTCGCCTGTTGTTTCGGAAAGTGCAGCAAAGATTCCACCGCTATGGAACCACCTTACACCGTTCCCAAAAATTTCCTGCCAATTAAAGTCACCAGGCTTTAATAATGAAGCAGCTTCGTTGCATCGATTATAAAAAACTACAGGGGCACGCATTCCAAATCCGCGGTCACTGTAAACAGTAGCCATGTTAGGACCGTTCACACCGTTATGCTTAAAGTGTTTGAAAAAAGATTTCACTCCCATTGCTCTAACACGTTCTGCAATTAAATCCCCGATAGGATAATCAACTTTTGCAGAAACAATTCCAGTGTTCATTAAAAAACCATCCGAAAGGTTTGCAGCAACATTAAATTCACCGCCGCTAACATGGATAGAACATTCGTGAGCTTTTCTAAATGGAATTGTCCCGGGATCTAATCTATGAACCAATGCGCCTAAAGAAATCAAATCAAATGCGCCGTCTGATTTAATATTTAATCCAGTACTCATATTTTTTTATTCTCACTAATTTATTCGTTATTATTTTTTGTTATCTAAATGTAGAATTTATTTTTAGCAGGTGGATATCCTACAAAATATTTATAATAGCACACTAAAAAATATAATCTTTCAAAACTTCTACGTATATTTTAAACTCCTGGGTACGCACTAAATCCGCCATCGACAGGGATTATAGTGCCGGTAATAAATTTTGCAGAATCGGATAAAAGGAAAAGCGTCAATCCTTTCAGTTCTTCCGGATCTCCAAACCTCTGCATTGGAGTAAGATTAATAATTTTTTTACCTCTTGCTGTCAACTCGCCAGTTTTTTCATCAGTTAGTAAAAATCTATTTTGATCAGTCAAAAAGAAGCCTGGAGCAATTGCATTAACTCTAACATTCACCCTTGCAAAATGGACAGCAAGCCACATTGTAAAATTGTTGATTGAAGCTTTTGCCGCAGAATAAATACCAACTTTTGTAAGCGGTTTATATGCGCTCATCGAAGAAATATTGATAATTGAGCCATACTTATTTTTTACCATCAAATCTGCAAATACTAAAGTTGGAAGCAAGGAACCAATAAAATTAACATCAAACACCTTCTTGATTTCATTTAAGTCCAAACCGAAAAAAGTGCCTTCAAGATTATTAATATCTTTTTCTTCCAAATACTCTTTAGAAGCTGTGGCTTTCGGATAATTTCCACCGGCACAATTGATAAGGTAATCAATGCTTTTAAATTCTTTTACAATGCTTTCTTTGATATTTAAAAGTGATTCTTTATCATTAACATCAGCAGAAAAACCTTTTGCTTTTACATTAAAATTCTTTTCTACTTCTTCAGCTTTTCTATCAACTTTATCTTTTGATCTGCTGATTAATACCATGTTGACACCAGCACTTGCAACAGCATCAACAAGTGCCGAACCTATTCCTCCTGTTCCACCGGTAATTATACATGTTTTCCCTTTAAGAGAAGACAAATCTAAAGCTTGCATATTAATTACTTCCGATTATTGATTAAATATTTTTTTCAAATGGTGCTAAATGTCTTCTAAAATGTTTATACAAATATTCGTCATATAATTCTTCATTAGCTTTTAAGCATTTATAAACATCTTCTCTAAAAATATATTTATTATTTGCATCTCTGTCAGTAAGCACCTTTCCAAATGTTACGTGAAGAATCTGTCTAACATTTAGATCATCAAAAAGGCCAACAAGTTCATTATCTTTATAATCTTTTGCAGCCTTTACTTTCTTTATATCTGCAGAAACGTGATAAGTTTTCTTTTCTTGATCATAAAGTCCAACGCAAAAATCAAATATCTTTCTAAATAGTTCAGGCTGTTTTGCAGCCACAACCTTAATAGCTTCAAGATAGCTTGTGCCTGCTGTTTTAACATGTATAATAATATTTTTATGCTCGGCAAGTATATCATACACACTGAACTTATCACTGCCGGAATGAAGGCTTATTTTATAGTTTCCAAAATATTCGGTAATTGCAGCATGTTTGTCAAAATCTGCTCTGAAAATATTTAAATCACCTTTGTAATCTATTCCTTTTTCAAAATCACCTATGAACCTTGGGGCAAGACTTACAAATTTGACATCTTTTCTTTTTAACTCATTTACAACAAAGAAATGATCAAAAGGAGATGTTACTGTATCTGTTTCATCGATTGAAATCTCAACTTCAAAATCATAGTTTTCAAATGATGCCAGATGCTTGTACATTTTTTGTCCCTGCAGAACCACACCAAAATATTTGAGAACGGCAGACAATATATCTCTTTTAGAAGGCGATATCGAAAAAGAGTTGTTAATCTTTATTTCTTTGTTTTCATATCTTTTCAATAGTTGATCATAAGTTTCCTTGTATTTGTCCCAGGGTAGATTTTTTATTTTTCCTTCCACTTCACTTTCACTCATTTTTTCAACACCAGGAACAACATGATCACTCGGATCAAAAGTAAACATTGTGAAACCAGCATCAACCAGCCTATCAATATCTTCAATAGTTTTTAAATGATCTGCATCAGCCCCAAAGCCTTCAACATAATTTTCTTGAAATACAGCCCAAATTGCGGCACTCATAATATCATCAGGATTACGTTCGGTTCTTGTCATTTCTCTTATTGACTGCTGGGCAAGGATAACACCAATTTTTCTATTCTTTATAGCTTTTAGATGTCCTGGGTTTGCTAGTCCTATCCTATCACCAAAGCCGTAAGAATAATTCAGCCCTAACACTTTTGGTTTTGTAAATTCAAAATATTGCTGCAATGCTTTAGCATTTTCATTCGTAGTCGGGCATTCCTTAATAAATAATGATTGATCCAAATTATGATCGGATACTTTTTGACCCCTGAATTTTTTTAAGATATTATTTTCTTCATTGGAAATGATATAGAGATTTTTTTCTAAATTCTTTTTTCCCAATAGAAATGTGGTGCCTTCTAATTCATTAATTGATTTTTCATATACTTTAACATTAGTATTAGAAACCTTAAAATCAGCAAAATCTATTTCACTGCCTTTAATATTTATATTTTTCATTTTATTTCCTCTATAACTTTTATAAATTTAATTTTGCTTATAAACCCATGACTCATTCGAACATTTATTAAATTATATTATTCACTAATTGGATTTAGATTTTCATCTAAAGGTGTCATTTTAGGCATAAGCAAATGGACCCCACCTAGGATAATTAAATACATGGAACCTGCAATTAAAAACGCCCAGAAATAACCGGTATTATTTGCTGTATCCAAAACAGTTCCTAGAATTTTATCGCCCAACATACCAGCAACAGCACCAATCATCCCGCCTATTCCTACTACTGATGCGGTAGCTTTTTTAGGGAATACATCTGATACAAGAGTAAAAATATTTGCCGACCATGCTTGATGCCCTGCAGCACCAAGACCAATAAGAAAAACAGCAATCCATTCATTATCTGTAATAGCAACAAAACTTACTGGAAGGATAATCAGTGCGCAGATTAACAAGGTTATTTTTCTGGCTTTGTTAGTTGTCCAACCTTTTTTCATAAAAGCACCCGATAAATAACCTCCTAAAATACTTCCACCATCAGCTAATACATACATTATAAAGAATGGTATCGCAATATTGTGAAGATCTACACCAAATTTTGCAAATAAAAATTTTGCACCCCAAAATAAATAAAACCACCAGACAGCATCAGTTACTTTGGCTAATCCAAATGCCCAGGTTTGCCGTTTTGGAAGTACACTTCTCCATGGCAGTTTTTCAGTGTTTTCCGAAACGGAATCACTTTGAATATAATCTAATTCTGCTTTTGATAATTTTGGATGATCTTTGGGACTTTTGTAAAAACGCAGCCATAGAAGAACCCAGAGTGAACTTAAGGCGCCTGTAATAAGAAAAGGTATTTGCCAGTTATCACCATTTTCTGAAACTATAGCAGCAACAATAAATGGTGCAGAAATTGCTCCTACACTTGTAGCAGCATTAAAAATTCCAGTCGCCAATGCTCTTTCCTTTTTTGGAAACCATTCTCCAACTGTTTTAATTCCAGCCGGGAAGTTGCCCGATTCACCAAACCCAAGTCCAAATCTTGCGATAGAAAAACCTATTATACTGAAAGCTGGACGCACTGCAGCATGCAGCATACCAAATATACTCCAAATACCAATCGATAAGGTATATCCTTTTTTTGTTCCCAATCTATCAATTATACTCCCCATTGTAAGCATACCAATTGCATAAGCAAGTTTAAATGCAATCATTATATTTGCATAATCATTATTTGACCAGTGAAACAACTTTGAAAGTGTTGGGGCTAATACACTAATAATACTTCTATCAAAATAGTTGATTGAGGTAGCATAGAATACTAATGCAAGAATTGTCCATCTATATCTTCCAACTTTGGTATTTATTTTGGAGCCGATGGATTTGGTATCTGATTCTTTATAATTTTCTTCTTTAGCCATCAAGTTCCTCTTTTATATAATTGATAATTAATTGATTTTCGTAAATAAGAATTTTTAATTCATATAGAATTCACTGACAATGCTATTTATTTAAACTATTAACAAAAGTTATAGCATTTTGTGTTAGCTTATTGTAATCTTCTTCCTCAATTGCTTTTTTATCTAATAATGCCGAACCAATTCCGACTGCACACGCACCGGCTTTAATCCAATCACCGGCATTCGTTAATGAAACGCCTCCGGTTGGCATCAATTTTAAGTGAGGCAGTGGTGCTAGAACGCCTTTGAAAAAAGCCATCCCTAACGCATCTGCAGGAAAAACCTTTACAACATCTGCCCCGGCTTCGTAAGCAGTTTGAATTTCCGTTGGAGTGAAGCAACCAGGCATTGCAGGAAAGTCAAACTGATGTGCTATATCAATAATTTCTTTTTTGAAAATGGGCGAAACAACAAATTTAGCTCCGGCGTTTATTGCATCTAATGCCATTTGTTTATTAATTGCTGAACCAACACCAACAAGTATTTCATCTCCCATTTCTTTTGATAAACTTTCTATTGACTGCAAAGCTCCTGGAGTGGTCATTGTAATTTCAATTGCCGATACGCCGCCTTTATAAATAGCATCCACAACTTTTTTTAACTTATCTGCATTAGACATTCTAACTACTGCAACAGCTTTTAATTCAAAAATTCGTTTTAAAATATCCTGTTTATCCATATATTATTTTTTAGTTATTGTTTGAATTTAATTTTTTATCTAATAAATCTAATTCTTCTACCGGATTCCATTTATTATTGAAAGTCCATTCAATAGTTATATCTTTTGCTTCAGGTTTTCCATCAGCTTCGCTTAAATTATTTGCAAACCATGAATAGTCGCTTCCTAAACTAGCGCAATTGTAATAATAAACTCGTGTACCCCATTTCAATTCTCTAGGCGGATTTGATTTAGTGAAATAAATATTTTTATCTGCCATATTTTTTGAGAATGTACAATCAATTAAGTAGAATTGAGAATCTTTATGGAATCTTCCCAGCGGAAAATTTGAGACTCCATCAAAGAAAGAATTTTTAATAACAAATTTCTGATCCTTATTTGCATTGCCGTCATGCCAGATTGAAGCTGAAAGATTGTGTCCGAAAAATTTGCAATCTTCGATATAACAATAACCCCGCGGGCAAACATAATCTACATAACCTTCAAAATATGAGTTGCGATGATAATACATTCCATCACTTGTATTCCACAAACTTAATGTATCGCCGCCGTCAGCAATAATATTACAATTATCTATTATTATTTTTGTTACGCCTGTTGAACCCCTTACAGCAAATTGATGCCCGGTATTTCCATATAATCTTCCAAAATCATTGTACACAGTTAAATTTTTCATAATTAGATTTGAGACATTATTTTTTATATTTATAACTGCCGCGCCATAATCATCGGGATGATTTCTTCTCCAATTTTCTCTAAGTTCAGCATAAACAATTCGAGTACTGTCCCTATTTTCTCCAATCAAAACGATGTTATTTCTTACAATAAAAATTTTCTCGTTATATAAACCATTTTTTATGAATATAATAAACTGTTTATTATTACTAGATGGTATTGCATTTAAAGCTTCTTGGATTGAAATAAAATCGCCGCTGCCATCTTTTGCCACAACACAGTCTGGAGTAAAACCAAATAAACTAGAGGCTAAAAATAACAAAAATAGGCTTAATTGATAAACCTTTATCATCCTGAATTCCAAATAAAATTATTGATTAAAAATTGTAAGGAAATAAATTCTAAATAAATAGTTACTTAAACCGTCTATGCAACTTCTGTTATTAATCCTTTATCAGTATTAACTAGAAGCTTTGTGGGTAGAACAATATTTCTTGGTTCAAACTTACTTGGTTCTTTAATCATTTGAAGCAGCAAAGCAAAAGCCTGCTGCCCTAATTCTACAGCAGGCTGCTCAACAAAATTAAATACAGATGGTATATACATATTGAATGGATTTATTCCAAAACAAGTTACTTCGATATCTTCCGGGATCCTTATTCCAAACTCCTGAGCAGCATTATAAATTCCAAGAGCTATCGGATAAGTTGCTGCCAGTATGTAATCCGGATAATTTTTTTTATCAAAAATTTTTAAGAATCCATTATAACCATCTTCTTCGCTAAACCCGCCTTCAATTATCCACCCGGGATTAACCGGCATTCCATATTCATTCATTGCATCAAGGAATCCTTCTTTACGCGCTCTTCCAATATTTATATGTTGAAATCCCCCTATATGTGCTAGCTTCTTATGCCCTTTCTTGATTGCATAAACTGTTGCTGCATAAGCTCCACCCTTATCATCAACAGTAACACTTGAAATACCTTCAAGAGGAGGAACTCTATCGATGAAAACTATAGGTGCGTTTTGCTGCATTACCCTTTCAAAAATTGCCAGGTCTTGTGTGTCTTGCGTGATGGAAACAATTAAACCATCCACTCTCATTGAAAGTAAAGATAGGATATGTTTCTTTTCTCTTTGTTCCTGTTCTTGAGATACTGTAAGAACTGTTTCATAATTATTTTCAAATGCAATATCATAAACAGCTTC
The DNA here is from genome assembly GCA_963746735.1 of uncultured Ignavibacteriales bacterium. Taxonomy (GTDB): domain Bacteria; phylum Bacteroidota; class Ignavibacteria; order Ignavibacteriales; family Ignavibacteriaceae; genus CAVSWT01. The sequence goes on from CAVVCO010000021.1 coordinate 27,216, forward strand.
AATTATAGAAGCAAAAAATATGTGGGCAATTTTAGGAACTACTAAACCGATAGTATTCGAATTCCTGGAAGATAAATTTCTTGCCATTATGTTCGGCATATAGCCAAGTTTTTCAGCAAGGTCTTTAACTTTTGCTTTGGTAGCCGGGGAAATATCGGGATGATCCCTCAGTGCTTTTGAAACAGTGACCTTAGAAACCTTAAGCTTCTTTGCAAGATCATCTAACTTAATAGGGCGTTTTCTATACATCATTGTGGTATGCTTTATATTAGGCCTGCTTTATCGGCAGGCAAGTTCAAAAAAAGTTATCTCTCAACCCTCCCTGAACCACTGCCCTTAGCGAGCTTTTGTACCTCGTCTACAGAAACAAGATTAAAGTCACCGGGTATTGTTTGTTTTAAACAAGAAGCAGCAACAGCAAATTCAAGTGCTTCTTTTGAATTATCTTTATTTAGTAAACCGTAAATTAATCCACTTGCAAAGGAATCGCCGCCGCCTACTCTATCAACAATTTGCACATCATATATTCTTGACCTGTAAGGTTCTTGACAATCTTTATTATCATGAAGTAACGCACTCCATCCGTTTCTTGAAGCGGAATAGCTTTCCCTCAAAGTTATTGCTACAGTTTTAAAGTTAAATTTTTTCTTTAACTCTTTTGCCAAATTGAAATATCCTTTTTCATCCAATTCTGCGCCTTCAACATCTGTAGTCCCTGCTTTAAATCCTAAACTTTTTTCAGCATCTTCTTCATTAGCTATACAGACATCAACATAATCCATTAGAGGAATCATAACTGTCTGGGCTTCCTTAGTCGTCCATAACTTTGCTCTATAATTCAGATCAGCACTGATTGTTACACCCAACTTCTTTGCCGTCTCACAAGCAGTCTTTAATGTTTCCTGTGCGTCCTGACCTAAAGCAGGTGTAATACCAGTCCAATGAAACCATTTAGTATCCTTAAAAACTTTATTCCAATCAAGTTCATCTTTTTTTAGAGTTGTAACCGCAGAGTTTGCACGGTCATAAATAACTTTGCTTGCTCTTTGACTTGCACCAGTCTCTAAAAAATATATTCCAACTCTATCTCCTCCTCTTACAATAAAATCTTCTTTCACGCCGTATTTTCTTAACGAGTTTACAGCAGCCTGCCCGATTTCATGTTTAGGCAATTTTGAAATGAAATATGAATCAAAACCATAATTTGCCAAAGAAACCGCAACGTTAGCTTCTCCCCCACCATAGTTAACATCGAATAGATTTGATTGAACGAATCGACTAAATCCAGGGGTGGAAAGCCTTAACATTATTTCACCAAAAGTTACTACCTTCATATTTAGAATAACTCCATTTTATTTTTGATTATTAGATTTCAACATTAACCAATGAAATAAATTTCTCCCCGCTTTATAATTCTGGAACTCAACTGGCAATTTGCGATTATCAAAATATTCGTTGTAAAGCCATGGATCACCAACTGCGAATACAAAGCCTTTCCCGAATTCTGAGCCAGCCATTATTACATTTCCCTTTGATTTCAGGATGGGATAAGCATTACCGGATAATTTGAGTGTACTTATTTCTTTTAAATAAATTTTATATACAGTTTCGAATATTGGATGATCCGGAAATGTTTCAAATTCACCCATTTCAAATTTATTCCCTGTTACTCTATTCTTACTGTCACCATTAAAATGAATTCCGAAATTCTTCGGATAACTTATTTAAATGTTCAAATTCACAATTTGCGCTGTCATTCGCCATAAGAACTAAAATCCCCCCTTTCCCAACCCACTCTTTAATATTTTTAATTGATGTTGGATCAATATAATGAGGATCTTTCGTTTCAGTTGGAGTATCAGGATCAACTATAATATAAATATTATAATTTTTTAAATTGCCGGCAGTTGGTGCTGTTGTAAGTTCACTTAACTCTGCATTCATATTGGTTAAAGTTTTCCCCAACTCTGAAAAACCTGAGTTCGCTGTATCTTCCCAAACATAGTGGTATCTTTCTTCCTTACCAGCTTTATTTTTCTTCCATTCATTGTTAAAGTAATAGTCAAGCCCGATTACTTTATTTATATCTTTGTTGAATAAAATTTTATCGGATAGGTCATTTTTAAGAGGAAGATTTGTTTCTTTCAGTCCGTCAACCACTAAACCCGCAATGGTAAATGCACCATATTGATTAAAATGGGTATTGTCTTCTTTGCCCTCCGGTATTCTTGCATATTTGTTTGCAGGAACCCAAAGAAATATTTTTTTGGTTCCTTCTTTCCCAAGCTGATTGAATAACACTTCACTTCTTTTATATAAATCAATTAAGTGAGTACTTGTTTCCTTTGCAACTTCTCTTACTGCATTGCGTATAATCACCATGTGTATCAACAAGTCTTCCTGACTTATCAAATTTTCTTCTATTAACCGGAGTTAATAAAATTGGAATTGCACCCTTCTCTTTACTTTCTTCCACAAACATTTTTAGGTTGGTTTTAAAAGTCGTATGAGGATCAGTATATCTGGAAGTGTCTTTTATCTTTTCATCATTATGTCCGAATTGAATAAAAACATAATCACCTTTATGAAGTTTGTTATAAACTGCTTTCCATCTGCCTTGATCAATAAAACTTTTGGTGCTTCTGCCATTAACAGCATGATTTTCAATTAAAACTTTATCGTTAAAATAAGCAGGGAATAACTGTCCCCAGCCTCTTTCGGGATTATTTGCAAGCGGCTTATCAGCCATCGTAGAATCACCAACTAAATAAACTTTAACTTCTTCATGCCCTTTGTAAAAAGCACTGAACAAAACCGCAGTTGTAATTACAAAAAGTAGTTTAATAAATATCTTTTTTTTCATTCCCATTATTTTCATTAATTAAACATTAATATATATTTTATTTTTCTAATTCAATTGCAGCCAAAATTAAAGGGCCATATCCTTTAAAATCATTGACTCGCTTTGGTTCACTTATATAATACTCAAAACTTCCATCGCGATAAGGTTTTCCGCCAAGACCCGAAACTGAGACAACATCGTTAAGATAAATAGTTCCATCTTTGTCAGATGTAATTAAATATTTTTGAACCGAATCAAATGATTCTTTGGCAATATTAAAAAACTTTTTATCAAGATAACCTTTGTTTGCACCTTTGGCAAAAGCATATATAATCATTGTTGAAGCAGAAGCTTCAATATAGTTTCCTTTTCGGTTACCTTTATCGATTACTTGATACCAAAGTTTTTTATCTTCATCCCTAAATTTAAGCAAACTCTCGGAAAGATTTTGAAGAATTTTAATCAACTGGTTTCTTTTAGGATGATTTTGCGGAAAGTAATCAAGTACATCAACAAGAGACATCATGTACCAGCCCATTGCTCTTCCCCAAAAACTTGGTGAAGTACCGGTTTCTGGATTAGCCCATTTTTGTTTTTTACTTTCATCCCATCCATGGTAATATAAACCGGTCTTTTTATCTCTACAATGCTCTTGAATTAAAATGAATTGGTGTGCGATATCATCAAAATCTTTTTTATACTCATTTCCATTTTTATTATCAAACATTGAAGAATACATTGCATAAAAAGGCTCAGCCATGTAGAGGCCATCAAGCCACATTTGATTTGGATAAATCTTTTTATGCCAGAATCCACCGCTTTCTGTTCTGGGCTGCAATTCAAGCTGCTGTCTAAGCGTATCAGCAGCTTTTTTATATTTTTCCTTTTTTGTTTCTTTATAAAGATTTAAAACAGTTCTTCCTGAAGAGATATTATCCAAATTAAATTTGTTCATTTCATAAGTTTTAATGCTTCCATCATCTTGAACATAATAGTCAATATTTTTTTTGATGTAGTCAAAATATTTCTGCTCACCTGTTTTCTTCCACATTTCATAAAATGATTGTAGAATTAATCCTTGCTCATAATTCCAATTATAACTTTTAGCTTCTGTTTTATAAGCGACAGTATCAGGATGAAGCTTTAGGAAATTATCAATTAGCTTTTTGGCGGTTAATGATTCTTGCCCTGAGCAGTTAACAGCAAGTAAAGTGATCAACCCAAAGGTCGACCACTTTACAAATTTATTTATTCTAAATTCAAACATAATTTTAAATAATTTTTCTTATGATTTATTTAATAAGTATCATCTTTTTAGCTTGAATGAAATCACCGGCTTTTAATTGATAAATATAAACTCCGGTTGCTAAGTTTGAAGCATTAAAGTTGATTTCATATTTACCGGCAGCTTTCTTTCCATTAATTAATGTGGCAACTTCTTCTCCCAGTATATCATATACTTTAATACTTACATTGCTTTGTTGAGGAACTTCAAACCTGATTTTTGTTGAAGGATTAAATGGATTTGGATAATTTTGATAAAGCTGAAAAGATTGTGGAATTTGATTTAATGAATTTTCATCACTTACCGAAGTAACCGGACTCGTTGGTGTCCAATCAAATCCAAAGGCAGCATTAGAATTCTTTGAGAAAATATTCTCTATAGTATAATCTGCCGCTTCAACACTGCTTAGCAAACTTCCAATACCTTGTGCATGTCCATTTTCATTATAGCCAGGCCCGTAATCCAGATATACAGCGTATAAAGCTGGAACAATACCTGTATTTATTGGCTGCTGATTCCAGCCTAATGAATCTATAACTTTCGGTTCATAAGTGTTCATAAATACTGTCCTAGGTGCAGCTTGCCATGCTCTGCCAAGAAATATTTGATTTACGGCATTGCCGTCAAATCCAATTGAATCATAAGATATAATACAATCCCTAAATACAAATCCAAATTTAGAATCAGCATCAGTACTTGCCGCAGTAATTGAACATTGGTTTCTATTAATGTGTAATTCACAACTATCAAATAAAACAATATCCCTTCCAAATATGAAATCTACTGAACCTTCTACATAACAATCTTTCATATAAACACGTCCAGCTCCGCTTCCTCCCCAAGCATAATAAGTATCTTGGTAGCCAAGTAAATTACAATTATAAAATGCCTGCCTATCTCCATTAGATCTTAAAGCAACTGCTTGTTGGCTGCTAACAGATTGATCATTTTTAACTGTATTTTGAAACGTTATATTTTGCGCAGTAAAATCAGCAGCATCAATTCCTACACTATAGGAACCTGAAGTTCCACCAGCAATACCGGCATAATCATCATAAGTTAATACAGTACTGTCTCGATCTTCACCCATTAAAATTACATTTACTTTTTTAGATCCCAGTAAAAGTTTTTCTTTATAAGTTCCCTTTTTAACAAAAATAGTATAAGGGCCGGTATAAGAATCCGGAACACCGTCAAAAGCAGCTTGTACAGTTGTATAATCCCCACTGCCATCAGCAGCAACTATTTATGTAACAGCAGGTGCAGGTGATTGTGTTTTAAATGTATCAACCTCGCCATAACCGGTTCCAATACTGTTGGTAGCATATGCCCTTACATAATAAGTTGTGTTTGGAGTTAAGTCATATAATATACTCTTAAATGAACCTAGCTCGCTTCCATTTTCAGTTTTATTATCAGAAATCATTGGATTACCGGTATCATTCCAACAAACACCGCGAACAATAACAGTATCACCGCCCCATGCAGTTACTGTTCCACCGCTTTCCGCAGTTTTTGTTAAAATACTAGATGGAGTAGTTGTTGTTACCATTGGAACTGTTGTTGAGTCCAAAGTAGCAAATGTAACTTCATCACCATAAGCAGTACCAGCATCATTGGCAGCATAAGCACGTAAATAATAAGTTTCACCAGGAGTTAAGCCGTTGACATAACTAATAAAACTCCCAACTCCAGTTCCATCTTCCGTTTTATTATCTGATGTTGTAGGTGCACCAGTTGTGTTCCAAACAACTCCTCTAGCGTTTACAGAAGCGCCTCCGTCTGTGGATATATTACCACCGCTTGTAGCAAAAGTTGTAGAGATAAATGTCAGGGCTGTTGTTGCTACTGCAGGTGGATCAGCGGTAACGCCTACTGCAGTGCCGCTCATCAACACATTTTGAATAGCAAAATATTTTCCTGTTCTTACAGCGGGATCATTATCCACCCAAGGGTAGACTCTTAAATAAATATTTTCACCTGTGTTTATCTGTATCATTTAAAGAAGTCCCCACATATAAAAGAGAATCGATACTTAGATAATTACTTGTATCGCCAGTTGAATAATTAATTTGAGTAGGTGAAGTAAAATTTGAATCCTTTGAATAATAAATATTTGCTTTCATAGTATTAATACTAATTGCTGCGATTCCAAGTGAAATTGAATCTACATAAGAATGTCCCACCGAATTTTGGTGATGCTTGAAATTGAATATAAACTGAGTCGATCTGTGTAGTTTGATTTGCAGGCCAAGCATTCCCGACAATCCGCACTCTCTGGCTATTATTTGGCCCGGTATAATGATTAATTTCAGTGTTCATTAAAAATTCATCTTCTGCTTTTACGCCGCCAGTTACTGCAGGACTTAAACCAGTTCCGCCAGCATGCAGGATCAGTTAAAGGCCACATTGCTGAAGACGGAATAGTCAAGCTTTCAATAGTACCGGATATTTTTACGTCCTGTAAACCAACATATTTTCCGGTTCTAACAGTGGGGTCTTCAACCCAAGGATAAATTCTTAAATAGATTTTTTCTCCAGGATTTAAAACTTGATTTATACCCGGCTCGAACGGTTGTAAATGTATCTCTATCCAAATAATGATTTGCACTGGTATCACCAGTTACATAATCAACCATGGTAGAAGTTGTAAAAGTTGAATCAGTTGAATAATAAATATTTGCTTTCATTGTGTTGATACTGATTTCAATTATATTCAAGTGTAATTGAATCAACTGTGAATTTAAAACCGTTTTGCGGAAAAGCAGAAAATTGAATGAAGACAGTATCAATTTGAGTAGATTGATTTGCCGGCCATGCATTTCCAGCAATACGAATTCTTTGACAGTTATTCAAACCTGTATATTGGTTTATCTCCATGTTATTAAGAGTTTCATCACTAGCAGAAAGATTGCCTGAAATAACCGGGGACATTCCGGTACCGCCACTACCAGGATCTGTTAAAGGCCATGTAGTGGATACTTGCTGTCCGAATAATTCAGCGAAAGCAAATAATATTAATAATAAAATTGTAATCTTCATCTAACTTCCTCCTATTTTTATTGTTAATTTTATTTCAATAAAAGCATTTTCTTTGTTTGAATGTTGTTTCCCGCTTTAAGTTGATAGAAGTAAATTCCGGATGGTGGATTTTTTATATTGGTTTCCGGATTAAACCGTATTTCGTAAGTTCCCGGTTTTTGATCTTCATTAACTAAAGTTGCAACTTCTCTTCCGAGGATATCATAAATTTTTAATTGTACAGACTTCATTAATGAAGTTCCATCTGCCGGAATGGAGTATTTAATCTTTGTTGATGGGTTAAACGGGTTTGGATAATTTTGACTTAATGAAAAAGTTAAAGGACTATTTAAATCAACATCAATTTCATTTGAATATGCATAAGTACCAGAATAATCAACTTGTTTTAATCTATATTTAATTACGCCAGGCAATATATTATTATCTACAAATTGATATTTATGATTGTTTGTAGAAGTTCCTACTCCTTTAATAATGCCAATCGTTAAAAAATTATTATTGAAGATATAGTTTTTCTGTACTTCAAATTCAAGGTTATTTATTTCACTATGCCGTTTTCCAGGTTAATAAAATTGATTTGCTTGACAATTTACAAGTGCATTGAAGGAATTAAGCTCAACAGGTAAATTAATATCTAAGGAGCTAAAATCATATATTCCGCTGCCTGCTTGTTGAGGCAAAGTTTGAGGTAAGGAATTTGGATCATCAAGCTGATAACTGTAATAATCATGCGGATTGAAAACTGCCCCTTGTGTTTCAGGTATTCCGCAATTTATAAAAACATTATCTCTTTCAGCTATATCTCCTTCAAGCCCGCCATCACGTCCGCTTTCAGTTGGGATAGAGACATTTTCAAAATAGCAGCCCTCAACTAATACAGAAGCATTTATATTTGAAGAAACTCCGTATAAAGAATTATTTTTATAATAATTATTATAAACATGAACTTTGGCAAAACGAACTCTAGGATACCTTTGAACCGATTGATCAAAATAATTGTGATGATAAGTTATCTTCATTGCTGAATCGGAAGTGTTAGAATCGGAATGCCAAACTAATGATGTTTTACTATGGTTCATAAAATGACAATATGAAACTGAGACATAAGAAACTGTATGAGAGATATCTAGTTCTCCGTCATAATTTGAAAAAGTTGGAAACTCGGTTGGAGGAGTATCTGTGAATGAACAATGATCAATCCAAATATGATTTTCTAAATTTTCATCATCATTTGCCTGAAGAGAAATTCCATCATCAGGGCAGGCTGCAAATTTTATATTCTGTACAATAATATTTTTTGATCTTACAATACTTAAACCAAAACCTGTAATAACAGCATCGTTACCTACTCCGATTATTGAGATATTAAATGCGTCTTTAACATCAAGCATTTTATTACTTGCGAACACTGATGCTGGAGATAAAGGCCAATTACATAAACGATTAATGGAGGTAAGTTTTTTGTATTTTTAGAATCTACTCTATCAATCATTAAATTCCAAAGCTGCTCTGAATCGTAAACTAGGACAGAACTTCCTCCTTCACCGCCTGTTGTTCCATTAATTCCAAGCGTATTTAATGAAGCAAAGCCTTCAGGTTTTGTTGAATAATTAAAACCGGATGAACTTGTAGCATCTAAAAATATACTTGCTAACGTGGTGTGCTTTTCAATATTAAAAACAAGTGGATTTGAATTACTTTCAATAACTCCAAACCATCTGCTGAAAAAAGAATTACCGGAAGGTATTGCATTAAGTGATACTTCACTTCCTTCATCAAAATAAATTTCTGAAGGGTTAGCAGAAACAGTTCCGCTGCTTCTTTTGATAATGCCAATTTAAATACTGAAATTGCTGAAGAACCCGAAATTGATATCTTATCTATAAAAGGATTTGAACTTGTTCCTACTGCAGTTAATCGAACATGATTAACTCCTGATTGAAAGGAAGCAGCAATTTTTAAGGTTGTCCATGTACTCCACTCGCTTGTTCTTTCGAAAGATATATTTCCAAGGCTTGTTTCATTTACACTTAAATCAAGATTTCTAATACTACCCGATCCATTTGAGAAATAGATATAAATGGTGTCCAAAGCAGCAGTTTTTTTTCTAAAAAGAATTTCAACATACGCTCCTGCTTTATTAACTAAATAAACATAGCCCGTGCCTGTAAAACCTGAATATAGAGACTGTACTTCTCCTCTACTTAATAAACTATCTTCCGCTTGAAAAACATTTTGTTCTAAATTTCGTTTTTGAATCGGAATAGATTGACTAAAATTAAATGACGCCAAAAAAATAATAGAAGTATTGGTATTAACTGTACAGAATATTTCATAAAACAATTTAATGCGATAATTTTTTTGAAGATTTAGGAAGAAAACTTTGTAAAAGAGACAGGCATAAATGACCGCCTCTTTTACAACTAATAAGCGATGGGAATCATTTCAATAGAATCATTTTCTTAGTAGCTCTAAATCCATCTGAATTTATAGTATAGAAATAAATGCCGCTGGTAAGATTCTTAGCTTTAAAATCTACGTAATGTTCTCCTGAGCTTTGATATTCATTTACTAATGTCGCTACTTCTTTACCAAGAATATTGTATACTTTAATAGTTACATTTCCATCATGCTTTAGGGAGTAATTTATTTTTGTGGACGGATTAAAAGGATTCGGATAATTTTGAGCAAGCGTGTATTCAGCCGGAACATTTTTACTATCTTCAACACCTACAGAATTTTTTGTCCATCGGGGATCGCCGATAGCTTTACCATCTGTTCCAAAAGTTAATAATGGTGAACCGTCTGGAATTGTAAAATCTCCATTATCAGGATCCTTAAACCCAGGATCCATATACAAAGTGTCACCCATTTTAAAATTGCGCCAGTTTCTAATACCAACATCATAATATGCAATATTTGAAACATAGGCTACTCTATCGTTCAAATTTTTTAAATTGATAAATACTTTATTAGTCCCCCAATTTTCCTTTTGAAATATTGAATTTGTAACCGTCCATTTTCTATCTGGATTAGGGTTTTGTTCTAAAAGTAAAACTTCCCTTGCATCACTAGAGGCTATGTTATACCAGGTTGTATGATCAATCAAAGCAACAGGTGATTCATCTGTAAAACCACTGGATCCTACTCCGGCTATTCTCATTCCATAACCGGATTTACCGTCTAAATCATACACCGTAGTATTTTTCATCTCAATGTAGTTTGCCCCATTGTATTTGAAATATATTGTGGTCCCTGTATTACGTATTATTGTATTTTCTATAAATGTAGAATCAAGAATAAAAAGACCTGCTAAATTAGAGTTACCACCTCCGATTACATAATCAGTAAGATTATGAATTAAACAATTCTGTATTCTTATTGTTCCTGCATGTGATTCTACCGGATTATCAGTGACACTTAATTGGATTAGATGAGCTACTGCTGATAAATTACTTTGACTTCCATCAAATTCAATCCCATCGAGTGTTAAAGAACCACCGTCTTCTAAAGAAAAGAACTGACCTGGATCTGCAGTACTAATATTAATTATTGCCATTCCAGACTGTTCAGCATCGGGTGTTTCAATAGTAATGCTTTTTCCGTTTATTGTACCGAAAGAAGTGTTTGTAGATTCCGTATATTCACTGCCAGGAATAAGCTGTAATACATCTCCATCAGCAGCGTCTGCTATTGCCTGAGTTAAAGTCCCATCGCCGGGATTAACTATGGTTTGCCCGAAAGAAAAGCCTCCCGCAATAATGATTGACATAATTATTAATAGTTTTTTCATTATTACCTCCATTTTATTAATAAATGATAAATTTTTTATACAAAGTTTGGATAGCGTTTATGTATTATTTATAATTTGAATTAGATACTACGGTATTGAAATTATTTCAACAATACCATTTTTCTAGTTTGAATGAATGAACCAATTTTTAGCTGATATAGATATACTCCTGAAGATAAATGGCTGGATTGCGTATTAAATTCAACTTCATAAGTTCCTTTAGGTTGATATTTATTTACAAGAGCAGCAATTTCATTTCCAAGGATGTCATAGACTTTCAATTGTACTAATGAGGCTTGTCCTTTAGAAGGAACGGAATATTTAATCACTGTTGTTGGATTAAATGGATTAGGGAAATTTTGTTCTAATCTAAAATTAATTATTTGAATTTCTTTATTACTAACAGGTAAATTAAAATCAGATTCAAATGCGCCAATATCAGGAGCAGTTCCTACATAAGCAATGCCTACATAAGTTCCGGCGTTTATTAATGAACTATTTAAACTTAACCTAAAAAGAGAAGTAGCAGTAATACTGCTATCCAGGTTTCTGGAATTTCTTGCTAATGAAGTATCAAGGCTTTTAAAATCGCTTGAATTTATAAGTAAAGCCATTCCAGCTATTTGTTACCTGAACTGATTTTGCTTCTAAACTTGTTGACCCCAAATATGATAAATTATTTACAAGGCTATCAACGCCGGTCGTTGGAACTTCAGGAAATGAAAAGTTTTTATTTTTATTACCATATCCAGTACAATTTAGAATAGTAACACCTGCTGTATTATGGTTTTGATCGAATCCTTTTCCAGGATTACCAAAAGCAACACAATTCATCAAGAGATGATGAGTTGGTATATAGTTACCACCAACTTTAAATCCATTACCGTCACCTTGATAACTTTTATCGTTCCAAATATTATATCCGTTATCGAATGACCAGCAGCTATCAAGAATTACTTCATTCTGAGATTCATAAAAATCCCAACCGTCATCTGAATTATTCCATGCGCGGCAGCCCCTAAATACATTGCCGGGCCCGATATCAAGCTTAGGAGCAAAACCGTCTGCGTTCTCCCCATGAGTAAGCGAATCATAATTCTTATATGAATCACAATTATGAACATAATTATAACCACCACCGCCGGATATTTGAAGACCGGTATCCCTATTTCCATAAAGCCTGCAATTTTCTATAATATTATGGTCGCCGCTTATGTTAATTCCATTATCCCCGGCATTTTTTATTATTAATCCTTTGAAGTACCAATAATTTTGAGACAAATTAAAACCACGGCTAGACGAACTATATGTTTGTGATGTAAAATCTAAAATTGGAGTTTCCCCAGGATAATTCCAGAGTTTTATCATCTTGTTCTCTGATCCGCTTCTTGGTGGTTTTAATGTTGCATTTAAATCATATATTCCGCCTCTTAAATAGATTGTACTATCTTCATAAGCATGACTTAAAGCTACCGAAATTGATTTATAAGGTTTGTCAAAAGTCCCCGGATTACTGTCATCTCCATTTGGAGAGACATAAATTTGAGCATTAATGCCAATCGTAGCGATTATAATTAATGCATTTATAAATAAAAGATTTTTTTTCAATTTAACTCCTTATCGCCCTTTTTATTTATTTTTTTGAAGTTCTCCATTTATAAAAACATTTTCCAACTTGATGTCTTCAACATTGGAAATAATATTTCCTTTGCTGACTCCGTTAAATTCACAATTAGAAATTATTATATTTTTTATTTTAGAATTTTCAAGGCCATCAAGGTATAAAGCATATTTGCTTTTTTTACTTTCTACATTTTCCACAACAACATTTTCAATTATGGGCGTATAATTATATCCTTCAGCTTCTTTAGGATCATAAAGAAGATTTAATTTAACAATTGCCTCCTGCACTTGCCCAACTTCAATATTCCGCAAATAAATATTTTTAATTGTACCGCCTCGTTTCGCGTTTGTTTTTATGCGTAATGCTCTTTCAAGATTGGGACTATTCATTTCACAATTTTCAGCAAAAACATTCCAACAACCCCCGGTTACTTCACTCCCAATGACAACCCCGCCATGCCCGTCTTTCATTTCACAATCTTGAATAATAATATTTTTACTTGGAATATTAATTTTTCTGCCGTCATTATTTCTGCCTGATTTTATAGCAATACAATCATCCCCATTTTTAAATGTGCATCCCTTTATTAAAATGTTGGATGAAGATTCCGGGTCACATCCATCATTATTTGGCCCTAAACCGGTAGTTGTCACATTCTCAACTGTTATATTATTACTTAATACAGGATGCAAAAACCAAAATGGAGGATCTTTTAATGTAACACCTTGAATTAAAATATTTTCACATTTATAAAATTCAACAAATGTAGGACGTAAATAAGTTCCTTCTCCGAAAATTCTTTTTTCAACGGGCACTCCGTCATCATTCATTTTCATTAATCTTGGACGACTTAACGAATCATCTTGACTTTTAGAACTATCCATAGCGCCAAAAGCTTTTTTACCTTTCCATGGCCACCAATGTTTGTTATCAGCTTGTCCATCAAGCAAACCTTCCCCTGTCAAAGCAATATTTTTTTGTCCATAAGCATAGATCAAAGGAGAATAATTCATAAGATCTACACCTTCCCATCTTGCATGCACAATAGGAAGATAATCTTTCGGATTAGTGCTAAACTTAACAACAGCATCTTTTGAGATATGAAGATTAACATTATTCTTTAAATGAATTGCGCCGGTTAAATATTCACCTTTGGGACTATTACTATGCCTCCACCAGCTTGACTGCATTCATCAATAGCTTTTTTGAAAGCATTAGTACAAAGAATTTTGCCGCCGGCTACTGCTCCATATTTTGTAATATCAAAATGCTTATCGTTAAACTTTGGAGGAATAATATTTTTTAAAATACCTGGAACCTGTGCCCAGCCGGAATCGGATTGAATTGCTGATTCATTTTCCGCATTCTTATTCGAATTACAAATGGTTCCAATATTTAATGCAGAAGTTAAAATAATGATTAGAAGAACTATATATGTTTTAATATATCTTTTACCCATTTATTTTCTTTGAATTAGTTTGATAAAATTCTATTTAAAAACTTGAGAGTATAATCAAAGGTTTTATTAAACCAAGGTTCAAAAAACCAAAAAGTATGAATGGTTCCCTTAAGCGTATGTACTTCAGAATAAATTTTATAGGAATCTAGTTTCTTAATCATTTCATCGCGCCCGGCATGAAAACGGTCTTGCCCGCTATTGATAAATAATATTGGCGGAGTATTTTTATCAGTATGGTTAATCGGGCCTGCTTCTTCCCAGATTTTGGGATTTTCTTTTGGCGAAACTCCAAACCATAAATGAGCTGCACTTGGTTTACCGGATTTCTTATATAATTCTTCAGACCCCTTGCCATAAAAATCTACAACCCCATCAACATCAACGATTGCTTGAACATCACTTGAAAAATTATTGTTTCCTTCAGAACCTTCAAATTTTTTATTGCCATTTGTAGTCCCTATTAAAGCAGCAAGATGGCCACCGGCAGAGGTTCCGTAAATAGCAATTTTCTTCGGATCAATTTTATATTTTTTTGCATTTGTACGCATCCATCTTATAGATGCTTTTATATCATAAACTGCAGCGGGATATAAGGCTTCGATCGAAAGTCTATATTCAATTGCGATTGTAACGAAACCTTTTGCTGCAAGCTGCTGTGCCATCGGAATTATCATTGATCTGTCTCCAGTCCGCCAAGCACCTCCGTGAACAAGAACGATTCCCGGAAACATTTTTTTAGTTTCATAATTAGGATAAAAAATATCTAAATGAAGTTTTCTTTCTCCAGCTTTAGCATAAACAATATTTTTTTCTTCTTTTACATTCGAAGAAAGTTTTGACAAGACAAGTTTTGCATCCGGAAATTTCTCATGCATTTTTTCAGATGCACTGTATAATGTGTAAGAAGTGTCCCGTTGAAAATTATTGCTGCTTTGAGCAAACAATAAACTACTAACCAATAAAAAAAAGGAAATAGTTTTATACATCAATATTTAACTACTCTTTTTCTGATTCTTTAATTCTTTTCAGCCACAAAGGATATTTATTCAAAACTTTTTGAGGTGCATAAGTGTACCATGAATAACCGTCGCGCCTTTCTCTACCGACCTTTGAAAGTGAATCCACCGGGACACTATTTCGATCTGTAAAAAAAGGTTTATTGGTATCAAGTGTATAGAAACGTGCCCATATAGGAGCGGCAGAAGGATCACTTACAACTACTTTATCTGTATTAGATTTACGATACTTAAAAACAATTTCAGGAGCTGAGATGCGCTTTACTATAATTCCATGAATTTCATTTGCCTTAAACCAATCAACTGCGTCCTTCACAGCACTAATTATTTGTTTCGTTGGATGATTAATTTCCATTAATAATAAAACTATTCCTGTACTTTCTTCTCCACACTTTGATGGCAGCTCGAATGTTCTTGCATACTGAGGCCTGAAATCTATATTATCATGCTGCTGACACCAAACCGTAGGATTACTGTCATCTTTAATTTGACATTTTAATATGCAATCAATTCCTTTATAAAAAGCTTTGTTTACTTTCTCCCGTAATTCATTATCAACAAGTGAATAGTAAGGTTTATTCTGGACTATATGATGGAGATCTTTCATAATTCCAACCATGGCATCATCATTAAAAGTTATATATTTTCTGTAGCCACTCGTATCAGGATAGAATTGCGGCCAGCCCCCATTGTCATATTGTGCTCTTAAAATATATTTGATACCTCTTATACATGCATTTTTATATTTTTCATCATTTAATTTCTCATAAGCTTTTGCTATATATTCAACTTGTGAATGAGTTGCTCCATTATCAAAACAGGTATTAATGGAATCTTTTCCCTCCTTCAGAATAGCCTTTTGTTCATCAGTTAAAATTGCCAGCATATCATAATTCTTCGGCCAGCCTCCATTCTTCTGCTGGTAAAGTAAAATGTTATCGGCTATTTCTTTTACTTGAGAAGGCTCATATCTCTTTTGATCCGGAAGAGGCAGAAATACTTGATGGCTATCAGTTATATCATACCAATGGTGTGCACTATCAAAGAAACCGGAAACATCAATAATTTGTTTGTTATCTTCTTGCTCTTGTGAATAAACAAACGCTGCAAAAAGAAATTGAAAAATTATTATTGTAACCGCAAAAATGAATTTTACTTTTGTGAAAAAATTCTTCATTATTTATGAATTTTTTAAATACAATTTTTATTTATCCGGACCAATTAATAATTTGAAACAATATTAACAGATCCGGATAAAAATTATTTATGTTGATATTATTACTTAAGTAATGACATCTTTTTTGTGATTACTAAATTTCCTGCGGTTAATCTATAAAAATAAATACCGCTTGATAGTTTACTTGCATTGAAATTTTTGGTATAAGTTCCAGGTTCGAACTTTTCATTTACCAATGTAGCTACTTCTGCGCCCAGAACATTATATATTGTTAAATTAACAAATGATGCTTCAGGTAATTCAAATTTAATTGAAGTTGAAGGGTTAAATGGATTTGGATAATTTTGTGCTAAATTAAATTTTGCTGGTATTCCATATTTCACTTCAACAATTTTTGAATATTTATATGCACCATTGAAGTCAACTTGTTTTAACCTGTAGTATAATTTACCGTTCACATTTGGTTCATCTTTATATGCATAGACCGATGTTTTTGCAGTTGTCCCATTTCCCTTTACAAAAGAAAGTTTTTTCCAATTTGATTTATCTGAACTTCTTTCAATTTCAAATCCGTTATTATCAACTTCGGTTGCAGTCGCCCATTTTAATTGAACAGAATTTTTAATAACAATTGCTGAGAAAGATGTTAATTCTACTGGAACATTAGTTTGAGTAACTGCACCATAAATACCGCAATTATAAAAATAAACATATTTTGAAGTGGAAGGACTACCCGCATAAAATGGATAAACTCTTACAGCTACTGATTGAGTATCCTCAATTTGTACAACAGGGCTATAAGTATAAGCTCTTACATCCGAAGCACTATTTTGTTCTAAAATAATTCCATCTGTTGGAGCCTGAGGATTTAACTGAGTTCTTGTTGCAAATCCATCAGTTGAATAATAAATATTTGCCCTCATATTACTAGTACCGCCGCCTAATAAATAAACTTGAATGCTGTCTAATGCAAATGTATAACCGGTATCTGGAGTTAAAGAAAATTCGACATATCTATCTGCAACTTCTGCAGTTTCATTTCCCCATGAAATGGCAGCAGTACCATCATTTGGCCACCATCTCTGATATGTAATTGAAGTACCTGAAGCCGTACCACTATAGCTTCTTATTCTCCAATCGACGTTTCCGGAAGTTTGATCATTACCTGTCACGTTACCTGTATTTACGGCAATACTCGGAGATATGGCATCACCGGTGTCCACTCTGGATTCCATTGTGCAAGGCCAAACTGAAGATGCTGCTTCTTGTGAATATAAATTCAATTGTAGAAAAAGAACTAAAGATAAACCAAGAAAAAATTTTGTAATTATTTTCATGGCGACTCCTTATTTAATTTATTAATGAGTTAATTATGATAAAGGTAAGTTATGCAGATTTTTTTATGATGAATTCTAATGATTTTTTCTAAAACGAATACCCTATTCAAAGCCAGTTAATATCGTCAAATATTTCCATTTTTGCGTAAGAGTAGTTAACTTCAAAATCATTATTCCCTAGTGACGAATTCAAACCAAACCCGGCTCTCCATGAAGCAATATCTCTGTTAGTTTGGCAACCACCATGTAAAACAAATACATTTAAAAATTTAGATTTAATAACTAGATTAACTTTTTAGTATAATAATCGAACGAAGAAAATTAGTAGTAAAAATTAGTGCTGTAGATCGATCATACACACATCAATAATTTTAAATAGGAATTTGAAATAAAATATTTCTCATAAAATAATAAACAGGCAATATATCAAAATCACTTTTTGACATGATTAGTAATATTTATTTAACAAAAAAAAAGAAGCACCCATTTATAATAGGTGCTTCTTCAATAAGCGATAAATTTTTACTTCATTAACATCATTTTCTTAACACTTGAATTTTGACCTGATTCTAATTTATAGAAATAAACACCTGAGCTTAAATTAGAAGCGTCAAAATTAACTTCATGATAGCCTGATGCTAGTTCTTGATTGGAAATCAAGACTTTTACAAGCTGGCCAAGAACATTATATACTGCTAATCTAGTATTAGTAGCTTTCCCTAAGTTAAAGGAAATTTTTGTTGTCGGATTGAATGGATTTGGATAATTCTGATTCAAACTGAAACTGACAGGTGAATATGTTTTGGTATCATTTACATCTGTCCAAATAACTTTTTTATCTGGGAACCAATTCAAATCTCCGGCTGGTAAACTACGCATTGCACCTGTATAAGCAGGGCTTGAAGTTGAATAAGAAGCATCTAACGTATCAGTCCAGAATTTGACTGGCCTTCTATCCATATCGTCTTCCGGCCACTTCCAAAAACTATTAGGTGTATTCTTTTCTCTGTTTCCAGCAATCGCCTCGCCATTGACATGAGTAGTATCTTCATACCAGCGCATTACATTTGTCATGAGCATTTGGGTCTTGGCTAATATTGGATCGTCAATTTTAGAAAAGGCAGTTACTGAATCAGCACCTAATCGACTGTTAATGTGCCAGGAAAGAGGTGATCCTTCAAGAATGGGATATCCTGAAAAATCATCAAAAAATGCTTGTCCTGAATCCGATATAGCATAATAATTATTACTTACCACCCACTGTGTTGTATCATTAGGAGCACTAAATATCCATGTTATTCTGTGTTCACCATTCGGGTAAAATTCCCCCGTATTAGCAAATTCTGCAGCTCTTGTTGCATCAGTAGAATCTTCACCGGCAGCAAAAGCGTCTTTAAATAGATTATTTGTAATTATAATCTTACTTCCAACATTACCTAAACTAAGCAACCCATGAAATCCCATACCATTAAACATTGTGTTATGATCGATTAGAGCATAACCAATGTTTCCAGTTCCTTCAAGCGGATTACTAAAGTTATAGTGTCGAACAACACGATCCAAATAGTTTGTCCATGTATTGTTAATTAGTATTAATGAATCAAGAGATGATGCTCTTAAATCAATACCTTTGCCAGCTCCAAAATTAGAAGTAACCAAAGCACCTAAATTTGTAAAGATGCTGTTAGTAATTCTAATTGTACCAGTGGAAGCTTCGCAACGAATAACTTGACCGTTTATATTAGTAAACACACAATTATCCAAAGTAATATTAGAACCTTCATTATCAGTTCTTAACATACCACCTTGAATATTATTAAAGTTTGTGTCTATTGGTTCAAAAAAACCACTAAGCGCGATGCCTGTCATTTCAAGATTTCCACCTCTTAATCTTGTAAAATATCCTGGAGGTCTTTGAGGATTGGAACCCGTGCCGGAGGGATACAAATAAATAATAGCTTTTTGATCGTCTGAAGATCTTAATCTCAATGTAGATTGATCATCTACGTAAAAGGTCTCCTGGCAAATGTAAAGACCGCCGCCCTGTAATTCATAAACGCGATCCGGTAAAATGCCATGGTTTGCAGTTGTATCTGCTTTAATTTGGGTGATTAATTCAGTTTCCGCCGTTCCATTATAAGGAACAAGGCTTACAACACTTTGCCCGAAAGCAAGGGTTGAAAAAAGCAAAATCATTATAAAAAAGAAACAATGTTGCTTATATCTCATGATACCTCCTAAATAAGTTAATGATGAACTATTAATTATGAATTAGTGAAGCTTATTATTAATTATTTTAATCTACTTTTCCACACTATTGAATTCCCATCCACAGATATTTACTATAGATCAACTCTCACTCCAAGATCTGCAGTTAGACCATATTGCTGGCTGGTTCTCAAAATTTTATATCCGTTTACCCTATTATATAATAGATTATCATCTTTAAGATTTGTCAAATTATTTATGCTTAGCTGAACAGATAAATATTCTAATATTTTCTGTTTTAAGGTTAAATCTAAACGGTCATAGCCCTGGATAATTCTATCACTTCTTCCGGTGGGTGAGAAAGATGAGTAATATTCCGACTGGTGAAAGAGCGATATCCTTCCGGAAAAACCTCCTATATCATAGCCTAATGAAATATTTCCAAAAAATTTGGGCTGTTGTTCCAGTTGCTGCTTATACTCAATAGCTCTCTCTTGATATGATGGGAAGGGAATTCCTCCAATAATTGTAAAAGTAGTATCAGTAGTTGAACCAATTAACCATGTTTCGGAACGTATTATAGATGCATTATAACTAAGCACAATATTTTGAAGCAAACCTGGAAGAAATGTAAAATTAATTTGATGTTCAAGTTCAAAGCCCCATACTTTAGAAGTATGCGGAGAGTTATAAGGAATGGTTAACTGGTAATTGCCCGAATGTAATGTTTTTGTATTAAGCCCAAGTTTCTGAAATAAAACATTCCCGGTAGTATTAATTTGATTCAGCATGTGGTACATATCTTCTATTTCTTTGTAAAACGCTGATATGCTAAACAAGCCAATATCATTTCCATAAAAAGATGTATTTATTTCAAAGTTCCATGCTTGTGCTGTTTTTAATTCCGGGTTACCAGCAATTAACTGTTTGTTTCCGCCAACTGCTGCTGGCCGCCATGCAAAATAAGTATTCAATCTCATATTAAAATCTGGACGGGCTAACGCTTTATATGCTGCTAATCTAATACTTAAAAAATCAGTAGGTTTAATGTTAAGGTGAAAATTAGGAAGAACGATAGTCTGTGTGTAATCGGAAGTTGTATCTCTGGCAACAAGTGTAATTGATGGAAAACCACTAGCTTGCACATTAGAAAATCTATTTAAATAATGATTGTTTTCACTTTCTATCCTAACTCCAGCAAGTAAAATAAGATTTTGTCCAAATTTAAAAGTGTTCATAGCATAAGCGGAAGTAACAGCTTCCTTTATATCATAAAAATAAGCTGCAAAAGTAGGATCATTATAATATTCTGCGGTCTTACCAGTTTGATTAACCCCATATTTATTAAGCTCATACCACTGACGTAACTTATCCCGATTAATGAGCGGATCTAAATCATAAAGCCCGTAAAGCAGCCTTGATTCAGGAGTAGGATCTAAAAACTCAACAAATGAAACTGTATTATTTAGGTTATTTTCAAGATAACGTTGAAAAAAATCGCTGAAATAGCTTCCGCTAAAATCTTTCAGTCTGATCGCTCCACCTGGAAGTTTTTCATAAGCTTGCCATCCACCTAAATAGTATGGCGCAAAATTTTGAGTCTGATTATTAAATCTATTTTTCGATTTGTATTTAACACCAACTTTGAATTCGCCGGCAAATAAATTCCCAGCATTGTACTCTTTAGTTAAATTTAGAAAAGCTGCTTTATCTTTATCTAAATTATCCTGCGTATTGTAATAAGCACCTGCTAAAGTAGCAGCTCTAAAATTGTTATATGCGTATGGAATCAATTGTTCTGGATGGTCTTTAATTTGAGGTGCCGAACGCATTCCTGATGTGCCGGAATTTGATGGTTCACTAAAATCAAGCTGATAATCATACGGATATCCTGAAGTTGATTGAGCAAATGAAATCCCCCAGTTAAACACTAAACCAAATAAATGATTATCACCTGTTAACGCACTGCTAAATGTTTTTAGCTCTTGTTCCCTATCGCGAAAACTGTAGGTTACTCCGCCTAAGTATTGAGTCTGACCTCCTCCATTTGGATAATCTCTCCAATGTGTAATATAATCGCGTTTTGTCCCACTGTAAGAGTTGTTAAATTTTATATTACCTTCATCAGGTGTATTTAAATCTAATATTAAGTTTAAGCCATTTCTTTTTCTGATTTCATTCGTAAACTGCAGTTGAAACTCGTCTATGAAATAACTAGTTTGCTTCAAAATTGATTGATCATACTGAATATCTGAAATCTCATTACTTCGAATTTTATTTTCTAAATTTCCATTTAACTGTACACCTAATAAATCATTAAAAAATCTTTCGCCATACTTTAATGAAAAATCGTATTGCTTTGCTGACTTCATTAAATTATTATATCCACCTTTTAAAGTAGCTTTAAGTTCTCTTAACGAAGGAGCTTTTTTAGTAACAAGATTTACACTGCCCGCTATTGCATCTGCATCTTTGTCAGGGGTTAATGCTTTATATAATTCAATACCAGCTAACGAACTTTGGGAAATTAAGCTCAAATCAATTCCTCTATCCTGCGCATCAGTTGAAGGAATTCTAACGCCATCTAAAGTTACAGCGGTATATTTATCACTCATACCACGTAAAACAATTTTACTTGCTTCCCCACCTGATCTTGTTAAAGACACACCCGGTAATCTTCCTATTGATTCTGCAGCATTTGCATCAGGCAGCTCTTGTATTTTTTGCTCAGAAACAACATTTACTATTGTATTTGAAGCTAATTGTTGATTTATAGCTGCTACCTGCCCGGAAGCTTGTCCTGTTACAACAACTGTTTCGCCTTCTAAAATATCTGCATTTAATTTTATATCTACTTGAATGGTTTTATCATTCGGTACATTAATTTTTAATTCTTTGGATTTGTAACCTATATATGTAATTTTCAAAGTCTGCTGCCCGGTAGGTGCTGTGGCTATCCTATACTGTCCTTCTAAATTTGTTGCACTGCCAATTGAAGTGCCTTCAAAAAAAACATTTGCCCCCACTAATGTTTCACCTGATAAAGAATCTGTAACAGTACCGGTAATTATTCCTTGCCCATAAACTGAGGCAGTTAAAAAGAGTAAAGAAAATATTAATATCTTAATAGGAGATTTTGAATTCATAAAGACTCCCTAAATAAATTTCATTTATAATTATTATTTGTTCAGTTACTTTTACACAAACTCAAAATACTTTTTTGCATTATAATAACAGATGTTTTGAATAAGAGGAGAGACTAATTCTTCATCATTAGGTATGAGGCCTTTTTCTATATCTTCCCCAATTACATTACAAAGTATTCTTCTAAAATACTCGTGCCTTGAATATGATAAGAAACTTCTTGAATCTGTTAACATTCCAACGAACCTGGCAAGTAATCCCATATATGAAAGTGAGTTCAATTGTTTTTCAATTCCATCTTTTTGGTCAAGGAACCACCAGCCGCTGCCATATTGAAGTTTTCCAGGTATTGTTCCATCCTGAAAATTACCAATCATTGTTACTAGGACTTCATTATCTCTCGGATTGAGGTTATAAAGAATTGTTTTTGCTAATTGATTATTAGTATCTAATTTATTTAAAAATTTTGACATCGGAACAGCTACTTCAAAATCACCAATTGAATCATATCCTGTATCCGGACCAAGTTTCTTCATCATCCTTGAATTATTGTTTCTAAGAGCTCCGATATGAAATTGTTGTGTCCAATTTTTTTCATGATCCATAATTCCAAATTCATATAGCATTGCCGATTTGAATTTCATAATTTCCGCAAGTTCCAATTGTTTTGATGACAATATTTTTTGAAATATTTTTTCAATTTCCTGCGAAGTATATTCCTCAGCATAAATTGTTTCTAATCCATGATCAGACAACCTGCATCCGTTTTCATGGAAAAAATCATGACGGATTTTTAAACCTTCAATATATTTTTGAAATGTGCTGATATCACTATTGTTAACTTCTTTCAGTTTATAAAGCCATTGTAAAAATGAAGAAAGATTTTCAACGGCCATTCCTTTATCAGGCCTAAATGCCGGATAAACATTTAAATTATATTTCCC
This sequence comes from uncultured Ignavibacteriales bacterium, assembly GCA_963746735.1. Classification (GTDB taxonomy): domain Bacteria; phylum Bacteroidota; class Ignavibacteria; order Ignavibacteriales; family Ignavibacteriaceae; genus CAVSWT01. Next base: position 51,087 of record CAVVCO010000021.1, read on the forward strand.
ATTATTTTTAATATCTTTATCAGCTTTAATTTTCTGGTGATATTCTAATGAATCCGTCGGGTCATCGGTTGTACAAACTACTTCTACATTAAATTGCTTCAACAAACCCTGTGTTGAAAACTCATCTCGCTGCAAAAGCTCGTTGCATTGGTCATAAATTTCTTTTGCTGTATCTTTGTTTAAGAGTTTGTTCTCAATCCTAAAAGGTTTCTGCAATTCCATGTGAGTCCAATGATATAGAGGATTTCTTAAAGTATCAGGAACAATTTTTGCCCAGGCAAGAAATTTATCCCAATCACTGGCATTCCCGGTAATATACTTCTCATCCACTCCATCTGTACGCATCGCTCTCCACTTATAGTGATCACCTTTAAGCCATGCTTCGGTAATAGATTTCAAATTTTTTATTGGATGCAATTTCGTCAACAGGAAGGTGATTATGATAATCAATTATAGGAAGGTTAGCTGCGTATGTATAATATAAATATTCTGCGGTATTATTAGTAAATAAAAAGCTCTTTGATAAAAACTTGCTGTGAGTATTATTGAAGGAAGTTTGTTTAGCATTTACAGTATCATTTAATTCCATCTCTCTCCAAAGTTTATTTTAAAAGAATAAAATTATTTAGAATTAACAATAAAAATATACTCTAAATTTACAAATGATTCTTAATACAGCTTCGCCACATAACTCACATTTTTTCAGCGCTTACTTTATCGTTTAAGTAATCGATACATTTAACGGTAGTTAAATTGCGAAAAATTTTATTGTGTGTCAAGCTTTTACCATAATTAATAATATTAAATTCCGAAATTAATTTTAGCATCTAAATAAATTGGATTTAAAATAATGGCCGGGAAAAGCTATCTATATAAAATCAGATTGTTTTAAGCGCAGCCCCAATCATCCGAAATACAAAAAACACTTTATTTTTTCATCCACGGTTTATAGATGATAGTGGCCATATATGAGAACTAGAAAAAGTTAAAGAGAATTGTTTCTTCTAATTTGTGTCAAACATTAAAATAAAAAAAGCACCCGGCTTTTATACCGGATGCTTATAATATAAGGAGAACTTTAATGAAATAGGATTAAATAACCGCTTTAAACTTCATCCATTACTTAATCGATTACTTAATATCTAAAGCGCAACTTGCAAATAATATTTTTAAAAGTCAACAAACTATAGTGTATTTTTTACACTTTATAAAAAGTAATGTGGTCAATAGTGGTAAAATTATTGAAACTTATTTTTTTCAGCATGCAGCCAGGTATAAATAATTGAACCGACTTAGAAATAATTTATAATATTGAAATACTAAATTTCAAAATTAAAACCTTTATTTTTTAGTTTGTTATAAGTCTGTTTATCGAATTGATATAAAGAAGCAGCTTTTGTCAGATTGTTTTTATCTTTTTCTTTAAGGTTTTTAAGCAAATGCATTTTCATTATTTTTTTTCTAAAATTCCTTTTATCAAGGTTCTTACCTAAAATTACTTCGTAAAGCATTTGTAATCTTGGTAATGTAAATTTATTTGGCAGCAGCTCAAATCCAATTGGGCGGTATCGCACTCTTGTTCTCAGCTTAGATAATGCAACTTCAATTAATTGATTATGGTCGAATGGCAGTTCAGGCACTTCTGTAAGCTTAATCCACTTAACATCTGTTGTATCAATGCCTGTTGTTAATTTATATTTTTCCGGACTGACCAGTGCAAAATAACCAATGGTTATTACTCGCCAATTTGGAAATCTGTATACGCCATCAAAGATTGAGATTTCTTCCATATACAAATTTTTAATACCGGTTGATTCGAATAAAATTCTTTCAGCAGCTTTTTCTACAAGTTCTTTTTTCTTTATAAATCCACCGGGTAAAGCCCATGAGTTTTTAAAAGGATTCCTAGCACGCTTGACTAATAAAACTTCCAGCGAAGAATTTTCGAATCCAAAAACCACACAGTCTACGGATATATTTTTTAAAACTTCTTTTAATACATGCGACATTTTTTAGAATTATTCAATTTCTTATTACAAATATACATTTTTTTTAATTTCAGAGTAGTGTTTTTAAAAAAAGAAAAGTGTATTTTGTACACCGTATTTTAACTCAACTGGCTTTTAAATATTGAAGCCATTGAAAATAAAATCTTTATTAAAGTATTTCGTATTTATTTTACCTAATTAAGGGACTAAAAGAATGTTATCTGTTGGTTTTGATATTGGGAGTTCTTCAATAAAATGTTCAATAATTAATGTTGAGTCTGGAGCTTGTGTAGCTCAAGGATATTATCCTACAGAAGAAATGGAAATTATTTCTGATAAACCAGGCTGGGCTGAACAAAATCCTGAAACCTGGTGGGAATATTCAAAAATTCTCTTTAAACAATTAGCTGAAAAAGATAAGATTGATAAATCAGCAATAAAATCAATTGGCATAACTTATCAAATGCATGGATTGGTTTTAGTTGATGAAAATCATAAAATAATTCGAAATTCTATTATCTGGTGCGACAGCCGCGGTGTTGAAATAGGGCAAAAAGCTTTTAAAGAAATTGGCGAGAGCTACTGCCTAAATAATCTTTTAAACTCTCCCGGAATTTTTACCGCTACAAAATTAAAATGGGTAAAAGAAAACGAGCCTGATATTTACAAAAAGATTTATAAAATTATGCTTCCAGGTGATTTCATTGCTATGAAATTAACCGGTGAAATTAGTACTACTTTTTCAGGTTTATCCGAAGCAATTGTTTGGGATTTTAAAACAAATTCAATTTCTGAAAAAGTTCTGAACTATTATGGAATTGAAAAAAACTTGCTTGCAGATGCTAATCCAACATTTTCTATTCAAGGTAAAGTTAGTAAAACAGCAGCGGCAGAATTAGGATTAAATAACGATGTAGTTGTTTCATACCGTGCTGGCGACCAGCCGAATAATGCTTTTTCACTTAACGTTTTAAACCCAGGTGAAGTTGCTGGTACTGCGGGGACTTCAGGTGTAATTTATGGAGTAATTGATAAAGCTAATCATGATAATTTTTCAAGAGTGAATCCGTTTATTCATGTTAATCACACGGAAAATCAAACTCGAATTGGAGTGCTGCTCTGCATAAGTGGAACAGGAATTCAAAACTCCTGGATAAGAAAAAATTTCGGTTCCAATTTATCTTATGCTCAAATGAATGAACTTGCATCACAAATTGAAATAGGTTCAGAAGGTTTAGCGATTATTCCTTTTGGGAACGGCCCGGAAAGAGTCTTCCAAAATAAAAATTTAGGCGGACAAATTTTTAATGTTGATTTCAATAGGCATAGCACTGCACATTTAATTCGAGCAGAACAAGAAGGGATTGCTTTTTCATTCAAATATGGAATTGACATTCTTAAAGAAATGGGATTAAATATTTCAGTTATTCGAGCAGGCAATGCAAATATGTTTTTGAGTCCTGTGTTTAGAGAAACATTAGCAAACGTTACTAATTCCAAAATAGAACTTTATAATACAGATGGTGCAGTTGGTGCCGCTAGAGGGGCTGCTGTTGGGGCAGGATTTTATAAATCTTTTGATGAAGCATTCAAATCATTAAAGAGAATTAATGAAGTGAATCCGAAAAAAGAAGACCTGGGTAAAACTTTGAATGCTTATAATAATTGGTTAAATGAACTAAATAAGAAGTTATAATTTTAAAACAATAATTTAGGGAGATAAAAGAATGGATTATCTATTAGGTGATAAAGAATATTTTAAGGGTATCGAAAAAATAAAATACGAAGGAAAAGATTCAAAGAATCCTTTAGCATTTAAATGGTATGATGAAAAAAAAGTTATCAATGGAAAATCTTTAAAAGATTATTTTAGATTTGCCGTAGCATACTGGCACAGCTTCTGCGCAACTGGAAGTGACCCTTTTGGAAGTGCGACTAGAGTTATGCCATGGAATGAAGGCAGTGATGCAATTTCAAAAGCAAAAAATAAAATGGATGCTGCATTTGAATTTATCACAAAACTTGGTGCTCCTTTCTATTGTTTCCATGATTTAGATGTAGTCGATGAAGGTTCAACAGTTGCTGAATCTGATTCAAGATTACAAACAATGGTTGACTATGCAAAACAAAAGCAAAAAGCATCCGGAGTAAAATTATTGTGGGGAACAGCAAATTTATTTTCTCATCCAAGGTATATGAACGGCGCATCTACTAACCCGGATTTTAATGTGCTTGCGCATGCAGCTACACAAATTAAAAGAGCCATTGATGCTACTATTGAACTAGGCGGTTCCAATTATGTTTTCTGGGGCGGCCGTGAAGGTTACATGAGTTTACTTAATACAAATATGAAGAGAGAAAAAGATCATCTAGCAAAATTCCTTTCAATTGCTCGTGATTACGGTAGAAAACAGGGCTTTAAAGGTACATTTCTTATTGAACCAAAACCTATGGAACCAACAAAACACCAATATGATTACGATGTTGAAACTGTAATTGGGTTTTTAAGACATTATGAATTGGATAAAGATTTTAAATTAAATATTGAAGTTAATCATGCTACTTTAGCCGGGCATACTTTTCAACATGAGCTTCAATGTGCTGCAGATGCCGGCCTTCTTGGAAGCATAGATGCAAATCGCGGCGATTATCAAAATGGCTGGGACACTGACCAATTCTCAGTTAATCTTTATGAAATGGTTGAAGCATTATTAGTTATAGTTGAAGCTGGTGGTTTCAAAACCGGTGGAGTAAATTTTGATGCTAAAATAAGAAGAAATTCTACTGATCCGGAAGATTTGTTCATCGCACATATTTCTGCTATGGATACATTTGCCCGTGCTTTAATTGTTGCTGATGATATTCTAAAAAATTCTGATTATGCTAAGAGAAGAAAAGAAAGATATTCTTCTTATGATTCAGGAAATGGAAAAAAGTTTGAAAAGGGTGAATTAAAATTAGAAGACTTATGCTCAATTGCTATTAAGAATGGAGATACAAAACAAATAAGCGGCAAGCAGGAGTTGTTTGAACAAATTTTAACTATGTACATGTAATATATTTTTTTTTATTTTACACAATTACTTATAAGTTACAAAAACTTAATTGTAAATATTTATAATTAGCAAAAGGATTAAAGAAAAATGAATATAATTATTAAAATTTCCTTTCTTATTTTTTCATTCCTTTTAATTTCTTGTAATAATAATTCCGGGGAAAATAAACCTATGAGTTCAATTCAAAAAGAAAAATACGGTGAAACAAAAGACGGGGCACAAATCGACTTGTATACCTTGACGAATAAAAATGGCTTAAAGGTTAACATTACCAATTATGGTGCAATTGTTCAATCACTTTATGTTCCGGATAAGAATAATAAAATGCAAGATGTTGTGCTTGGCTTTGACTCGCTTGACAGCTACTTAAAAATGAGTCCATATTTTGGAGCAATAGTGGGACGATATGGGAACAGAATTGATAAGGGCAAATTCAAATTAAATGGGAAAGAATATCAGCTTACAATTAATGATGGTAAAAATCATCTACACGGCGGAACTAACGGATTTGATAAAAGAGTCTGGCAGGCAGAGGAAGTTAAAAGTGACTTGGGTCCTGCATTAAAGCTAACTTACAAAAGTGCTGATATGGAAGAAGGCTATCCTGGTAATTTAACTTTGAATGTAACCTATACTCTAACCAATGATAATGAATTAAGAATAGATTACAGCGCTACTACTGATAAAGAAACTATTCTAAATCCTACACATCATTCATATTTTAATTTAAGTGGTGATCCAAACAATACAATATTAAATGAAAAACTAATGATTGATGCTGAAAAATTTACTCCAATAGACGATGGTTTGATCCCAACAGGAAAACTTGATGATGTTGCAGGGACACCAATGGATTTTAGACAGCCAACAACAATAGGTTCAAGAATAAATGATGATTATGAACAATTAAAATTCGGACATGGATACGATCATAATTGGGTGCTAAATAATTATAACGGTAGTGTAAGAAAAGTTGCGAGCGTTTATGATTCAAGCAGCGGAATATTTATGGAAGTATTCACTGATCAACCGGGCCTTCAATTTTATTCGGGGAATTTTCTAAATGGAACCCTCAAAGGGAAAAAAGGAATTGTCTACAAATATAGAACCGGACTTTGCCTTGAAGCTCAGCATTTCCCGGATTCACCGAACGAAAAAGATTTTCCTCCTGTTACTCTAAAACCAGGTGATGTTTATAAGCAAACGACATATTATAAATTTTTGACAAAGTAGAATTAAACTAACTAAAAAAATTATTCTTAAGCACTAAAAAACTAATTTATTAATTTTTTCATTGTTAGAGAGGGATCATGTCAACTTTACAAACTTTAGACTGGATCATAATTGCAGGTTATTTTGCAATTATACTTGGTTTAGCCTGGTGGGTAATAAAACAACGTCAAGATACTTCAACAGATTACTTTCTTGCCGGACGTCACTTAGGCTGGTTCATTGTCGGTGCTTCAATTTTTGCTTCTAATATCGGCTCTGAACATCTTGTTGGTTTAGCTGGTTCAGGTGCCACGGATGGTGTTGCCATGGCTCATTACGAATTACACGCCTGGTGTTTGCTTGTACTTGGCTGGGTAATGGTACCTTTTTATATGAGATCAAAAGTTTTTACAATGCCTGAGTTTTTGGAAAGAAGGTTCTCCCCTAGCGCAAGAACTTTGCTTTCAGTTATTTCTTTAGTCGCTTATATACTTACAAAAATCGCAGTCGGCATTTTCGCCGGAGGAATAGTATTTAGTGTTCTACTTCCTGATATTTCTTTCTTGGGATTAGACAGTTTTTGGATCGGCTCAATTTTGGTAATTGTACTTACAGGTATTTATACTATTCTCGGAGGTATGAAAGCAGTAGCTTATACAGAAGCTTTGCAGACTTTAATTTTAATTTTCGGTTCAATTTTAGTTACCTGGTTCGGGCTTCAAGCATTGGGCGGGTGGCATGTATTAAAAGAAACTGTTGGCCCTGAAATGCTTAATCTTTGGAAACCCTTAGTACCCGCAGGTGTGCAGGGAACATGGGCCCCGGTAAATGAAGCCGGAAAAATGGCCTGGTATTTTAACGGAAATTATCCCTGGCTTGGGATGTTATTTGCCGCACCAATAATTGGGTTATGGTACTGGACAACTGATCAGTACATAGTCCAGAGAGCAATCAGTGCTAAAAGTGTAACCGAAGCAAGAAGAGGATCAATTGCAGCGGGATTTTTAAAACTTCTTCCTGTATTTATTTTTATTATCCCCGGTTTAATTTGTTTTGCAATTGCCAAAAACGGTGTTATTCCTGAAATACAACATGAACTGTATGGAGCTAATGGTCAATTGATAAGAGATAACGCTCAAAAAGCATTTCCATTATTAGTTGCTTATGTTTTGCCAATTGGTGTTCGCGGTATTGTTGTTGCGGGTTTGCTTGCCGCATTGATGAGTTCACTCGCCGGTGTTTTTAATGCTTCTTCTACCCTCTTCACAATGGATTTTTACTCGAGGTTAAGGCCAAATTCATCTCAAAAACAATTAGTCTGGATTGGAAGAGTTGCAACCGGTGTGATGGTTTTAATTGGTTTATTGTGGATTCCGGTAATTCAAGGCGGAAAAGGATTATACGATTACCTTCAAGGAGTTCAAGCTTATCTGGCGCCTCCTATTTTCGTAGTTTTCTTCCTAGGAGTTTTTTGGAAAAGATTAAATGCTAAAGGATGTATGTCGGCATTAATAGTTGGATTTTTAATGGGGTTATTCCGCCTTGCTGTTGATACTCCTGTTAAATTGATGGATGGATTCAGCTATACACAAGGCTCATTTCTCTGGATAATCAATAATATATTTTTCCAATATTACAGTTTACTTATAACAGTTGTTTGCATAATAACTATGATAGTTGTAAGCTATGCAACAGAAGTTCCGTCTTATGAAAAATTAAACGGATTGACATTCAGTACAACCTCAGAAGAGGATAAGAAAGAAACAAGAAGCAGTTGGTCCAAGGGTGATGTTATTGCTTCTGTTCTTCTAGTTGTAATAATAATTATTATCTACTCTTATTTCTCCTAAGAAAATAAGAAATCATAAATTATTTAAAGACGCTCTTCCGGAGCGTCTTTTATTATAAAACCACTTTAATTCATACATATTGTTTAGTAGTTTTTGTTGTTTGAAATAAAATACTATGTAACTTTACAAGTATTCTTAATCCTTGTTTATTAAAAACTACCTGAGAGATTTTCATGTTAAAAACTTTAAAACAAAAAGTATTGCAAGCCAATCTAGCTTTGGTTAAATATCAATTAGTAACATTAACCTGGGGAAATGTCAGCGGTATCGACAGAAAGAAAAAATTAGTTGTTATAAAACCTAGTGGTGTTGATTATAATTCAATGACTGTTGATGACATGGTAGTTGTAGATTTAAATGGAAAAGTTGTTGAAGGGAAAAAGCGTCCTTCATCTGATACTCCTACACATGTTGAATTATACAAAGCCTTCCCTTCTATTGGCGGAATCACTCACAGCCACAGTCAATACGCAACGATATTTGCTCAAGCTTGTAAGGAAATACCTTGTTTCGGGACAACCCATGCAGATCATTTTAATGGGTCTGTGCCAGTTACAAAATTTTTAAGTGAAGATGAAGTTAACTCTAATTATGAACTAAATACTGGCAAGGTTATTATAAAAAGATTTAAAGGCTTGGACCCAATTTCAGTTCCGGGAGTACTTGTTGCCGGCCATGCTCCATTTACTTGGGGTAAAGACCCCATGGATTCCGTAAAAAATAATCTTGTTCTTGAAAGAATAGCAAACATGGCAATTCATAGTTTGCTGCTTAATCCTAATTTAAAAAGCTTACCTGATTATATTTTAAATAAGCACTATTCACGCAAGCACGGGCCTGATGCCTATTACGGACAGAAATAATAATAGCTAAGTTATTATTATTAAAGTTAATTAAGGGAAAAATGTTTAACGCTTATCATTTTAAATATTTTTTTCTTTATTTTTATCAGACTTAATTTTGAAGGAAATTCATATGAGAGAATTTAAAGAATTTGAAGTGTGGTTCATTACTGGAAGCCAGCATTTATATGGGAATGAAATTTTAAAACAAGTAGAAGATCATTCCAAAGAAATTGTTAAAAGTCTTTCCAGTTCAAAAAAAATACCAGTTAAAATTAAATTTAAATCAGTATTAACCACTCCGGAATCAATCTACAATATTTGTCTTGAAGCTAACAATTCAAAAAATTGTATTGGCTTAGTAATGTGGATGCATACCTTCTCCCCTGCTAAAATGTGGATTGCAGGATTGAAGGTTCTTCAAAAACCTTTTCTGCATTTACACACTCAATTTAATCTTGATTTACCCTGGGATTCAATTGATATGGACTTTATGAACTTGAACCAGTCTGCTCACGGCGACAGAGAATTCGGATACATTTGCACAAGAATGAATAAATCCAGAAAAGTAGTTGTAGGCCATTGGAAAGACGAATCGGTTCAAGAAAAAATAGCGATATGGACACGAGCAGCTTCAGCAGTTTTAGATTCCAAAGGGGCAAAAATTGCGCGCTTTGGAGATAACATGAGAAATGTAGCAGTAACCGAAGGCGATAAAGTTGAAGCGCAAATTCGTTTTGGCTATTCGGTAAATGGATATGGAGTTGGTGATCTTAGTGGCTTATGTAAATAAAGTTTCTGATAAAGCAATCAATGAACTTATTTCAGAATACGAAAAGAAATATGATATTACAGATGATTTAAAGAAAGGAAACAAAAAACATCAATCATTAAGAGATGCTGCAAAAATTGAACTAGGAATAAAAGCATTTCTTGAAGATGGCGGATTTAAAGGATTCACAACTACATTTGAAGATCTTCACGGACTTACTCAGCTTCCAGGGTTTATCTGTTCAAAGATTAATGGCACAAGGCTATGGATTTGGTGCTGAAGGTGATTGGAAGGCTGCCGGTCTGGTTAGAGCTGTTAAAGTTATGTCTGACGGACTAGAAGGTGGTTCTTCCTTTATGGAAGATTATACATATCATCTCAATCCTTCATCGCAAAAAGTTTTAGGTGCACACATGCTGGAGATTTGTGAATCAATTGCTGCTGAAAAGCCATTTCTTGATATCAAACCTCTATCGATTGGCGGGAAAGCTGATCCGCCAAGATTAATTTTTAATACATCACCAGGCCCTGCTGTAAATGCTTCTGTCGTTGATATGGGAAATAGATTTCGAATGATAGTTAATGAAGTTGAAGTTGTTAATCCCGATAACCCGCTCCCCCAATTACCGGTTGCAAGAGCACTCTGGATTCCAAAACCTAATCTTGAAATTGCAGCTTCAGCCTGGATATTAGCTGGCGGCTCTCATCATACTGCATTCAGTAAAGCAATTACAAGAGAATATCTTGAAGATTACGCTGAGATGATTGGGTTAGAGTTTTTATTAATAAATGAATCAACAGATTTATTCGAATTCAAAAAAGAATTAAAATGGAACGATGCATATTATTCACTGAATAAGTAAAACTGATTTTATGTTAGAACAAATTTTGATCGATGCTAGTGTTAAAGCAATTATTTTTGATTGTGATGGAACCCTTGTGGATTCAATGCCGCTGCACATGAAAGCCTGGAAAGAAGCATTTAAAATTCTAAATGAAAAATTTGAAAGAGATTTTCTTTATTCCGCAAAAGGAATGAAAGAAACAGATATTATTGAACTGTATAACAAGAATTACAACTCCAATATCAATCCGCTTAAAATTGTTTCTGTTAAACAAGAATATTTTTATAATCACATTGAATCTGTAAAACCTATTGACCCCGTTGTTGAAATTGCAAAAACTTACTACGGCAAACTTCCTCTTGGTGTTGTTTCGGGCAGCGTTAAAAAAATTGTGCATAAAGAATTAGAAATAATTGGAATTTTTCACCTCTTCAAAAATATCTTAACTGCCGATGATCCATTTAAGCCAAAGCCGGATGCAGAAATATTCTTTGCTTCTGCTAATAATTTAAATATTGAACCAAAAGATTGTTTAGTATTTGAAGACGGTGATGCAGGTTTGAAAGCAGCAGAAAATGCAGGCATGAAGACACTTGATGTTAGAGAATACTTTGAAATAAATTGAAAGGTTAAAGTTGAAACAAGCAGCACTTAACGGTATTGGCAAAATTGAAATAATTGATGGCCCAAAACCGGTTTTGAAAAATGATAATGACGTTCTTCTAAAAATTCATACTGTTGGAATTTGCGGCTCAGATATGCATTATTACAAAGAAGGAAAAATAGGAGAACAAATTATTAACTTTCCTTTCACAGTTGGGCATGAATGTTCGGCAACTGTGGAAGAGATTGGCTCAAAAGTTAAACGAGTTAAAGTTGGTGATTTGGTTGCTGTTGAACCTAACGTTGCCTGCCATCATTGTTCTCAATGCCAAAATAATAGAGAACATACTTGCTTGAATCAAAAGTTTTTAGGAGCACCAGGACAGCTCGACGGTGGGCTAGCTGAATATATTGTTATGCCTGAATCAAATTGTTTCCCAGTCCCCCAAAATATTAATGGAGAAATGGCTGCTTTAATCGAACCTCTTTCAATCGGTTATTATTCAGCAACATTTGTACAAAAATTAAAACATATTGATTCGGTAGCTATACTTGGAGTCGGCCCGATCGGTTTAGCTGTTTTACATTCTCTTAAAAGTATGAACTATAAAAATATTTTTGTTACAGATAAACTAGATTATCGTTTAATAGCGGCAAAAGCTGCTGGCGCTGATTTCACAGGTAATCCGGATGAAGAAGATATCGTATCTATATTTAAATATGAAAACCCTGATCTGTTCGATGTAGTTATTGAATGCTGCGGCAAGCAGGAAGCAATTGATCAGGCTGTAAATCTTTTAAAACCCGGAGGATTACTTTTAATAGTAGGAATTCCTGAAATTGAAAGAATTTCATTTGATATAAGCGTATCAAGAAGAAAAGAAATTACAATTCAAAATGTTAGAAGACAAAATAACGGCGTGCAGCCTTCAATAGATTTGACTGCTGAAGGAAAGTGGTCGCCTGAGTCAATGATTACTCATAGATTTCCTTTTGAAAAAGCTGACGAAGCTTTCAAAATCGTCAATGATTATAAAGACGGTGTTATAAAAGCGATGATTTATTTTCAATAAAATTTTAATTCTGAATTTATACGAGAATAATAATGCCCATAACAATTAAAGAAGTAATTGCTAAAGATATAAGATTCCCTACCAGTAAATTTTTAGATGGTTCAGATGCAATGAACCCTGATCCTGATTATTCAGCAGCATATGTAATCCTTAAAACTGATCACCCTGATGGAATTGAAGGGCACGGGCTTACATTCACAATCGGAAGAGGAAATGAAATTTGTGTCCAGGCAATTAAGTCAATGTCTTATTTGGTGATTGGAAAAACGTTAGAATCTTTCACCGGCAATATGGGAAAGTTCTGGAAGATGATGATGAGCGATAGCCAGCTTAGATGGCTCGGCCCCGAGAAGGGTGTCATTCATCTTGCAGCCGGAGCAATCATAAATGCTGTGTGGGATCTTTATGCTAAAGTTGAAAAAAAGCCGTTGTGGAAATTAATTGCTGATATGTCGCCTGAAGAATTTGTCTCATGTGTTGATTTCAGTTACATCACAGATGCGATTACAAAAGATGAAGCCCTTGCCATCTTAAAAAAGAATCACAATTCTAAACAAGAAAGAATTAATTACTTGCTTCAAAACGGCTACCCAGCTTATACTACTTCTGCTGGATGGTTAGGTTATAGCGATGAAAAAATTAGAAGGCTATGCCGTGAATCAAAAAATGATGGCTGGAAATATTTAAAGATGAAAGTCGGCTCAAACCTGGAAGATGATAAAAGAAGAGCTTCAATAATTAGAGAAGAAATTGGCTATGATATGAAGCTTATGATGGATGCTAATCAAAAATGGGATGTAGATGAAGCAATTCAAAATGTACAAGGTTTAGCAGAATATAAACCCTGGTGGATTGAAGAGCCAACAAGCCCTGATGATATTCTTGGTCATAAAAGAATTGCCGAAGCTGTTAAGCCCATAAAAGTTGCTACAGGAGAACATTGTCAAAATAGAGTAATCTTCAAGCAGCTAATTACTTCCGGAGCAATAGATATTTGCCAGATCGATAGCTGCCGACTTGGTGGCGTGAATGAAGTGCTAGCAGTTTTGCTGATGGCAGAAAAATTTAAAATTCCAGTGTGCCCGCATGCTGGTGGAGTTGGTCTTTGTGAATATGTCCAGCATTTATCCATGATTGATTTTATTTGTATCTCCGCCTCAACAGAAAATAGAGTTATTGAATACGTAGATCACCTTCATGAGCATTTTTTAGATCCGGTTGTAATTAAGAATAGTGCGTATATGCCTCCATCAAAACCTGGTTACAGTATTGAAATGAAGCAAGAAAGTTTGAAAGATTATTCTTTTCCGGATGGAAAAATTTGGAAAGAGAATTGATATTAGTCTATTAATTAAATTAAAGTAAAAATAATCATGGAACCATTTTCATTAAAAAACAAAACAGCAATAATAACCGGCGGCGGAAGCGGTATTGGTGAAGCAATATCGAAAAAGTTTGCTGCCAGCGGTGCTTTTGTGCATATACTCGATTTCAATAAAACAAGCGGTGAAGCTGTTGTAAATGAAATTAAAAAAGAAAATCAATCTGCCGAGTTTCACCTCTGTGACGTATCAAATCAAAAAGAAGTAATCGGAATTATTAATAGTATAGAAGTAAAATCACCCATTAACATTTTAGTAAACAATGCCGGAGTTGCACATGTTGGTAATCTTGAAAAAACTTCAGAAGCAGATATGGACCGGCTTTATCAAATAAACATCAAAGGTGTTTACAATTGCTTATTTGCTGTTATTCCCCACATGAAAAAAAATAAAAACGGATGCATTCTGAACATGGCTTCAATTGCTTCTGTAGTTGGGATCTCTGACCGCTTTGCTTATTCAATGACTAAAGGTGCTGTACTTACCATGACTTATTCAATCGCAAAAGATTATATCGATTATGGAATTAGATGCAATTCAATTTCACCGGCAAGAATTCACACACCTTTTGTAGATGGATTCATATCAAAAAATTATCCGGGAAAAGAAAAAGAGATGTACGAAAATTTATCTAAGACCCAGCCGATTGGAAGAATGGGTGAACCCGCTGAAGTTGCGGACCTGGCACTATTCCTTTGTTCAGATAATGCAGGTTTTATAACGGGAACAAACTTCCCTATCGATGGTGGTTATATAAAATTAAATTCTTAAAGGAGTAAAATGAAATTAATTCGTTTTGGAGAAAATGGAAAAGAAAAACCTGGAATAATTCTACAAGATGGATCAAGAAGAGATGTTAGCGAATTTGTAAATGATTACGATGAATCTTTTTTTGAAAATAACGGCGTAGAAAAACTTCAAAAAATTGTAGCAGAAAAAAGCTCAAGTCTGCCTTCTGTAAAAAATGAAATAAGACTTGGCCCCCCTGTATTTAAACCATCAAAAATTATTTGTGTTGGTTTAAATTATGCCAGTCACGCTAAAGAAAGCGGCATGCAGGTACCATCAGAACCGGTTTTATTTTTTAAAGCTCCTTCGGCAGTTACCGGTCCGAATGATGATATAATAATTCCCAAAAACAGCGTTAAAACAGATTGGGAAGTTGAACTTGCAATCGTTATAGGAAAAAGAGGCACATACATTGATGAGTCAAATGCTTTTGACCACATCGCTGGTTATGTTCTTCATAATGATGTGAGCGAAAGAGAATTTCAACTTGAAAGAAGCGGTCAGTGGGTTAAAGGGAAAAGTGCTGATACATTTGCTCCTATCGGTCCCTTCATAGCAACTAAAGATGAAATTAAAGATCCGGGAAAACTTGATCTCTGGCTTAAGCTGAACGGCGAAACAATGCAGTCTTCAAATACATCGGATTTAGTATTTGGGATAAAACATTTAGTAAGCTACATAAGCCAATTTATGACTTTGGTTGGCGGAGATATTATATCTACCGGAACCCCTTTTGGTGTAGGATTAGGTTTAAAACCCCAAAAATATTTAAAGCACGGTGATGTTATTGAGCTGGGAGTAGAAGGACTTGGAACTGCAAAACAAAATGTTAAATCTTGGGAAAGCTTGAATAAATAAATGATCATAGATTCGCATCAACATTATTGGATTTATAATCCAGTCCGTGATGCATGGATTGACGAAAGCATGAAAATTCTCCGAAAAGATTTTCTTCCTGAACATCTCTCCCCTATCCTAAAAGAGTTGTCTATTTCAGGAACAATTGCCGTGCAAGCAGATCAATCTGAAGAAGAAACAAAATTTCTCTTAGATCTAGCTGAAAAAAATAATTGGATATTAGGAGTTGTTGGCTGGGTTGACCTCCAATCAAAAAATATTGAAGAAAGACTTGAATATTTTTCAAATTTCAAAAAGTTAAAAGGATTTCGGCATATTGTTCAAGCGGAGCCGGATGAAAAATTTTTATTGAATGAAAATTTTCAAAATGGAATTGATTTATTAAAGGAATACAACTTTACTTATGATATTTTAATTTATCCTAAACAGCTTCCGGCTGCAATTAAATTTGTTCAAAAAAATCCTGATCAAAAATTTATTTTAGATCATATTGCAAAGCCGAATATCAAAAGAAAAGAATTTGAGCCCTGGGTTTCACAGATAAAAGAGCTTGCAAAAAACCCTAATGTTTATTGTAAGCTGTCGGGAATAATCACAGAAGCCAACCATCAAAATTGGAAAGCAGATGACATCTATCCTTATCTCGATGTAATATTTGATGCTTTTGGATCAAACAGATTAACTTTTGGTTCTGATTGGCCCGTCTGTTTACTTGCAGGTTCATATAAACAAGTTTTGAATTTGATTGAAGAATTTTTAAGAAATGAGTCGAGAGAAATGAAAGAAAATATTTTTTATAATAATGTTCTTTCATTTTATGCAATAGATATTAATAAGATTAAAATATAAGGCACTTAAATGGATTTAGGAATTAAAAATAAAGTAATGATTATAACCGGCGGTTCGAAAGGAATTGGAGAAGGAATCACAAGGTTTATTGCTGATGAAGGGGCTATCCCTGTCATTGCCACCCGTGACAAAAAAACCGGAGATGAATTAACACAAGAATTAAAGAGCATCGGTAAAGAATCACATTTCATTCAGGCACAGTTAACATCAATTGAGCAATGCAAACATGTAGTTGATGAAACTCTAATGAAATATGGAAAGATTGATGCACTAATAAATAATGCCGGTGCAAATGATGCAATTGGTTTAGAGAAAGGAAGTCCTGAAAAATTCCTATCATCCTTAAATAATAATTTATATCATTATTATTATTTAGCTCACTTTGCTCTGGACGCATTAAAAAAAACTCACGGCTCGATATTAAATGTAAGTTCAAAAACTGCTTTTACAGGACAGGGAAATACTTCCGGTTACGCCGCATCAAAAGGTGCGCAGGTTGCACTTACAAGAGAATGGGCAGTAGAACTTCTGCCCTACGGTATACGCGTTAATGCAGTTATCCCCGCAGAAGTAATGACACCGCTATATGAAAAATGGTTGAGCACTTTAGATAACCCTGAACAAAAATTAGAAGAAATAACAAAGAAAATTCCTTTAGGAAACAGAATGACTACAAAAAAAGAAATTGCTTCAATGGTAGCTTATCTTGTTTCCGAGCAGGCTTCCCATATAACCGGGCAAATAATTTTTGTAGACGGTGGATATGTTCATTTGGATAGATCATTGGCGGGAATTAATTAACACGCTTCATTTACAAGATAATTTCTTAAAGAAATTGAAGTTGTAATAGGATACTTTTCAAAATGACTGTAGGCTTATTCATTCCATGTTATGTCAATCAATTTTATCCTCAAGCAGGGATTGCAGCATTAGAAATTTTAGAACGATTGAATGTTAAGGTTGTTTATCCCTTTAATCAAACCTGCTGCGGACAGCCAATGGCAAATTCTGGTTTTGAAAAAAATTCAATCCAAACTTATAATCTTTTTGTGGAAAACTTTCATTCATATGATTACATTGTAGCACCTTCAGGAAGCTGTGTTCATCATGTTAAACATCATTATGATATTATTAGCCAGACAGATGAAGTTAAACATGTCAGAAATAATACTTTTGAGTTATGTGAGTTTCTAGTTAAGAGTTTTAAAAGTAGAAGACTTAAATGCCTCTTTCCCTTATCGAGTTGGCCTGCATCAAAGCTGCCATGGATTAAGAGGATTAAACCTTGGCAAACCTTCGGAATTAATGAGTGAAAATTTTTCTATAACAAAATCATTATTAAGCAAAGTTAAAAATATAGAACTAGCTCAGTTAGACAGAGAAGATGAATGCTGCGGCTTCGGAGGAACATTCGCTGTAGCCGAGGAGGCAGTTTCGATAAAAATGGGTGTTGATAGAATTCAAGATCATATAAATCATGATGTACAAGTTTTAACTGCTACAGATATGTCTTGCTTAATGCACCTTGAAGGTATAATTAAGAGAAGAAATTTAAATATAAAAGTAATGCACATTGCAGAAATTTTAAATTCTGTTGAAAATTAAAAATGCATAATCATTCTTTATCAGCCGAGATATTTAATTTAGATGAACCCCGTGTTGATTGGCATGATCAATCACTTTGGTTTGTAAGACATAAAAGAGATCTTGCAGCACAAAAAGTTAAAGGCTGGGAAGAACTTCGCTCACTCGCTTCAATTATCAAATCTCACACATTGTCGAATATAGATAAATACTTAGTTCAATTTGAAGAACAAGCTGTTAAAAATAATATTAAAGTTCATTGGGCCGACGATGCTAATGAACACAATAAAATTGTACTCGAAATCCTAAAATCTAATAACGCAAAGAAGCTTGTTAAAAGTAAATCTATGCTCACTGAAGAATGCGGGTTAAATCATTGTCTTGAGGAAAATGAAATTGAAGTTATTGATACAGATTTAGGAGAAAGAATAGTTCAGCTCGCAAAAGAGCCGCCCAGCCATATTGTAATGCCTGCAATTCATAAAAAAAGAGAAGAGATAGATGCACTTTTTCATAAGGAATTAAATACAAAATTATCAGGCGGCGATGAAGTCTATTTAACCAGAGAAGCAAGAAAACATTTACGTCAGAAATTTCTAAATGCTGATGCAGCTTTAACCGGTGTGAATTTTGGAATTGCTGAAACCGGCGGATTTGTGGTTTGCACAAATGAAGGAAATGCAGACATGGGCGTTCATTCCACAAAACTTCATATTGCAAGTATGGGTTTTGAAAAGCTGATTCCTAAACAGGAACATCTCGGAATATTTTTGAGACTTCTGGCTCGCAGTGCTACAGGACAACCAATAACAACTTATTCATCTTACTTCAGATCGCCAAAGCTTGACTGCGAAATACATCTGATAATTGTAGACAACGGACGTTCTATTCAATTAGGAAGAAAGGATTTTCGCAACTCACTAAAATGTATACGCTGCGGCGCATGCATGAATACTTGTCCAGTTTTTAGAAGAAGCGGTGGGCACAGTTACGGGTCAACAATACCAGGCCCTATCGGTTCAATTTTATCACCTGGAATTGATATTCAAAAATACAGTTCACTACCTTTCGCTTCCACACTTTGCGGTTCTTGTACTGATGTTTGTCCTGTCAAAATTGATATTCACGAACAACTTTATAAATGGCGGCAAGTAATAACTGTAAAAACATCTACAAGGTTATTAAAAAAAATAATTATGCTTAAAGCGGGTTTTATTTTTTCACATCCGGCTGTTTATAAGTTTTGCAGCAAGGCTTTATCATTTTTTATGAAAGTAACTCCATCATTTTTACTTAATACAAAATTAAATAACTGGACAAGAAATCGTGATTTGCCTTCTGCGCCAAAATATAGTTTTACAGAATGGTATAAAAAGAATAGAATCAAATGAGTCGTGAAGAAATTTTAGATAGGATTAAAAGAAGCAAACCTTCAATTGTACCACTGCCAGAAATTGATTTAAATAAATTTAAAGTTGAGACTAACTTGCTGAACGACTTTATTACTAATTTGGAATCAACCGGTGGAAAAGCCATTCAGCTAAAAGATAGAAATGAAATTATTTCAAATATCAAAAAGCTTTTCCCGGAAGCGAAAGAAATTATTTCGGTAGTTGAAGGAATTGAATTTTCTACAATAGATATTAGTAAAATTACTTCAGCAAAAGAATTGGATAAACTAGATATTGCAATTTTAGAAGGACAATTCGGAGTTGCAGAAAATGGTGCTGTTTGGTTAAGTGATAAAAATTTTCAACATCGCTCAATTCCGTTTATTTGCGCCAATTTAATAATTATACTTGATAAAAATAAAATTTTTGAAAACATGCATGAAGCTTTATTGCTTCTAAAAAATTTTAATGAAGGATATGGGGTATTTATTTCCGGCCCTTCTAAAACAGCAGACATTGAACAATCTTTGGTTATCGGTGCGCAAGGTCCCTTGAGTCTTACAATATTTTTAATTTGAAAAGGAAATTGATTACAAAATCTTTCGTGTTCCAATCCTATTCATCATTTCAATTATAACTCAAAACTTAACACTAAACCCTAAAGTTGGAATAATGGGAAACATGTAATTTGGTGTTCTTCCAAGTTTCAAATCATTTGTTACATAATAATCGTAAGCTATAACATTCTTGCGGTTGTAAACATTAATAACGTCAAGATAAAAATTCCAATCAAGTCCCCAATAATCCGCTAATGCATTTAGCCTGATATCAAGCCTGTGATAAGGCGGCTTTCGCCCGTTGTATTTATTCCCTCCATAATTAATATCGTAAATTACTTCCTCTGCACCATTTCCAGTTTTTCTAGTTGCAACTTCCGGAGTTTCTGGAATACCATCTGCATTTTCATCTTTCAAAATTATACGCGGTTTAATTCCAACCGGCTCGCTTATTGGGAAACCTGAACCATATTGCCATCTCAATCCCATATTGAACCAGCTATTAATTTTATAGTTCAATACTATGTTGATTGTATTTCTTTGATCAAATCTAAAAGGATATTCTAACCCATTCTCATATGTATTTGCATAAGCAAGCGAATAAGAAATCCAGCCGGAAAGTTTTTCATCACTCATTAAATTTTTCTTTGATAAAAATAATTCTAATCCATAAGCTTCACCATTTGCACCATTGACCGGAATTTGAGTTAATGAATCCCCTTTCAAAGTAATAGGTGTAGTCCATGCGTTGGGATATTTAGGGTTTTTACCTGGAACCGGTTCGGTATAGTAATTTGAACCGATCACACTTTTTTGAGTGATAAGATTTGCAAAGTTTTTATAATAACCTTCCAGTCTAACACTCCATTCATTATTCAACCATCTTTCAATACCAGCCACATAATGAATTGCTCTTTCTGCATCAAGATACTTAGTATATTTTTTATTTAAATCATAAAGAATATTCTGATCGATCAATTTTTCATATCCCGGTGATTGATAATATAATCCCCATACAGCACGGATTGTAGTCAAATCATTTAGAGCATAAGAAATAGAAATTCGAGGTGCGGCATAAGCTTTGTCTAAAATATTATAGTAATCAAACCTCATCCCCGGCTGAAAGTAAATTTTGTCAGACAATTTAAAATTATTCTGAATGTAAGCCCTGTATCTATTATAATTTTTAATATCGACTAAGTTGCTTAATACAGCTCTAAATTGTGGATTTGCTGCTATGATAGCTTTCAATTCAGGATCTAAATTGAAATTGAAATTAATTGCAGTACGCATGAAATCTATTCCTGCTCCGGCTTCAAAGACATTATCTCGCCATAGGTATGTAAATTTATCATCGATTGCATATTTACGAAAATTAAAATCAGCGCTTATATTGAAATTTAAAAGGTATGTCCCAACAGTATCTGGAATTACATTTTTAAATTCATCCCTGTTAAGAGATGGATCTAAAACTTTTGAATCAAGATTAGTATTTCCTTGATTCCGATACCATGATAACACCAGCTTATTTAAAACTTTTGTGTTGGGAGCATAATGCCATGCAAGACCAAGTACATCATTTTTTGTAAGATTGTAAACGCCAACACTGTCAGCAGTTTTTCTTTGCGCGGGACTCACAACATCCACACCATCTCTTGAAAATATTCCGGTTAGTAAAATTTTATTCCCGGTGAATGGGCCGAAAACTAATTTCCCCTGGAAATCATAAAAGTGAGGGAAACTAACATTTTGATCTACCAGCCCATTGTTTTTAACGAATGGTTCAATAATTAAATCATAATAAGTTCTTCTGGAATTAATCAGCCAGCTTCCATTAATATTAAAAGGATTTTTTCCTTCGAGTACTACGTTTGCATCAATGATAGAAGCATTTACACTTCCAACTAATTTTTTTTTTGCATTTCCTTCTCTATTTGTAACATCTAAAACAGCAGAAAGTCTGTCGCCATATTTAGCAGGAAATCCTCCAGTTATTAAATTCACATCGGAAACTGCATCGGGGTTAAACATGCTTATTACGCCGTATAATCTATATGGATTAAATATTTCAATGTCATCCATAATAATTAAGTTTTGATCAGGTCCGCTTCCGCGAACGATGAGCTGTGAAGAAAAATCGTTTGGGGCAAGAACACCGGGTAATGATTGAAGTGTCCTTAATACGTCTTCGCCGGCGCCTGGCAGTACCTTTGCACTTTTAGGATTTAAATCAATTAGGCTGGTACGCGTGTCACTTTGTTCTTGATATTTGAATCCTGTTACTTTTACTTCATCAACTTCAATTGCCTTTTGCTTTAGTTCAACATCCAATTCAACCATCTTGTCGGCAAATATTGTGATGTCAAAAAATTTTGTTTCGTAGCCAACAGAACTAAATCTAATTTGGTATTTGCCAATGGGAATGCTGCTAAAAATGTAGTTCCCCTTTTCATCTGTAACTGTTCCGATTGTGGTTCCCATAAGAAAAATATTAACAGATGGAATAGGAGAAGAGTTTTCGGTTACCTTCCCTTTTAACTTACCTGTTTGGGCAAAAGATAAATTTAGTATAGTTAGTAAAATTGTAAGAATTAATATTTTCATTTAAAGTAATTATCATTTTAATTGGAGTGTAGAAGTAATAAAAAATAATTGTGAAATTCATTTCATTAATTTTTCATAGCGCCAAAATATTCTTTCTACTTTCGAATTCACATAAAACATATAAAACGGAATTGGCCCCACCCACGGTATTGTTGCTTTTACAAATCCCATTTCTTTCATATCAGCCAAAGATTTTCTTAATAAAATTCCGCCGATACCTTTTCCTCTTAATGATTCATCTGTTCCCATTGGCCCGAACCAGCCGGTTCCTTTGTTATTAACTTCATGAACACTGAATGCTTTTACTTCTCCATTTACTTCTGTAATAAATAATGTTGCCGGATTATTTTTGAATGACTCTTCAACTTCAAAATGCCAGATCGGAAATTTTTCATCAACCCATTTTAAGACTTTTTCTTTTTCATCACTAAATGCTCTTCTGCAGATTATATTTCCTTTTCGTAATTCTGCTTCTTCAATTTCTGTATTAAAATCACCTGTTATCAAATCGGCTTTTAGATTAGAAGTATCTTTAAATTTTTTAAATCTCATTCTTTCAAAAAAGCAGACTGCTTCTGTGTAAAATGGGTCAACTCCAGGCATAAAATAATTTGGGTATGATTCATACACCCTAATTCTTTTAATTTTATTCTGAATAAATTTTTCTTCTATTTCATGATATAAATTAGATGCAATCCTTTTTCTTCTTTGGTTTGAATCAACACAAAGCAATTTAATATAACCTACACTTTCATTACTTCTGTCTCTAATTACTCCTTGTATAAATCCAATTGGAATTTCTTTTTCATCAATTGCAACTAAAGTCAGTTCAGGATTATAATCAGGATCATCAAACGTTTTTTCTCGCAACAGAAAATCCGGCATAATGTCAAGTTCCATATTCTGGCGGCATAACTTCGCTACTGGTTTAAACAGTTCTTCAGAAAATTTTACTACTTTCATCTATAAAAATCAATTGAGATAAAACGAAAAGAAGTTTGAATATAGGCCAATCGTGAATTCATTGAACTCGCTGTTTGAAGTACCAGGTTTTACGTTAAAACGATAACGAGTGTATACAGTAAATGCATTCAATATTTTTAACCAGCCGATTGAAAGCTCAGGACTTATACCGTTAAATCCTTTAAAATTCGTGAAACCATTTACACCGGGGGAAATATATTCAATACCTTTAATTGGAATTATGTGCTTGTATCCAATCCTAAAATAATTTTGCACAGGTGCATTAAAGATATGTGAATACTCGGCTGAAAAATACCCCATTGGATAATTGTATCCGCTGGAACGAATTGATATAAGCGGGATTTCTTTTGTTAAACTAAAATAGTTTTTGTCATGTCCTATCACAAAAGTTGGTGACGGCACTAGAAATACTGTTCCTGCAAATAAGCAGAGATAAAGAAAATTCGAACCGCCTTCAATCTTAACTTCTTCCGGCATCTCAAATTCATATTTTTCACTTGTATATTTATTGCCATTAGAATCTTCAACAAAGATGATAAACGGGACGGATTTTTTCTTAACATTTAAATCACTGATACTAATTTCAATTTTATGATTATCAGTTAATACAGTCGAAACTGGATAAGAAAAAGTATTATCGATTAATACTGTTGATTTTGCCGGGACGCTTGTAAAAAATGAAAGTTTAAACTTGTGAGGGACTTCAGGCGTTACGTAAGAATCTATTAAATATACTTCGATAGAATCAGATTCAACTTGAGCTTGCAATTGAAATTGAGTAAGAAATAATAAGGTAATTATGCTAATTATAAATTGTTTAAGACTCATTTTAATAATTATTTGTTTGAAAATATAAAAGTTTGAAGCTTAATTTATAAAAAGTAAAACACTATTCATATTACTAAAGTCATGTAAGAAATTTAAGAATAGAATTATTTTACAATGCAAAAAATTGTCAAATATATTTTTATTAAAGATTAAATGACATCAAAAAGAAAAAATGTATTAGCTATTTCAGGCAGCACCAGAAAGAATTCCAACAATGAAGCAATTCTGAAATCAATTGCAGAAATGTATATTGAAAATATAGAAGTCCGGATATATGATGGAATTGAAAAACTTCCGCATTTTAACCCCGGCATTGAAGATGAAAATGTTGAACAAAGTGTTATTGATTTTCGGAAACAAATTGATGAAGCCGATGGAGTAATTATTTGTACACCAGAGTATGTGTTCAGCATCCCCGGCTCATTAAAAAATGCAATTGAGTGGACGGTATCAACAGTTGTATTTTCTGAAAAACCATTAGCGCTTATTACTGCTGCAACTTCAGGTGAAAAAGCTCATGAAGAATTATATCTAGTGATGAAAACTTTATCCATGAAAGTTAATCATGACACCAGGGTTTTAATTCAAGGACCTAAAAAGAAAATAGATAGAAACGGGAAAATTATTGATGAAAAAACTTTAAGTGGTGTAAAAAAAGCAATAGACTCATTTATAGATTTGATGAATGATGCTTAATAAAATTTTAATTGAAGATATAATTTTTATAAATTTACATAACACTAACTATCAACCAAAATAAAAAGGCAATCACCATGAAAAAGATTTATGGTTTATTTATTATCTTTTCTTTATTCGGTATTGTATCTGCTCAAACTTTCACTTTAAAAAGTAACGACATCGGCGGGCAAGCAACAAACAAACAATTCTTTAATGGTTTCGGATGCCAGGGTGGAAATGTTTCCCCTGAATTATCATGGGAAAATGCTCCGGAAGGCACAAAATATTTTGCAGTAACAATGTATGACCCTGACGCACCTACCGGAAGCGGCTGGTGGCATTGGGTTATTTTTAATATTCCGGCAAAAGTAAATGAATTAAAATCCGATGCAGGTGATATTTCTAAATCAATAGCGCCTGAAGGAAGTGTTCAAAGCATGACTGATTTTGGTAAACAAGGTTATGGCGGGCCATGTCCGCCTCCCGGAGCACCACATGAATATTTGATTACTATTTATGCATTGAAAGGTAAAATTGATCTTGATAAAACTGCTAATCCTGCTATGGTTGGATTTTATTTGAATCAGAATATGATTGAGAAAGCTTCCATTGTTATGTATGGGAAACAATAGCAGCATTAAAGAAATCTTATTTTATATACTAAAAAATGATGTTTGGAGTAATGGAAGTTTCCATTACTCCAACTTATTATTTAATCGCTTGTTTAATATCTTCAATTAAATCTTCAACATCTTCAATCCCAACCGAAAATCTTACAAGGCTGTCAGTTAATCCCATTGCTTCTCTATCTTTCTTTGGGACTGATGCATGAGTCATACTTGCCGGATGATTAATTAAACTTTCAACTCCGCCAAGACTTTCACCCAAAGTAAAAATCTTAACATTCTTTAACAGTTTTTTAGCAAGTTCCATATCTCCAAGATCGCAAGAAATCATTCCTCCAAATCCTCGCATTTGTTTTTTTGCGAGATTCATAATGCGGATGTGCTGGAAGTCCTGGATAGTAAACTTTTTCCCCAAGTTTTGAATCGACTAAAAACTTTGCGATCTCTATTGCATTTTTATTATGCCTTTCCATTCTTACTGCTAATGTTTTTGTTGAACGAAGAATAAGCCAGCAGTCGAATGGTGATGGTACGCCGCCGGTGGCATTTTGAATGTAACGAAGTCTGTCATGAATTTTATCATCACTTGTAATTAGTATCCCACTTATAACATCGCTATGCCCATTTATATATTTGGTTTGACTATGAAGAACAATATCACATCCCAGAGCTAACGGATTTTGGAAATACGGGCTCATAAAAGTGTTATCAACAACACTGATTAATTTATTCTTCTTACAAATTTTTGCAGCACCTTCAAGATCAGTTAGATTTAACATAGGATTTGTTGGAGTTTCAAGAAAAACCATTTTTGTATCTGAAGTAATAGCTTTTTCAATGTTGGTTAAGTCGCTAGTATTAACCCAAGAAAATTTTATTCCGTAGTCCTTCATTATTAATTCAAAGAGTCTGTAGGTGCCTCCATAAACATTGTGTGAAACAATCACATGATCACCTGCTTTAATTAAACCCATTAGTGCATGTGTTGCTGCTAATCCGGATGCAAAGGAAATTCCATATTTTCCTTTTTCCAATGTGGCAATATTTTTTTCAAGTGCCTGACGTGTTAAATTATGGGTTCTGCCATATTCATATCCTTTATGCTTTCCTAATTCTTCCTGAGCATAAGTTGATGTTTGATAAATCGGAGTTATCACTGCACCTGTAACCGGGTCCGGACTTTGTCCAGCATGTATTGCATCTGTGGAAAATCCCATAAAAGTTCCTTAATTATTTATTAAACGTTTGTGAATTCAATTACATCATATCTTGTAATAATATCAACGATTCTTCCATATTCAGTTACGAGTACTGCCGGAGAATCGCCAAGATATTTTTTAACTATAGTAAGTTCAGTTTTCTCGTCTAAAGTTGGAAAACTTGGACCCATTATATCTTCAATTTTATTATTAAGAAGATCAGGATTGTCGAGAAGTTTTGCCATAACTTTTGCTTCGCGCAAACTGCCCACTGATTCGCCGTTTTCCATTACAGGTAATTGAGAAAATCCTTTTGATCCCAAAACTTCCACTGCAGTTTTAACCTTGTCTTGTGCATTCAAATAAACCAGCTCCGAAGATTTATTTGACCTTTTCGCCTTAGAAATATCTTTCAAAGTTTTAATATCATTTGGGAGCAATCTTTTTTCTCTTAACCATTCATCACTATGAAATTTGCTTAAATATCTTTCGCCGGTATCGCAAACAATAAAAACTATCACTGCTTTTTCATCAAGCTCTTTAGCAATTTCCAAAGTGGCAAAGAGGTTAGTCCCTGTACTGCCGCCGCAAAAAATTCCTTCCTCCTTTGAAAGTATTCTAGCATAATTAAATGAATCCATATCGCTTACGTTAATAATTCTATCAATATATTTGAAGTGAACATTGTTCGGCAAACAATCTTGTCCTATGCCTTCAACTAAATATGGAGTCCCGTGATTAAGTTTGCCAGTCTCTTTATATTCTTTAAATATTGAACCATAAGGATCAGCACCAATAACTTGAATATTTTCATTCTTTTCCTTTAAATATCTTCCAGCACCGCTGATAGTCCCACCTGTCCCAACTCCAGAAACAAAATGAGTTATTTTACCTTCGGTATCATCCCAAATTTCAGGTCCGGTAGTTTTATAATGAGCTTCCGGGTTGGCAGGATTGGAATACTGGTACATGAATAATGAATTTGGAGTTTCTTTATTAATCTTTTTAGCAACTGTAATATAATAATCAGGGTGATCGTGCCCGACAGCATTAGGAACAACGATTACATCGCCGCCTAACGATTTTAAATAATTAATTTTTTCATAACTTACTTTATCAGTTACAACAAAAATACATTTGTATCCTTTAACAGCACATGCAAGCGCTAAACCAATGCCGGTGTTGCCGCTGGTAGCCTCTATTACAGTTCCACCCGGCTTAATTACTCCGCGTTTTTCGGCATCTTCAAGCATTGAAATGCCGATTCTATCTTTTACACTTCCCCCAGGGTTTGCTGATTCAAGCTTGCCGAATATTTGCGGTTTCAGCCCTTTATTAATATGATTTAATTTGACCAAAGGAGTTTTTCCGATTCCGTCTAAAATGCTATTTAGATATTTCATTAAAATAACTTCCCATTAAGTTTTTAAAATTAAAACCCCTGCTAAATTTTTATTTATTGATTAAATCTTGAGATGATTGAAAGCAAATATAAGTGCTATTAAGAGAAATTAAAACCTCTTAAAAATTCTTCGACTCCCATTCTTTTTTTTCCTTCCTGCTGGAGTTCAAGAATTTTTAAAGCATTTTTCCCGCAACCGATTATTAATTCAGTTTTAGTTTGATTTAATTTCAAAAGGATTTAATGATGATTGAACAATTTGGGATTTAAATATTTTTATCAACCTACCATTAAATTCAAAATAAGCCGCTGGATATGGCGAAAGGCCTCTTACTAAATTATGAATTTCTTCAGCAGAATTGTTCCAGTCAATTTTTCCTGTCTCTTTAGTTATCTTAGGTGCTGGTGTCGCTTCTAAATTATTTTGAGGAAGAAGATTATAATTCCCGCTTTCGATCATGTTTACTGATTCAAAAACTGCTTCTGCACCTAATTCGCTTAACTTATCGTGAATAGTTCCCAGATTGTCTTCATCAAGAATTGGTATTTCTTTTTGAAGATAAATATTTCCTGTATCAACTTTCTCTTCAAGCTTAAAAGTAGTAACACCTGTTTCTTTTTCACCTTTTATAATTGCCCAATGAATTGGAGCTGCCCCTCTATATTTAGGAAGAAGTGAAGCATGTAGATTAAAAGAACCTTTTAAGGGAATTGAAAATACTTCTTTAGGAAGAATTCTAAATGCAACAATCACAAATAGATCTGCGCTAAAGTTTTTTAATTGAGTAATAAAATTTTCATCTTTTAATTTTTCCGGCTGGAGCACAGGAATATTATTTTCCAAAGCAATTTCTTTAATAGGAGTGAAACTTACTTTTTGCCCTCTCCCTCTTTCTTTATCGGCGGCTGTTACAACTGCCAGAACTTCATGATGCTTGAGCAAAATTTTTAAAGATGGGACAGCAAAATCCGGCGTGCCCATAAATATAATTTTCATTTTCAAATTTTATCGTAACTGGTAATCTGCATCTTCAGTAATTGGGTAATCAACATCTATTGAGCGTTTCTTTATTTTATTTAATTCCTCGTTTAAGCTTTTCCTGGTTTTATCATCCAGCTTATCTATAAAAAGAACTCCTTGCAGATGATCAAATTCATGCTGCATTACACGTGCAAGCAAGCTATCAGCTTCTATCTCATGTTCAACCAAATCAGCATCTTGGAATTTTATTTTTATAGATTCCGGCCTTTCAACTTCGGATCTTATATCAGGAATACTTAAGCAGCCTTCCTCAATTACAACTATTTCTGGAGAATAATACACAATCTCAGGATTTATTAAAGCAATTGGCCTGTAATCCTCATAACCTTCAACCGCAGAAATATCGATAACGAATATTGATTGATTAGCGCCAACCTGGTTAGCCGCTAAACCAATTCCACTTGCATTCTTCATAGTGTCAAACATATTCTTTATCAATTCAATTGTTTTTAAATCAACTTCTTTAACTTGATCTACTTTTTTTCTTAAAATTTTATCACCGTATAAAGTTATTGGTAATAAAGCCATTGGACTTCCTTAAAAATATTCTTTTTAAAATTCAATTTATTTGAACAGTAAGATAATTAATTAGAAATGAAGAAAAAAGGATCAATTAAGATGTTGATTAAAGAAAGAAAAATAAGATGGCGCCAGTTTTGCTTATTTTGATGCCATCTTAATTCAATATTAAGAAAGAAGTTACGGCTATTTTATAAATATCATTTTCTTTGAAGAAATAAATTGTCCTGCTTTAATTATATAAATATATACTCCAGAAGGAACTTGAATTCCTGAATCATTTTTTCCATCCCATGTCACTGAATATGAGCCAGTTGCAAAATTTTTGTTCGCTAATTCTATTACTACACGCCCTAATATATCATATACTCTTAATTCTACATTTCCGGATTTTGGTATTGAAAATTTAATCTCTGTTGTCGGATTAAATGGATTCGGATAATTTTGATATAAATTATATTCTGTCGGTAATTCTTCTCTATCTTTTACTGCTACAACTTCTTGTGTTCTAAATCCAAATGAACCCGGCCATAAACTTGAACCATATTGATTCTGAGCTGATACACGCCAATAATATATTGTAAATCCATCAAGATTATTTAATATTAAAGAAGTATCAGTTACTGTTGTATCCAGAATAATTGTCTGATCATTAAATGTTAAACTTTTTGTTAGCTGAAATCTATATGTTTCGGCTGTGGCCGCTTTCGCCCATTTTAATGTTGGACTTATCGAAACATCCAGAGCCTTATGAGGAGGATCGAGTAATACCGGAGTAACTGGAAATCCAGTTGTAAAGCTATATACTTCTGAGAAATTACTTTCACCTGCAATATTGAATGATTTGGCTCTCCAAAAATATTTTGTTTGGCCTGACATTCCGGCAATTAATTGCATTGTGTCATTCACACTGCTGAAACTAAATAATATATCTCCATTAAAAGTTGAATCTGTTCCAATTTGGATTTGATAGGAAGAAGAACCATTTGCATACATCCATTTAAGCTCAACAGTATCTTTGATATTATATTCATTGTTAAAAGGTGAAGCTAGAATTGGAGCTGATGGTTCAGTTATTTGAACAACATTGCTTGGGCTGCTTTCATTATAATTTCTATCTAATGAAGTTACTGAAAAATAATATGGAGCAGTTAAATTATTTGATGATGGAAAACTCTCTCTATTACCTTCAACGTTATAAATATTTTCTGCATTGTCATAATCACTTTGTTGAGGAGTTGGAGTATTGAAATGATAAACGACATATCTGCTTGCAGAGTCTCCGTCACTTGCTGTACTAGGTAAATCCCATATTAATCCTGAGCGTCCCGCAGAAGCAATTTTTCCAAATGCTAAATTTAGCGGTGCGTTTGGTTTAATTGTATCTTTCCAATTCATTGTTGGGACTAATGCTGGATATTTATATAAGTCAGTTTGTAATGTGTCTAAAAATCCTTTTAAATTGTCGGTAATTCCAAATCTTGTTCTAAATAAAATTCCACCGCTAACATTCTGATTACCTCTATTCAACCTAATCTGATTTGGAACTTCACTTGAAGACCAATCAGCAATTCTGTAAGCTCCTAAACCAATAAATAATTGTCTACTGTAGGTATGTGTAGACCACCAGTTCATAATTAATTTATAATCTGTACTTCCACAATTTATTGAGGAACCGATTGAATGATATAATTGAGGTGCTAAATAGTCAATAGTATGCGATTGAAGCCAGTGAATTCCATCTGCATAAATATCTGAATAACCGTAATAGCCGCATATTCCCGATGGATTTCCAGATTTCCACATTCCAGGCGGACTTATACCGAATTTAACATAAGGTTTTATAACTTGAATGCTATCATATATTTGTGCTACTAACAAATTAACATTATCGCGTCTCCAATCACCAAGATTTGTAAATCCGCGTGAATAGTTTTGAAAAGCATTAGCATCTTCAGTTGTAATTCCTTGCTGATAAAAATAATCATCAAAGTGGATTCCATCAACATCATACCGTCTTACAATGTCCGTTATAACTGAAGTAACATAATCTCTAACTGCCGGCAAGCCAGGATTTAAAACTTTTAAACTCCCAAATTGTAAAATCCAATCAGGATGCTTTTGGGAAACATGCATCGAAGAATTCACATAGCCCCCAACGTTTCTAACTGCACGGTAAGGATTCATCCAGGCGTGTAATTCCATCCCTCTTTTATGGGCTTCCTTAATAACAAAATCTAGCGGATCATAAAAAGGATTAGGAGCTTTGCCTTGCTGCCCTGTTAACCAATATGACCAAGGATCTATATTTGAAGCGTACATAGCATCACATTCTGATCTAACTTGAAATATTACAGAATTAATTCCAGCAGCTTTTAAATTGTCTAATATATTAATGAGTTCTTCCTTCTGCTGCTCCGTAGTGAGATAAGGTGTTGATGGCCAATCTAGATTTAACACTGTAGCAACCCACGCTCCCCTAAATTCTCTTTTAGGATGATTTACTTGTGAATCTATCTGAGAGGTTAGTATTAAAAATATAAAAAGAATAGTAAAATAATTTTTCAATATTTATAACCGGATTTTTGTAGAGATTTTTTTATTAAATAGTTTTAACTAATTATAGCCCTGCCAATATCAGGGCTATAATAATTGTATCAATAGTTTTTATTTCAAAAGGATCATTTTCTTGGAAGAAATAAATTGTCCGGATCTTATTGTATAAATATATACTCCCGATGGAACTTGATTACCGTAATTATTTTTTCCATTCCATTCCACTGTATATGATCCAGCAGCAAAATTTTCATTTACTAATTCCATTACTTCTCGCCCTAATATATCATATACTCTTAATTCTACATTTCCGGATTTTGGTATTGAAAATTTAATCTCTGTTGTCGGATTAAATGGATTCGGATAATTTTGATATAAATTATATTCTGTCGGTATTTCTTCCCTATCTTTTACTCCCACAACTTCTTG
The DNA here is from genome assembly GCA_963746735.1 of uncultured Ignavibacteriales bacterium. Classification (GTDB taxonomy): domain Bacteria; phylum Bacteroidota; class Ignavibacteria; order Ignavibacteriales; family Ignavibacteriaceae; genus CAVSWT01. Next base: position 83,605 of record CAVVCO010000021.1, read on the forward strand.
TGTTCTAAATCCAAATGATCCAGACCATAAACTTGAGCCATATTGATTCTCTGCCGATACACGCCAATAATATATTGTTAAGCCATCAAGGTTATTTAATGTAAAAGAAGTATCTGCTAAAGTTGTATCCAGAATTATTGTCTGATCATTAAAGGTTAATGAATTTTTTGTTAGCTGTAACTTATATGTTTCGGCGGTAACTGCTTTCGCCCATTTTAATGTTGGGCTTGTCGAAACATCCAGAGTTTTATGAGGAGGATCAAGCAAAACTGGTGTAACCGGAAATCCGGTTACATAACTATAAACAGATGAAAAATTACTTTCTCCGGCTATATTTCTTGATTTTACTTTCCAATAATACTTTGTCTGCCCCATCATTCCTCTAATTGATTGAATAGTATCATTTTCATTACTTGAATTAAACAATACATTCCCATTAAATGTTGAATCAGTTCCAACCACTAATTGATATGAAGTAGCTCCATCTGCATACAACCATTTTAGATCAACTGTATCTCTTACATTTAATTCACTATTTAACGGTAATGCTAATATAGGTGTTGAGGGTTCTGTAATTTGTATAACGTTGCTTGGGCTGCTTTCATTATAATTTCTATCCAATGCTGTAACAGAAAAATAATATGGAGCAGTTAAATTATTTGATGATGGAAAACTCTCTCTATTACCTTCAACGTTATAAATATTTTCTGCATTATCATAATCACTTTGCTGAGGTGAAGCATTATTAAAATGATATACAACATATCTTGATGCCGAATCACCGTCACTCGCAGCGTTTGGCAAATCCCAGTTTAAGCCCGCTATTCCGGCTGATGCTATTTTACTGAATTCTAAGTTTAACGGGGCATTTGGTTTTATGGTATCCTTCCAGTTCATTACCGGTAACAGAGCAGGATACTTATATAAGTTATTTTTTAATGAATCAGTAAAACCTTTTTCATTATCAAGAACACCAACTAGAGCTCTGAAAAACACACTTCCTAGTGTATTTGGATTTTTACGATTTGCTCTTATTTGATTTGGAACTTCGCTGGCAGACCAGTTACCATCTGATATTCTATATGCTGCCTGGCCAGGGTAAAAATGCCTATTATACTTTGCGGCAGAATCAGCATACCATGGCATTAATTTACCATAATCCTGGTTTCCGCCAAAAGGCCAGTATAATTGAGGAGTTAAATAATCAATAGAATGATTTCTCATCCAGTTCATACAATCAGCATATAATTCGTTATAACTTGATAAACCAGTAATTCCGCTAGGAACACCGTTTTTCCAAATACCGAATGGAGAAATTCCGAACTTAACCCACGGTTTTATAGATTGGATGCTATCTTCAACTTCTTTAATAAAAACATTAACATTATTTCTTCTCCAATCAGATTTATTACTAAACCCATTTGGATAAAGTTGAAATGTTGCATCATCATTAAAAGTTACTCCACTAACAGGATAAGGATAAAAGTAATCATCAAAATGAACACCATCAACATCATAGCGTCTTACGACATCAGATATAACCTCTGAAATATAATGTCGAACATCAGGCAATCCAGGGTTTAATACTTTAATATTTCCGTACGTAACAATCCAATCAGGGTGCTGTACAGAAACGTGATTTGAGGCTACAGGGTAAGCCGCCGAAATATCTCGAACTACTCTATACGGATTAAACCAGGCATGTAATTCCATCCCCCTTTTATGAGCTTCTTCAACAGCAAATTTAAGAGGATCATAAAAAGGATTAGGAGCCTTGCCCTGCTGCCCTGTTAACCAATATGACCAAGGTTCAATGCTTGATTGATACATTGCATCAGATTCGGATCTAATTTGAAAAATAACAACATTAATTCCGGTTTCCTTTAAACCATCTAAAATATCTATTAATTGTTGCTTTTGCTGTTCGGTACTCAAAAAAGGAGAAGAAGGCCAGTCTAAGTTTATTACGGTTGCTACCCAAGCGGCTCTAAATTCTCTTTTAGGATGATCAGATTGGGCGGTTGCAATAAATTGGAATAGTAAAAAAAATAAAACAAGAATAGTAAATTTTTTAATCATGATAATAATAAAGTTGTTTACGAAATAATGAGATAAAAAAGAAATTAACTTTTTAACAATTTTGTGCAAAAAAAAGCCGGACATATTTCAGTCCGGCTAAAAGAATGCTAAACATTATTTTACTTCAACAGCATCATTTTTTTGGAAATTCTAGTACCATTAGCTGTTAACTGATAGATATATGTTCCTGAAGCTAAATTAGAAGCATTAAAGGATATTGAGAATTTACCCTTACTTAATTCTTGGTTAACTAATGCTGCTACTTCTTTACCGGTTATATCATAAACTTTTAAACTAACAAATCCTGCCTTCGCAATATTGAATTTAATAACTGTTGAAGGATTAAATGGATTAGGATAGTTTTGAGAAAGTTCAAATTTTTCAGGAACAATTCCTAATTCCTGTTGAACACCTGTAACCATATCGAATTTGTATATACGATTAAATGCCGAACCAAATAAACCAACATAAGCAGATTTTCCGTCCGGGCTAAAAGCTAAGCCTCTTGGAAGTCTATCAGCAGTAAGAGATGTATCTACCGCTAAATGAAAACTATCTTCAATAGCTTTGGTACTAACATTTAATCCATACCAGGTTAAGTCTGTATAAGAACTATCGAGACCTCTTGCATCATTTGATACCCAGAGTAAACCAGTTGAAGGATTCCAAGCGACAGTTTCTATTGACATTCCCTGAAGAACTGAATCAGTTAAGGCATAATTCGAAAATTCGTCTGGACGTGAATAAATGTAAATGCCCTGAGCACCGGTAAATACTGTCCAGTATATTGTATTACCATCAGCAGATACTTCCATTGTTCTAGCAATTGCCGGAGGTCCGGTAACTGCATTTTCAACAAAATTTAAATCTGCATCATATTTAACTATGAAGGCTGTTGCAGCACCATTCCCAACAACCGGCCCGACAAAAATAGACCCATCATCAGCCGCAGCAGCTTTTGTAGGGGAAGATCCTGTCTCTGTAGCTAAGTGGCTAGCCATACCTTCCATTGTTTGATAATTGATTTTTATTATTTTACTAGGACCTGACTGACTATAAAGAATATTTCCATCTTTGTCAGCACTTAAACCACGGTTGCTACCTTTTAACGTATCAACAACAAATCCACCGCTTTGTGCAACAGTATTCAATGTATCTACTACAGATCCATCAGAATTAAATACAATAATAGGAGTTGTTTTAATTGTATCTCCATTGGGAGTTACCCAATTCGTAGAATAATAACTTGATGTCCAAACCTTACCATCTGGGCTCACAGCTATACCATGTGTTCCGCCTTTAAATGATGTATCAGGCCAAGCGCCTACCTGACTCCATTGAGCCTTCGCCGCTACTGAAAATAGTAGTACAATGACGAACAACGTAGAAATTTTTTTTAACATAGCTTCTCCTTATAGTTAGTGTTAAGAAATAAATTAGAATAAGAACATTTTAATCTCTGCCATAGTATGGTGCACCAGGTTTTTCCATATCCAATTTAATGATATTTAAGCTTCTCTGAGTAAAATACAAAAAATTTCCGGTTCCCCAAGCAAATGCCTCCACATCAGGCACACCTGTGTATTTTAGATCATTTACCAAAGAAGACTTAATTAATCCCGGATAAAGTTCCTCAAAAGATTTATCGGGATGAATAGTAATTATCGGATTCACATCTCTTGAGCTTCCAATGTATAAATCTCCATCTTGAGCGAAAGTAATAGCATTAACCTTTGCAGGAGAAAAATTAGCCGATAAATCAAAATATAATGCCGCAGTTCCTAAGCTGTCTGCAGAAATAATTGGGATAGACCACACACCTTCTATTCCATTATAAAGACCCCCAACATACAAAGAGTTATTAAAAAATCTAACTGCTCTGAATGTACTTCCATTAAATTGAAAGGTTTTAGATTCTCCGGAAGGATTGATCCTAATTATAAAAATATTACTTGCTGCGCCAACAGTCCAAATGTTAAGATTGCTGTCAAAATCTAAATCATCCACTCTTGTTCCACTCGCCGTTAATGCCCATGGCGATGAAGTAGGCTGGGTATTTTCAAAAATCTGCCAAACTCCTCTAGATGTTCTTGCGCTATAAATGGTACTAGCTTTACCATATTTTAAAGAACTCCAAAAAGTTTCAGTACCTTTTGCTGCATAATCCGTAAGTTCTAAATTAGTATTTATTTTTTTTACTCCGTCGCCTTCAATTGAAACATAAACATTATTTGCATTATCAGTAGTTATACCATGGGGTTTTTCAAATGATTGGAAATCAGTATAAAAAATAGAAACAGCAGGTTTTAATTTATAGCTAACAATATTGCTGAATAAATCTCCTGCTGATGCAATCTTTAATTTTAATGTATCTCCTAAAACATTTGGAGCTTGTACTACCAATTGGGTAGTTGACGCCTGTAAAACTTTTGCTTTCGCTGTACCAAAAAACACTAAATTAGCCGAAGTATCAGCTAAAAAATTTGAACCATTTATTGTGATTTTAGAATATCCGGCTAAAGCCTCACTTGGCGGATCTAATGTTGTAATCTGTGGTGTTGGATTAGAAGGCCCAATCAAATTTGCTAAACTTGGAGTGGTATCTTCATTACAACTAATGAAAAATAAAACTAGTATTAAGTTAAAAACCAGGCTAAATATTTTAAGCCATGTATTAGAATAAATTTTCATGTTTACTGCCGTAGATTATTTACTTAATTAAAAATTAATAAGCGAACTTAACTGTTAATCTGTGAATTCCATTAAATCCACCGAAGAAATTATTTGTATCATTAAAGATTCCAAAATCGGTATATGAATAATCAATCCCCATATTAACTCCAGAAATCTGCTGCATTAATCCAAATCCAGCACTGAATCCGCCCTCATCTTTAGGAAATTCATAACCTGCTCTAATTGAAAAAGTTTTCATAAAAGTATACTCACTTCCAACGAAAACTTGTTCAGCAAAGTCCCTTGGATGAGAAGCATCAATAGAAAGTAACAATGAATGCATATCGCTATTCAAATCTGTTAAATCAAGCATATTCATCGATATGCCAATTTTAAATGTTAAAGGGAGCTGGAAGCTTTCTTCTTTATATTTTAATTCAGTGGAAAAATTTCTAACACTCATTCCGAAGTCAAGACTTTTATATCCGGTATGGTATAGAATACCAAAATCAAAAGCAGCGGCGTCGATTGAATTTTTTTCAGAAATCGCATTTCCTGAATTATCAAAATTTACTACACTCGTTCCCAAATACTGCCTTACATATTTGATGTTTCCTCCAATGGAAAATTTTTCTGAAAGGGATTTTGCATATCCGATACCAAAAGCTAAGGCATTTGGTTTAAAAGTGCCTACATCAAGATATCCATCGTCATTATTGGCAAAAACCGTCCCTTGCAATTCTCCATAATCAACTCCTTCAACAAACATCCCAATCACGCCGTAGTCGCCGTCAAACGGTTTAACAGATAGACTTGCATGATAATAATTTATATCTGCAATCCATCTTGTAGAACCAAACGAAAAGTCAACAAACCCATTCATCTCTGCCATAGTGGAAGTATTATAAAACATAGACGATGAGGCTAAATTTAATGTTGTAATCGCATCTGACATTCCAGCAGCTCTTGCGTTTGTCGAAACGCTCAAAAATTTTAAACCTGTTTGGGCTAATTTTCTATTATTTTGCGCAGCCGCAACTGATGGAAAAATTAGAAGTATTAAGAAAACTGAGGTAAAAATGTATAATAAGTTTTTCATTTAATTCTCTTTAAAATTTTACTTTTAACTGAGCCATTGAACTATTTAACAACATCAACAAATAATTGTACGCTTCCATCCGGAGATGGGATTGTATCTTTTCCTACATAGTCTAATTTGGAAATACTATTTAGAAGTCTGCCGTACATATCAATCTTATTCTTGCTGATTGAGGAGTCGGTTTTGGTTTTTAATTCTTCAGAAATCATAAAAGCGTTTGAATTATGAACATAGCCAAAATTTACTCCAACTCGTTTAGAATAACTCCGGTTTACATCCAAACTGAACGAAAATATTTTGTAGGATTGAGAAATTGTATCTTTAGCGTTATTATCTATTAGAGTAAGCCAGCCAACATATTCCATAGAATCAGGCAATACCGAAAGGCCTGAAACATTTAATTCAACATCAGATAAATTATCCACATTATTACTGTCTAATGTGTCGCATCCAAATTGGAAGAAGAATAAAAATATTCCGATATAAATAATTAATGATTTCATTTATTTTCCTGAATAAAACATTTTAAAAATTTATCATTAACGGATTACAGCAAATTTTGCAATTTGTTTTTCACCTGTAGTATTATCAGTAATTACAGCAATGTAAATACCACTTACTACTATTTGATTTGAAGAAGTTACCTGATACCAAAATTCGTCACCGCTTCCATTAGTATGCTCAATAGTTTTTATTAATTCGCCAAGCTCAGTGTAAATTTTTATAGTGCATTGTCCTGGTATATTATAGAAGGCTATTCTATCTCCGGGGAATCTAACGTTGTTTCCGCCAGAAATATTAAATGGATTTGGAACAATCCTAATTTGATTGAGACTAGTACCTGCTTGTCTTTGCAGCCTTGCAGGGTCATATGTTTGAGTATAATATCTATCACTAATAAGTTTCCCGGCTGGTGTTCCTGGACCACCAGATTGATTTTCCCCAACGGCAACTATATAGTAAAAATAATCAACTCCTCTAATTGGCGATACATCGTCATAACTTGTTTCCCCAGGCCCAGCTTCATAAATTAATTTATAGGCACTGTCAACAAAAGTCTGGGCTCTATAAATTCTAAAACCTGAAATCGGAGTAGGATCAGAAGGGTCTACTGTCCATAATAAAGATATTTTATCCCCACCTGAATTGACATCAAATGTTAACGGAGGATGAGGAGGCATTGGTAAAGTAAAACCTGATTGATAATTATCAATTGCTCTTCTGAAAGTCTGGAATAAAGAATCACGGCCTTGCATTACAACTCTGTCTTTAGTTTCATCGTTGATTTGTTTACGCTTGTACATTCTGCCTGTTCTGACCTGTTCCTCCCTGCTTATGCCGGAAGCCGCTTCAGCCCAAACAATACGAACACTTTCTCCAGGAGCTAATGTGTAAGGCCCATATCCATTGGAGAATGATAGTCCTCCTGAAGTTCCTAAATCCGGTGGTGTTCGTTGAAGTGCATAATCGCCACTTGGTTCAACAACCTTTGCTTGTCTTGCTGTATGCCCTTTAGACATTAGACCATATTCCTGTGTCATTTGATCTGCATTAAAAGCGTTTGCACCAGCTAAGAAAAGACCCTGATCGGAACTTTCGTAGGCTGTGGTAGAAGGTTGTGTTACATCATCCGAACTGTCAGAAGAAGATTTATCCGCATGTAAAGTAACAACACCTAAGAACTGAGAAGATCCTAATCTTCCCACAGTATCAGAAAGGTCAGGGAAATAAGGTTTTGCTATACTGGGTATTGCCCAAATTGGGCCACCGATGTTATCGTAAGCAACATCTTTTTCTGTGGTGAAACCATGCCATGAATATTGTGCCCTAAATTGTTCATTGCTCGGATCATTTGCTGAATTTTCTGCCCCGTCGCCTCTAGCATCATTCATAGTATTCTTTCCCCAACGGGTAGAGTTTCCTATTATGATATCTCCTTGTTCACATGGAGCTAACCTATAATTAAAATAAAAATAGAGACCCGTTAATGTTTGATTAGGTAGTTCAATATTATCATCGGCATTTACATTTCCCGTATTCGTAAATGTATAATCTAAAACAATATAATTATCATTATACTGTTGGCCGAATTGAAAAATCTTTCTTTCAATTGTAACACCTAGTTGAGTATTTATTACATTGTCAATCATTCTATCCCAAGGCATGTCCGGATTATAACTGTCAATCTCAACATTTTTTTTATATGAAAGATTACCATCCACAGAAACTGCCGTGGGTTTAAATTTACCAATCACTTCGAATTTCTTTGGATAAAAAGCAAAGAATGCTGGGTTACGCGGACCACAGGTTACAACTTTATATGGATAAAAATTTCCATTTTCGTCTGTAAAGTTGGTTGCGCCAATCCAAAAACCTTTTGCTGCTTGCATGTCTTGATAAGAATAAATTGCCGGCCACTGCATTCCATCCTGCTGAGTTTTTATGAAGCCTTGTTCTTCCAACTCAGACCCGATTTCAGAATACCAGTTGTTAAGTGAACCGACTGACATCCATGCATTTTTATATTGAGCGTTTGTTTCTGTTAACATAACAAAAACGCTGACTATCAATATTAATGTTACAGATTTCATAAAATTTAAAGCATATTCAATTTTCATTAGATTCCTCTAATTGATTCTGTTATTCTAATTCAAAAGAAAATCTTAATCCCCAAAAAACATCTCTAGGATTTAAAAAAGTAAGATAACTTAAATTAGGCATGTCTATATAAGATTTATTTTTTGTCCATTCGTCTTTTTGAGCTTGGCTTGCATTAGGATCCCAAGGTATATAATCGCCTGTCCTATAATCGCCGGGCTTATCATTACCCGCTACAAAATCATAACCAGATCCAAATTGTTTATATTGTTCTGGAAGATGCAGCGATTTCATATAATCATCATAATCATTTTGATCAGCAAAGCCGGCTCTATATGACATATATTTTGTATCAAGAAGATTATTAATATCCATAAAAATTTCAAATCGAGCCGGGCCAACATTGAACGCCTTGGAAAGTCTCATGTTAATATTGAAAAAATCAGACCATTGTATATTGTTTTGATACCCAGGCGCTGTAGCCCCAGGACCGGTCCACGAGAAATAAGTCCCCGAATTCCAGGTAACCAATAAATTCATTCTAATATCTTCTAAAAGATTTATTCCCCCAAGCTCTGGCCCAAAACCAATTGGGGTAAAGAAATCAATATTAGCTTTAGCATACGGTCTTGGAACAGGTTTATCTTGTTCAAAAGCAGATGTAGTACGTTCTACATCTCTTTGTAAGGCAGGATTTTCATAATAATATCGTAAGCCAAAATATCCATTTGAAGCGACACTATAAGTATAGTTTACAAATCCTCTAACCCATTCACCACGATTTTTTTGTAATGTAATTTCAAATCCTCTAATATCTTCATAGTTATTAGGTTGGGGTACAGTATATTCTACGGAATTATCCCTGCTTGTAAATGTGATTAACCTCGGTTGATCTTTAATATCTTTGTAATAACCAGCTACTCTAATTAATAACTGATCCAAAACATTTTGTTCGTAACCAAGTTCGTATGCAACAGTCAAGGGAAGTGGATTATTTGGATCAGCTAACCTGGTAATTTGGTTATTGTTTGCATTTCTTCTAAGAAGAAAAAGATCTTCTGGAATTGGTAATTGCCTAAAATGTCCATAGTTAAAATATAATTTACTATCGACAGAAATTGGAAATGCAACTCCCAATCTTGGGCTCAAATTTAATTGTTTTTTAACTGGAGTTTTTGCAACTAATGTATCAATACCTAAAGATAAAGAACCTGATAAAGCCTTATCATAAGGTGTAAGATCATACCAATCACTGCCAGGGTCAGAATAGTCCACTCTTAAACCTAAATTTGCAACCATACCTTCAAATTCTAATTTGTCCTGAACATAAACTGCGGCTCTTTTTGGAAATGTATGCCATTTTGAAAATGAGTTACTAGTAGGCAGTGAAGGTTCCACCAATGCATAGTTTATATTATTATCAGTATAGTTAAATTCTACTCCTGCTTTAACATAATTAAAATTATCAACTTGACTGGCTATATCAAATTTTGCAGTATATGTGGCTAATTTACTTGAATCAATTGAATTGCTGTATCCAAGCCCCATATTCATTGATGATCCAATACCATTGCTTAATCCACTTAAATATCCGAGGGGTGATTCATCAAAGAATAATCCTCCGAATTCATAAAGTTTAGCAGTATTTCTTGGGTCAGCTGGATTGGTGCTGTATTTTGAACTTACCCTATTAACGTAAACTTCATAAAAAGTACTTGAACTTAAAACTGTAGTAAGTTTTAATCCGAAAGAGGTTCGGTCAATTTGAGTTGGATCCCAATATTGATCTGCAAAAATCCTAGCATCTAAATAATTTGCTCCTGAACGTAAATCAATATTATCTGCAATTGAGGCAGGTGATGTAAAAATTCCATTCGTACCATTTCTCGTACTGTTAGTTCCAGTTTGACGAGCAATAAGTCCATCAGCAGAAAGTTTCATACCATCAGCAATATCAGAAGTTAATTTCATTTGGTAATTATAATCTCTGTATGCATCATCAGACAATGGAATCAAATACATACTGCGAGATCTTCTGTAAGAAAAAGCAAATCGTAAATCACCCAATGGCCGACTAATAACCGGAACAGGGCCATTAAAACTCATATCCACATCATAATCTGGTTTGGTGATATCAAGCGTTCTTCTGTGCTGAAATAGAAAAAGCTTTTGTGCTGCTTCCGGGGTTAAGTCATTTGTGGGATCACCATCAGAAGCCAATTCTTCGGAAACTTTATTCCAGCCTCTGAATAATTGGTATTGCCTCTGAGTGTAGTCATCCCAACTACCGTTTTTAGTTCCAACAAATGCAACTGCCGGATCAATGTAAGGTCTAATCCAATAAGAATTTGGAGAATTTGGAGAGTCACCAAAATGTTTTTGAGCGGGAGGACTATATCTGCCAAGAAAGGAGAAATTGTATTTATTTTTTTTTCCTTCTTTGGTTACAACATTTACTAAGCCTGATCTTATATTTCCATATTCTGCATTGAAGCCGCCTGTCTGAACCTGAACTGCTTCCACAGAAGTAAGACTGATTCCTGTATAAGGCGTATTATCTCTTTCGTCTCTTAGATTTATTCCATTGAGTACAAAAGATGTTTGATCAGCATTATCCTGATAACCACCTCTCACGTTTAACTGCCCACTCGAATTTAATTGTATACCGGCTTGTAGAGCAACTGCATTTTCTATACTTACAACCGGTAGTCTTTCGACCTCACTGAGGTTAAGATTTATCCTGCTTGAAGAAACATCATGCTGTACTATAGGTGTACTTGCAACGACAACAACTTCTTCAGTTTGAATTGTTTCCTCATTTAATTGCGCATCAACAATTGTAGTTTGATCGATATTGACCTTAACACCAGTAACTAATTTGGAGGAAAAGCCTATACTCGAAATTTTAAGGTCATAGGTTCCTGGAGGAATATTAATTATATCATATTTCCCATCTACACCAGTAGCAGCGCCTAAATTTGTGCCTTGGATTATTACGTTTGCTCCAATCAGAGGTTCATTATCTTTAGTGTTAGTAATTAATCCCGAAATTTTACCAGTCTGTGCTATTAGGAAGGAAGTTTGAATAATTGTCAAAAAAATAAAAAGTAAAAAACGTTTCATACTTTCTAGCTCCTATTTACTGAGAAAGAATAAATGAGAAAAAAATCTATTAGGAACATAAAATAGAAATGAACTATCAAAAAATTATATAAATTATGTTCCTAAGTCAACTAATAAAAGTTAAATAATTTAATTACTTATTTTTAAATGAAAGAATAATAAATTTATAGAATAAATTTAAATTAAAAGCGTTCCATTTTTCATTATAATTTTATTATCCAGATATACCGTTGGTTTTTTAATTACACCGTCTAAATGCAACGGCACATTAACTGAGCCGCCCATTGTAATATTATTGCCTAATGCTATATGAACAGTCCCTAAAACTTTTTCATCTTCCAGTAAAATTCCACTTAGTTTTGCACTGTCGTTTGTACCTATTCCAAATTCCGCAATGTTTCTTGCTTGCTTTCCTACACTACCTAGTTGCTTTATCAGTTTCTTTGCGAGTACTCCGCCGGTAATTTTTGTTGCGTAACCTTTTTCAACTTTTATTTTCAGTTTAGTTTTTTTAATTAAACCTAATCCAGCCATTGAACCATCAACTACAAAAACACCATTAGCAGTTCCTTCCACCGGGGCAAGAAAAGTTTCTCCGGTTGGCAGATTTCCGCTTTCCCCTTTTTTATGAAATAATCCTTTTGAAGCAATTGCTTTTCTTCCTTTTATATCAAAGGAAATATTTGTCCCGGCTGACGAGATTATTTTTATCCGGCTTCCCTTTTCTAAAATATTTTTCAAACGAATAGATAATTTTGAAATCTTTTTATAGTCAGCATTCAAACCACGAATCATAACTTCTTTTGTTATTCCAGGAAAAGTGGCAACACGTACTCCTTTAGCCGAAGCTTTTCTTCTTGCGTTTGTGTGGGTTAAAGATTTGGCTGTAGGACAAAATACAACGTCAAATTTTTGTATTAATTCTGCTACCTCATCCTGCGGTTCTTCCCCATTTATCTTGCCTGACTTCATTTCTACAAATAAAGATTTAAATCCTAAGTGAACAGCATTTTTATATAGTGAATATCCAATCTCATTCTTTTCATCATCTGTAATTACTAAAATTTTTTCATTTTTTTTAGCGCCCATACAATCTTTAATAGCAATGATAGATGCTTTATCAAGTTTTGTTAATTTCATAATAAAATTTTTGTTTGAATTAAAAATGATAGTTATTGAGTGAACATTTATAATGGGAAACCCAAATTCAATTGAACAACAGCACTGAATCCGCCTGACTCAATAAAATTTTTCATAGGCACATTTGAATTTTCATTAACAGTTAATTTTGTACCGTCGGATTGCTGAAGTTCACTGATGGAAAAATCTGTATAACCAGCCAAGCCTTCCAGCGTAACATATTGGTCAATCACTGAAATAATAAAGCCTGTTCCAATTGAATAGCCCATCTTTGAAGAAGAATTTTTATATTCTAAAACAGAAGTCATCGGTCCCGGACTGTTCGTAGTATTCGTAAGTTTAGCCGAATTAAATAAAAGTGCGGCATCAATTACTTTCCAGCTGATTCCGCCGGTTAACGCTGTTCCCAAATCAATTCCTACTCCCCAATTCTTGATGTCCACTTTATAAACTGTAGAAGTGCTGCCGTAGTTTGAATTAACCAAAGCGTTATGTTTCTCAGTTAATAATTGATAAAATCCTTTAGCGGTTAAAATGAAGCCGCGAATATCAGCCCTAAAAAAATTTATTCCAACTCGATAGCCCTGAGTTTTTCCAAATTTTGACATTGAAGTGGTTAGAGAATCTTGCCGGTTATCATTAAAATTTTGAATATAATCGTTTAACCCGGCAGGTTTATAAACTTGAAAACTGTATCCACCATAACCGCCAACAAATCCAAGACAGCCAAATCCAAACGATTGCGCAGAACTTGATTTTGAAAAAGTCAAAATCAAAACTAAAAATAAGACCGTCAATTTTGTTATAAACATTCCAACACGAATTTGATAAGAATTAGTAATGAAATTACTAATAATCTAAGTTAAAAGTAACCATGAATTTATTCACTATGTTTATTAAAGGACTAGGTTAGTAATTTCCGGCTTATCTTTCATTCCTAATTCTAATCCATGTCCGCCAGGCCCTGTTTCCGACTTTCTAAGAAGATATGAAAAAATCAAACCTGAAATACCGAGAATAGAAAATATCCACATCCCAAGATTGTAGCCTCCCGGATTTGCTGCACTGGCCCCTGAATAATCATTAGCCCAACCAATAATTAATGGGAAAAGCATCATCCCTATTTGTTGAATTACAGTCATAAGTGCATACCCGGAACCCAATCTTTTTTCCTCTACAATATATGCAACAGCCGGCCACATCACTGCAGGAATCAATGAAAAAGCAACACCCATCATTATTACTGGTACATAAAGAGTGATATCGCTGTAAGCCATTATTAAATAAACAGGAAGCAAAAGTATGGAGCCTATAGTCATTAACAATGCACGTTTACCGATGTAATCTACTAACAGTCCGATAATAGGTGTTGCAAACATCGCAGCTAAAGGTAAATTAGAAATCATCCACCCGGCTGACTCGCGTGATATGCTGCGGCTTTCCATAAAAAATTTGACAGCAAAATCTCTGAAAGGAAAAATAGCAGAATAGAAAGTAACGCATAAAAGCGTTATATACCAAAATGACTTATTAAATTTAAACAAGTCTTTTAAATTCAATTTATCTATAGAACCGCCTCGGCTTAGAATAAATTTCTTTTCTCCGGAAGACTCTATCATATAATAAATAAGTATCCCTGCAAATGATAAAATCCCGAATAGAGCAGCAATATATAACGGTTCTGAATAACCGTGGCTATATAGTCCGGGAAATATTGATGGAGAATTGTCAACTGTAAATGTTCCGCTTCTAGCAAGAAACAAATTAATGCCCATTGCAAAACTTAATACTTTCCCTTTAAACCATTTTGCAATAGCAACAGTAATTGCGACAATTAATGATTCAGAGCCTACCCCTAACAAAAATCTTCCGGCAAGCATTAAATGTAATTCTGAAGAGAAAGCAACTATAAAACCTGAAATAGTACAGATTGAAGCAAAAAGAATAGCAGACTTTTTTGTCCCCCATTTATCAACCAGTATGCCGCCAAAAACTAATGAGAGTAATGCAGCAAAGCTATAAATAGAATATAGCTGGCCAATGTTAGAATCAGTGAAATGAAGATACTCTTTTAATTGATCAGCAACTAGCGAGATGGAATCATATACATAGTAGTTGCCGAACATCGCAATACTAAGAAACAAGAGAACCATCCACCTATAAAAAGCAGATGGTTCTTTCTTTTGAATCGTTTGATACTCGGTATTATTCATGCTTAGACTTTAATCAACTTTTGGCTGAGGTTTACGTGATACCTTATAAAGAATCCATCCCATTAAACCGAAAAAGAGTACCCCAAGAATTTCATATCCGCCACCGCCCAATATGCTTGATAAGCCAGATTCAGCACTGATAGTTTTTAAGAAATTAAATACATTTTCATTGACAGAAAGTAAGGCAACAATTACCCCGGCTAAAGCACCTCCAGCAACAAGTCCCGTAGCAAAAAGACTTCCACTGCCAAGTTCACTGTCTTCTGTTTTTTCTCCTTTTCTAGCAGCAATCTTATCTGAAACACCTTTAATTGCGCCACCAACGAAAATTGGTAATGTTGTTGAAAGCGGAAGATATGCACCAACTGCAAATGATAATGCATTCACTCCGCATAGTTCAACTGTTATCGATAAGAATGAGCCAACTAATACAAACTGCCAATCAAGATTAAATGAAAGTAAACCTTTTATAAGCGTAGCCATTAATGTTCCTTGCGGCGCAGGATATTGATCACTCCCGATTGCGTGAACAATTCCAAGGGCACTCATGTCAGGCGTTGGAGAATCAAGCTGTTGAATCGTCCATCCTATAACTAAAGATGAAACAATTGCTCCAACAAATAATGCTATTTGCTGATTTCTTGGAGTTGCACCAACAAGATATCCGGTTTTTAAATCCTGCGATGTAGCACCTGCATTTGCAGCGGCAATACAAATCATGCCTCCCACAACTAGTGCCATAGGTTCAAAAATTTTACCTGTCCAGCCAACAGCAATAAAAACAAGTCCGGTTCCCATCAAGGTTGCAATAGTCATTCCTGAAATAGGATTTGAACTTGAACCAATAATACCAACAATTCTACTCGACACTGTAACGAAGAAAAATCCAAAAACAATAACCAGTATTGCAAGTAATAATTTATTAACAATGGTATCACCGGGAATCATAGGTAAAATAACCATGATAATTACTAAGCCGACACTTCCGGCAATTACAGTAATAAATGATAAATCATTTTCCGTTCTAATAATCTTTGCAGCACCGCTTTTATTTTTTTTAAGTGATTCAACACTTCCTTTAAATGAAGATATGATAGTAGGAAAAGTTTTAACCAATGTTATCAAACCACCGGCAGCAACTGCTCCGGCTCCTATTTGTCTAATGTAAGCATGGTAAATTGCGTCGGGGTAGCTTGCAAATGTATGCAATTGCGGATTCCAATTTCCCGAACCTCCAGCAGTCATTATATCTTTTAAATATCCAAGTTTAACTAATTGTGTGGCTATTGTATCTGCAGGGACAAGACTTGCGAGCAGTGGAATTAAACCAAGCCATGCAAGCACTCCACCGGCTACAAGGATTCCGGCTATCCTTGGCCCAATAATATATCCAACACCTAAATACTCAGGAGTAATATCTCCAGCAACAGTAGCTGATGGAAAAAACCTGTTTGTTTGTGCAGAAACCCAAGCAGGAGATTCTGAAATAACATGAAAGACTCTTTGTAAAAGTGCATAAACTAAAGCTACAGATAAACCCTGGTAAGCAGTTTTTGCAAAGTCGCCTCCTTTATCTCCGGCAATAAGTACAGAAGCACAAGCGGTTCCTTCCGGATAAGGAAGTGTATTATGCTCATTAACAATCAACGAACGGCGCAATGGAATCATCATTAATGTTCCAAGAATACCTCCGAACATTGCAAGTGCAAGAATCGTCCAGTAATTAAAATAGCTGGCGCCTACACTTACTCCTGAATCATTTATTGACATAAATAAAAAAGCCGGTAAAGTAAAAACAACACCGGCAGCAATTGATTCACCTGCAGAACCGGTTGTTTGGATTATATTGTTTTCAAGTATTGTTGTTTTAAAATATTTTCTGCCTATTGAAATTGCCAAAACAGCAATTGGGATTGAAGCAGACACTGTTAATCCAGCTTTCAATGCGAGAAATACGGAGGCGGCACCAAATAGAATTCCAAAGAAAGCGCCCATTAAAATGGATTTCAAAGTTAATTCAGGAATTGATGCATCGGGGGAGATATAAGGTTTGAACTCGGGACCTGCAGAATTGATTTCAGCCATTAGTTTCTCCTGATTGCTAATGAAATAATAATTTGACTGTGAATATTTAGAATTTTATTTCTAAATGCAAAGGTAAATTAAATATTTGTTTGATGTTATAGGATGCCGATTAGTTTTATTCGAAGAGTAAATTCAAAACACCATCTTTCTCATTCCTATA
This sequence comes from uncultured Ignavibacteriales bacterium, assembly GCA_963746735.1. Taxonomy (GTDB): domain Bacteria; phylum Bacteroidota; class Ignavibacteria; order Ignavibacteriales; family Ignavibacteriaceae; genus CAVSWT01. The sequence continues at coordinate 100,775 of CAVVCO010000021.1, forward strand.
TGGCAGATAGCAAAATCATATTTTACAGGATCATCAGGATCGTATTTCTTAAGCTTGTTAGTAATTTCTTCTGCCATTAACCAACCAACATTTTTTCTTTTGGTGAGTTTTAGAGTTCTACAAATCCTGGCAACATGCGTATCAACAGGAATAATCAATTTGCTTGTCTGAATTTCATTCCATATCCCAAAATCCAATTCATCTTTTCTAACCATCCATCTTAAAAATAAATTCATTCTTTTGCAGGCACTTCCCTTTTCCGGTAACGGGAACATAAATTTATTGCCGAGACTTATTTTATTCTTTTTATTTATTTCCTCTAAAAAATAATTTGAGAAATGTGATAAAGCATTTTTGATATTTTCGTCTTCATAATTATAATTCAATAGAAACAATTTTTTAAGTGAACCATATTTTTTGTAAATAGAATTCAAAGCGAAAAAAAACTGAATAATATCTTTATCAGAATAAAACCTATGTTTTATTCCAATAAATATTTGAATGTCTTTTGGTTTTAAGTTATAAATAAAATTATGCGGAGAATCACCAAGGATTATAAGTATCTTTTTGAGAGTATTAATTATTTGTGTCACATTTCCATACGCAAAAATTGAAGAAATAAATCCAACTATTTCAATATCTTTTTCATTAGTGTATAAGTGTAAGAACTGTAAGGGATCAGGAGAAATTTGAGATTTATCAAAACTGGATGTAATGATGGTCTAATTTTTGTTTTAAGTCCATACAAATTGAATTAATAAAAAATTTAAACAATGATGATTTATAAATTTTTCAATTTAACAAGCTAATATTTGAATAAAAGTTTTTATAAAAAAATCAGATTTTTTTAGCATCTATAAGAATCGATTTAATATATTAGCACTTAAGTATTTATTTTATTTTGGAACTCACTGCTAAAAAATAAAAAGAGAGTCATGATGAAGAAATTTTTTTTACTACTATTTTTATTAGTTTTTTGTTTTAGTTATACAACTCAAGCACAGTTCAAAGATTGGGGGACAAAAATTGGCTTAAGATATAATCAGCTATTCCCGGAAAATGAATTTAAAAATGTAGGCTTTTCCGGAAATGACAAAATTTCATTTGCTGATTATCAATTCTCTTATTTGGCATTAGCCGATGGCTTTATTGCATTCGAGGTAACTAAGTCTGTCGAATTGCAGCTGAATATTGGCTACGGGTCATACGCAGGTAAAGATTATTTGAATTCACTTTACCGAACTGAAATAATACCTGTTGATTTAAGAATAAGAATTAGTCCATTTGATATGAAGGGCTGGAATCCATATTTCTATTTCGGTGGTGGTGCTATGCACTATAACGTTTTAAATGAACCTGATCAGATTTCTCCAATTCATGTTCAAAAAGATGGGTGGACGGGAGAATTTCCTATGGGCATTGGTTCCGAGTTTGCTATTACTCCTACTTTGCTTTTGGATATAGCTCTAGGTGGGGCAACATCTACAACCTCCAATCTTAATTATTATAAAAGTAAAAATTCTGGAAGCTATGATTCTTACTTTGTTATATCAACTGGTTTAACTTTTACAGGAGAAAGCGGCAGTTCAGATAGAGATAATGATGGATTAACAAAAGATGAAGAAGATGAATTAGGAACAAATTCTAAAAATCCTGATTCAGATGGTGATGGAATTAAAGATGGCGATGAGGTTAATAAATATAAAACAAATCCTTTATTAGCAGACACTGATTTAGATGGACTTAGTGATTATCAGGAGATATATACTTATCATACAAATCCAAATTGGGCTGATACTGATAATGATGGTTTAAGTGATGGTGATGAAATTAGAAAGTATAAAACCGATCCATTAAAGTCTGATACTGATGGAGATGGCTTAAGTGACGGCGATGAAGTTTTAAAATACAGAACTGATCCAAATAATCCAGATACGGACGGCGATGGCTTGAATGATTATGACGAAGTTTTTAGATATAAAACAAATCCATTAAGCAAAGATTCTGATTCTGATGGGCTAACTGATTATGATGAAATAAAAGTACACAATACAGATCCAAATAAATCAGACACTGATTTAGGCGGTATTAATGATGGCGCAGAAGTAAAACGAGGAACAAATCCTCTCGATCCTGATGATGATTATGTAAAGATTGGAGCACCTGTCATTCTTAATGGAATTAATTTTGAAAGCAGCAAAGCCGGAATAACATCAACATCCGAAAAAACTTTGCGTAATGTGCTTAAAACATTACAGACTTATCCGGATATCTATATTGAAATAAGCGGCTATACTGATAATTCAGGCAGTGCAAAATTAAATCTAAAGCTTTCGCAGGAAAGAGCTGATGCTGTTAAAGATTGGCTTATATCTCACGGAATTGATGCAAAAAGACTAACAGCAAAGGGATATGGATCTGATAAACCGATTGCTTCAAATAAAACTCCTGAAAGCAGGGCAAAAAATAGAAGAATTGAATTCATGCGGACGAAATAAAAAAAAATATGTAAGTTGGTTATTTAAAAAGCTGCTAAAATAAATAGCAGCTTTTTTTTTGTAAAAAAAATAAAATTCACTCAATCACAATTACACTGGTAAGAAATATGAAATTTAATTACTGACAATTATTTTAACGAGTATTTATTTTTCGAAACAATCGTTTATCTCAAACTTGAAAATGCAAGTTTCATGATTCTTTAGTAAGAGAACTATATTTATAAATACCAACTATTTTTTATACTTATCGCAACATCTATATCTTATCACACGGAACGAAATTTGAATAAAACGGGCGTCACATAATTTAATAACAATTTTTCGGGGATATGCCGATGAAAAAAATTACACAAGTTATCTTGATTTTGTTTGTTTTTTGCAGCGTTGGAATATTAGCGCAAACTGCAAAAATAAAAACTCAGTGGGTTAGCCCACGTACTATGGGTACAGTTACCCCAGGTACTAACCCGGTTTACAGCGGCAACAAAACCGTTGCAAAACATATGTTAGTTTCCCTGACTGCTGATACCGCTGGTGGAGTTAATGCTTTTACCTGGTCAATAACAGGCCCTACAGGGACAGCTACTACTTTAAGCAGTACAAATACTCAAAATACTACTTTCTTACCAGATACTTCAGGTTACTATTATGTAACTTTAGAGGTTAATGGCGGCAGTACGGATGTAGATACATTCTTTGCAAGTACTTATAGAGGTGTTACAGGAACCGCTCCAAATTGCACCAATTGTCATTCAGGTGTAAATACAAGCTATACACAAACTGCCCATGCTAATGTATTTAAAGAAGGTATAACTGGTGAGTTAGAAGTAGCAAACGGTTTTGGAGTTTACTCTATTGCTAGATGTGCAAAATGCCATACAACCGGCTGGGATCAGTCAGCTAATAATGGTAATTTCGGTTACCTATCTCATAAAAGTGGATATGATACAGCATGGGCTGCAACATATTTAGAAAATGCAGGCGAATACTTAATTCCTCAGGGTGATCAAACCGCTTGGAATTTGTTAACTACAGATGCTAAATATAAAGATGCCGCACCAGTTGCAAATATTGGTTGTGAAAGTTGTCATGGACCAGGAGAAGGCCATGCAGCAGCTTTTGGTGCTAATGCTTCAACAAACATAAGCGTAAGCTTAGATGCTGGTGTATGTCTGCAATGTCATGACGCACCAACACATCATACTATTGGTGAATACTATGTTACTTCTGCGCATGCAACTTTACCTCACTTAGAAGCACGCACAGCTTGTTTCCCATGCCATGGTGGAACCGCATATTATAAATACATTAAAAATCCAACAACTCCTGGATATGTTAATGAAGATGCTACACCAATTTCATGTGCAACTTGCCATGATCCACATGATGCAAATAACTTTGGATTAAGAATTGCTTCATCTATTAAGTTGGCTAATGGATATGCAGTAACAACTGGCGGAAATGGCCAAATGTGTATGACATGCCATCAGTCTAGAAAAAACGGTGATACCGTTATAAATGATACACCTCCATATTATGGATTTTCTGATAGATTTGATCCTCATCATGGCCCACAAACAGATATGTTTTTAGGTCAAAATGGTTATCAGTTTGGTGATGCTTCAATCACTGGCATAGGTACACATAGTAAAGTTATGCAAGATGCATGCATTACCTGTCATATGGCTAATATAGGCTCTGGTAACAGTCCTAGCCATCAATGGAGTATGATTGATACAACAGGTGGAACTCATGATTTTGTAGCATCTTGTGTAAATTGTCATGGTCCAATTACTTCTTTTGATGATATTCAAGCAAGTTCAGATTTAGATGGAAATGGTGTAGTTGAAGGAGTACAGACTGAAGTTGAAGGTATGCTTGCAAAACTTGCATCGCTATTGCCAAAAGACTCACAAAATCCAACTGCAGTTGTTTCCAGAACATATGATTCATTATTAGTTAAAAACGAACCTGCAATTATAAAAGGTATCTTCACTTATTACTTTGTTGAAGAAGATAAAAGTATGGGTGTTCATAATACTAGGTATACTGTTGCACTTCTATCTAAAGCTTTAGCTGAACTTGGCAGTGTAGTTCCTGTTGAATTAGTTTCTTTCAATGCTGTTGAAAATGAAGGAATGATTTCATTGAAATGGGAGACTGCTTCTGAAACAAATAATAGCGGTTTCGAAGTTGAAAGAAAGAACGGCAATTCATGGAACAGAATTGCATTTATAAAAGGAAACGGAACTTCTTCGAATATTAACAGTTATTCTTACTCAGATAAACCATCCGGTTTAGAGAATGTTGTTACATACAGATTAAAACAAATCGATCTTGATGGTTCAGCTCATTTCTCTAAAGAAGTTGAGGTTTCATTAAGCAATACTCCAAAATCATTCAGCTTATCACAGAACTATCCTAATCCTTTCAACCCAAGTACAGTTATAAAATATGTACTTCCGTTTGAAAGCAAAGTTAAAATTGTTATATACAATTTAACTGGTGAAGTTGTAAAAACTTTAGTAAATTCAACAGAGGCAGCTGGTACACATGAAGCTAATTTCAACACCAGTGCTTCAGGCTTGAGCCTATCTTCTGGAATCTATTTCTATTCAATGGAAGCAGTTTCTATAGATGGCAGCCAAAATTTCAGACAAACCAAAAAGATGATTTTATTGAAGTAATTTTCAAAACATCTTCTTGTAATTTAACCCGGTTTCTTTTAGGAACCGGGTTTTTTATTTATTTGGAAACTCTTCTCATCTATAAAAGTATAACTGCTGTTTTATTTGTATTTTTAATAGTGAATACAAAATTTTCCTCTATTCAAGAATTCAAAATTTTCTTATTATTTAATATATTTGTTACTTTGAATTTTAATTTTTTGAAATATTCATGTTATGCTTAACGAAGATTTAAACGAACGGGAAAAAAATATACTGCGTTATGTTATCCAGCAATTTATTTTAACCGCTTCACCAGTTGGCTCCCGTTCAATTACGAAAAAATATGATGTAGGTGTTTCGCCGGCAACTATTAGAAACATTATGTTCGATCTGGAAGAATCCGGTTTTATCATACATCCCCATACTTCTGCCGGGAGAGTTCCAACTGACAAAGGTTATAGATTTTATGTTGATTCTTTAATGGAATTACAAAAATTAAAAACCTCTGAAAAAGGAATGATCACCAAAGGTTTTGAAAATAGAATTATTGAAACAGATGAAATCTTTAAAATTACTTCCGAGGTTCTAAGCCGGATTACTAACCAGCTTGCGTACATTAGTTATCCTAAAATAGATTCAAGCATTTTTGAGAAGTTACAAATTGTTAACTTGTCATCTTCCAGAATCTTAGTTGTTATCAGCATTACTTCCGGCCTGGTTAAAACTATAACCCTGGAAATTTCATCACAAATAAAACCTACTCAAATTGAGTCTGTCCAAAGATTATTAAATGAAAGATTAAGCGGCTTAACATTTAAAGAAATTCGATCTTCTTTTACGGAACGATTTAAAGATATCCATAAGGATCACGCTGCCATAATTAGATTATTTGTTGATTCAATGGACAAAATTTTCAATGAAGTTAAAAATTCTGATAATCTTTTCATTACCGGTGCTAAGAATGTAATCAAGCAGCCTGAATTTGAACATCCTGAGAGGTTTCAGAGTGTAATTGAGCTAATTGAAGATAAAGATATAATTGTTCATATTCTTGAAAAAACCAGTGAACAAAAACAAAATCAGGTATTTATTTCTATTGGAAGTGAAAATGAAGATGAAAAGCTTGAAGATTATAGCTTAATTACTAAAGAATACACAATGGGAAATTCAACCGGCACTTTGGGAATTATCGGACCTAAAAGAATGGAATATTCAAAAGTTGTTACAATAGTTGATTATATTTCTAAAATCTTAACTGAATTATTAAAACCAGATAATACAAAATAAGGAGATACTTTGATTATGAAGAGTGACAAAAAAAATGCTCACAATGAATTAGAAGAAAATAAGATTAATGAAGATCAAGAAAATTTAGAACAAGAGACAAACCAGGGCAACAAAGCAAATGATATTTATGAAGTTAATTCGGAAAAATTAATTAAACTTGAAAACGAAATTTCAGGTTTAAAAGACCAGCTTTTACGTAAAGCAGCTGAGTTTGAAAATTATAAAAGAAGAACCGAAAATGATCAACTCAGTTTAATAAAATATTCTGCTGAGTCTTTTATTATAAAGCTGCTTCCTGTAGTTGATGATTTTGAACGAACACTTTTACATATTGAAAACGCAAAAGAAATTGAAGCTATTAAAAAAGGAATCAATTTAGTTTACGGCAAATTAGTTAAAGTATTAACCGATCAAGGTGTTACCAAAATTGAAGCAGTAGGAAATCCGTTTAATGTAGATTTTCATGAAGCTATTCTTTTGAAAAAAGCAGATAAAGTTCCGCCTCATACGGTTTTAGAAGAAGTTGAAACAGGTTATATGTACAAAGACAGAGTAATTAGGCATTCAAAAGTTATTGTAAGTGATGAATCTTCGGAAGAAAAATAAATTAGATACGAAGGCAATAATTCATAAAAAAAGGACATTCAGAATTTATGGCTAAAAGGGATTATTACGAAGTTTTAGGTGTTGATAGAAATGCAACTAAAGAAGAGCTAAGAAAAGCGTATAGAAAATTAGCTATGCAATTCCATCCGGATAGAAACCCTGATGATAAAGAAGCGGAAGAAAATTTTAAAGAGGCTGCAGAGGCTTATGAAGTTTTAAGTCATGATGAAAAGAAAGCAAGATACGATAAATTTGGCCATGAAGGAGTTAAAGGCAGTGCTTATGGTTCGCAAGGTTTTTCAGACATCAATGATATTTTTTCTCACTTCTCTGATATATTTGGTGGTGGATCTATATTCGATGATTTTTTCGGAAGCGGACAACGGCAAAGAGGCAGAAGAAGTTCAGGGCAGCCCGGTTCCGATTTACGAGTAAATTTAAAATTAACTCTTGAAGAAATTGCAATTGGTGTAACAAAAAAAATCAAAATCAAAAAATATATTACTTGCGATCAATGTAATGGAAATGGTGCAGAATCAGGCACGTCAACAAAAACATGCCCGGTATGCAATGGAACCGGAGAAGTTAGATCTGTTTCCAGATCAGTGTTTGGACAATTTGTTAATATTACCACTTGCAGTAATTGTAACGGTGAAGGAACTGTAATTGATTCACCATGCAAAAAATGTATGGGTGATGGAAGAGTTCAAGATGAAACAACTCTAAAAGTCGAAGTACCCGCTGGAGTCCACGAGAACAGCTATATGACAATTCGCGGCGAAGGAAATATCGGAAAACGCGGTGGACAGCCTGGAGATATAATTGTAGTTTTTCATGAAGTTGAACATGAATATTTTATTCGAGACAATGACGATATAATTTATGATTTATTAATTAGTTATCCAGAAGCTGCTTTAGGTTCTGAAGTTGAAGTTCCTACCTTAACTGGAAAAGCAAAGCTGAAAATTGATCCCGGAACTCAACCAGGGAAATTATTAAAGATGAGAGACAAAGGCATCAAACATTTAAATCATTCGGGAATCGGCGATCAAATTGTAAGAATTAATATTCAGGTTCCCAAAAAGGTTACCCCTAAAGAAAGAGAACTATTAAAAGAGCTTTTAGATATGCCGAACATTAAGCCATCGGGTAAAATGGGAAAAAATTTCTTTAGCAAATTTGGATTCTAATTAATTGAATTTATTTTTAGCTTTATTGTTCATATGGCTGATTACTCTGTAAAAATAAATTTGTTAGTTGATGTTATAAGTGAGGGTGTTTATATTTTGTAATAGTGTCATTTTCTGATTTGAAATTGATTCATGTTCAAAAAGATATCTCAAAAAATCGGCTTTACTGAAACGGAAATAAAAGTAATTTTATTCCTTGTTGCAGCGTTGATTTTGGGATTTGGCTATAAGAATTTCATTATTAAAGAAAAACCTGAACCTTATAAAACATTTGATTATTCACAGGAAGACAGCCTATTTTCTCTTACTGATAGTACCGAAAATATTCCTGAAAAGAATCATACTTTAAGTAATAAAAATGTTGACTATAAGCAGGAAGTTTTAGATTTTAACAAAACAAATTTTGAAAGAAGTGAGAAGAAAGTTCTTCCAGCCGAAAATAGTATTGATATAAATAAGGCAGATCTGAATAAATTAAAATCACTGCCTGGAATAGGTGAAAAAACAGCTCAAAAAATCTTAGATTTAAGAAATAAAAACGGCAGTTTCAAAAAATTGGAAGACCTTTTAGAAGTTAAAGGTATTGGACAAGCAAAGTTTAAGAATATTAAAAAATATTTATTCATTGAAAAATAAAATTTTAACCTTCCGGAGGAAAAATGACTAAGAAAGACCCGTGGTATATTCACGGTATTTTATATGCTGTAATTATAATCCTAGTTTTATTATTAATAAAAGTTGCGATAATTGATCCAACTGAAATTGTTCAGACTGAAAAGTATTTCAAAGAGGAAACCCGCTTAAGATTAAAAGATCTTCGAGAAGCAGAAATTCTGTGGGAAAAGAAATATGGAAGATTTAGCGGAAACCTGGATAGTTTGGTTGCATTTGTTGCGCATTCTCCTTTTGTTGACAGCGTTAGAACTTCAACAGATTCGCTAACTAATAGAGTCATGGATCCATTTTATAAATTGACCAATGGAATATTTACACCAGAGAGTTTGCTTACCACTCCTAAGTCTGGGAAAAGGTTTGAAGTTAGTGTAGATACAACAAGAAGCATTGACACTATTTATACACCGTCAGGCAAAATAAAACGTATTGAAAATAATGTTAACATAGGCACAAAATATTTACTTAATGATCCTGATGGATACGGTTCAATTGGTGATCTTCAAAATGATGCTAAGAAAAATTCTGCTTCATGGGAATAATAAAAATTTATTATGACTGGATTTGAAAACCATGCCGGCTTTACAATTACAGATTCAAAGCTGCAGGTAGTTGAAGTTGTTTATAATGGCTATCAATTTATTTTAGAAAATGTTGACGAAGCCTATTTTAACGAACAAATAAATTTTGAAAAAGATAAAGAAACAAAAATCAGCGCCCTTTTACAGGGCGCTTTTAATGAAATCCAAATTAAAAAATTTTTAAAAAGCACTTCAGTTTCATTCACTCTCCCCTTTGATTTATTTTACATTATGCAAATACCTTATGATAATACTCTTCTTCACCAGGATTTGATTGAGGAATTTAGATGGGAATTTTCTGTACTTTATCCGCATATTAAAGTTGATGACCTTGTTATTCAATATATGGAAATAGACAAGAATAATATCTATGAACAGAACTCAGCTCTGGTTATTGCTCTGCATAGAAAATACTTAAATATGCTTCATGAATTTGCTGTTCACAATAATTTAAATCTTAAGTTTGTTGATAATGTTCATCTTGCTTCCGAAAAAGCTTTGGCTGTAAGTAATTCTTTAATGGAAAAAGGGCTAATCTTAAGTGTGTATTTTAATAATAAACATTTGTCAATGATTTTTTCACTGCAGGGCAAACCATTTTACATTAGGAATTTTCCACTAAAAGGTGCGGGTGAAATCCCTGCTATTATAAGAAATGAAATTACTGAAAATAAACTTTTGAAAATTTCAAAGAATACTATAGATACAGCATTTATTACTGGCGACAATATAACCGATTCAGTGGTTCAAATTTTAAGAAAAGCTTTGGATATTGATTTTTTCTATTTTAATCCTTTCGACAAAATAAAACCAAATCCAGGTTTGTATGAAAATAACTGTTACGTCGAAAAGAACAACTCGTTCTCCCCTGCTGCGGGAATTGCTTTCAGATTAGCTTAAATTTTTTTTATGAAATTAAGAATTATTTCCGGTGAATTAGGGGGAAGATTAATTGACGTTCCCAAATCAGATTTAATTCGACCTACAACTGATAGAGTGAGGGAAACATTATTCAATATCCTTAATAATAAAATTAATTTCGATGGCATTTCAGTATTAGATTTTTATTCCGGTACAGGTTCATTGGGAATTGAATGTATCAGCCGCGGGGCAGATTTTGTTACTTTTATTGAAAAAGATTTTTTAATATTTCAAAATTTATTAAAGAATATCACTACTCTTTCTATTCAGGGAAAATGTAAAGTCATTAAAAGCGATGCAGTTTCTTTTTCAGCTCAATTACCGGTTAATAAATTTGATTTGATACTTGCAGACCCGCCCTTCTTCAAAGATGATATTTATGAAGTTGTTGAACACTTAAAAGTAAATAAATATTTCGATGGCAATAATTTTATGATAATTGAAAGATCAATTCAAACAAAATCAAAGGATATGTTTAATTTTTCAGTTGATCCATTCAAGATTATTGGTGATACATGCTTATATGAGATTTCCTAAAATATAAAACAAGTGAATCATTTCTCATACTTGCAGTATATATGATAAGAATTAAAATAAAACAAAATCATACTGAACAATCATATCTGGAATAAACAACCTGCCATCACTATCATTATATTTTGTAAATCTTATTCCTAAAACCAAACGTCCATTATCAAATATGTTTTTGTATATGCCGGCTGCAAAAGACAAATAATTCAGATTATAGCTTAAATCATTTTTGGAATATGACCCAAATAAGTTCCAGCTTTTTGTATCTATATTTAAATCATAAAATGTTTGCCAGCCAATGCCGAAGTTGAAGAAATAGTTTAAAGGCCAATCTACTCTTCTTGAATTAACAGTGTATAGTAAAGCTAAATTCCAAAAATTATTCTTCGTTTTGTCATTTACCAAGTAGACTCTTCTTGTTTCACCGGATGAAATTTGTTTACTTTCTACTAACGCGAATTGGTACAAATTTGCAGCTTCCGTATATTTTAGATTAGCGTCAAATCTCCAAGCCCATGATTCTGATTCTTTGAAAAATGCTATTCCAACATTTTCATCCATTAAATATCTTTCATTAATATTTGAAATATTAAAGCCCCCGGTTAATGCGAAAGAATTTGAAACAGCAAAATCTAGATCAACGCCTCCCTGCCAGTTGGGTAAATTCCAAAATAAATTTTGACCTGTAAAATCTTGGGTGTTTATTCCTCCGGTTTCAGTAAAATAATTTTGATCCGCAACAGTTTGAAGTATATATTCACCCGTTTCATTTACATTAGTGTGCTGCTCATTGTTAGTTTTTAATGTTTTACTATTATTGAAACTGAAATAAGGACTTAGTACAATATCATTTTTCTGTCTATTTTCTGTTATCCTAATAGAGTGGCGGATAGGATTTGTTTCTACATTCATCGATTGCAAATAAGCATCACTTGAAGTACAGCTGGTAAATATATTAGCAGCAAAAATTAATACAGCAAAAATAATTTGCTTTAAGAAATGATTCTGTATATTCATAGCTTCCCCGAAAATTTTAATTTCTCTTGAGTTATAATATATAACTCAATTCATAATAGTTACAACAAAATATTTCAGTATTTCTTGTTTCCCTTAAATAAAATTGTAATTTTAATAACAACTTTAAAAAAAATAATTAAACCTTCTACTATGAAAACAGTAATTTATCCCGGTACTTTTGACCCTGTTACAAACGGGCATATTGATATTATTGAAAGAGCAAAAGAATTATTCGACTCAGTTGTAGTTACAGTTGCTGTAAACCCTGGTAAGACACCTTTATTCACGGTAAATGAAAGAGTTGAACTTTTAAGAGAAAGCTTGAAAGAATTTGAAAACATAACAGTTGATTCATTTGATGGTTTAATTGTTGACCATGCACATAATGTTGGTGCGGTAGGGATAATAAGAGGACTAAGAGCTATCAGTGATTTCGAATATGAATTTCAAATGGCTCTAATGAATAGAAAATTAGCAAAAGATATAGCAACAATTTTTCTGATGCCGCATGAAAAATACACTTATCTTAATTCAACTTTGATTAGAAACCTGGCAAGTATGTACAGCGATGTCAGTGATTTTGTCCCTGCAGTGGTTCATGAAGCCTTGAAATTAAAGTTTAACAAAAAATAATTTTTTACAAATGTCTTTTTAATTTTTTCCTTCCTAAAACCTAAAAAAAGTTATGAATGATATTCAAAATGAAATGTTAGGGAAAACTTGTATTGTAACCGGTGCAACATCAGGCATCGGGAAAGCAACTGCTCGTGTTTTGGCTGAAAAAGGAGCGACAGTTATTATTGTCGGTAGAAATAAAGCTAAATGTGAATCAACAATAAATTATATTATTAAAAAGACATCTAATCAAAATGTAAGTTACTTGACTGCTGATTTATCTTCGCAAAAAAATATTCGTGATTTATCAAATAGCATCCATAATAAATTTGATCGTATAGATGTGCTGGTAAATAATGCAGGTGCACGATTTTTAAAACAATTGAAATCTGTTGATGGTATTGAGATGACATTTGCTTTAAATCATCTTGCTTATTATTTATTAACAAACTTGATATTGGATTTGCTAAAAAAGAGTGAATCGGCCAGAGTAATTAATGTTTCATCAAGCGCACATAGTAAAAAAATTTATTTTGAAGATATACAGTTCAAAAATAATTATGACGGGAAGAAAGCATACGCACAATCAAAATTAGCAAATATTATTTTTACAATTGAGCTGGCAAAAAAACTTAAAGGGACAAATGTAACTGTAAATTCTCTCCATCCCGGTGGTGTTGCTTCTAAATTCAGCCTAAACAATGGAATGTATCACTATTTAAAACATATTTTGGTTTATATATTAAAACGTAAATTACTTTCATCTGAAAAAGGAGCATCGACTTCAATTTACCTGGCTTCATCAAGTGAGGTTGAAGGAATTAGCGGAGAATATTTTTATGAATGTAAACCTATTCCTTCAATAAAAAACCTTTACAATGTTGAAGATTCTAAAAGACTTTGGCAGATTAGTGAAGAATTAACCAAACCAAAAACATAATTTTATTTATTCTTTTAGAATATTTATTCAATATTTTTTTTGATCTCACCCGACACTAAAATTTATTTTAATTTAGAATAAATTTTTAAAGTATTTAATAACAGCTTTATATAATTTTAATCCTCAAATATTCTCATTTCTGTTTCAATCATTAAAAAACCAAAGGACACCAAATTGCAAAAATATTCAAACTTGATTTCATCAATAGAAGAAAGTAAAACTTTAGCTATCACCGCATTATCTAAAAAGCTAAAAGCCGAAGGAAAAGATGTTCTAGGATTTAGTGCTGGCGAACCAGATTTTGCAACGCCTGGCTACATTAAGGATGCTGCAATAAAAGCAATTAATAATAATTTTACAAAGTATACAGCTAATGAAGGCTATCCGGATTTAATTAAAGCAGTTATTACAAAATTTAAAAAAGATAATGAGTTAGAATTTGAAGCCAAAAATATTCTTGTATCTGATGGGGCAAAACATTCAATCTTTAATTTATTAATGGCTATTTGCAATCCTGGAGATGAAGTTATTTTTCAAGCACCATACTGGGTCAGTTATCCGGAAATGACAAAAATTGCTCAGGCCACCCCGGTAGTAATCAACGCTGGCGTTGAGCAAGATTATAAAATAACTCCTGAACAATTAGAAAAAGCAATTACGCCCAATAGCAAAGTTTTTATTTTTAATACTCCTTCAAACCCAACTGGAGCAGTTTATGACAAGGATGAAATATTAGCATTAGGAGAAGTTTTAAAAGGGAAAAATATTTTTATTATAAGTGATGAAATTTATGAAAAAATAATATTTGACGGTGAAGAACATTTTAGTATTGGAAAAATAGACTATCTCAAAGATCTTACATTCACTGTGAACGGTGTTAGTAAAGCTTATGCTATGACGGGCTGGAGAATTGGTTATGCAGCTGGCGATGCAAGTATAATTAAATTAGCAAGAAATTTACAAAGTCATTCTACTTCAAATGCGGCATCTATTTCACAAGCTGCTTCTGTTGCAGCTTTGAGTGAAGAATCTGGTGAGATTGGTGAAATGGTTAAACAGTTCAAAATAAGAAGAGATTTCATTGTAAGTGAATTAAATAAAATCAAAGGCTTCAAATGTCCCATCCCCAAAGGCGCTTTTTATGTTTTCTTTGATGTAAGTGCTTACTATGGGAAATCAGTCAATGGAAAACTTATAAGTGACTCAGCATCATTTTGTAATTATCTATTGGATAGTAAGTATGTTGGGTTAGTTCCAGGGGTCGCTTTTGGAAATGATAATTGTGTTAGAATGTCTTATGCGTGTTCTCTCGAACAAATTAAAAAAGGTATTGAAAGAATTACACAGGCTATGTCAGAACTAAGTTAATATTTTTTTATTCAGATATAAAAAGCTTTAAAGATTTATAAATACTATCGACAGGCATTTGTTCTCCTGTCCACAGTTCAAAGGATTTTGCTGCTTGATAGACTAACATTTTTATTCCATCAAGAGTTACAGCACCTTCTGCGGAAGCCAGTTCTAAAAGTTTTGTTCTTGCTGGATTATAAACTAGATCAAATACTATTTGATCTTTTACAAATGATTTTGTGAGTGTGGTTATTACATCATCATTTTCAGGAAACATTCCAACTGAACTAGCATTTACAATTAATTTGGAACTTCTAAAAATATCTACCAGCTCAGGCGGAAACAATTCATGTGCTCTGAATAAATTAAATTTCATCTTATCTGAAAAATAATTCTTTAATGCTTCAGCTCTTTGTTCAGTCCTATTAATAATGTGAATTACTTTTGGCTTAAAGTATCTAACTAGACAATATATTACCGCTCTTGCTGCTCCTCCAGCACCTACAACACTAATTTCCTGTCCGGTTATTTGATCTTTGTATGGCTCTAATGTTTCCAGAATTCCATTTACGTCAGTATTATAGCCCGTCAATTTCCCCAATTCATTTACTACTGTATTTACTGAACCAATAATTAAAGCTTCATCAGAGACATTGTTCATCAATTGAATTATATTTTCTTTATGAGGAATTGTAATGTTAAAGCCTTTTATACCTAGTGCAACCATTCCTTTTACAGCATTCTTTAAATTTGCAGTAGGGACATCAAATGGGAGATAAATGTAGTCCATTTTTTTTAGTTCAACAGTTACATTATGTATAAACGGAGAATATGTATGCTTAATTGGATGCCCAAGAAGCCCAATTAACCTGGTATTTAAATGAAAGGTATTTTTCATTTCCAAAATAATATTATCTGGTTTAAAATTTATAAAAATGGAATTTTAAGTAAAATAGAAAATTAAGTTTTGTAAAAAATGAAATGTTAAAATTAAATCTCGCCGAGCAACTTTTTAAACAGTTTTGAAGATTTAATTTCCGGATATTCTTTTGCAAAATCAGTCTTCATTCCAGGATCAATAACAAAAGCATCTTTTAGGCAATCAACTGCATCCTGAGTTCTGCTTAAAATAAAATTAACTTTTGCCTTACCGTAATATGAAGCTGCATGGGCCGGGTTCAATTTAATGCATTCATTGAATGAATTTAAAGCTTCCAGCCAATCACCGATTTCTAAATAAGTTTCTGCAAGATTAAACCAAACTTCAAAATTATTTTTATCAATTTTTAATGCCGACAAATAACTGTTAACGGCTTCCTGTAATTTGCCAAGTGAATATTCCAATTCAGCCTTTGCATACCATGCATCAGCATTATCCTGCGACAATTCTATTGCTTTGTTAAAATCTTTTAATGCCTGATAATATTTTCCGATTGAGTCATAACAATATCCTCTTGCCAAATATGATTCATAATAATTGCGATTAATTCTAATCGCAGCTGTATAATATTTAATTGCATTAATTAAATCCCCAAGTTCTTCATAGATATTGGCAATATTATAGCAAGCAGCTTCATCGTTTTTATCAATTTCATAAACTTTTTTAAAGCTTTCTAATGCCTGCTGCAATCTTCCCAAATCTGCCAAAGCATTTCCTTTGTTGAACCAGGCACTTGCAAAATCGTCTCTTATAGCAACAGCAAATTCGTAGCTGTCAATTGCTTTTTCAAGCTGCTGAAGTTTGGTTAAGACTATACCACGATTGTACCAGCCGTTTGAGCTATAAGGTTCAAGTTCTAAAAATTTATCATATGTTAGAAGTGCATTACTATACTCACCTAGACTTTCAAAACAAAAACCTAGTTCATAATAAGCCTCTTCAAACTCGGGATCAGACTCAATTGTTTTTTTGTAATATTGAATTGCTTTTTCAAAATTTTCCTGGTGCTGAAAAATTAAACCCAAGCTGAACAATGCTTCTTCATTATTTGGTTCAAGACGTAAAGCATTTTCAATTGATTCTTCTGCCCTGGTATAAAGTCCTAAATTTTCTTCGGTAACTGCTTTTTCAATTAAAGTTTCTGTATCACAGGGGTTTAAAGATATAGATTTGTCAAAACAAACTAAGGCTTCTTCAAAATTCAAAAGGCCGTTTAAGAAAGTTCCTTTCTTTAGCCAGTACTCTGAATTATATGGAGATATTTCTAATAGTCTTTCAACGAAATAAAGTCCATCTTCATTCTTTTCATTTTCTATACAAAACTGAACCATATCTTCGATGGTTTCAACACAAGTAAAGATGTTTCCTGTTTCAATTAGTTCTTTACATCTGCTAATTTCATTATTGACGCTTTTCTCACTGTTATAAAAATTATGTTCACCGCTGAAATCAGAATCAAAAAATGACATCAATTCTCCACGTATTTTTTTTGATGGAAAAATCTATTACTAATAAAAGCCAAAATCAAGTTGAATAATGATTGACTTTGTTCTCTTATTTTTATATACAAACAAAAAAAATGCCGTATTGAATTTTACTTAATACGGCGAAAAACAAATAAATTTAACCTTAATTATAAAATCAATTTACAATTACAGTTAATTTCTTAAAACAGAAGTAACTTTTTCTGCTGCATCTTTCAAACTTTTAGCTACTTCAAAATTTAACCCTGAAGCGGCTAATAATTCACCTGCTTCTTTAGCGTTGGTTCCTTCCAATCTAACTACTATTGGAACTGTTACCTTCATTTCTGTAGCAGCATCAATAACTCCTTGTGCAACACGATCACAACGTACTATTCCGCCAAAAATATTTATCAAAATTGCTTTAACATTAGGATCGGAAAGTATGATTTTAAATCCATTTGCAACAGTTGTTTTGTTTGCTCCGCCACCGACATCTAAAAAGTTTGCAGGTTCGCCGCCGGCTAATTTTATAATGTCCATGGTTGCCATTGCAAGTCCGGCACCATTTACCATACAACCCACGTTGCCGTCTAATTTAATGTAATTTAAATTAAACTTAGAAGCTTCAACTTCAAGTTGATCTTCTTCATAGAGGTCACGATAATCTGCAATTTCTTTTTGCCTGAAAAGTGCATTATCATCAAAATTCATTTTAGCATCTAGTGCAACTACTTTATTGTCATTTGTAATCACCAGCGGATTTATTTCAAGCAAGGAAGAATCAGTTGATGCATATGCTTTGTATAGAACTGAAATAAATTTTATAAAATTTTTAAATGCGTCTCCCGTTAATCCAAGAGCAAATGCAAGTTTTCTTGCTTGATAAGATTGTAACCCAACGGCAGGTTCAATCCAGACTTTGATAATTTTTTCAGGGGTTTCAGCAGCAACTTTTTCAATTTCAACTCCGCCTTCAGTAGAAGCCATTATAACATTTTTAGAAACAGAACGGTCAAGTAAAATTCCAAGATACAATTCTCTTGCATAATCCAAACCTTCTGTAATAAAAAGAGTTTTTACAATTTTCCCTTCAGCCCCAGTTTGATGAGTGACCAACAAATTTCCAAGCATTTTCTTTGCATACTCTTTTACTTTATCCACAGAGGTTGTGAATTTAACACCGCCTTCAAGAATCAATTCTTCCCTATTTGAAGGATTGTACAATTTTCCCTTTCCTCTTCCGCCGGCATGAATTTGAGATTTAACTACATATTGGTTTATCCCCCTTTGCTGAAGCTGTTCAATAGCACCATCAAGATCATTTAAATCTTTTATAGCAATGCCATCTTGAACTGGCACATTGAATTTTTTCAAAACTTCTTTGGCTTGATATTCATGTATTTTCATATTGACCTTAAAATTTAATTTTAATTTATAAAATTATTTTCCTTTAATTTAATTTTTTATTTTTCACTCATAAAAGGATAACGCCAATCTTTCGGCGGATTAAAAGTTTCTTTAATTGTTCTTGCAGTCATCCATCTTAATATATTTATATCGCTTCCTGCTTTATCATTTGTCCCGGATGCTCTTCCACCTCCAAAAGGCTGCTGCCCAACGACTGCCCCAGTCGGTTTATCATTAATATAAAAATTGCCTGCTGTATTTCTTAGTCTATTTGACAACTTAGTTATTGCTTGTCTATCGTTTGCCCAGATAGCTCCTGTTAAAGCATAAGGCGAAGTAGTATCACACGAATCTAAAGTTTCATCAAGCTTTTCATCTTCATAAACATAAATGGTTAATACAGGGCCAAAAATTTCTTCTTGCATAGTTTTAAAATCTGGATTTGTTGTAACAATTGTTGTTGGTTCAATAAAATAACCTTTTGAATCATCAAAGTTTCCGCCTGTTATTATTTCGGCTTCTTTAGATTCCTTCGCATAGGTTATATATTCTGTAATCGATTTAAATGCCGCAGCATCAATAACTGCTGACATGAAATTTGTAAAATCTTCTACATCACCCATTTTAATTTTTTTAACTTCATTAACATATTTTTCCTTAAATTCTTTCCATAAAGATTTTGGAACATATAGACGTGAAGCCGCTGAACATTTTTGTCCTTGATATTCAAATGCACCTCTAATTGCTGCTGTAACCAATGAATCAACATCACCTGAATTATGAGCAAATATAAAATCTTTACCGCCGGTTTCACCAACTATTCTCGGATAGTATTTCATGTTCTTTAAATTATCTGAAACCGATTTCCACATTCCCTGAAATACTGCTGTTGAACCTGTAAAATGTATTCCGGCAAGATGGGGGCTGCTCATTGCGGGTGCACCAACCTGCCCGCCAGAACCCGGCACAAAATTAATTACACCTTTCGGCAAACCCGCAGCTTCAAACAATTTCATTAAATGATAAGCCGAGTAAACAGCACTTGAAGCCGGTTTCCACAAAGCAACATTTCCGACAATTGCCGGAGCAGTGGGTAAGTTCCCGGCAATGGAAGTAAAATTAAATGGTGTAACAGCAAATACAAATCCTTCAAGCGGCCGGTACTCAAGTCTATTCCAAATGCCTGGAGATGAATAGGGCTGGTTAGCCATTAATTGAGTCATGTAATAAACATTGAATCTCCAAAAATCAATAAGCTCACATGCTGAATCAATCTCCGCTTGAAATGCAACTTTAGATTGCCCAAGCATTGTAGCAGCATTTAAAGTGGAACTCCAAGTGGTTGATAACAAATCAGCCATCTTCAAAAATATTGAAGCTCGCTGTTCCCATGGCATTTCAGACCATTCTTTTCTTGCTTCGAGAGCAGCTTCAATTGCCATTTCAACTTCTTTTTTTCCAGCTTTATGATAGACACCAAGAACATGACTTTTATTATGAGGAATTAACATCTCTTCTGTATTTCCAGTTTTAACTTCTTGACCACCTATGATTAAAGGGACTTCAATCTTTTTTGATTTAAGCTCTGTTAATTTCTTCTTTAATTCTTCGCGTTCGGGACTTCCAACTAAGTACGATTTGACAGGTTCATTCACCGGGTGAGGAACCTTAAAAAAAGCATTTGACATTATAAAACCTCAATTTTATTGGTTACTGTAAGTAATAACTTCTTAAAAAATAATTGAAAAATTAAGGCTTTTGGCTTAGATAAGCAATTTTAGTTTCTGCAGCCTTTTTCAATAATATTAATAAATTGAAAAAACTTGAATTTGATTATTCACCAACCTATTTTCTCTAAGTTTATATGAGAGATTATTTATGGCACTTCTAAAAGCTAACAAAACCATTCCAGAACTTTTCATTTTTTTAACTGAAGAGTACGGGAAGAATATGACTCGCCCTTTAATGAAAGTTAAAGTTGATAAAGAGTATGTGGGAATTTCCTATAATAAATTTAAAGAAGAAACCGACAGCTTAGCTTTTGGCCTAGCTGCCCTTGGAGTAAAGAAAAATGACAAGATAGCAATTATTTCTGAAAACCGTCCTGAATGGGTTTATTCTGATATGGCAATTTTAGGACTTGGCGCAGTTGATGTTCCACTTTACCCTTCATTTGACTGCAGATTCAGTTGAATTTATTTTGAATAATTCCGAAGCAAAAGGAATAATTATTTCAAATAAATTTCAATTAAATAAAATTTTAAAGATACGAGATAATTGCAAGCATATTAATTTTTTAATATTGCTGAATGAAAAAGATATTATTGAAGATGTTCAAGGGCTTTATTCTTTAACTGATGTAAAAGAAATGGGGGAAATTTTTATGAATCATCATCCACATCACTTTAAAGAAAGTATGAAGAAGGTTCATGAAAATGACTTATGCACAATCATATATACTTCAGGAACAACCGGTGAACCAAAAGGTGTGATGCTTACTCATAAAAATATTTTATCAAATGTAAATTCAGCTCTTAAAGCTTTTCCAATTGACAGTAATGATATCTTTCTTTCCTTCCTTCCTCTTTGTCATATTTTTGAAAGAATGGGCGGATACTATACAGCTTTTTCTTCAGGCGGTCAAATTTGTTATGCTGAAAGTATTGAGGCAGTTGCTCAAAATTTATTGGAAGTTAAACCAACAATTATTACTACAGTTCCACGATTGTTTGAAAGAATTTATTCAAAAATTATTAAGAATGTTGAAAGCCAGCCGCAATCAAAACAAAAAATATTTTACTGGGCTATTGAGACTGGCAAGAAATATAGAAAAGCTAAAAGGAAAGGATTTGTCTCACCAATACTTTCCGCTAAAAATAAGTTGGCAGATAAGTTAGTATTTACAAAACTTCGTGAAAAAACCGGTGACCATTTAAGATTTTTTGTTTCTGGTGGCTCAGCTTTGCCCGTTGAACATGGAGAATTTTTTGATGCGATTGGAATAAGAATTTTGGAAGGATATGGACTGACAGAATCATCCCCGGTTATCGCAGCAAATCCTTATGATGCCTATAAATTTGGAACAACAGGGAAACCTTTTCCAGGCGTTCAAATTAAAATTGCAAGTGATGGAGAGATTCTTGCCAAAGGCCCAAATATAATGCAAGGTTATTTTAAAAATAAAAAAGAAACTGAAGCCTCATTAAAAGACGGATGGCTTCATACAGGAGATATTGGCATTTTTGATGAAGAAGGTTATTTAAAAATCACCGATAGGAAAAAACATCTATTTAAAACTTCAGCAGGAAAATATATTGCCCCAACGCCCATTGAAAATCTTTTTGTTTCCAGCAAATATATTGACCAGTTTGTTTTGATTGGTGACAGAAGAATGTTTTTAACTGCTCTTATTGTTCCTGATTTTGAAGCTGTAAAAGAATATGCAGATTCACATAAAATAAAATATAACTCCGTAAATGATTTATTGGAAACAAAAGAAATTGAAGAGCTTATTTGATAAAGAAATCGGACAATTCCAAAAGAAACTTGCAAACTACGAGAAAGTAAGAAAGTTTAAATTGCTTGATAAGCCTTTCACAATTGAAACGGGAGAAATTACTCCAAGCTTAAAAGTAAAACGCAAAATAATCGAAGAAAAATTTAAACATCTAATTGAAAAAATGTACGAAAGCCTTGGAAGAAACTAAAAAAGAAAGTCAAAGGTCAAAAGTATAAATTCAAAAAATGTGAATAAAATAAATTGACCTTTGATTTTTGACTTTTGACTTTTTAATCAACCAGCCACAAATATTTTCCGTAACCTTCAGCTTTCATTTCATCTTTAGGAATAAAATTCATAGCTGCCGAATCCATACAATATCGCAAATGAGTTGGTTTTGGGCCATCATAAAAAACATGCCCAAGATGCGAATCACCAAAACGGCTTCTTACTTCAACTCTTTCCATTCCATAACTGTTATCAACAACTTTATTCAAATATCTAGGATCAATTGGCTGTGTGAAAGCTTGGCCAGCCTGTACCTGATTCAAATTTATCCTTTGAACTGAACAATGGCTCACCGGAAACAATGTCAACATATATACCAGCTTTATGGTTATCAAAATATTTATTGTCAAAAGATTTCTCGGTGCCGCTTTCTTGTGTAACATAATATTCTAAGCTTAGTTAATTTCTTTTTTAAAACTTCATCAGAAGGCTTTTTATATTTCCCGTTATCAATTATTCCCCAGGTATTTTTAATAAAATCTTCTCTTCCCGAAGCTTTTTTATAGGCATGATAATGATCCGGATTTTTCTTGAAAGTAATCTTGATGATATTCTTCTGCCGGATAAAAAGTAGTATACTTGATAATTTTTGTTACCACTGGTTTATGAAATATACCGGAATTATTTAATCGCTGTTTCGATTGTTCAGCTACTGCTTTTTGCTGATTATCATGATAAAAAATTGCTGGATCATATTGTAGCGCCCTGTCATGAAATGAACCGCCTGAATCTGTGGGATCAAATTGCTGCCAGTAAATATCAAGCAGTTCTGAATAGCTGATAACTTCCGGATCAAATTTAATTTGAATTGATTCGCGATGTCCTGTTCTACCATTTGTTACATCGCTGTAAGTTGGATTTTTTTCTTTCCCGCCTGCATAACCGGATGTTACAGAAATAACTCCATTTATTCCTTCAAATGGAGCTTCCATGCACCAAAAACATCCCCCGGCAAATGTTGCAGTTTCAACTTTGTTAGAAATCGCATTAAGAGTCGGCTCTGATATTTTATTATTATCTTTTTTCAATTTAGATGCATCAGAAGAATTACTTTCGGTACATCCAAAAAGAAAGAGAAGCAATAAATTTACTACTAATAACTTTCTCATTTTATCCTCTAATTTTTGAATTCATAATTATTGATGAACAAAAATAGAGTTCAGTTATCACGGAATTATCACACTTGTATTAAGAAATAGTTAATGCTGAACTTGATTCAGCATCTTTGGCAGAAATTGATTCTAATTCCGAAACTATTTTTATTAAAAAATGAAAAAGATAAAAGTTATTTAACCAGTGGCGTTTTTTGATTTAATTACTTTTAAAATGGTAAGATGCTGAAACATGCTTGCCCGTTGCAAGCAGGTTCAGCATTAAGATTAAATTATTTAATTGTCTTTCCAATCAACTCCATCATCTGCTGATGAATATGTTTATTAGTGCATAAAATTTGCTTTGAAAAAATATCAATATCATTGCCTTTAAAATCAGTTACAATGCCGCCGGCTTCTTCTAAGAATTAATTTACCTGCACAAAAATCCCACGGATGAAGCGAGTTTTCCCAATATCCATCCAAAGCACCTTTGGCAACATAACAAAGGTCAATAGCAGCAGAACCTAATCTTCTAACTCCTCTTGCTGCTTTAGTAAATGCTTCAAACAACTCAAAAATATTTTTAGGGCGTTCAGCTATGTCATAAGGAAATCCGGTAACAAGAAGACTATGCCCAAGTTGGTTCTTTTTACTTACAGATATTTTTTCAGAATTTGCATAAGCACCGCCTCCCTTTTCCGCCGAATAAACAATATCTTGCATTACGTCGTAAACGACTCCAGCAAAAGTTTCGCCATTTTTTTGAACGCCAATTGAAACAGAAAAAATGGGTAAGCCGTGCGCAAAATTTGTAGTCCCATCTAGTGGATCAATTACCCATCTATACTCAGAGTCTTTGTTCTTGTATTCACCACTTTCTTCAGCAAGAATGTTGTGAGACGGGTACTTCTTCTTAACAAAATCCGTAATCAATTTTTCGGATGCTTTATCAATTTCAGTTACTAAATTTATCTCGTTTGTTTTGTATTCAATACTAAAATTCTGGCCATAACCTTCTTTTATAATTTCGCCGGCTTTTTTGGAAATTTTAATCACATCTTGAATCATAAAAAAGTCCTTTTATTCATTTTTTATAAAAATTGACGTTGTCAAAATAGTTAAAATCTCGATAACGTATCGAGTAACTTTAGCCATACTTCAATTCCTTGAATGCCCAAATGAATTTTGGTATATTTCGGCTTGCATAAAACAATTGAAATTTAAGGAGAACTTGATTGAGTCAATACAATGAGATAGAGATTAATACAGCAAATGATATTAGCATAGTTGATAATATACCTGATGTTTTGCCCATTTTGCCGCTTAGAGATATAGTGATTTTTCCTTACATGATTTTCCCGGTTTTAGTAGGAAGAGAGCAATCTATTAGGGCAGCCAATTATGCTTTAGAAAACACAAAATATATTTTTCTAGCAGCACAAAAAAAATCGAACGTAGAAGACCCTAAGAAAGATGACATTTACCGCGAAGGCACAATTGCAAAGATAGTTCAGATTTTAAAATTACCTAACGGCTTAATGAAGATTTTAGTTGACGGACTTTTACAAGGCGCCATAATCGACTTCACAAATAAAAATGAATTTTTTGAAGGTAAGATAAGAGTAATTGTCCCGGAGCTTAAGCAAGATCATGAAATGAATGCAATGACAAGACAAATGTCACAGCTATTTAAAGAATATGTCAAGATCAGCCGTAACATTCCCAATGAAGCATTAACTGCATTTGAAAATATTGAAGAGCCGGATAGAAAATTATTTTATGTGGCTGCAAACGTGAATCAATCTATTGACGTTAAGCAAGCAATACTTCAGAAAGAAATTCTTAAAGATCAATTTTACGAAGTGATAAAAATTTTAAATTCTGAAATAGACATATTAAAAATTGAAAAGGAGATTGATAATAAAGTCCAGGAAAACATTGCAAAAACACAGAGAAAATTTATTATCCAGGAACAAATAAAAATTCTTCAGGATGAACTAGGTGAAGAAGAAGATACAACTCCCGAATTTGTAAAAATGAGGGATACCATAAAAAAAGCTAAAATGCCCAAGCATGCTGAAGACAAAGCATTAGAAGAATTAAATAAGCTGAAAAAAACTCCGCCGATGTCACCGGAATCTACAGTAATAAGAAATTATTTAGATTGGATGATTGAAGTCCCCTGGTCAAAAAGAACAAAAGATAATTTAAAAATTACTCACGTTCAAAAAATTTTAGATGAAGATCATTTTGGTTTGGAGAAACCCAAGGAAAGAATTATTGAGCATATCGCTGTTTTAAATTTAGTTAAACAAATGCGCGGACAAATTCTTTGCTTTGTAGGGCCTCCCGGAGTTGGCAAAACTTCTCTCGGAAAATCAATCGCTCGTGCGCTGGGAAGAAACTTTGTTAGAATAAGTTTAGGCGGTGTTCGCGATGAAGCAGAAATTCGAGGACATAGAAGAACTTATATTGGTTCTATGCCTGGAAAGATTGTTCAGTCAATGAAAAAAGCCGGATCAGTTAATCCCGTTATGCTTCTGGATGAAATTGACAAAATGAGCATGGATTTCCGCGGCGATCCTTCCTCTGCAATGCTTGAAGTTTTAGATCCTGAACAAAACCATACTTTTAACGACCATTATTTAGAAGTTGATTACGACCTATCCCAAGTAATGTTTATTACAACTGCAAATGTTCGCTATAATATTCCTTTGCCTTTACAGGACAGGATGGAAATTATCGAACTTTCAGGCTACCTTGAATATGATAAAACAGAAATTGCTAAAAGGCATATTATACCAAAGCAATTAGCTGCACATGGCTTAACAAACAAACATGTTGCTATAACAGACAGTGCGATTAAAAAAATAATAACTGATTACACAAGAGAAGCCGGCGTTCGAAATTTAGAAAGAGAATTAGCGTCAGTCTGCCGTAAACTGGCTCATGAAATTGTTTTAAGAGAATCGACAAATGGTAAGAAAAAAGTAAAAGGCGGCTTCGTTGTTGATGAAGATAAAATTGAAGAATATCTTAAAGTTCCAAGATACCGACATAGTTTTCACAGTAAAGAAAAAAGAGTTGGCAGTGTAACAGGTCTAGCATGGACAAGTGTAGGCGGCGAGATTTTATCGGTCGATGTAACTATTATGAATGGTGCAGAAAAGCTTTCATTAACAGGCCAGTTAGGCAATGTTATGAAAGAATCTGCTCAAGCTGCTTTAAGTTACATTCGCTCAAATGCTAAATCACTTGGTGTCAGTCCGGATTTCTTTTAAAGGAAAAGAAGTTCATATTCATCTTCCTGAAGGTGCTATTCCTAAAGATGGGCCATCTGCGGGAATTACAATGGCAATGGCTTTACTTTCTGCAATCAGCGGCAGACCGGCTTCCAATGATATTGCAATGACAGGTGAAATAACTCTTCGAGGAAATGTGCTGCCGATTGGTGGATTGAATGAAAAATTAATTGCAGCAAAAAGAAACGGTATTGGAACTGTTTTAATTCCTAAAGAAAATGAAATTGATTTAAAGGAAATTCAGGACAAAGTGCAGGACGGATTAAATATTATTCCAATTGAAAAAATTGAAGATGCAATTCAATATGTATTTCCTGATTCAAAAAAGTTTTCACCAAAAAAATTAAAAAAGAAACCTATAGTTAGAAAGAAAAAATAAAATTTGACTGAAACGATTTTAGTTGATAAAGATTTAAGTAAAGAAGAAAAGTATAAGTTATTAGTGAGGCAAGTAAAATCACTGCTGATTAAAGAAGATAATGTTCTTTCCAATCTTTCTAATTTCACTGCTGCGTTAAAACAAACTTTTAATTTTATTAGCTGGGTTGGATTTTATTTATTCGATGGCTCAAAACTTTATCTTGGGCCTTTCCAGGGTAAAATTGCCTGTACAAATATCGAAATAGGAAAAGGTGTTTGCGGAACAGCAGCATTGAAAGAACAAACCATAATCGTTGAGGATGTTAATAAATTTCCCGGGCACATTGCCTGTGATGCTGATTCAAAATCCGAAATTGTTGTTCCTATTTTGAAGAATGAAAAACTTTTTGGAGTGTTGGATCTGGATAGCTCTGATTATAGTACATTTGATTTAATTGATAAAAAATATTTAGAAGAACTTTGCAGTTTCCTTTCATCTGAAATTTTATAATTTTTTTAGTAAAACATTTCACAATAATTTTATGTCGACTTACAAAGTAACAGCCTTAAAATGGCGCCCGCAAAGATTTGAAGATGTCGTGGGACAAGAACACATAACCCTTACATTAAAGAATGCAATTAAGAATAATAGGATTGCCCACGCATATATTTTCACTGGTCCTCGCGGAGTTGGCAAAACCACTACAGCAAGAATTCTAGCAAAAACATTAAACTGTTTAAATCCCAAAAACAATGAGCCTTGTAATGAATGTGAAATGTGTAAGTCAATTTTAAATAATCAATCTTTGGATATAATTGAAATTGACGGCGCTTCAAACCGTGGTATTGATGAAATAAGAACACTCCGGGATTCTGTTAAATATGCTCCAACAAAAGGCAAATACAAAGTTTATATTATAGATGAAGTTCACATGCTTACCAAGGAATCTTTTAATGCATTCCTAAAAACTTTGGAAGAACCGCCTTCACATACTATTTTTATTTTTGCTACGACCGATATTCATAAAGTACCTTTAACTATAATTTCCAGGTGCCAGAGATTTGACTTCAGAAGAATTCAACTCGACGAAATAAAAAAATTGCTTCTAGAAATTGCCAAAGAGGAAAAAATAAAAATAGATGACAAAACATTAACTATTATAGCAAAAAAATCAGATGGAGCATTGAGAGATGCTGAAAGTTTTTTTGACCAGGTAATTTCATTTTGCGGAAATAATATTGACTCTGAAACAGTAGCTAAAATGTTAAACTTGATTGATGACGAAATCTATTTCACAATTTCCGATGCAATATTAAATAAGAACTATAAAGCCGTATTCGAAGTTACAAACACAATTTATAAAAACGGCTGGAGTTTTACTGATTTTATTGACGGCTTGATTGAGCATTTTAGAAATATTTTGACTGTTATTGTAACAGAGAAATCCGATTTGGTTGAATCTGCCGATGTTTACAAATCAAAATATCTTGAATACCGCGAACAATTTTCGGAAGGCGATTTATTAAGGATTTTAAACTTTTTAAATAAAGCCCAGCAGGAATTGAGATATTCTCAAAATCATAAATTAAAATTAGAGATTATTTTAAGTCATTTAGTTGGACTAGAACGCTCTTCAACTATAAGCGAAATTTTTTCGAAGCTAGAAGATAATAAATTTAAGCAAACTGAATCTGATATTATTCGGGATTCAAAAAACACTAAATATGCCCTCTCCTCAACAATAAATACTCAAACTGAATTAAGACAATCGAATTCTTCTGTTAAAAAAAAGTCCCAGCCAATAATTGAAAATAATTTTCAATCACCTCAATCTAAAATTGCAGAAGAACTAGAAACAAATTTAGATTTTAACTTTGATTTAGTAGTTTCAAAGTGGCAGGAATTTGTTAATATAGTCTCAAATGAAAAAAAACTTACTATTGGGCAATACATTGGAAATGTCGAATTACTTAATCTAAATGGGAACAAATTACTTGCGGCCTTAAATGATCCTGACGGCATAAAATCTTTTGATCTTCACAGAGATTATATTGATAAAAAAGCTC
Organism: uncultured Ignavibacteriales bacterium; assembly: GCA_963746735.1. Taxonomy (GTDB): domain Bacteria; phylum Bacteroidota; class Ignavibacteria; order Ignavibacteriales; family Ignavibacteriaceae; genus CAVSWT01. The sequence goes on from CAVVCO010000021.1 coordinate 130,075, forward strand.
AAGAATTTTTCGGAAGGAAGATTTCACTTAATCTTACAAATCAAAATTCTTCTTCTCAAAAAACTAAAAATATACAGCCTGCACTAAATAACAACCCACAAAATAACGAGCATAAAAGCAAAAGTGAAAAGATATCATCAGATGACCCTATAGTTAACGCTATTATGAACGAACTTGGCGGTAAGGAACTTGCATGAAATATTTACTAAATTCTTATAAAATCTGCAAAATCTCTACTAAATCGATATTAAATTCCCCATCTGGATCTCTTTGAAAATTTAATTTTAATTCCCTATTTTTGTAGACTATGTCCCAAAAATTAATCGTAGCGATTGATGGTCCGGCTGGTTCCGGTAAAAGTACTTCAGCAAAGCTGGTCGCCCGGAAATTAAACTATTTATATATTGACACCGGGGCGATGTACAGAGCCATAACTTACCTGGCTCTAAAAAAAGTTCTTACTAATATTGATGAAATCACAAAGCTTGCCGAAGAATCTGAAATTGAACTAAAGTTTGAAGGCGGAATCACTAATGTAAAAATTAATGGTGAGGATGTAACAGATAAAATAAGAGATATTTCAATAAATAAAAAAGTAAGTGAGATTAGCAAGATTGAAGGCGTAAGAAAAGCTTTGGTAAAAAAACAGCAGGCGATGGAAAGCAAAAGCAATGGAGTGGTAATGGAAGGTAGAGATATTGCCACTGTAGTTTTCCCGCATGCCGATGTTAAAATTTTTCTTACCGCTTCAATTGAACAAAGAGCGAAGCGAAGAGCTAAGGAATATTCTGAAAAAGGCACCAATGTTTCAATTGAAGAAATTAAGGATAATTTACTTCAGCGTGATAAGATTGATTCAACAAGAGAAGTAAGCCCTTTGATTAAAGCAAGTGATGCAGTGGAAGTTGATACTTCCAAGGTTACAATTGAAGAGCAGGTAAATATAATTTTAAATCAAATTCTAATTGCAGCAAACAGAAAAGGAATAAAAGTTCCTTTATAATTTTTATTAAGCCATCAATAAATAGAAATGTTAAACTAAAACTTCTGTATTATTGTTTTAAGATGGCAAAGGCAATACATACAGAATAAATTATTTTTTTTAGGAGGATTAATGTCCCAAGAGACAAAAGATGCGAAAAAGATTAAAGTGACTGAAGAGGATTTTGTAAAGGCACAGAAAAATTTTAATGATGAAGAATATTCAAAAGAAGAATTTTTAACACTAGCGAACCTTTATACCGATTCATTTAATGATCTTAGAGAAGGCGAACTGATAAAAGGGAGGATTGTACGAATCCAGGGCGACTACGTTATTATAGATGTTGGTTTTAAATCCGAAGGTTCTATTCCCAAAAATGAATTTTATGAAAATGAAGAGATTAAAGTTGGGAAAGAAGTTGAAGTTGTTCTCGAAAGCGTAGAAGATCAGGAAGGTAATTTAGTATTAAGTAAACAAAGAGCTGACTTCTTAAGAATCTGGGAGCGCGTAGTTAATGCTCATGAAACCGGTGAAATTATTCAGGGAAAAATCCTTAAAAGAATTAAAGGCGGAATGGTTGTCGATTTAATGGGAATGGAAGCATTTCTTCCAGGCTCACAAATCGATATTAGGCCTATCCGTGATTTTGATGCTTTCGTTGGCCAGACCATGGACTTCAAGGTTGTTAAAGTAAATATTCCTACAGAAAATGTTGTAGTTTCTCATAAAGTTCTTGTTGAAGAAGAAATCTCAGATCAAAGAGACGCTATTCTTAACAGTTTAGAAAAAGGCCAAATCCTTGAAGGTACAGTTAAAGCTATTACAGATTTTGGTGTGTTTGTTGACCTTGGCGGAGTAGACGGTTTAATTCACATTACTGATCTAAGCTGGGGAAGAATTAATCATCCTAATGAAGTTGTTAAGCTTGATGAAACAATTAAAGTTGTAGTTACAGATTTTGATGAAGAGAAGAAAAGAATTTCTTTAAGCTTGAAAAAACTTCTCCCCCATCCATGGGAAAAAATCGAGGAGAAATACAAAGTTGGAGACAAAGTTTCCGGACGTGTTGTTTCCCTTACTGATTACGGTGCTTTTATAGAAATCGAAAAAGGAATTGAAGGATTGATTCACAATTCTGAAATGAGCTGGACACAGCATATTAAACATCCATCTCAAATTGTTGCTATGGGACAAGTAATTGAAGCTGTAATTTTAAGTCTTGATAAAGATGAAAAGAAAATCTCACTTGGCATAAAACAATTAGAACCAGATCCTTGGCAGTCATTAATGCAGAAATATCCAGTTGGTTCACAGCATTCAGGAATTGCAAGAAACCTAACTAATTTCGGTGTGTTTGTTGAATTGGAACCAGGCGTTGATGGATTAGTTCATATTTCTGATTTATCATGGACAAAGAAAATTCGTCATCCCGGTGAAGTTGTAAAAAAAGGTGAAAAACTTGACGTAATTGTTCTTGGCGTTGATGTTGACCAAAGAAAAATTTCTCTAGGACATAAACAAGTTGAAGATAATCCGTGGGATAATTTTGAAAAATTATATCACGTTGGAACCATAACTGAAGGCAAAGTTGTAAGAATAATCGAAAAAGGTTTGATTGCAGAATTACCTGAATCCGTAGACGGATTTGTTCCCGGAACTCAGTTAGCTCCATCTAAGATTAAGAACATTGCAAATCACTTCCCTGTGGATGATGTTATCCCGTTGAAAGTGATTGAATTCGATAAGGAAAATAAAAAAATAGTTTTAAGCGCTATTGCTGCTTTAAAAGAAAAAGGCGAAGAAGTTATCAAAGAATATCTAAACAAACACAAGATGGACAGAGTGAGTGTTGAAGAGATTCTTGCTTCGGATACCGGCAGCATTGATACTTCGGAATTCCCAATCTTTGAAGTATCTGAAGATGGGCATAATTCCTCATCAGACAATAAAAAATAGTTCAGCATTTGAATTAGTACATTAGAGCGGGACTTTTGCCCGCTCTTTAATTTTTAAACTGGATTGAATGAATAACAAAGTTGCCTTACATACTTTAGGATGCAAATTAAATTTCTCAGAGACTTCGACCATTGGAAATCAATTTCTCAACAAAGGATTTGAAATAGTTGATTTCAAAGAGCAATCAGATATTTATATTTTAAATACTTGCACCGTTACAGAAAATGCTGAGAAGGAATGCAGGCAAATTGTTCGTAGAGCTCTGAAACAAAATCCTAATGCTTTCGTAATTGTTACGGGCTGTTACGCTCAATTAAGACCCGAAGAGATCTCGAAAATTGAAGGAATTGATTTGGTTTTAGGAAGTAAAGAAAAATTTCAATTATTTGATATAGTAGATAATTTTCAGAAAAATGAATTAGCTTGTATTTATGTTTCCCCTACTGAAGAATTGAATGAGTTTGGGTCTGCCCATTCGACTGATGCAGACAGCAGAACCAGGGCATATTTCAAGATTCAGGATGGATGCGATTATACCTGCTCATTTTGTACTATTCCACTTGCTCGTGGAAAAAGCAGAAGTATGAACCTTGATAATTTAATCAGGGAGTTCGAACAGTTAGTTCAACAAGGTTACAAAGAGATCATTCTTACAGGTGTAAATGTTGGAGATTATGGAAAATCTTTCAATACAGATTTATTTGCCGCTCTTAAAAATATGGCAGAGATCGATGGGGATTTTAGAATTAGAATTAGTTCAATCGAACCTAATTTACTAACAGATGAAATAATTGATTTTACTGCAAGCAATCCTAAAATGTGCAAACACTTTCATATACCGTTGCAAAGTGGAAGCCCTAAGATCTTACGATTAATGCAGAGAAGATATAAAGCCGAGTACTACAAAGAACTTATCTTCAAACTAAAAAGTAAAATACCAAATGCTGGAATAGGTGTAGATGTAATTGTCGGATTTCCAGGTGAAACACATGAAGACTTTTTAGAAACTTATAAATTTCTTAAAGAGCTCCCGATTTCTTATCTACATGTATTCACTTATTCTGAAAGGCCGGATACAAAAGCGATTAATTTTGAAGGTGTGGTTGATGTTTTAGAACGCAAGAAAAGAAATCACATGTTGAGAATTTTAAGTGAAAAGAAAAAGAATGAATTTTATAATTCTATGATTGATCATAATCTTGAAGTATTATTCGAGCATTCCGATCATAATGGGATTATGAAAGGATTCTCTTCAAATTATATTAGAGTTGCTCATGAATACGATAAAAGATTTATTAATGAACTAACCCGCGTTAAAATTGAAGATTGCAGAGATGGCATATGCCATTCAAAAATTATAGAGACAAAAAATTCAATTGATTTAAAAGCCAGTTAATAGTTAGATTGAAATCCAAAAATATGAAAAATTTTCTCTTCTTCTTTATTCTGTGTTCTTTACAAGTCTTCTCTCAAAATAATGAGATAAAGAGCCTTCTAACTCTTAAAAATGAAGTAATAACTTCTTTAGATACTCCTCAAAAAGATATTCAGTATATTCAATCAACCGAGACAAAAAAGAAATCAGCCGGACTTGCAATATTATATTCTTTACTGCTGCCCGGTATGGGTGAATTGTACGCTGATTCCTATTCAAGCGGAAAATATTTTACAATTACTGAGGGAGGTTTATGGGCTGTATATATAGGCATGAATACTTACGGTAATTGGCAAAAAGATAGGTATAAATCTTATGCACAGGCAAATGGCACCGTTAACATTAGCGGGAAAAGCGACAATTATTTTGCAACTATTGGTGATTATTTAAATTTGGATGAATATAATAATGCTCAAGCACTTAACCGTGATTTTAATAAGATGTATAAAAGCAGCAACTTTAATTGGGATTGGCCTTCGGAATTAGAAAGAAAAAATTATAGAAGCATGTGGGTTTCAAGTGAACAGACATTTAACAATTTAAGGTTTGTTGTAGGTGCACTGCTGATAAACAGAATTGCCAGCGCAATAAATGCAGTTAGAGCAGTCTCATCATATAATAAAAGAAATTCGCAAGAGCTAAGCTGGAATATTTCGGCAGGGGTTTCACAAAATGTAAATCTTCCGCCAAGTGTTACTTTGAATTTTCAAACTAAATTCTAAAATGTTCGAAAAAAATTATTTTCTATATGAGAACCAGTAAATACTTTTTTCATTTTAAAAGAATCATCTTTTTTACAGAAGTATTAAATGCTTCAAGCCGGTAAAAATAAATTCCGGACGCAAGATTTGAAGCATCGAATTCTACTTCATATAATCCTTTCTCCTGGTTCTGGTCAACAAGAACCTTAACTTCTCTTCCAAGTACATCATAAATAGTTAATTTCACACTATGATAAGCGAGAATTTCATAAACGATTTTCGTCCTTGAATTAAAAGGATTAGGATAATTTGGATATATTATATCAGTATTAGTAAGTCCGAAAAAGTTTTCTTTTCCAAAATTAACATCATCTAATTTTCTAACATTCGCCCAAATATCATAGCCCGTATTTCCGTTTTTATCACTATTATAAGTGAATATTAAATTACCATTGAAAATATCCGCACTATTTGTTCCATTAAATTCATCATAAAAAGGATCAATATAGGAGTAATTATGAAGCGAGAATGATTCAATGCTTCTTTTGTTATCATTAGCATAGAAGCCAGAAACAACTAAATTCGAATTATAAGTAATTAATACTTTTTGATTATTGAAATCGACTATATTTAATTGAACAGGGTTGTAATCATAAGAACTAAATGTATTGTTAAACGAAAATTCATTTTCGAAAAAATATTTTCTTATCAATTTAATTCTGGTTTCATCTTTGTACAATATTGCATAGTTCTTTTCATAATTTTTACATTTCAAATATCCAATATTTGTATTTGAGCTGTCTACAATAAAAATTGATGAAGCAGCATTCCCTGTTTCATCGAAAAACTCTCCGTAAATTTTATTATTTGAAGCATAAGTTTGATTATTAGATTCGCTCCATACTGCCAATACATTGAATTCAGAATCTATCGAAACAGCCAGGGTATAAAATATATTTGAATTAGTATATTTTAAAAAGTTTTTATCATATGTCAATGCAGATAGATTTTTATCAAACTTTTTTAAATACGCGCCGTATGAATTAAAATAACAAACCATGATTTCATTTGCAGAATTACAATTTAATTTAATATTATAGTTATCATAAAAGTCGCTGGCTTTTATCCATTTATTCTTTCCTACTTTTTCTCCCGAAGAATTTACTAGTTGCAGTAATAAGTCTTTTCCATTGTTATAGTTTCCCGATCCGCTAAATGCAATAACGAATGTCCCGTCAGATAAGCTTACAGCTTCCTTATCATATAAATTCCAATATGTAGCAGTTATATCATTTACCTGAATATTTTTCCCAACAGGATTGAAATTTTTATCATATACTTGAGCATATAAATCATGCCTGCCATTTCTTCTGTCTTCCCAAAGAATAATTGCTTCTCCATTTTTGTTAAACTTAACTAACGGTTTGCTTTGCCATGCACTACCGTAATCATCAGCAATATTTTCTAGATCACCCACAGGATTTAAATTGAAATCAAATTTTTGTTTATAAATATTAGCGTCATTTATTCTATATATCATTGGAGCTACAAAAAAATTATTACTAATAATTCCGGTAAGATTCCAGTTTGAGATATAATTGCTGTCTAAGTATAAACTAACTTTTACTTGCTCACCAATAAAATTGCCTTCCTTATTAATTTTTTGGAAATAAGGACCATCATTATTTGAATACATTATCAAAAATGTACTATCAAAATCTGAAGTGATATCATATAAATCACCATAGTTATCCGGAGAACTAATTAAAAGATTATCAGTGATATAGTCATTGTTAGAAAAATATATTCTAGCTCCTATACCACTACTACTTGTATATCTGCCGTTAATGTGCCAGGCAATAAAAAAATGGCCGTCATTTGTTGATACAATTTCCGGAAAATATTTATACGTACTATCATCAGGATTGCTTACAAGTTTGTTGTTACCAATTAATTCTCCCGAACTATTAATAAGTTGAATGTAAATATTGGACAAATTATTTACAGGAGCGCTCCATGTCAAACAATAGTTACCTTTCTCATCAACTGCAATAAATTTCCCGCCTCCAATACTTGTAGTACTTTCACCCGGTTCACTAACATAAATTTCAGAAGTAATAGGATTTCCGATTTTATCAAATAGTTTTGCGTACACTTGAAATTTCCAATCTCCCTGCTCTGAAGCCCACATAACAAGAAAAGAACCATCATTATTAACTGATACATTGGGCTCCATGGTATTCATACCCCAAATAGAATTTACTTGAAAGTTACCACCAACTTTTTGCCCATTATTGGTAAACCTCTGGGCCATAACATTACTAAAATTTTTAAGCCAGACAATTACAAAATCACCATTTTTATTTACTGCAATAAAAGGGCGGTTATTACCTTCAAGCTCAACTTCATTAACTTTAAAGTTAGAACCAACTTTTTCATCATTACTATTATAGAATTGAGCATATATTTGTTTCCTGCCTTCACGATAATCCAACCACGTAAAAGCATGATTCCCATTCCCATCCATTGCTCCACTGACATTAAATTGGTCTGAGCCATAATCACCATCAAAAGTATTCACTAAAAAATCTTGTTTAATATAACTCAGGTGAATTGTATCACTTTTTGATACTTGATATGTAGTTGAATTTAAAGATTCAAAATTATTTTTCGTTAAGACAGTATCCGGATTAAATTTATAATTTTTAAAATAAATTCCATTCTTCTTAATTATTTGAGAATAAGAAATTGAACAGAAGAATATTGCGATTGAGAAAAATATCCCCAATAATATTTTTTTCTTCATGTTAACCCCTAAAAATTTATTAGAGCAATTTTTACATTTAACTAAAAATAAAAATTTAAACCCAGTCCAACACGAGTTACAAAATTGGATTTTTTATAATCTTCTGTACTAGAGTAGTCATTATTGGTTGAAATAGTTCTTGAGTCATATTTTGCAGCTATTTTTGAATATATAAAACGTATGTTTGATGTTAGAGACAATGATTCATTGAAAAAATATTCTGCTCCGAACCCCAAGTTATAATGGAACGGAGAATTCATATCTTCCATAAATTCTTTTTCATTATTCTGTGTAATTTCATTTGAAGTCTGATTTGAATATAACTGTTGATATTCTTCATCTGCAGAAGCAATTTGTTTACCTATGGCAAATAAAGCATAAACACTTACTTTTTCAGCTATTATATTTTTGAAGTAATATTTAAATCCTAGATTAAAATCAAAAAGTGATAAATCATTTTTATTTAATGATCCTGAATCATAGCTGTATCCTGAATTATCCCTAGAATGATTTTCATACCTCGTTTCGTAATAAGATGTTGTATAACCAATATCAAATGTTAATCTAAATTCTTCTTCCAGCGCAAAAGATAACTGAGCTTCCATGTTAGTCTGATTGACTCCACTCCCATAAATATTTCGTTGACTTGAAGCTGGATAGCCGTCCTCTAATGTGTAAACAATACCTGAGTAATAAGGGACATAAAGTACACCGAATGACCACCTATTAAACCTGGTTTGCCTGCTATGTTTGTTAAGTTTAATAATCTTTTCTAGATTAGTTTTATCATTTATAACCGAAGAATCTCCCCTAGAAATTGCAGATAATCTTTCCTGTTCTTTTTTTATTATTTTTTTTTCTTCAATTTTACTTAGCCGTTCGTCTATGAAATTATTTAATGTATCAATATCACGCGTGAAGCCGCTCTTATCAGAGAATATAATTCCATATTTCTCCAATGATATTTTTTCAATTGCCTTGAGTATAGTCCATTCTTCTATATCGTTTGCATAAATAAAACCAACTTTATTTCCCTCAATGCTAGTAACCATACAAGGATATGATTTCCCGCTAGTCAAATATAATGTATCCGGATAAGGCTGCTGTGCAAAGGTTGTGATTGATAATAAAAGAATTGCAAAGTATTTCATGGTAGCCCCTTATTATTGTGATTATTTATTTAGAATTAGTCCTATCATTCATTATTAAGAAAATTATCTTAAACAAAAATTAAAAACAGAACTGATTTTTTAGAATTAATCGATTACAAAATATGACTATACTTATCTATTTTATAATTATTATATCGGACTTAATTGATCAGATTTTCCCTATTAAAATTGGTATGTCAAATAATAATCAAACAAACAGTATTAATTTAACATAAAAAAACTATCATATTGAAGCGAAAAATTCGGTACTTTTTATTTAAATCAAAAAAACTTATTTCACTTTAAATATTCTTTTGAATTCTTCCACATCGTTAATTTCTTTTATCCTTTCCGATTCTTCATTTACATTTTTTTCTTTTTGAATTTCAGCAGCTAAGTCCTCGCTAGCTAATGTTTTTGCACTGCAAACACGTGCAAATTCTTTTATGTTATTATCAGATGAAACTACAATTAAATTTTTAGGGGATTTTGAATTTTCAATCTGCTGTTTAATCTTTTGGTCAGCAGTTTTGTTTTCAGAATATACAATTTTTATTTTTTGTGAATTAATGGGGTGGTTCGCAAATCCGTCAAAATGAAGTGTTACATTTGCTTTCTTTGAAGAAAAATATCTTTCAATATAGAATGCTAACTTTTCTCTTGAAGCTTGCCTGTCTTTTTTCTGAATATCTGAGAAATATTTAATCTTTCCAATTAAATTATTTCCGTCAATTATATAATGTAGCATATTATATTTATTTAAAAGTAAAATTCATTCTATACAAATCATTTCCCGCTATAGAAGTCGGATCGTTTGGTTATTTTCAAATCTTGAAGTTGCGATGCTTTCACTCTAATTTCAAATCTATAACCGCTGTAAGTTCCGATAGGGTTCCAGGTAAAATCCATCATCCAGCAATCAAGGTCACGGGAAATTTTAATTTGAGGAGCTGCGAATTCTTTTTTGTCGAAATCATAGCTGCCGGTAAATGATATTTTCCATTGAGGTGTTAGATTAAAATTTAAAGATGCATTTAAGTTTGAATAACTGGTTATGCTTAGCGGTGTGGGACTACTGCGTGTATAATTATAACTCAACGAAACATCCCATGGAATTGAAAAATCTGCTTCCTTATCAGAATAAATTCCACCATACGAATTATTTTGATCTTGATTCAGTACAAATTGATCTTCATCCAAGCTATCTTCTTTTGCCGAATCTTTGGATTTCAATTTATCACCGGAGAGAGAAGTTGAAACTGAAAAATTGAAATTAGTCATTCTAAACAGGCCTTTGCCTTCATTTATTAAAAATTTATTAATCCTAGTTACTGTAGTTGAATAATCGTATAAAGTAAAACTTGAGCCTCCATTTAAACTAAACCAGTCCCCTACTTGAGTACGATAACTAAGTGACAAATCAGAAAATTTTAAGCTGTCTGCAACAAAGTTATACCCCATTCCTGCACTTAAATTTAAAAGCTGAATTTTCTTTTCTTTTGCAGTTGTGTCTGTCGGATCAACCTGAGTTTTCATTTCAAAGATATTTGAAAGTGAAAAATTTATTGATTGGGATTCCCCGCTCGATGCCCCTCCATAAATTTCTCTTTGATATTTATCATATTTAATCGTCTGCCCTTTCGAGTTAACATAAGTACCGTAATATCCCCATCCTGGTTTGGAAAAATCCGGTGTATATCTATATGAAATAGAAGGCTGCACTGTATGTCTAATTGCACTTATACCTAAAACATTCGGCTGAAAAATTCCGTAAAACTTAGTAGAAGCTGAAATCCCCGTGCTGAATGTTCTGACAAAATTTATTTCTTTAACATCATTAACTGCAATTATATCATTTCCTAAGGAATCGACACCAGTGGAATACTTTTCAATTCTTTTATTGTACCACCTTTCAGTATAGTTGAAGTTTGGAGTAATGCTTACGTAGCCAATTTTAGGTGAGGCACTGGTTGAAAAATTGTGTTGTATGCCCCCCCTTATTTTTAAATCACCATTTGATTTATTTCTATTGTTTTGAAAAGTTGCATTGTAATTAAATCCAATCATTTCGTACCATTTCTGAGAGCCAACACTGTTTTTTCTCTTAAACGGATATTTTTGCGACATACTAAATCTTAGATTTGGAAGTACTTCGCTAATATCACCGGTCTTTAAATTCTGATTTCTTTGATAACTTAAAGACAAACTATTTCCGGATTCATCCCAGGTTTTATTCAGCGTTGCATTGGAGATAATATTTTGGGTCAATTGTTCATTAATACTAGCAATATTTCTTCGAGAATTAATTCCAGATTCAAAATCAAGAACTGCATTTAAACTCAATGTAGGAGTAATATTTTGATTATGTGTCCAATCTAATTTCCAACTAACGTTTTCAGATCTTGTAGGATCATTTTTTAACTCTGTTACATACTTTAAATATGAAGCTTGTAAAGTGCCGCTGTAATTATACCTCTTCGCGTATCGGAACCTGCTGTTTAAATTATAGCTGCCGCGCGTATAATAATCTCCGGTTAAATTAATATCCATAAAATCATTTATTGCCCAAAAATATCCGAACCGTGAGAAGTAAAATCCATAAGTAGCATCATTTCCAAATCCCGGTGGTAAAATACCTGACCTTCTTCCGGATTGAATTGGGAAAACAGCAAAGGGCAATGGAATCGGGAAAGGCACTCCTCCAAAGTAAAGCCATATCCATTTTGCCACCATTTCTTGTTTATTAATTATCATCATTTCTGGTGCGTAGAAATAATAATGAGGAGTGTCCTCTTTACAAGTAGTGTAAATTCCATCCTGAATATAGTAAGTATTTTTATCTACTTTTTTAATCTTCTCCCCGGTGTAATAGGCTCCTTCGCTTTCAGTTCCTGCAGAGGTAATGAAGCCTCTTGATGTTTTAAAATTATATTTCATACGTAAGCCTTCGTACTTCTCACCTTTGTCTGACAGAACCGGTGTATTAACAAATTTACCCGCTACAGAATCAGAAGGAACACCGGATGCATCAACATTGTTAGTTTTGAAATCCACTGCAATATTGGCACTCTTCAAATCCGTATCTTTATACTTTAATGAAGCATCACCGTAAATATCCATTTTCTTTTCTTGAACAAAGAAAATTAAGGAGTCAGAAGCAGCAACATAAATAACAGTATCTACATCATTTTTATTTTGCGCGGTTGTATCTTTTATAGATAATGAATCAGATTGAAGTGTTGTTAAGGAGTCAGATGATAATATATTTGCATTGGTTTCCTGTGGGAAAATCTGCAAAGCAAAAATAAATAGGAGTAAAACTGCAAATAAAAATTTCATACAAAATCTTTTTATCACCCTTAATATAATTCCTAAGACTTATAAAAAACTAAAGCAGATGCTCCCTGGATTCCAGCATCATTTTTTAGTTTTGCCGGCATTACTTTTACACGGTTCTTTAAAGTTTTTAATACTCTAGCATGCAAGCTTTGCTGGGTTGAATCAATAAGTGAAGCCCCGAATCCTGCAATACCACCGCCAATAATAAAAGTACTGATATCCAGCAAATTACTGACAGAAGCCAGAGCTGCACCAAGCTGAGTACCCATTTCATTTACAATTGATTTAGCATAATCATCATTTTCTTCTGCTGCTCTTTGAATGATTTTAGGATTTAAATTATTAAAATCATCATCAATCAGCTTCCATATTAGAGAACCTTTATGCGAAGGCAATTCTTTTTCTACTCTTTTTATTAAATAATTATTTCCAACAAAAGTTTCAATACAGCCAATTGATCCGCATTTACATTGATCTCCTTTATAATCAATAGTCATATGCCCGATTTCACCAGCGACTCCATTTTCGCCTCTAAATATTTTTTTGTTCATAATGATTCCTCCACCGACACCGGTACCCAAAGTAATCATGATGAATTCAGAATATTTCTTACCGGCACCAAATATCATTTCACCAATTGCAGCAGCGTTTGCATCATTTTCAATATGAACCGGAAGCTTAAAATTTTTTTCAATTATTTTTGCCAGCTTTACTTTTCCCCATCCAGGCAGGTTAGGTGGATTTTCAACGGTTCCTTTTTTAATAGAAACAATTCCAGGAGATCCGATTCCAATACCTTTAATTTTTAATTTATTTTTATTTAAGAGCTCATCTAGGCCTTTAGCTATTTGCGAAATAACTTTCTTGGGGCCGCCATCTGCTTCAGTTTTTAGTATTGTTTTTTTTATGATCTTCCCCTTTTGAGAGACTATTCCGACCTTGATATTTGTTCCACCTAGGTCAACACCAATAGCAAATTTTTCAATTTTGGACATAATGCCTTTCAAAATTGTTAAAGTTAGACGTACAAATAAAACAAAAGTGCATCAGGCAAACAAATTTACCTAATGCACTTTAAAAAATAATCTAGCAGGTATTAGTTTGTAAATTGATGATCTACAATCTTTAATTCATTAGGATACTGAATATCTCCCAATGGCGAAGTTACTGTCGGCTGTGCCAATAAAGTAAACTTGGATGATGACCCGCCTTTTCCCCCTAAAGCCAGGACTAAATTAATAATATCGTTATAAGATTTATCTTTAAAAAATGTTAATAGATCTAAATTCATTTGTAGAGGAATAACTGAAGTTTGTCCAGTACCCGGAATAACAACCGGTGCGCCTATATTGCCGGTTATAGTTTCCTTATCATTAATTAGTAATCTCCACGGAAATGATTTTAATGTAGCTGTACTTTGTTTTGTTCCGCCAGTTCCGTCATTTGGATTCTGCGCTTCGACATTTAATGTAAATGAAACCGGCAGTTTGTTTTGGGCAAATGATGAAGTAAGTTTTAATCCTTCGGTTAAACTAAAATCACTAAGCTTTGATTTATTTGAAATTGGAATTCCATCAATTGCAAAACCGTTTACATTTCCTAATTTGAATTTTAATCTAGACAAATTAACCAAGGCGTTGTAGACGCTGCAGCTAATATTTGATAAAGCAAATAAAATTAAGAGCGCTAAAAATTTATTTTTCATTCGATATTTCTCCATCCAATTATTCAGAACATAATTAATGATTCAATTAACTTTTGATTCTTCAATCTTCTTCATAATAATTTGAGCAACTTTTAATGCACGCAGTCCATCTTCACCGGAAACTACAGGCGGAATTTTTTTCAAAATAGAATTAACAAAAAGCTGTAGTTCATACTGCAGTGCATTTATTTCTTTAATCTCCGGCTGCTCATAGACAATTTGTTTTTTCTTTTCACCAATCCCTATTTCACCAAATGATACAATTGATGCTTCACTTTTTTTACCGGCAGGGATTAAACGATAAACTTCAGAAACTCCAGTTATAAAATCCAAAGCAATGTAATTATCTCTCTGAAATATTCTCATCTTTCTCATTTTCTTTTGAGAAATTCTGCTGGCAGTAACATTCGCAACTGCTCCATTTTCAAATTGAATCCTTGCATTAGCAATATCCAATGAATCGGAAACAACCGCAACACCGCTGGCTTCAACATTTTTTACTTTGCTTTTAACTAGACTTAAAATGATGTCTATATCATGAATCATTAAATCTAGTACTACTGCGACATCCGTTCCGCGGGGGTTAAATTGCGCAAGCCTATCTGTTTGAATAAACATCGGTTCAAGTATATATTCTTCAAGTGAAATTAAAGCCGGATTAAATCTTTCAATATGCCCGACCTGAAGATTTAATTTTTTATCAGCCGCTATTTTTACAATTTCTTCTGCCTGTTCTATAGTTGCAGTGATAGGCTTTTCAACAAAAACATTTATGCCGCTGCTTAAGCATTGCTTTGCTAATTCGTAATGAGCGCTGGTAGTAGCGGCAATAGATATGCATTCAACTTGTTTTAGAAGTTCATCAAGATTGTGAAATACTTTAACATCAAATTCTTTAGAAGCTAATTCAGATTGCAATTTATTTAGAATCATAAATTCCAACTAGTTCACAGTTAGTCTATTGAGTTTAACATTTTAATGTGAAGCTTGCCTAAATGGCCGGTGCCGATAACACCAATTTTTACTTTTTCCATATTATTTACTTAAAAATTTTTTATATGCTATAATTCTATCATATCCACCGTAATTAGGATCATTGTAAAAAAGAAATATATAGTATTCATTGGTTGTCTGCCAGTTGTTTCCTTCAAGAGTCAGCCAATCAATATTTTTTATTTCATTATTAATATAATCAGCGGTAACATATTGATAATCATAAATTCCCCTTTTAAGTTCAATTGTTTTTGAATAAATGCCGCCGGTATTATCCATTTTATATTTCGGAGAAACATCCCAATCATTAAATGCCCCAACTAAATAAATGTCACCAAAAGAAGGATCGGGAGGCCTTATCGAAAATGTAACATTTAAATAAGAAGCAAAATCATTATTAGGATCGGTTAGCAAGAAACTGCCGTTTAGATCCTTGCTTCCGGTTGTAAAAAATCTAGAACTTTCTAACCCATCGAATTGTGCTCTAATATTTTTAGAATTAAACTTATTTGAATTTCTAAAATCCGTCTCACGGTATTCATTCCCAGGCCTAATATCTTTTGCTGAAAAAGAAAATTTACGATTTCCATCCCAATAATATTGGCGATAAGTTGTATTAAAATTTCTATCAACTATGATTGGATAATCTAATTTTTGGTTTTCTATAATTTCAACATGATCAACAAAATTAGGAAACAATTCATCCGGAAGGTTAAAATTGGCAGTTAAATCAAAAACCTTTGCTAAATCTTGAGGGAAATAAACTTTATCTTCCATCAATTGTTTTTTAAGATTTACATCCAAGCTTAATTCCTGGTTTACAACAAAAAATCTTCCTATAGCATATACCATTGAAGTATCATAAGAATCGGTAATAAAAAATTTCCATTTGCCTGAAAAAGGAAGGGTTACAAATCCTTTTTCATCAGGGAAACTTCCTTCGTACCTATATCTGGCGCCTTCAATACTGTTTGGCAGATTATAAACATCTAGTTCAGGAGAAACATTTTGTCCGTTGTTTGACAAAAACACATTATCAGTTGCGTTCCAGTTTTTATCACAAAATCTAAAAACGATTTTTAAATTCGGAATTGTCACAGCATCAATATCAAAATCAATATACAAATAACTTGCTGATTGATCCCCATTTATTAAAACTGGCAGTAAAGTTTTGTTATCGGTAAATGCTTTTAAACTTTTAATTTGGATATCAGCAGGAAATAAAATTTTAACATAGAATAATGTGAAGAATATAATTATTAAAGTATTTTTCAATGATTTTCCCTTATTTAAATTCACATTAGAGATTAAATATCTCAACACATTTAATCGATTGATGCGGAATGAAAATTCTAACTTGGTGATTTTCTCTTGTTGTTTCTAGTAAAAGGCCTTCGTCAAAAACATTAGTCAGTTTGCCCGTTTTAAAAACAATTTCATAAAGAGGAGAACTTCCACCGGGATCTTCAATTGCCCCATAGTTTTCGTGTAAAATTACATTTAACGTTTTACCAATAAACTCGCTCCAATCCATTTTCATTTATTCACCTTTTCAATTCACTATCTAAATTTTTTTTAAAAATATCTTTATCCAGGCAAAAATAATAATTAGATAAAAAATGATCTGCCGATGATTCTTCCCCGGCATTAACATAATTTGCATAGCCGGCTGCTATGGCTCCTAGAACTTCTTTGCTTTTTGTACAATCATTTTCATTTGATTGAAAATAAGTATCAAGATAATCTATAATATCATCATTTTCATTCATGAACAAATCATATACTTCATCATTAACTGCAAATACTTCCCCGCTTTCATATTTCCAGCAATTTATTGGACTAAACTTAGTGTTACTTTCATCGTTATAGTGATCGAAGAATGGATTACCGGTTACGATAATTTTCCCTTGGACTTCATCAGTTTCTGCTTCGTAAGGCTGCGTAATTCCAGAATAAATTGAATCAGCCAAGAAGAATGAATCAACAGTTGAGTATACATAAAAAGTATAAAATACAGATCCGATTGACACGGTAGAATCTGTTACTTCTAATTCGTTTATACCATCATTATCCAGATCTACTGAATCTATATAGGGATTAGAAAATTTTTTTTCATAAATCAAAGTATCGTTTTTAAAAGCTGTTAATTCAGAATTATTAATTTTGATTGAAAAATCTCCGATATTAAAATTCGTCCCTTGAGAAAAAGAATTCTGTGAGATTGTAAATAGCAAGAATAAAACGAATAAATATTTCATTTGATGAGAAAATAAATTTGTAGCTAGGCTAAATATAACAGTTTAGAATCTATTAAGCATTTTATAAATTGGGCATAAAAAATCCCCTGATAGCAGGGGATTTTTTAATCAAACTTTAAGTGCTAAAGATTTTTTATTTCGGTTGACAGTTTATTAATAGCATCTTTAGCATCGCCGAAATACATCAAAGCATTGGGGTAAAAGAATAATTCGTTGTCAATACCTGCATAACCCGGATTCATTGATCTTTTATTTATTATTACAGTTTTTGCATAATCAACATTTAAAATCGGCATTCCATAAATTGGACTTGCAGGATTATTTCTTGCTGCCGGATTAACAACATCATTTGCACCGATAATTAAAACAACGTCCGTGTTATTGAAATCATCATTGATATCTTCAAGAGCATAAAGTTTATCGTAAGGGACATTAGCTTCGGCAAGCAGAACATTCATATGACCAGGCATTCTCCCCGCAACGGGGTGAATAGCAAATCGTACTTGAATATTCTTTTTTTCAAGCTGTGTCATTAATTCCATAACCGAATGCTGTGCCTGAGCAACAGCCATGCCGTAACCAGGAACAATTATAACACTTGATGCTGCATCAAAAATCATTGCGGCTTCTTCAACATCCACAGATTTAACATCGCCTTTGGGGCCCTCACCTGTGCCTGCTGCTGCTCCTGTACCTCCCGCAGAACTCCATCCGCCAACTAATACGTTCAGCAAAGAACGATTCATACCGCGGCACATTATCAAGGTCAATATTATACCTGAAGCACCAACTAACGCGCCTGCTATTATTAATTCGTTATTCCTTAAAACAAAACCTGTGGTTGAAGCAGCAATTCCTGAATAAGAATTTAACAGCGAAATTGCCACGGGCATATCAGCACCACCAATTGGCAGAACTAATAAAACACCGAGTATAAGTGAAACTATAGTAACTATTATCATTAAAAGTGAACTGTCAGGATTAATAACAATTATGATACCGGCAATAATTACAGCAAGAAGCAGTAATGCATTTAATGGATGCTGTCCAGGGTATTTTACTACTTTACCAGTAACCAGGCCTTGAAGCTTACCAAATGCAATCATAGACCCTGTAAAAGTAACACTGCCAATAAGCAAGCTGAGAACAATAGCTATCCCGGTGTCAACTGAAATGAAAGGGCTGAGTTTATAAAACTCAGACATTGCAACTAATAACGAAGCGCCGCCTCCAAATCCATTTAGTAAACCAACCATTTGAGGCATTCCAGTCATTGGAATTTTTATAGCCATTACTGCTCCAACTGCTGAGCCAATAATTACTCCAATAATGATCCATTCATATGTCAATACATTTTTATCAAAAAGAGTTACGATAATTGCTATTGCCATACCGATTGATGCATATAGATTACCGGTTCTCGCCGTTTTAGGAGAGCCTAACTTCTTTATTCCGAATATGAAAAAGATTGATGAGATTAAATAAGAAATTTCTATAATAACATTCATTTTTTACTCACTTCTTTTTGAACATTTTGAGCATTCTATCTGTAACTAAAAATCCACCGACAACATTTATCATCGCGAAGATTACTGCTACTAAACCAAGAATTGTACTTATGGTAAATTGTTCCATTCCGGCACTTAATAAAGCACCGACAATTGTAATTCCAGAAATAGCATTTGAGCCCGACATGAGTGGAGTATGTAATGTTGGAGGCACTTTGGTTATTAATTCGAAACCGACAAAAATTGCCAGAACGAATACATAAATCAACATTAAAAATTCACCTTCCATAATTATCCTTTATAATTATAATAATTCTTTAATTCTATTATTAATTACTTCCCCATTATAAGTTATCAGAGAACCTTTTACTATTTCATCTTCAAGGTTCAATTCTACTTTACCATCTTTACCAATATGCTGAAGCAAGCCCAAAATATTTTTTGAATACATTTCACTGGCATTTGTAGACACTAAGCTGGGAAGATTTGATTCACCTATTATAGTGACGTTATATTTTTTTACTGTTTTATCTTTTTCACTTACTTCACAGTTTCCGCCAAACTCAACTGCCATATCCAATACAACACTGCCGGGTTTCATGTTTTTAATCATTTCTTCTGTAATTAATATTGGAGCCTTCTTTCCGGGAACTAAAGCAGTTGTAATTACTATATCAGCTTCAGTCACATGCTTAAAGATTAATTCTTTTTGTTTTTGCAAAAATTCTGCAGAAGCCTCTTTTGCGTAGCCACCAGCATCCTGCATATTCTCATCTGTTTCAACTTCAATAAATCTTCCACCCAAACTTTGCACCTCTTCTTTAACGCTAGGGCGAATATCTGAAACTTCAACTATTGCACCTAATCTTTTTGCTGTTCCCAACGCCTGTAAGCCTGCTACACCGGCACCCATAATCACTACCCTTGCAGGAGAAATTGTTCCTGCCGCAGTCATCATTAATGGAAATATTTTGCCTAACTGATTTGCTGCCAGCAGCACAGATTTATAACCGGCAAGATTTGCTTGAGAACTCAATGCATCCATTTTCTGGGCGAGAGTTGTACGCGGGATAAAATCCATTGAAATAACATTTATACCTTTGTCAGCACATTTCTTTGCTAATTCAAAATAGTAGAGCGGGTAAAGAAAAGTTATTAACAGAGAACCTTTTTTTATAAGATCGATTTCATCTTTGTTTAAAGATTCATTATGAAGCGGACGTTGAACTTTTAATATTATATCTCCAGAGGCAAATAATTCTTCTGTACTTTCAATTATTTTTGCCCCGGCAGATTCATAAGCCTCATTTGTAAAACCAGCATTCAAGCCAGCGTCTTTTTCAACATTTACCTGATAACCATCTTTTATATATTTCGCTGTAACATCAGGAGCAATTGCTACCCGGTTCTCCCCAGGTAATATTTCTTTAGGAACGGCTATTAACAATTTCATTCTCCTCTAAGAATTCACATAAATTTTATTAAGAAAACTTAAAAGGTTTTATGCGCAAAAACAAATAAAAATAAATTTTTATATTTGTGAGCACACTAATTTGATTAATAAAAGGATATAGGATATTAAAACAGATAATAAAATTGCAATTAGAAAAGCTAAACTTTCCGACAGCAAATCATTAACAGGGCTTTCCGTTCAACTTGGTTATTCAGCAACTGAAGAAAAGTTAAAAGAAAGATTAAAAATTATTTTAGAGCTGCCTAACGATATAGTTTTTATCGCTGAAGATTTAGATAAAAATGTTATAGGCTGGATTCATGCTTTTATTGCTTTGAGAATTGAATCTGAAACATTTGCAGAAATCGGTGGTTTAGTCGTGAATGAAAATATCCGTGGAATGGGTATTGGTTCTTTATTAGTAAACAAAGCCGAAGAATGGGCTCGTTCAAAAGGAATAAACTTAATGAGAGTTAGAAGCAATCATTTAAGAGAAAAAACAATTAAATTTTATTTGAAAAATGAATACGAAATCATCAAAACACAAAATGTTTTTTCTAAAAAAATTTCTAAGCAGGCTGTTCATGAGTAAGGCAATGTAAGGTGCCCAACCCCCAAACTAAATCAACTGCGTGAATGCCAATTATAGGCCTGTCAGTAATTAATTCAGATAAAATTCCAAGTGCAATTCTATCTTTAGGATCATTAAAAGTAGGAACTAAAACAGCGGAGTTTGAAAAATAGAAATTTGCATAACTTGCTGGTAATCTTTCTCCGTCAAATATAGCCGGAGAAGGCATTGGCAATTCTACGATATTTAAATTTGAACCATCTTCCAATTTCATTCCTTCAAGGCGTTCTTTATTTTCTTTTAAAGGCTTATAGTTTTTATCTTTTGAGTTTTCTTCCTTAACAACCACAACTGTATTTTTATTTACAAAACGGCAAAGGTCATCTACATGTCCGTGAGTATCGTCACCTGCAATTCCTTTCCCTAACCAAAGTACATTTGAAATTCCTAAATAATTTTTAAAAACTTCTTCGTAATCTTTTTTATTAAAACCAGCATTTCTAACTTGAACTTTTGTATCCATCAAACATTCTTCAGTTGTAATCAAAGTGCCATGTCCATTTACATCAATGCTGCCGCCTTCAAGTACAACTTTTTGATTTTTATGTGCTGAAATAAATCTATCAATATTTAATTTGTCTGAAATAAACTTAGGAACTTTTCTGTCTTTTTTATAATTGGAATATTTTGCCCAGGCGTTGAATTCAAAATTTACTCCTGCAATTTTTCCTTCATGATTTTTGATAAATGCAGGGCCTGAATCACGCAGCCAGCCGCGGTTAGTTTCAAGATGAAAAAATTCAACATTGTTAATATTCGCATGAACAGACTTTAAAACTTTCTTTGCTTTCTTTTCTTCTTCTTTTGATTCGACAATTATCCTAACTATTTCCCCTTCAGCTATCTTTTTAACTATTTCTCCATAAACCCAAAAGATAGGTTCAATTTTTCCAGGCCAATCATTTTTATTATGCGGCCAGCCTATCCAAGTAGCTTCATGTTTTTCCCATTCAGCAGGAAGATTATAGCCTAAATCAAATGGATTTTTTTTTGTTTCTTTTTTATTGCTCATATTTTTTCAATAAAGAAATGACTTTGTGAAATCTATTTATCATCATCTAAAAACCGTTGATCGATTCCACCATATGCGTCAATACGTCTGTCACGTAAGAAAGGCCAATTTCTTCGGATATATTCAATTCTATTTAAATCTATTTCTGCCAATACAACTTCTTCTTTATTAACTGAAGCTTCGGCAATTATAATCCCTTGAGGGTCAGCGACAAATGATGAACCCCAGAATTCTATCCCGGTAGAGTTTTCATTTTCTTTCTCTAAACCAATTCTATTAACTGCTGCTACATAAACTCCATTTGCTATTGCGTGTCCGCGCTGTATAGTTCGCCAAGAATCAAATTGACTTTTCCCATGCTCTTCTTTTTCGTAGGGATGCCAGCCAATTGCAGTTGGATAAAATAAAACGCTTGCACCTTTTAATGCAGTTAGGCGTGCACCTTCGGGGTACCATTGGTCCCAGCAAATCAATGTTCCAATGTTGCCATATTTTGTTTGAAATGATTTAAAGCCAAGATCGCCAGGAGTGAAATAAAATTTTTCATAATACGCCGGATCATCAGGAATGTGCATCTTTCGGTAAATGCCAGCTACTTTTCCTTCATCATTTATTACTGCAGCAGTGTTATGATAAATTCCAGCAGTACGTTTTTCAAATAATGAAGCGACTACAACTACATTTTTTTCTTTTGCAATTTTTCCAATTGCTTCCGTAGAAGGTCCTGGAATAGTTTCAGCTAAATCAAAAATTTCAATATCTTCCTTCTGGCAAAAATACTGAGATCGAAAAAGCTCGGGCAGACAAATTACCTGCGCACCGCCTTTGCCGCTTTCTCAATCCAATGTATTGCTTTCTCCAGATTCTCATTAGAATTTTTTGAGAATGAAAGCTGTAAAAGTCCAATTGTAAATTTATCCGGTTGTTCCATTTAATCAACTTACCCTACGTATGACGATTAAATAAACTCGATTTCTTTATGAAATCGGGTTTATATCTACATGATTTGCGTAACATGAATAATTAATTTTATATAATATTAAAATGATTTTTCTGAAATTACTTCGCCTTTATCTGAATATTCCTTGCTATTAATTAATTTATCATTTTTATAGGTTTCAATATACCAAAGACTTCCGTCTTTTTTATAAATCTTTGTTTCCCCTTCTAATTTATTTTCTTCATAATTCTGCTCAGTCCAAAGAGACCCATTTTCATAATATGATTTTGCAGCCCCGTCTTTCTTTCCTTCTTCATCATAATAAACAATGTTTTGAACGTTGCCATTTTCAAAATAATTTATAATTTCACCATCAAGATATCCATAATTAAATTTTTGTTTCGCTTTTACTTTTCCAGATTGAAAATATTCCATCCCAGGCCCATTTAAATTTCCGCTCTTATAATTCACTTCACTTTTTATTTTTCCATTTTCATAAAACCACTTTGTAGAACCTTCCTGCATGTCATTATTGTAATTTGATTCAACCATTGTAGTTCCGTTTTTATAGTATTCAAATGACTTACCATCTCTAGCTCCATTAACATAATTAAAAGTTGATTTTAGTTCACCGGTTTCATAATAACTTTTATAGTCACCGTCAATAACCCCATTTTTATAATTCATAATTTCTTTTAATGAACCGGATTCATAATAACTTTTATATATCCCGTTATATTTGTCATTGAAAAATGTAATCATTTCTTTAAGAACACCAGAATCATAATAGAAGTAGTTGGGGCCTTCTTTTTTTCCAAAATTGTAATTTAAAATTTCTTTAATAATACCTTTACGTGAATAATATTTAGAAACACCATTTAGTGTATTATTAGTATAATTTTCTTCTTTCTGTAAAATACCGGTTGGATATTTACTAGTAACTAATCCATTCTGAGCAAAAAGAATTGTATTAAAGATAAATAGTGATAAAAAAATTATTGTAATTTTCTTAATTCTCATTTCGTTTTAATAACCTATTTTTGAAACAAGCAGCCCGTCTTTGTCATACTCTCTACTTTTTTCAACATTCCCGTTTGAATAATATTCTTCTTTTTTAATGTTGCCGTCTTTAAAATAAGTTCTGACCCAGCCATTCAATTTTCCATCTAAATAATTTTCCTCTTTTAGAACAGCAGTGTTATCATAATAATATGTTTTTTTCCCTTGTAAGACTCCTTTTATATAATATGCATCTGAGCTCATAAGACCATTTTCATGATAAGTTTTTCGAGAACCGTCTAGTGTGTCATTTCTAAAACTTTCAACTGATTGCATTATCCCGTTTTGATAATATGAAATTGTCATTCCGTTCTTTTTATTGTAGTTGTAAATGCTTTCTGATTTTAGTTCACCAGTAGGATAATATTCATTCTCATTTCCTTTTCTTTTTCCATTCACATAATCAGCTTCATTTTGTAAAATCCCATTTTCATAATAAGAATATGATTTGCCGTTTAGAGTATCGTTTTTATAAGTCCATTGATCTTTTAGAAAACCATTATCATAATAAAACCTTGAATTTTTTTCCTTCCTATTATTAACATAAAATATCTCAGACTTTAGCACACCATTATTATAATAATCTCTCACTGTTTTTTCTTCATCTTCTTTTTTACCCATATAATCATAGCGAATTCTGTTAAGGAGTTCATCATTACTATATTCATCTAATACCCTTAAGTTGCCGGCTTCATCAAATATTTTAACTTCACCTTCAAGTTTATCGTTTATGTAAAATGCTTGTAATGCAAGACTGCCGTTTCCTTCATGATATATTTTTGTGATACCGTTCATTTTACCATCAACATAATTTCTTTCAACTTCAACTTTGCCGGATTTGTAAAATGTTTTTGAGATTCCTTGCAACACGCCGCTTCGGTATAGCCATTCGCCCTGCTTTTCACCGGTCTTATAATATGTGTAAGTAATTCCATCCAGTTTACCATTGTAATAATTTTGTTCCGACCATAACTCTCCGGATTCATAATACCATTTTGAAGTCCCTTCTTTCCTGCCGTTTCTATAGTTCCATTCTATGCTCACCTTTCCATCAGGGAAATACCAGGTAGAAATGCCGTCTTCTTTTCCATAAAAGAATCTCCATTCCTTCCAAAGTTTTCCATCGGGATAATATTCAAGATATCGGCCGTGAAGCTGATCATTCCAATAATCACCTTGAGTTTTAATTGTACCGTCGGGATAATAAGTTTTTTTTACTTCAACTTTTTTGTCATCCTGAGCAAAAGATGAAATTTGAAATAACAGGACAACAATTATTATAATTACACTAAAACATTTATATCTAATCATCAATTCCCAATAAGTTTTAAAAATCCAGTGCTAAAATTAATACTATTTTAAGTTAAGAGAAAATGATAAAGAAATGACTAAAAGCTGTTTATTAAATCGTAGAAAATTTCAGAGAAAAAGTATTTTTTTTGATTTTATGAAACTCTATTTTGAAAATCCTGAGAGTGAGAATTAATTAGCATTCTGATAATATTTTTAATTTGAAGTTTGTGTTAAACTATCTTTTTATGTTTTTGTTACAAAGTGCATGTATTTATAGTTCGTGGGACACAACATTTTACAATTTGCCGCGTATGGAACGACATATTGATAGAAATATGTAATCAGTATTATCTCAAGTCTTAGAGAAGGTATTTTTTTTACCACAGAGAAAAGGCAAGATTAAACATAGAATAAAATTTATCTGTGGTGAAGAAATCTGTTTTTCTTAAGAGATTATTATCAACTTTGCTTTTGAAAAGTGAATAATAAAAATATAACAAAGCAGTTGCAGAAATAATTATTCTTCTATCTTCTCCAATCAGGCATAAGGCCATTAGTAATTATTTTGTGCCTATACTCACCACTAAGATCTACTATCCAGATATCAGGCTGGCTAGCCCCATCATTTGTGGAATTGTTAAAAATAATGCTGCCTCCGTCTGGGGAAAATCTTGGGTTTGTATCGTTAGTGCCGTTTAATTTATTAAATGATAAATCTTTTACTGTAGAATCAACTAATGATTTTATAAATATATGTGAATTTAGCTGCCTTCCATCAGCAGATTCAAAACCGGAAACATCATGTGTATACATAATACTTTTGCCGTCTGTTGAAAAAGAAGGGCGTTCAATTATGCCGGGTAAATTATCAACAATTAATTTAAGGTTAGAACCATCTGAATTCATAGTATATATTTCAGAATCATATGGATTTGTTCCAATAGTTTCAACAACAATTTTATCACCGAGAGCTGAGAATTCGCACTCGCGGAAATGACGATTTACTGGTGCTGTGGCTACTACCCTTAGATTCGAACCATCTGCATTTACTCGATACAGTTTATCGTAATGTGCATAGATTAAGCTCCCTCCATCAGGAGCCCAGCTAAATCCAATACCAATATTATTATAACCTGCCACCGATAAATTTGTAATTTTTTGAAATCCGGATCCATCAACATTAACAGTATAAATCTGATGCTCTAAATTCACATCCGAAACAAAAGCTATTTTAGTTTTATTCGGATTAAATCGCGGCCAGATTTCTTTGTCGCTGCTGCTTAATAATTGTAAAGAATTTTCATCCAATGAATCTGCTGTGAATAATTTATAATTACCATCAATCATTCTTGTAAAGGCGAATGGATTATTTGGAAATTGTTTTGTAGTAAAGCTCCATACATCCCCATTAATTGAATTGGCTGTGTCATTCACAATAACCTGCCAATAATATGTTTTGTTATAATTTAGCCCGGAAACATCCACCAAAGTATCAGTTATTCCGGAAGCAATTTGCATCGGATTTGGTGATTCCGAATTATACATGTAAACATCGTAAGTTATTGGACCATTGCCGGCAGTGCTTGAAGACCAGGTTAAAGTAAAATTAATTGGATTATCTGTTGCCTGGTTTTTTGGACTTGGATTACTGGGTTCTGTCAAAGTATTGCTTCCCGGATTATAATCGAGCTGAATTATAGCCTGAGTTGTTACATTTTCTTTTACTGTAACAGTAACTGAACTTGTTTTATACCCATTCTTCTTTGCAGTAATAGTATAGTTACTAACAGCTATTTCTTTAATATTGAAAGTGCCGGAATTATCCGTAATGATAGCATCAGTAGCAGGGTTTGTAGTTATGCTGGTGCCGCCAAGTACTACGCCAGATTCTGAATCTATTACCTTTCCGCTAATGCTGCCGGTGAGGACAGGCTCAATTGTGTTCTCTTTGCATGAAATAAAAATTAAAGAAAATACTGACAAGGCAAACAGAACAAATATCATATTTTTAAACATTTGGAATTCTCCGCGAAAAATATTTTTTACTATTTATATACAATTTTTGAACCATAAAGCATAAGTGAATCTTGCGCAATTATTGTATGATCTTTTAAAATTTTAAGTATTATAATTAGACTATCGCCAATATTTGTATTAATTGTGTTTTCGGAAAGTTCAACTTTACTATTTTTCTCAACTTCAAATAAGCCGGATTGATTTGTATTTGAATTACCCGACTTCCCTTTTTTAATCGAAGATAAAAAATAATCCGCTTTAACTGATTCAGAAGATTTATTTAAAAACGTACCTTTAATTTCTAAGCTGTTATCAATTTTTTCAATGATGATTTTTGCCTGATATTTTTTAAATAAATTCTCTGAATTATTTTCGGTGTTTTTTTGTGGGAGTATTTTGACCTAACGATGAAGTCAAAAATAAATTGCAAAAAATGAATAAACTATATATGAAAATTTTTACCACTAATTTTTTTAATTAAAAACTTATAATAAGCAACGCAGCCTGCATCCGGGATGCAGGCTGCGAAACATGATTTAATTTAATGGACCGTTTACGATCTTAATATTCATATCATTCCCATATTGACGAACTTCGTACTGCTTTGCAGTTTGTCCATTTTCAACCTGGGTAACTTCATTATGATTACCAAATTGAAGAACAACATAGAACAAATTATCTCCATTTAGTTCCTGGTTGACAACATTTTCTCTCCCGAATTGACCTACAATAGATTTATTATCATCCCCATTTATAGCAAGGTCATAAGAATTGTTGTCACCAACTTGAACAGAAACAGATTTGTTGCCATTACCAGTTTGAGTGAGATTGGCTGTATTGCTTGAACCTAACTGCGTAACAGAAGCAGAGTTCCCATCAAAATTAGACGATGTGAATTGATTTAGATTTACAACTTGCTGCAAAATGGCTTTATCAATTCCATCTAATATTTGAATTGAAATAAGCCGGATTTTCAAGCTGCTGTATTTGCGATCCAACATCATTAGCATTTTGAGAATAACTTAACTGCAATGCTAACAAAAGAATAAATACTACATATTTTATTTTTTTCATTTTAATTCATTTTTAAATCTCTACTGATAATTGACAATTAAAATCTGCCAGACGATATTATTCTTGCAGAAATTAATTTAGAACGCTCAACTAATAAAACAAATATTAATGTTGATATACATTTGAAGTATTATTGAACCTGTCTGCATAACTGTTGATGTATTTGAATTACTCAATTTGCTGTAGATGTAAAGCCTAGTTATCAGTTCCATTTTTGATTTGAATATTTGAATCATTCCCATCACCATTTTGCGACAGTTTTAGCCCATACTATTATCGTTAATATACTGACCTGTAAAAGATTTATTATTATCTCCTGTCTTGAGTTGTTCTGATTTCATTGTTATCACCATAAGTTTGCAAAGTATAGTGTAAGTTATAATTACCATCTTGATACAACATTTACCATAGTTGTTTGATCCACCGTTCCAGTTTTGATCACATATTTCCAAATTGATTATTTCCAATTTGATCAACAATTGCAGTATTTAACTAGAACCTTCTTCATCAATTTTATTCATTGTTTGAAGTTTCCAACTTGACTTTGATATCTGCATTGTTATCATCACCAATCTGTATCAATTGTTAGCATTATCCATGACTGTGATAATAACACACGCTTGCTGTTGAAATCTCAGCCTGATATACTGATACCTGTATTTGATAGTTACCTTTTTGGTTATATCCACCATAAAGCTGCTCTGTAACTGCTTCATTACGATTACCTGTTTGATAAACATTGGCTATAAGCATATCCTTAATTTTACTCTGGGTTTCGTACTTTTATTATTATTGCCAACTTGTTTAACCCAAGACAGTATACCTTGCATCCAAGCTATTATTCCCAGATTGCAAAATGGTTGCAGTATTAGCTTTACCATATTGTCCCATTACCTGCTTCCGGACCAGCACTTACTGCAGCAGTTAAATTTGTTTGAGTTATAGTACCTGTATTAGTTATCATCCATGCTGAGTTACTCCTTTTGTTTCAGAAAGAACGCCAAAGATTGAACTAGCATAATGTGTCACTTACATCTGATCATATTCATTATCGCACCGTCTTGAGTAACTGTAGCTAGTATTATCAACTACCAATTTGATTCAACAGATGAAGTATTATCATTTCCAGTTTCAGTTACAGTAGCAGTATTTTGTGCAAATGTATATCCGCACAATAGAACGATTACGAAAAAAGCAAATAGTTTTTGCATTTTTTTTCTCCATTTTTTGTTAACAATTATTTATTTAACTCTTGCGAGTTTGCCCTACTGACAAGAATGCCATTGCAGCATCCTCTCCATTGTTAACAATCCTCTGGCATAGAATTGTTGCCGTTTACTCCAATATAAATTTCAATTAAATTTACAATGGAATAAGAAGTTTGGTGGCGTTAGAGTTTGCAACGGATCGTCTTTGTCCCGATATATCGGGATAAAGAGAGCCTCTCTAGCGCTGCCTTTTTATACAGTCTGCCAGGACTGTTTTCTTTTTCATAAATTTTCTACCAACACCTCCTTTAAGAACAAATATTAATTAAACGATATTTTTATTTACCTAAATAGAAACAAAATCCAACTCTAGTTCCCCAGAAATAATCATTTAAATCGCCGTGCTTTGTACCGTCAATTTTATCATTAAGCATATAGTGATTGCTTATTAAAATATTTAATCCTACCCTATTGGAGATCATATATTCTGCTCCAACACCGCTTATTAAAAATGGATATAAATTATTACTGAATTTTAAGAATGACTGGTCTTCCATGGATACTCCAGCACCTACAAAAACATATGGAGTAAATTCATTAAAAGGATTCAAATAATATTTAGCTTGAAGTTCAGCATTATTA
This sequence comes from uncultured Ignavibacteriales bacterium, assembly GCA_963746735.1. GTDB lineage: Bacteria > Bacteroidota > Ignavibacteria > Ignavibacteriales > Ignavibacteriaceae > CAVSWT01. The sequence continues at coordinate 160,237 of CAVVCO010000021.1, forward strand.
AAAGTTTTTTGCAGATAATTTTCTGTATACAATTGCCATCTGCCCACATTAAGATTTAATGATAAATTGCTTGTTAATTCTGCTTGGATTTCCAGCTCTCCTGCTGCTCTTGTTAAACCATTTGCATAATCACCGGAATAAGTTTGAGTGCCTAGATTAATTCCTACTCCCCATTTTGCCCTCATTGCTGTTAGGTTTCTTCCATAGACATCAGTTTTTTCGTCCACAATTTTTTCTTTTTCATAATCTTTAATTACTTCTGAATTAATATCTTTCGGGTTTTTTAATTCCCATAAACCATCTTTTAGTCCCTCAATAATTAAGCTTTCAACTGCTTTTTCAATTGCTTCGGTAACACACATTTCAGGCGGTTCGTTGTAACTATAACCCGTCTCTGCTTCGAGTAATCTTTTGAATGAAACATATCTGAAGAACCCTACATCAACTAACTGTGAAAGAATTGTTTTTGATGTGTAAACTGTTTTAAGTATCCTTCCATTTTGTGTTGAGATTGCACGGAGATAGATTGTAACTCTATCCTGCCTGTACTGGCCTGAAGAGCTTATTCCGAAATATTTTATTCCTGCACCACCAGTTAGAATATTTGTATCGTAAGAAATTATACCGCCTTCAAGTATTACACCTGCAAATAAGTAACGGCGGCAACAATTGATCTTGCTGATTATTTTTATCCAGATATTCAGCTCGGCTTGAACGAATTATTTTTCTTTCATTTAAAAGATTTGAAAGGCCCTCTCTTTCAATTGGAATAAACCAACCGGATTCTTCAAGCGCTTTTAATAAAATTGAAGTCGCCCCTTGAGTAACTGCAGTTGACCAGCTTGTTCCATTTGCAGTAGCCTTATACTGTCCGGTTTGATCACGGAATTTATAAACAGCGGCAACAATTTTATCTTTTGCAGCCGGCAAAGATTTTAACTCTTTATTAATTGGAGTTATCGGTCCTAGTTTTGCTCGTGTCGTTTCCATGGTAGGAATCATTTGTGAGCAGCCTTCTATAAGTAACAGTATTACAGCAAGTATAAATAAGTATAAAGTAATTTTATTCTTTTTCATTTATAATCTTCTCAATAATATGGTACAACAATGTTAGTTTCACTGCCGTTTGTTGAATCCAAAATATTAACTATAATGCCCTCGTTTGAAGGTGAAACATCAATTATATAATCTCCAAGCTCATAATGTCCTTCTGTTAATGCACTGCCGCCAAATGCAGACTGCACTAGCTGCCTTGAAAGCTGGCTCAATATCTGCCTATTCAAGCTTTGCTGAAAATCAGCTAACGGATCGGAACTATATGAACTGCTTGCACTGCTGCTTTCAGTAAAAGTGTTTTGCGCTTGTGCTTCGTTGAACATCCATGAAGCATTGTAAGGATTTCCTCCAACAAAAGATGGGTTAATTGGATAGTAGACTAGTTCCTGCGCAGAAGCTGCATCAGGAAAAATTAATATGATGCTTGTTAAAAATAGAAAATAGAAAAATAGTTTTGACATTATTCCCTCAATATTTAAGTTCTAAAAAATCCCGCTCCCTTTCATTTCATCTCCGTTCAATTCTTTTTGAATCTCTTCGTAATTCTGTAAATAGTTTAATGACAATTGAACTGCATATTCTGCAAGTTCTTCAATTTGTTCGTATCTAGATTGTAATCTATTTTGAAATATTTCTGTATCATTTATTTTTATTGAAACTTGTGTCCCTAAACTTGGAATGGGTTTCTCTGTAATCACTATCGTAAAATCATTTGGCAATTGCGGACTATCCCATTTTTGATAAAATAAATCATAAAAGTCATGTCCAAGTTTAGTTTGAGTTTCGTCTACTACCAGCCCTTCAATTTCAATATCTTTAAACACATTATCGTTCTGTAAAGGAGGTGAATTCCCCTTTAGTGTATCTTCATCGGATTTGTTCTTAACATTTTTCCTAAGCTTTTCACTCTCAGTCAAATATGGTTCCAATATTTTTTTATCGGCTATGTTTTTTTGGTCTTTCCATTTGTCTAATTTTTTTTGCAAAGAAATATGCACTCTGTCATAAAATTCAGGTAAGGCGCTTATCTTTTTTAATTTTAGTGAGTTAAGTCTTAATTGCTGCGCTTCTTTTTTACCTTCTCTACCACTAATCTGTTTATCTAATTCATTTAATGAATTTTTAAAAATATCAATTTCACTATCGCTGGCGCCAATTAGTCGGTGAAAATTTAAACGATTCTTTTGTGATGAGTCGCTTTTCATTTTTACAAATTCATTATGAAGAGAATCTATTTGAGACAGAATTATCATTTTAATTTGATTAACCAAATTTGATTGACTCTTATTTTGCGCAAGAAGATTCTGATTAAAAAAAAGAATTGCTCCTAAGCATAAGACTATATATTTTCTATTTATTATTTCGATTTTAAATCCGATTTTGTTAAATGAACTCAGAAAAATTTGATTCACAAACTTTATGTCCGCAAAATCATTTTATTAAATCTCTCTAAAAAATAATTTGAAGAAATTGAAAACAGTATTATTATACTTTGAAATACCGTACTACTTAAATTTATTATTAAGTTTTAGAAATTATTAAGGGAGTGATCAAATAAGCTAAAAATTATTACCGCGCTCGCCTGTTTAATCCCTTAATAAAATTTTCTACTTTTTTTGGAGGGTTAAAAAGAAAGAAAATTATTACTGAAAAAAGCGTATCCAATTACTTAAATAAACTTTTCCATGTCAATTCTATATATACAACAGTTAAAAAGTATTTTGGAAAATTAAGTGAAAATAGTTTATTTATAATGTAATCAAGAAAATATAGTTCAATGAATGTGCCAAATAAAATGATTGTTAGAGGCAATTATTCAAAATAAAATGTTTTATAAAAGTTTATTTTGAGTCAATTTATTTAATCATGATTCAAAATAATATAAAAATTATATTTTTTTTTAGATTGAAGGAAAGTTTTATTTTGTCTGATATCCTAATTTTTCAATCAGCGGTTTTGCTTTTTCGGCATCCAACTTTGATTCGAATGCAAGTCGAAATGTACCCCCAGTGCCTTCTCTGATTTTTAGTAATTCAATATCTTTAATATTAATTGAATTTTCGAACAACACTGAAGTCAGTTTGCTTAAAACTCCAGGTTCATCTTTTACGTAAACAAAAAGATCGTAAAGAGGATTTATAAATCCTTTAGTGTTTTTGGGAATTTCATCTCTTTTAATTCTTGCAGTTTCGAATATTTTTTGAAGAGTGGATAAATCCTTTTTCATAACCAGACTATCAATTTCAGTAAACTCAGAAAGAAAATTTATTAATGATTTTACAATCGCGTCTTTGTTATGCTTAATCACTGGTTCCCAAATGTTAAAATCACTAGAAGCAATTCTTGTCATATCTCTAAAGCCGCCGGCAGCAAAATCAAGATAATTAATATCTTTATTTTCTTTACTGACAGTGTTTACCAATGCAACTGCAAGCAGCTGCGGCAAGTGGCTTACTTTAGCAACAATCTCATCATGCACGTAAGAATTTAAATATTTAATTCGTGAACCAAGATTTGTAATGATTTCTAGAAGCAGCTTATAGTTGTCTGTTTCAATTTTCTTATCGGTTAAAATATAAACAGAATTTTCAAAAAGAAGCGGATCGGAATTTTCGTATCCTCCTTTTTCCTTCCCAGTCATGGGGTGACCGCCAATATATTCACCTTTCTCCTTTATTTGATTCCACTTTTCTTCGAAAATTGATTTAACCCCGCATACATCTGTAATAATAGTTTTATCACTTATAATGGGAGCTAATTTTTCAAATGCTTCTAGTGAAGTTTCTGTGGGAAGGCAAAGAAAAATTATGTCTGAATCTTTTGCTTCTTCAAATTTTTTCAGTTTAAAATTAATTACATTTTCTTTGAATGCATTCTTTAATACCTCAGGCTTATCAAAAGCACTGATGGCAATTGATGAATCGGTATTTTTTAATCCTTTGGCAATAGAACCGCCGATAAGGCCAAGTCCGATAATTGAAATATTAATAGAAGAAGTAGTCATAAATAAATTAGCTATAGGGATTAAACAAAGTTAAGCCAGACACAATTTTAAAATCTGATTCGTTTCTTGTTACTAAAGTACAATTTTTAATTATGGATGAAGCGGCAATTATAGCGTCAGGAATTTTTATGTTAAATTCCGTTCTAATCTCTATTGTTTTTGTTTCTATATTTTCATCGTACCCAATATAATTGAATTGATTTAACATTTCTTTAATCAAATTTTCCTCTTTTGGATTCAATTGTGAAAAGCTTAGCAATTCAATTTTATTTATAAAAGAAAAATAGATATCCTCGTGATTTTGTTTTAAATGATCAAAATATTCAACAACCTTTTTGTCATTTTTCAAATAATAAATAAAAATATTGGTATCAATTAACATCATATTATTTTATCAATCCCATTCGTTACGAGCATTTTTCTGGTATTCAAGTGGGTCAATGTTTTTGTCTTTTAAAACCCCTTTTGCCTGTTCGACAACCTGCCAGTTAATTTCCTTTTTTATTTGATCAAGATCTTCTTTATTTATTTCAATTTTAACTATTTCGTCGTTTATTTCTTTAACTGATTTTCTAGGCAAAGTTAATATTGGCATTGAAAAAATCCTTTCTTTTAAATTAAAAGATAACATCTTTTATTTGGTTTGCTAACTCATCTTCCTACCAATAACTTCAGCTATCAATTTAACTTGCTTCATCAAATCTTCAAACTGTTCCGGCAGTAAAGCTTGCGGGCCATCCGACAATGCTTTCTCAGGATCATTATGTACTTCAACCATTATTGCATCTGCTCCAGCGGCAACAGCCGCACGAGCCATTGGTAAAACTTTATCCCTCAATCCAGTAGCATGTGATGGATCTGCAACAACCGGCAAATGGCTTCTATTATGTATAACCGGAATTGCAGAAAGATCAAAAGTATTTCTTGTATAAGTTTCAAAAGTTCGAATTCCTCTTTCGCAAAGCATAACTTCTCTATTACCGTTGGCTAAAATATATTCTGCCGACATTAACAAATCCTCAACTGTAGCGGCTAAACCTCGTTTCAGCATAATCGGTTTTGTTACTTTACCAAGATCACGTAGCAATGGAAAGTTCTGCATGTTTCTAGCGCCGACTTGAAAAATATCTGTGTATTCATTTATCAGTTCTATTTGATTTGTCTCCATCACTTCTGTAATTACAAGCAACTTATATTTATCAGCAGCTTTTCTAATCAGTTTTAAACCTTCTTCCCCAAGTCCTTGAAACGCATAAGGTGAAGTGCGCGGCTTAAATGCTCCGCCTCTTAATATTTTCGCTCCATTTTTTGATACGATTTCAGCAATGGTCATTATTTGATCTTCATTTTCAATTGAACAAGGGCCTGCCATCATTATTACTTCGTCACCACCTACTGTAACATCTCCAATTTTTATTTCAGTATTTTCTTTTTTAAATGTCCTGCTCGCCAATTTAAATGGTTCTGTAATTCGATAAACTTCAGCCACACCATCAAGTATTTTTACTTTGCGAATATCAAAATCCGGCTTTACACCAATTGCACCAAGAACAATTTGTTCTACCCCGGTTGATTTATGAACTGCAAAGCCATAATCCTCAAGGTGTTTAATTACATTTTCGACCTGTTTATCGGATACATTTTTATGAAGAACAACTACCACGTTTTACTCCTGAATAAATATTAGCTTGTCAGGCTGAGCTTGTCGAAGACTGACATAATAAAATAACTTCACACTTCGACAAGCTCGGTGTGACAATACAAATAACTAATGAAAACTTTTTTCTCCGGCTTCAATTGCAGCATCAATATAATCGTCCTTTGAAGGAATAGCACAAGAATATTTTGTACTATAAGAACAATACGGATTGTAAGCTAAATTGAAATCAATAGTGTAAGTATAATTAGGATCGGTCATCACTTCAAAATCCAAATATCTGCCTACACCATAAGTTTCTTTACCCGTTGTTTTATCGGTAAACCAAATGCTGTAATAAATTTGGCCGCTTCTAGTAGTACCTTTGTATACATTTATTTTATGCTCTTGGTTTTCATAATTCCAGATAACATAACCATATTTCAAAACTTTTCTTTCTTCACCCTTAGTCCCGTAAATTTTAACAGTGTCTTTGGTTGGATATTCATATAATTTACTTTTAAAAACAAAATCCGGGTTAACTTCATAATATTTCAACGGTGTAAAATGAGCATCCGAGTCTTGATTAAATGGAGAAGAGGGATCGTTCTTCATATAATCATCCTTGTCTTTCCTGGTTTTTTCTACCTGCGAAATGTAATTCCTATCTTCAGAAGAATAATTCTTTCCGCAAGAAATTATTGATAGTATAGAAAGTGTTAATAGGAAGAATATTATTATGTGTTTCATAGACTAAATTTTTCTTGTTTTATTATTTTGAATTTTGAAATTTTATTTTTGAACTAACTTTTCTCTTTTACTCTCTTTTTCAATTCATTCAGTTTATTTAAAGCTTCAACCGGAGTTAAATTATTAATTTCAATATCATCAATCTCTTTTCTTATTTTATCATCTTGTATTTCAAACATGCTGATTTGATTTTCATCTGCCGATTTTATTTTCTTTAATTTTTCTTTCTTCTCTTCATAAGGCGTTAATTCTTTACCTTCCAGGTTTTGAAGAATTTCCTTTGCCCTGTTAGTTACAAATCTTGGAAGTCCCGCCATTTGTGCGACTTGAATTCCGTAGCTGTGATCTGCACCGCCGGGAGTTACTTTGTGAAGAAAAATAACTTTGTCGTCATATTCTCTTACATCAACTTTATAATTTCTAATTCGAGGAAAAATTTCTGCCATTTCATTCAACTCATGGTAATGAGTAGCAAACAATGTTTTAGCAGATACTTCAGGATTTTCATGTAGAAATTCCGTAATTGCCCAGGCGATTGAAATCCCATCAAAAGTACTTGTACCGCGTCCGATTTCGTCAAGTAAAATTAAACTTTTATCAGTTGCATTATTAAGAATGTTTGCTGCTTCCTGCATCTCAACAAGAAATGTACTTTCGCCGGCAGAAATATTATCGCTTGCTCCAACTCGAGTAAAAATTCTATCAACCAAACCAATGTGAGCTTCTTTTGCCGGAACGAAAGAACCGATTTGTGAAAGTAAAATTATAAGACCAATTTGGCGAAGATAGACAGATTTACCAGCCATATTTGGACCGGTTAAAATTATTATTTGATTCTCTTCATTATCCAGTTGACAATTGTTTGAAGTGAACTTTTCTCCCGGTGGTAGAATTCTTTCCACAACTGGATGACTTCCTTCAACGATATCAATTTTCTTATCATCACTTAAAATTGGTTTTACGTAATTATATTGCTCAGCAGATTCAGAAAAGGAAATCAGACAATCAAGAGTAGCAATCATTCTAGCATTTAATTGAATGCTTTCTGATTCGGCAGCAACCATCAGTCTTAACTTCATTAAAAAGCTGTGACTCCAACTCATAAATTTTTTCTTCAGCATTAAGAATTTTATCTTCATACTCTTTTAACGCCGGAGTGATAAATCTTTCAGAGTTTACTAGAGTTTGTTTTCTAATATAATCTTCCGGTACTTTATCTTTTTGCCCATTGCTTACTTCAATATAATAACCGAAAACTTTATTAAAATTAACTTTAAGTGTAGAGATATTTGTCTTTTCTCTTTCGGTTTTTTGAAGATTAGCAATCCAATCTTTTCCGTGAAGAGAAATATCTCTAAGCTCATCAAGCTCAACACTGAAACCGCTTTTAATAATTCCGCCGTCGGCAACACTTAACGGCGGATGATCTACAATTGAAGTTTGAATCTTATCAACTAGTTTATCCAAAGAAGATAAACTTTCTCCAAGCTGAGCTAAAGTTTTAACAATGGAAATTTTTTAATTCATCTTTAATTAAAGGAATCTTTTTAAGCGAAGTTTTAACTGCAATTATTTCTCTTGGATTTGCTCTGCCTGTACATACTTTTGAAATTAATCTTTCAAGATCACCAATTTCTTTAAGATGATTTACAATTCTATTTCTGGAAGTTTTATTTGCTAAAAGTTCTTCAACACTTTCCTGCCGTTTCAAAATTAAATCAAGCTTTTTTAATGGAGCAGAAATCCATTTTTTTAATAATCTTCCCCCCATTGCAGTTTCTGTTTTATCTAGGATAGAAATTAAAGATCCTTCCCTTCCGCCGTCATTCATCGAAAAAGTAATTTCAAGATTTCTTTTTGTTGAATAATCAAGAGCCATATATTCAGAAGGATTGTGCGCTGATATTTTATTTAAATGTGAAAGATTTGTCTTTTGTGTTTCTTGCAGATAGTTTAGAATAACTCCGCTTGAAATAATTCCAGCAGTAAAGTTTTCAATTCCAAATCCTTTTAACGTTACAGTTTTAAACTGCATTATTAAAAGATCCTTTGCATATTCAAAATTAAAAATCCAATCGTCAATTTTAGTCACTCTTATTGAAGGATTAACTTTCTTTAAAATATTCTGTATGAATTCTCTATCTTTTTTCTGAACTAATATTTCTGCAGGTGAAATAGATTCAATCTGCTGCTGGATTAATTTCGAAGGAATTTCAAAAGCATAAAACTCGCCGGTAGAAATATCGCAGAAAGAAATTCCGGCAATATCTTCTTTTATGCAAATGCTCATTAAGTAATTATTTTTTTTATGGTCGAGCAGCTTATCTGAAAATGCAACTCCCGGAGTAACAACTTCAATTACATCCCGCTTAACAATTCCTTTTGCAAACTTTGGATTTTCAACCTGTTCACAAACTGCAACTCTAAATCCGGCTCGAACTAATTTAGGCAAATAAGTATCAATGGCGTGATGCGGAAATCCGGCAAGAGGAGTGTCTTCTGTATTGCCATTATTGCGTTTGGTTAGAGTAATTCCCAGCACTTTTGAAGCAGTTTTTGCATCTTCCTCAAAAGTCTCAAAAAAGTCGCCAACCCTGAAAAGTAAAATAGTATCCGGATGAGCTTCTTTAATCTTATAATATTGGGACATTAAAGGAGTTTTATTCATAGCCTAAATTTAAATTGAATTTAAAGATACCTCAATGATAAAATAATATCAATTTTCAAGATTAACCAATATTTCATATAAAATTCAGTATTTAATTAAAATCAATATTTGGCATAACTTATCAAGTTTATAAAATAGTCCAATTGTTCTATTTCAAATGATAGCGATTTAAATTGATGTTTGTATAGAATAATTCAATTTTTAAACTTTCATAGGGGTTCTTCCATGCAAAAATATCTTTCGATTTTTTTTGTGGTACTTTTATTTTTTTGCGGGCAGTCATTCGCCCAGTTCGGTATATTGAATAAAGTAAAAGATAAAGTTGAAGAGAAAGCAAAGCAAAAAACCGATGAAGCTATTGATAAAGCCGCTGATGATGCAACTAAACCAAAAGACGAAAACCAAGAAAATGCTGAAGAGAAAGTAGAAGAAACAGATAACACATCCGAATCTGCTAATGCTGAAACAAAGAAAACTGATGAATTAAAATCATATTCAAAATTTGATTTTATCCCGGGCGAGCAGGTAATATTTTTTGAAGATTTTTCACAAGATAATGTTGGAGATTTTCCAGCGTTGTGGAATACAAATGGTTCTGCAGAAGTCGTAACTACAAATTTATATCCCGGCAACTGGCTGCAATATGCAACCCGTGATGCAATCTGGACAGATGAACTATTAAATCTGCCTGAAAACTATACAATTGAATTTGATGTAGTTCCAATTAAAGGGGAAGAAGGAAGCATGGCTGGATATGGATTTCGACTAATGCAAAGTATCAACGCAAAGTCTTTCGATCCAGGGACTGTTCCAGGCAAAGCAGGTTTTGCATTTTATATTGAGTATTTTGGAAGGCCTGGTTACCGAACTTATATCAATGGAAGTGAAGGAGAAGGCCTTGGATTAAGCAGCTCTAAGGAAGATAAAAATTTGTATGAAAAAGAGAATCAAAAATATCATATTTCTGTCTGGGTACAGAAATCAAGAGTCCGCTTATATCAGAATGAAAACAAAGTGTTTGATTTACCAAAAGCATTTCCGGTTAAAAGTGTTAAAATGGATCGTATCAGATTTGAAGATGGCGCAGCAATGATTTCAAATATTAGAATTGCCGTCGGCGCCCCTGACACACGCAGCAAATTAATTACAGAGGGAAAACTTGTAACACATGGAATTCTCTTTGATGTTAACTCTGATAAAGTAAAACCTGAATCATATGGCACACTAAAAGATATCGCAAAAGTGTTAAGCGATAATTCATCCATAAAAGTTAAAATTGTAGGCCATACTGACAGTGACGGTGATGACAATAGTAATCTGGATTTATCTAAAAGAAGAGCAGCTTCTGTAAAAACAGCTTTAGTAAATGAGTTTGGTATTGCTGAATCTCAGCTTGAAACAGATGGCAAAGGTGAAGTAGAACCAATTTCTCCAAATACAACATCTGAGGGAAAAGCTAATAACCGCAGAGTTGAATTTATTAAGTTATAAAATATTTAAAGGGGTTATTATGAATAAAATTATTTTTATTTCTATTGCATTACTAATCTTCTTTTTCATAGGATGTTCGGATAAAAATTCCAAATCAGAAAAAGACAATAAAGCTATATCAATTGAAACTGCAGGCAATGTTTCTTCGAATGCTAATATTATTAAAAAATATCCTATCAAATCCGGGATCATCACTTTCGAAAAGAAAGGGATAAGCGATACTAAAAAGGAAATTGTCTATTTTGATGAGTATGGCATAAAAGAGCGTCATGAAATTTATAATTTTGACAGCAAGATTGAAGAAATAAGATTTAGCGATGGTGAAAAGATGTATATTATAAATAACAAGTATAATAAGGATAATATTGCATATATTATGGGATCAGGGCGTAATGGGACAGAAATGAAATTTATCCCTGAACCATTTAATACTGATAAAGATAAAATAAAATATGGCTACACAAAATTAGCCGATATGGAAGTATTAGATAAAAGTTGTGAAGCATACGTAACCAAATCAGCAATGGGTGAAGTAACGTTTGCAGGCTGGAATAATATTCTCCTTTATTCAAAAGCTAAATTATCTTTCGGCGAATCGGTTTTACAAGCAGTAAAGTTTGAAGAAAATGCAAATGTCGATGCCGCATTATTTAAAGTCCCTGATGGATATGAGATTAAAAATATGTGATATTTTAGACTTAGAATAAAAAGATGGGAAAAATCTTTCATCTAATTATTAAATCTAGTCCTCAACCCCTCATAATATTTTTATTATGGGGGTTTTTATTTTATGTTATTTCAGTTTTAATCTTTAATAGACAATCGGCTCTAGGTTACTAAATCTTACAAAAAAAACTTATTTACTGTAAATATTCATTTAATTTATTATATTAACTCAGTCGAGATAAAACCTCCCCATTAAATTGATAGGCAAATATGAAAGAAGAATTCCATAAATGGTTTACTGATTATCTCAGTCGAGAATTTCGAATGCTCGTTTTTGGGCATGACGGATATCCAATTGTTTTATTCCCAACTTCCAAAGCAAAATATTACGAAAACAAAGACTTTAAATTGATTGATTCTGTTTCGCATCTCATAGATGCAGGCAGAGTCAAAATATATTGCCCTGATGGAATTGACGAAGAGAGCTGGTATAATTATTCAATTCATCCGGCTGATAGAGTTAAAACTCATATCGCTTATGAAAATACAATATTATATGACGTTATTGAATTTGTTAAGCATGATACAGGAAGGGAAAAGGTCGGAGTAGCCGGATGCAGCTTTGGAGCTTATCATGCTCTTAATCTTGCATTCCGTCATCCCGATAAAGTTGGTTATGTTATTAGCATGGGCGGTGCATTTGATATTAAGCAGTTTATAATGGGTTATTATGACGACAATTGTTATTTCAATAATCCGCCGGATTATATTCCAAATCTTCGCGATCCATGGTATCTTGACAATATAAGACAAATGGGAATCGTTTTAGGTACAGGCCAGTGGGATATGTGCCTTGATGAAAATATTAAAATGTCGCAAATCTTAGCTGATAAAGGCATCAATCATTGGCTCGATGTTAGACATGGCGTTGGACATGACTGGCATTGGTGGAGAGAAATGTTCCCTTCTTATCTTGAAAAAGTGGGTTGAAATAAGTTACAAATTTCTTCAATAAATTTTTCATTAAATATTTATTTCATAAAATCTAAAAATAATTTCAGGTGGTAAATGAAAAAAATTGGGATACTATTTGGCCAGGAAAATACATTCCCTGCTGCATTTGTACAAAGAGTAAATCAAAAAAAAGAAGATGGCATTTTTGCAGAATCAGTTCAAATTGATAAAGTAGTACAAGGGGAACCTTGTGGTTACGATGTTATTATTGATAGAATTTCCCAGGATGTTCCTTTTTACCGCGCTTATTTAAAAAATGCTGCTCTTAGCGGAACTGCTGTAATTAATAATCCATTTTGGTGGAGCGCTGATGAAAAATTTTTTAATAATGCTCTTGCTACAAAAATTGGAGTAGCTGTTCCTAAAACGGTTATTCTTCCTTCAAACCAGCATCCTCCTGATACAACATCAGCTTCGTTTACAAATTTATCTTACCCGTTGGATTGGGAAGCAATTTTTAATTACGTCGGCTTCCCTGCATACTTTAAACCATTTGCCGGAGGCGGCTGGAAAAATGTTTATAAGATTGATTCTTCGAATCATTTTTATAGAACTTATCATGATACTGCACAGCTAGTAATGATGCTTCAGGAAGAAATTATTTTTTCAGATTATTTTAGATGTTATTGTCTTGATAGAAAAAATGTTCATATCATGCAGTACGACCCTAAGCAGCCTCATGATCTTCGTTATGTTAAAGGTGAAATGAAAGCCGAAAAGAAATTGATTGAAAGAATTAATGGGGATGCAATTAAATTGAATAAAGCTCTCGGCTATGATTTTAATACTGTTGAGTTTGCTGTAAAAGACGGTATTCCTTACGCAATTGATTTTTGTAATCCCGCACCAGATGCAGATGTTAAATCAGTAGGTGAAGAAAATTTTGAATGGATAGTTGAAAATGCTGCTAACATGGCAATTGAAAGAGCAAGAAATCATAAAGAGGGACAAAACAACTTAACCTGGGGTGACTTTGTAACTTCGTTTGTGAATAATAAACCTTTGTAATTTTGAACTGTAAATTAAATTTAAATAAGAAAAAGAATCATTGTAAAGACGCTCTGATGGAGCGTCTTAAATTGTAATCTCCAAATAAATTTTGATGAATAGCTAAGAGACGCTTCCCCGAAGCGTCTCTACTTTAGAATAAACTTAATGCAAAAAAAATTATATACACTTGGTATTGAAGAAGAATTTCAGATTGTGGATCCGGAATCAAGAGAATTACGTTCTCATATTCAGGAGATTTTGGAAGGTGGGAAAATGATTCTGTCCGAAAATGTAAAAGCGGAAATGCATCAATCGGTGGTAGAAATGGGTACAGATATTTGTGAAGATATACATGATGCAAAAAAGCAAGTCACCAAGCTTCGAAAGGATTTGGCAGAACTCGCCGTCAAACAAGGTTTAAGAATTGCCGCTTCCGGTACGCATCCATTTTCACATTGGAAAGATCAAAAGATTACTGAGCATCCGCGGTACAAAACTATTATTACGGATATGCAGCAGGTAGCCCGTGCTAATTTAATTTTTGGTTTGCATGTTCATGTTGGCGTTGATGATCGTGAGACCGCAATACACATAATGAATGCCGCGAGATATTTTTTGCCTCATATTTTTGCTTTATCAACAAACTCTCCTTTTTGGTTAGGGAGAAATACTGGTTTTAAATCATACAGAAGTAAAGTCTTTGATAGATTCCCTAGAACTGGTATCCCAGATTATTTTAACAGTCTTGCCGAGTATGATAATTTTATCAGTCTTCTCATTAAAACAAACTGCATAGATAATGCTAAAAAAATCTGGTGGGACATTCGTGCGCACCCGTTTTTTGAAACATTAGAATTTAGAATTTGTGATATTCCAATGCGTGTTGATGAAACCATTGCAATAGCTGCTATTTGCCAGGCTATTGTGGCAAAGCTTCATAAACTCATAAAGCAAAATTTAGGCTTTAGATTATATAGAAGAGCCTTGATTGCAGAAAATAAATGGCGCGCAGCACGTTATGGTATTTCAGGGAAATTAATTGACTTCGGTAAAAAGCAGGAAGTTAATTTTCCAATCCTTGTTGAAGAATTACTCGAATTTGTTGAAGATGTTGTCGACGAATTAGATTCACGAACCGAGTTGAATTATATCCGCCAAATATTATTAAATGGAACCGGTGCGGATAGACAACTGGAAGTTTGGGAACAATCTTTTGATACAAAAAATGTTGTAGATTACATTATTCAAGAAACACACTATGGTTTAGGTGTTAATATTTAATTTGAAATTAGAACCGGATTAATAATTTTTTATGAAAAAAAATGAAATTAAAGTTGCAATAATTGATCTCTATAACAATGAACAAAATGAAGGCATACGCTGCATAAAGGAAATTGTTGAAAAAAGTAATAACCAGAATGGAACTAAAATCTCTTATGATGTTTTTGAGACACGTTATAAAGACGTGATACCGGGAATGAATTACAATATTTTTATTTCATCCGGCGGGCCTGGAAGTCCATTTGAAGATGAAGGGAAAACATGGGAGAAAAAATATTTTAATCTTTTAGATTCAATTTGGAATAACAATCAAAATGTTGAAGCAGAAAAGAAGCACATTTTTTTTATTTGTCATTCTTTTCAATTGATGGCTCGCTTCTTTAAATTTGGCGATATAACTGAAAGAGATTTCAAATCATTTGGTGTAATGCCTATGTTAAGAACGTTTGCAGGCGAAAGTGATCCCTTATTAAAAGATTTGACAAACCCATATTACGCTGCTGATTTCAGAAGATTTCAGGTTATTAATCCTAATAAAAAAGTTATTAGTGAACTTGGGGCTGATATAACTTCAGTGGAAATTGTTCCGCCTGGTGAAAACAATCCGCCGGCTTTAATGGCAATGAAAATTTCAGACGAAATTTATGGCACTCAATTTCACCCTGAAGCTGATCCGGAAAGCATGATATTTCATTTAAAGAAAGAAGAAAATAAAAAATTAGTTGTTGATAGATTTGATGAAGAACGCTATAATCAAATGCTTGACTATCTGGAACAACCGGATAAAATTAAGTTGACAAGGAAAACCGTTCTTCCAACATTTTTAAATAATGCCATTAAATCTTTAACTGTTAATTAAAATTTTATTGGGACTCTAAAACAGTCCAAAAATTAATACAATAAATATTCTTTGTCGGTCTGAGCTTGTCGAAGACTGACGTTTCAAGATTCTTCACACCTCGACAAGCTCAGTGTGACAATTAAAATTACTTCTTGGAACGCCTCATTATTTTCTTTCATGCGCCTAATTAGATTGTTTATTATGATTCCTGAACTACGAAAAAAATATAATTCTGAATTTACTCAACTGAAATATGATAACTTTCTTAAAGACATTAATACAAGTTTAAAATATCCTTCGGATTTCAGAATTTCTGAAACGCCAGTTTTTCTCCCTGACGATTTTGCCGTTGAACTTATAATAGCCTGCAATGATATTGTTGAACAAATTCAGACCAAAGAATTTAAATTAAAATCCAACTATGCAATTCCCGATGGACTCGCAGTTCCAAATGAAGATGATCATCCTTTATTTCTTCAAATAGATTTTGCTGTGACTAAAGATGAAAATTACCGCTGCTTACCAAAATTAATTGAACTTCAAGGCTTCCCTTCTCTATATGGATTTCAGCATTTCTTTACAAATAAGATTAAAAAGTATTTTGATATTCCGGATGATTTCACTCCCTATTTTAGTGGGTTAAATACCGATACTTATGCTAAGAAATTCAAGGAAGTTATGTTAAAAGACAAAGCCCCTGAGAATGTAATACTCCTTGAAATACATCCTGAGAGACAAAAAACCAGGATTGATTTTGCTGCAACTGAAGAAGTTACCGGAATAAAAACAGTCTGCTTAACAAAAATTAAAAAGAAAAATAAAAAGCTTTTTTATGAACACAATGGGAAAGAAATTTTAATTAAAAGAATTTACAATAGGGTTATTTTTGATGAACTGATTCGCTCAAAAACTAAATACAATTTTGATTTAACAGAACCTCTTGATGTTGAATGGGCAGGACATCCTAATTGGTTTTTTAAAATAAGCAAACATTCTCTCCCATCATTAAAAGGCAAATATGTCCCTCGCTGTTATTTCTTAAATGAGATTGATGCTTACCCTCCTGATCTCCACAATTATGTTTTAAAGCCGTTGTATTCTTTTGCCGGGATGGGTGTTGAAGTTGATATAACAAGAGAAAAACTTGACGAAATAAAAAATAAAGAAAATTATATTTTGCAGCATAAAATTGAATACGCACCCATAATTGAAACGCCTGATGATTTTTCAAAAGTCGAAATTCGTATGATGTTCATTTGGGATAACAAGCCTATGCTCGTTAATAATTTGGTAAGGATGAGCAAAGGTAAAATGATGGGAGTAGATTTTAACAAAAATAAAACATGGGTTGGATCAAACTCTGCTTTTCATAGGGTGAAATCGTAACTTTTTTTTAATATCTTTATAACTTATAACACGATCATGAATTCACTTTCTATTTCGTAAAAATTATTTCAACAATTTAATCGTTCGCAAGAATGGTTTGGAATCTTAAATTATGTTAGTCTCAATGATCTCTAAAAATAAAACTCAAAGTAAAATTAAATTTGATTTTCATGTTTCAAAAAACGCCCGTGAAAAATATGATTTTGATCAATCATTATTTTCCATTGTCGGTGATTTAATTATTGCTAATTCATATCAGGCAAGACTTTTATCAGATAAGATAAATTCAAAAAGAAAAGAGCAAGGCATACATGATATTGTTGTGACTGCCGGTTTGATAAATGCTTTGGGGCTCGTTCATGAAATATTTCATTTTTTAATGAGATTGTACGAAGAGAAAGAAAATCCAGGAGTTTTTGCAAAAAGTATAAATTATTTAAGAGATAAAGTAGGAGAAGAAAATCTTCATAAAACTTTAATTCATTTTATAAACGATTTCCCTCCTATTCCTGTTTATAATAAATTAATCTCTGCCGAGGATTATTTAAAAGGATCAACAGACAATAAGCCTAATTCGGAAATCATTCTTGAAGAAATTATACTGTTAAACTTAGAAAATATTAATCCTGCAACTTCAGCGTTGGAAGAATTATATTCGGATAAAGAGTTCGCAAAAAAATCAAGCTACATTACTTTGATTGATGAGACCGAAAAATTTTTCCTAACTGAAAAACCATTCGGCAGTGAAAATCTTTCATTAATTCATTTTTTGAAAAAGCCAATAATTACCAGCCCATTTAACATCGAAGGACAACTTGATTACATTAGAGAAAAATGGGGAGTTTTTATTGATGAAAAATTTCATGACCGTTTGTTGAAAGGGAAAGATTTAATTTATGAAGATGTGAAATTATTCGTTCAGCATGGCGGCGGAGAAAAAGGGACTCCACCCGTTCCTGAATATAAATTTGACGCTGAATTTTTTGAATCAATCAAAAGAAAGCTTGCCCGCGGTGAAGAATTAACCGAAGATGAAATGCGTTTTTATTATTCAGAGCCGGAACAATTTACTGCTGACACGGATTGGATGCCTAAAGTTTTGATGATTGCAAAAAATATTTTTGTCTGGCTGGATCAGCTTTCAAAAAAATATCAGCGCGAAATAAAAAAATTGGATCAAATTCCGGATGAAGAATTAGACCGTCTTGCTAGTTGGCATTTCAATGCTTTGTGGCTAATCGGCATCTGGGAAAGAAGCAGCGCATCAAAAAAAATAAAACAATATACCGGAAATCCAGATGCTGCACCTTCGGCATATTCACTTTTTGATTATGTAATTGCTAATGAGCTTGGCGGCGAAGAAGCATTTTTAAATTTGAAAGCGCGTGCTATGCACCGCGGGATAAGAGTTGCGAGTGATATGGTTCCTAATCATACCGGCATTTACTCAAAATGGGTTATTGAAAAACCGGATTATTTTATAAGCACCAATCAGCCGCCGTATCCTTCCTACACATTTTATGGAGCAAATCTTTCTGAAGATCCAAGAGTTGAAATAAGAATTGAAGACAAATATTATTCAAAATCAGATGCCGCGGTTGTATTTCAAAGACGAGACAGTCACACCGGCGATGTTAAATATATTTATCACGGCAATGATGGTACAAACATGCCGTGGAATGATACTGCACAGCTAAATTTATTAAACCCTGAAGCCCGCGAATCTTTAATTCAAACCATAATGCATGTAGCAAGGAAAACTTCTATAATCAGGTTTGACGCTGCTATGACTCTTACCAAAAAACATTATCAGCGTTTGTGGTTTCCGCAGGCAGGCAGCGCCGGGGCAGTGCCTTCACGTTCAGACAGTTCAATGACCCGTGCACAGTTCGATGATGCAATGCCTGTTGAATTTTGGAGAGAAGTTGTTGACCGAATAAATAAGGAACTGCCTAATACACTTCTACTTGCAGAAGCATTCTGGCTGATGGAAGGTTATTTTGTTAGAACCCTTGGAATGCACAGAGTATACAACAGCGCATTTATGCATATGTTGATGAAAGAAGAGAATGATAAATATAAACAGTTAATTAAAAATACTTTGGAATTCAATCCAGAAATTTTAAAGCGCTATGTAAATTTCATGAGCAATCCCGATGAAGAAACAGCAGTTAATCAATTCGGCAAAGGTGATAAATATTTTGGAATAGCAATGTTAATGGTGACTATGCCGGGACTTCCTATGTTTGCTCATGGTCAGATTGAAGGATTTTCTGAAAAGTACGGAATGGAATATAAGCGTGCTTATTACACTGAATATGTTGACGATAATTTAGTAAAAAGACATGAAGCTGAAATTTTTCCATTAACACAAAAGCGTCATATTTTCAGCCAGGTAAATAATTTTGAGCTTTATGATTTTATTGATGACTATGGAAATATTGTAGATTCGGTTTTTGCTTATTCAAATTCAGTCAATGGTGAAAAATCATTTGTTATTTATAATAACTCCTACTCTGAATGCAGTGGCTCTGTTAACCATTCAACCGGGAAAGTAACTAATGGCTCTAATTTGCAAAGCAAAAGAATTGCAGAAGCACTTGGAATAAATTCAGGTTCTGACTTTTTCTATATTATAAAAGACAGTAGGACAAATTTAGAGTATTTATTATCTGGCAAAAATATAAACGAATTTGGCTGGTACTTTACTTTAAATGCCTATGAGTATAAAGTTTATTTGAGCTTCAAAGAAATTAAGGATAACAGCGGGAAATACTGGGAACTTCTTCATTCATTAGGTGGAAGAGGTGTTCCTTCGATCGAAAATGCATTTAAAGAATTATCATTAGCGCCTTTACACTACTCAGTTAAATCAGTTATAAATAATGAATCTGCTGATAAATTTAGTGAGCTTTGCCTAAGCTCTTCATTGGTAAAAATAAGTGGCGTAAAGAAGAAGTTAGAAGAATTTTCAAATGATATAATTTCAAAGTTCGATGCTATTAAAACAAATCTTTCACATTTAAGTAACATCAAAGTTGATGAAAATAAGTCTTACGAAAAAATTACCGCAGAATTTCATTCTGTAAATAAATTAAATGAGATATGGAATCATGAATCAAATAAAAAACGCCCTTTAAAATGGTTGGTGGAAATAGAAAAAGATTGGATTGATTTTGAATCCAATGGCAGAAATATTAATAATGATTTTGTTTTTTCTTTTCTAATAGTTAAAAATATTCTATCCTTAATTAAAGATGGTAAAGACAATTCAAAATATTTCCATGAACTATTGTTTGATAAGGTTTTGTTAGATTTTTATGACTCACAAAAATACCCAAGAAATATTTCTGAAAATAAAATTGATTTATTATCGATTCTTTGTAACAGTGAATTAGAAAATATTTTTAAGAATGATTTTGCACATGCTTCGTACTTCTTATAAAGAGAATACAGCTAAATCACAAAAACTAAAAGCAGAAACAAAAAAGAATTATTATTCTTTTATTGAAAAAATGTTTGAAGATAATGCTGTGAAAAAGTACTTAGGTGTAAATACATTTGAAGGGGAAACATATTTCAATAAAGAAAATTTTGAAGAATTAATGAATTGGATGTTTTACTTCACAAATATTTATAGTATAAGAGATAATATTTATACTCCATCAATTTCTATTAAACCAAAGAAGAAAACTAAGAAAGATAGTGCAGCTAAAGCCGTTGGTAATGTAAAAGATAAAATAAAATCTTCTCTTGAAGATTTAGAACTAACTTCAGAATCATTAAAAAGAATTAAGACAGCATCTATACAATCCGGTTACAAAGTTGATGAATTAAAAAATCTTTTAATAAAAAAAATAGAAAAGAAAAAATCTCTAAAGATAGATGGGAAGAAAAAAGTTTCACCAAAAACAAAAAAGAAGAAAAGTTAAAGCAATAAAACAACTGCCTAAATAATTAGCTAATACAGTTTTATTTATCGATAGATAAATACTTAGCACACGCAGTCGCGCAATTTTCTCCATCAATTGCTGCCGAAACAATTCCCCCGGCATAACCGGCACCTTCACCACATGGGAATAAACCTTGGACTTCATTATGCATTAAATTTTCTGAATTTCTCGGAACTCTAATTGGCGAACTTGTTCTGCTTTCCGTTGCTACAATTTGAGCTTCCTCTGTAAAATAACCTTTCATCTTTTTATTAAAAATTAATAGCGATTTTTTTAAGCTTGATGTTATAAATTTCGGCAGTTCCTCGTGCAAAGCTGAAGAAGTTAATCCAGGGATATATGAAGTTGATGGCAAGCTGGATGATATTCTTTTTTCAGCAAAATCAGTTATTCTTTGCGCAGGTGCACTTAAGGATTTATTAGCAAGTTCAAAACATTTTTTTTCAATTTCAATTTGAAGATTTAATCCAGCAAACGGGAAATCCGCATCATATTTTTTCCAATCCTTTTCATTAACTGTAACCACAAAACCCGAATTAGCAAAAGGGGAATCTCTTTTAGATAAAGACATTCCATTTACTACTATTTCTTCAGGAGCAGTAACGGCAGGAACAATTATGCCACCGGGGCACATACAAAAGGAGTATACTCCCCTATCATCTATTTCACACGTTAATGAATAGCTTGCGGGAGGAAGATTTTCACTTTTAGTTTTGGTGTGATATTGAATTTCATTTATTAATGTTTGTGGATGTTCAATTCTAACCCCCAACGCAAAAGGCTTTGGTTCAATTGAAATATTTTTTTTGTGAAGAAGATAAAATATATCGCGAGCTGAATGTCCTGTTGCTAAAATAACTGCATCTGCTAAAAATTCATTTTCATTATTTACTTTCACTCCAACTATTTTATTGTTACTTATAATAAAATCATTAACATGCGAATTGAAATGTACTTCACCGCCAGTATTTGTTATAGTTTCTCTAATTGTTTTAACAACGTTCGGCAGCTTGTTTGAGCCTATATGAGGATGCGCATCAATTAAAATATCTTCATGTGCACCATGCTGTACTAATACTTGCAAAATCTTTTTTACATCACCACGCTTACTTGAACGAGTATATAATTTGCCATCACTGTAAGTGCCTGCACCGCCTTCGCCAAAACAGTAATTTGAATTTGGATTTACTTTGTGAAATTGCTGAATTTCTCTTAAATCCCGTCTCCTAGCTTGAACGTCTTTTCCGCGTTCTATAATAATTGGTTTAATTCCAAGCTCAATTAATTTAAGTGCAGCAAACATTCCAGCCGGCCCGCAGCCAATAATGATTATTTTTTTCGATGAATTAATCGGTTCATAATTAATTGCTGAAGATTGAATGTCCGGTGTTTCATTTATAAAAACATCAGCTAAAATTTTGAATACAGGACTTGAAGATCTCGCATCAATTGATCTTCGAATAGGATTAACAGTATTAATTTCAACTATATTTTTACCAAGCTTATTTGCTGCAAATTTTTTATAATAGTCTTTATTGAGAAGTTCTTCAGGAGGGATAATTAGTTCAATTTGTTTTATCATTTTAATGTCCTCTTTTTATGAGGAAAATTTTTGGAATAACATATTAATTGTTGATTAAAATATTTAGTACTAAAAAATTCCTTTCACATATCCGCCGTCAACATGAATTGTGTTGCCGGTTAAGTAGCTTGCTTTTTGAGATGCTAAAAATGTTACAACTGAAGCAATTTCTTCAGGTAAACCAAGTCTATTCATAGGAACTTCTTTAGCCATATCGGAAATTATTTCTTCATGAGATTTACCACTTGTTTTGCTTTATGCACAGCAAGATCATATAACCTATGAGTTAATGTAAAGCCCGGCGCAATATTATTTACAGTTACATTAAATTTTGCAACTTCATTACTTAATGATTTTGCAAAGCCAACCAGTCCGGTCCTTAAGGAATTTGAAAGTATCAAATTATCGATGGGCTGCTTTACAGTAATGGAGGTAATATTAATAATTCTTCCCCATTCTTTTGCTAGCATATCCGGTAAAACCAGCCTGCTGAATCTTACTGCACTCATTAAAACCTGTTCAAAAGCATCCTGCCAATCTGGTTCGGAAATTTCAGAAAAGAGGCCTGCCGATGGACCGCCGCAATTGTTAACTAATATATCAATTTTCCCATATTCAACTCTTGCTGCTTCCACAGTAGTTTCAATATCTTTAGCTTTATTTAAATCACAAACACTCCAAACAGGTTCCACACCTAACTTGCTTTTAATATCAGCAGCAGTTTTCATCAAATCGTCTTTTGAACGAGAACATATCACAACTTTAACTTCTTCAGCTGATTAAAGCTTCTGCAACTGCTTGTCCGATTCCTTTACTTGAAGCAGTTACAATTGCAACTTTATCTTTTAATCCTAAATTCATAGTTCTACCTATTTAAATATGAAAAATTTATTTAAGTGAATGAAAAATATTTATAAGTCCTACTCTAATCATCATCACAGCTATTGCAGCAAGAAATAGTGAAGCTATCTTGGCAAAAGCTTTTGACCCTCCATCGCCGATTAATTTAACCAGCTTATTTGCATTATACAATACTACTAAAACAATAATAAAATTTAAAACCATGGATAATATGGTTGTGACATATCCGTAATTATCTCTTAAAATTAAAATTGTAGTCAGCGCAGCAGGTCCCATAATCAATGGAATTCCAAGAGGAACTACTCCAATATTTGTACCTGGATTTCTTCTTACTTCGGATGAAGACATTATATCTGAAACGGAAAGAATTAAAAGTATTATGCCGCCGGCTATTCTAAAATCGTCGATGGTAATTCCTAAAAATTCCAGAACAAGCTTTCCGCCTAATAGAAAAATATTTGCTACAATAAATGCCGCAACAATCGCTTCAATAATTAATTTTTTTCTTTCAGCGTGAGATATATCTTGCGTATAACCTAAAAATATAGGTGCAGTTCCGATTATATCAATCGCAACAAAAAGAGGAATAAATGAAAGTAAAAACGTTTCGAATGTCATAAAAAAATCTCTGGGAAAATTAGTTCTTTAAAATAACATAGTTAGATAAAAGATGGGTGTTTTCTGCTATTTATTTTTTGAAAAGTTATTACTTACATCTAATCTTCAAGGTTTTCTTAAATTTAAAATCATAAAAAAAGTCTTCTATTAAACATAACTTTTCAGATGGGTTAACCTTGAAGGTTTTTACTAAGCCGGAAGCCTCCCCTTCAGGGAGGTTCAGTGGGGCTTTTTTATTTTTTTGAAGCCAAAATTTCTTCAACAATAGTATGCGTATCCATAGCAATCACAAGTTCTTCATTAGTTGGAATTCGCATCACTTTAACTTTTGAATTTTCTTTAGAAATAATTAATTCTTTTTTGTCGTTTTTTTCTTTATCTAGTTCGATTCCTAGAAACTGTAAATTTTCGCAGACCATCTCTCTTATCAATGGAGCATTTTCTCCAATGCCGCCGGTGAATACGAAAGCATCTAGTCCACCCATAGCAGCGGCATAAGAGCCGAGATATTTTTTAATTTTGTAAGCAAAAATTTCTAAAGCATATTTGGATCTCTTATGATTTTCACTGGCAGCTTTTATTATTTCACGCATATCGCTGCTTTCACCACTAATTCCAATTAAACCGCTGTGCTTGTTCAAAAGAGTCCCGGCTTCACTTAAAGACAATCCTTCTTTACCCATGATATATAATATCAATGATGGATCAAGGTCCCCACTTCTGGTTCCCATAATTAATCCTTCCAATGGAGTAAATCCCATGGTCGTATCAATTGATTTACCATTCTCCACAGCAGCCATACTGCATCCGTTTCCGAGATGGGCGGTTACTATTTTTAATTCGTTTATACTTTTCCCAAGTATTTCTGCTGCTTTGTTTGAAACATAAAGATGGGATGTCCCGTGAAAACCGTATCTTCTGATTTTATATTTTTTATAAAGTTCGTAAGGAATGCCATACAGGTAAGCTCTAGGAGGCATCTTAACATGAAAAGCTGTATCAAAAACTCCAACTTGCGGAGTATTGGGCATTAATCTTTTCGCTGCTTGTATACCTTTTATGTTCGGTGGATTATGAAGTGGTGCCAGTTCAATATTTTCCTGAAGTGCATCCATTACTTCATTGGTAATTAGAACAGATCCGGAAAATGTTTCACCTCCATGAACCACTCGATGGCCAACAGCATCTATATCATCTTTATCATCAATTACTCCGTGATTCTTGCTAAGCATTACGCCAAGCACATATTCAATAGCAATGGTATGATCTAATATTTCTCCAACAATTTTAATTTGATCATCATCGTGCCTGGAATGTGTCAATACAGCACTGCTCATTCCAATTCTTTCGACCATGCCTTTAGCAAGTGCAAACTTTTTTTCGGTATCAATAAATTGATATTTAATTGAAGAGCTTCCGCAATTAAGAACTAATACTCGCATATACCCCAAAACTCCTATAAAAATAAAAAGTGATTAAATAATTTTTCCATTTTCGTCATATCTATAAAAACCTTCGCCTGTTTTTTTGCCAAGTTTTCTCTCTCTAACTAATTTTCGGAGTATAGGACAAGCGCGGTATCTCGGTTCACCTAAAGTTTTCCATAAAGTTTCCATCCAGGTAAGTACTTCATCCAGCCCCATCATGTCAGCCATTTCCAAAGGGCCGTATTGAAAATTGTATCCAAGTTTCATCGCAGTATCGATATCTTTTGCTGTTGCTACACCTTCAAGAAGTATATACATGGCTTCATTAAGAAGCGGAACAATAGCACGTGTTGTAACAAAGCCTGGATACTCATAAACTTCAACAGGGGTTTTTCCTATTGATGCTGCAAAATTTTTAGCGACCTCAACTGTATGGTTTGAAGTATGTAAACATTTTACTAATTCTACCAAAGGGATTTTAGGAACAGGATTTAAAAAGTGCATCCCGATTATTTTATCCGGCCTTGAAGTTGTCTCTGCAATTTTTGTTAAGCTTAATGTTGAAGTGTTTGAAACAAATATAACATCTCTCTTGGCTATGCTATCCAATTTTTTAAAGATTGCTTTCTTCAATTCAAAATCTTCTTCCACAGCTTCAATTATAATTTCACTTTCCATTATTTTATTTATATCTGTTTCCCATTTGATTCTGCTAAGAATTGATTTTTTTTCAGCTTGGGTTAATGCCCATCTTTTAATTTCGCGTTCGAGTGAGTCAGATAAATCTATATTTGCCTTCTCAACATGGACTTGATCTTTTTCTATAATAGTCACTTCAATTCCTGCCATAGAAACAGTTTGCGCAATTCCCTGCCCCATTATTCCTGCACCTATAATCGCTACATTATTTATCTGTTGATTGCCTTCTAATATTTTAGACCTGCCGAGCAGATCTTCTAATTTTAATCCTTCTTGTTTCATAATTGTTTTGAATTTTTATTTTGATAATTGTTTTTTACTAATTTATTTATTTCTTTGATTTCACTGTTATTTATATCCAACTTTAATTCAACAGCGTCATTATTGGTTGATACCTGTAAATTTTTTGTTAACTGCCCTAACATATAATTTTTATTTGAAATTATATCCATTGCCAGCGCACTTGAAATTCCAGCTGATCAGAAGATAAGCATTTTTCGTGCTGCTGCAAATTAAATTTGATTCTACTTTCATTCCTTGCTTAAAACCAGCAGAGATCGTTAGTTTTTTAATTGACCTGATCAGCTTTTTACCGGGAACATCTTTAAAATCACCAATAACTTTTTTAATTATTGATAATGTAGATTTGCCACTATTTACTGCCAGCCAAAATTCATCTTTATCTTTTATTCTTTCAATAAGGCTAATAAATTCTTTGTTTGATTTTAATGATTCGTTTTCCTGATTTAAAACTTCTTCAAGATAATCTGAATCATTAAACATTATTAATGTTGAATCGTTTAAGAATACAAAATTTTCATCATCATTATTTTTAATTTGATAAACTTTTTTACCATTTACATTCCTATATGAGAACTTACTTTTGTCATCAAAATATTTATGAACTTTTTCAATATTTTTATCAAAACTAACCGCAACTAAATTATTTCCATCTTCTGAAGTTGAAGTAATTAATTCCGCTGCATTTTTTTCAATTTTGATTCCAGTTTGCTTATTAAATTCATTTAAGCGGAATTTGCATCAGTCTGATTAAAGTAAGGTTTGAAAAAAGTATCCCATGATTCCATATCCTGCACATCATTCAATCTAACATACATAACCATTATAGATTCTTCAGGAATAAAAGAAAAAATCTCCCACTGGTTTTTGCTTATAGGATTGAATTCATCATGTCCCCTACACCCTATAAAACCTATACTTATCAATAACAAAAATACGAATCTTTTCTTCATAATTAGAAATCTTTTCTCGTAAACAAAAACACACCGTAGCCTAAAACTAATATCAAAAATAAACTTGAACTTATTAGCGGCTGATAATTTACTGTCGTTTTACCAGTAGATAAATCTATCAGCATAATTGTCATTAGTTCTTGAGTTTTTGGGATTAAATAATATAATCCTTTTAATATTTCTTTTAAAAAATCACTGATAGAAAATTTTTCAACGTTCGCTTTGACAAATAACAATGCCGGACTTAAAATCAAATAAATGAAATAAGCAATCATCATTCCAAAAATTGAGCTTCGAGTGATAATTCCGAATAATACAATTATCGAATAAAGTACGGCATAAGTAAAGGTAATAATTACAATTGACCATAAAAAAGAAGCATTCCAATAAGAAAACTTTAATGAGATTATTAACCAGGTCCCGAAGTATTAATAAGCCTATATTAATCAGTATAAAGAGAATGCTTCCTAAATATTTCCCTATTATTAATTGTGAACGAGATATTGGTTTTGAAAGAAGTAAATCAATGTTACCTTTTTCAAGCATGTTTGGGACAAAGCTTGCTGTCGAAAAAATACCTAGAAGCAAGCAGAGAAAAGATAAAGGAGAAATAACAGTAACTTCCAACATTCCAATTGCTTGTTCTAAAATAAATTGATTATTAGAATGGCTCATCGAACTTAAAATTTGGTTAGTATCCATAAGTGAAAAAGCAAATCCCAAACCAAGCAAAAATAAAACAGACACTGCGATGAAGAAAATGAATACTTTTCTTGCTAATGCTTCCCTTAAAGTAAATGATATGATTATTAAAATATTTTTCATTGCTGCCCCTCCTTGTTGGATTCATTTATAATCTCAATAAATGTTTCTTCCAAAGAAAATTTCAAGGGGACAATTTCTTTAATAATTTTTTCTTTCGATCTGATTATATCAATAGCTTTATTCAATTCATAAGTGCTATTTGCTTTTGCTGAATAAGAACCATCTTTATTTTTCTTAATTGAAAAATCTATTAATAGTCTCAAATGAAATATTTTCCAAGGCCGTCGCCTTCAATTGATATTTTATATTCTTCCGTTTTCTCAGTTAATTCTTTAACGGTGCCTTCCTTCAGCAGCTTACCTTTATTTAAAATTGCAACTCTGTCCGTAATCATCTCAACTTCGGAAAGTAAGTGGCTGTTTAAGAATATTGTTTTGGATCTATTCTTTAACTCAAGCAAAATATCTCTAATTTCTTTTCTGCCAATTGGATCAACTCCGTCAGTAGGTTCATCTAAAAAAATTAAGTCCGGATCGTTTAATAAAGCTTGTGCTAATCCCAAACGCTGCATCATTCCTTTTGAATAAGTTTTTACTTTAGATTTTTTCCATTTGGATAAATTCATCAACTCAAGAAGTTCATCTATTTTCTTATTAAGACTAATTCCATCCATTCCTCCCAATCTTCCAAAAAACTTTAAGCACATTTCCGCCGGATAGATAAGATGGATATTTATGATTTTCAGGAAGATAGCCAACTCTGCTTTTAATTTTATAATTTGAAATATCTTCATTCAATATTCTTGCATTGCCGGTTGTTGGAAAAGTTATTCCGAGTAGAATTTTAATAAGAGTTGTTTTTCCCGCTCCGTTTGGCCCTAACAAACCAAAGATAGAACCTTCGGAAATGTTTAAGCTTAAGCTGTTCAAAGCTTGTACTTCTTTTTTACCAAAGGAAGAATAAATTTTTGTAAGACTGTTAGTTTCGATTATATTCATATTTCAACAATTTTTATTAAAATAATTCTGTAAATATAAGCAATTTTAGGATTGTTATTTTTGTTATTTAATTGTTTAGAAATGTTAATTAATCTATCAATGACTTGATATGAAATTTTTAATTAAGAGAATTTTTTTTTTACTTTGCTGTTGAACGAATTAAAATTAAATGAAACCATTACAAGCGTTACAAAGATATTTTGGGTTAAAGTCATTCCGTAATTCCCAGCTTGAAATAATTGAATCAATTATTAAAGGTGAAAATGTTTTAGCTGTTTTACCGACAGGTGCTGGGAAATCTATATGTTATCAAATACCGGCACTAATTTCAGAGAATTTTTCAATCGTTATTTCACCTTTAATTTCATTGATGAAAGACCAGGTTGATACTTTAAACAAGAATGAAGAATTATCTGCATTCATCAATAGTACAATGAATTTTTATGAAATTGAAGAAGTCCTTCAAAAAATTGCCTATGGTCAAATAAAGCTGTTGTATGTAGCCCCTGAAAGACTCGCTAATGTAACTTTTGCTGAACGAATTAAAAGTCTCTCTCCAACATTTTTGTTTATAGATGAAGCACATTGTATAAGTGAATGGGGACATAATTTCCGTCCAAGTTACAGTAAGATAAAAGAATTTATTGATTTTGTTGAAATTAAAAATGTATCCGGTTTTACCGCAACTGCAACTCCGGAAGTTGTTAAAGACATAATAAAACAGCTTGGATTAAAAAAGCACAAATTATTTGTAAGAGGTTTTGAAAGAGATAACTTATTCTTAAATGTCATTATCACCAAAAAGAAAAAAGAAAAATGCCTGGAATTAATTTCAGCATATAAGACTCCGGCAATTATTTATTGTGCTTCACGAAAAAACGCGGAAGAAATTTCTGAATTTTTAGTAATGAATAGAATTAACTGTTCATATTATCATGCCGGGATGCAGCCTGAAATAAGAAAGAAAATTCAGGAAGATTTTATTGAAGATAGAACTCCAATTATTTCTGCAACAAATGCATTTGGGATGGGAATCGATAAAAAAGATATTCGATTAATAATTCATTACAACACTCCCGGTTCAATTGAAAATTATTACCAGGAAATTGGAAGAGCCGGACAGCGACGGGAAAAATTCATTTGTGTTTTTGCTTCATGATGATTACGATATAAACATTCAAAACTTTTTTATCTCAAATGCCCACCCCGATAAAGAATTAATTGAAAATGTATATGCTGCAATTTGTGATTACGGTAAAATAGCGGAAGGTATGCAGCCGGAAAACGAAATACCATTAAACACTGAATACATTAATGCTTACTGCAAAAAAAATGTGAGCAAAGGATTGCTTTATGCGGCTTTAAGAAATTTAGAGACGGCTGGATATTTAAAGCAGCTTTCAGAATATGAAAGGAATATTTCTCTTCAATTTACAATGAGTAAAAACAGATTAAGAGAATTTGCTAAGCAATCGGCAAACGATATTTTAAAAGAAACTGTTCTACAATTGCTGAGGGAATTCGGAAGTGAAATAATAACTAATAAAATTAATGTTTCAATCGGACAGTTATCAAAGAAGTTTGATTTGGACGAAGACGGTCTGGAAGAAGCTTTATTAACCCTTGATAACCTCGGAGTTTTATCTTTTAACAAAATATTTTCAAAAGAAAACATAATTTTAACTTCGCCACGTGTAAATAAAAAACAGTTAAATCTTAATTACAAAAAAATAAATGAAAGCTATTTAAATCTTCGTTACAAAGTTGATAGAATGGTAAGCTATGTTTACTCACTAGAATGCCGGTTTAAATTTATACTTGATTATTTTGGTGAAGATGTAGCGGAATACAAATGCGGAAGATGCGATAAATGTAATTCAAAACAAGGATTGACGAATGAAACTGTAGCTTACGTTAAAGAAATTATCATGAAAACTTTGAATGAAAGCAGCAGTGAATTAACTGAAACTTTTTTGATACAAATTTTAAGAGGAAAATCAAAACTAAATGCTTCTGGTTCTTTTAGCTCTTACGGTTCATTTTCAAATTATTCGGGAAATGATTTAAAATTAATTTTGCATCAGATGATTGATGAAAAGTTAATTACTAAAAGCAGCGGCAAGTATAAGATTTTATCTCCGGCTTATAATTCAAACAAACTTATTTATGATGATTTCAATCAATTAAATCAAGTAAATAAAGATTATGAAGAAAATTTAATTCTTTTTAATTCACTAAGAGAAGTTAGAACGAAAGCTGCGAAAAAGTTTTTACAGTCAACTTATTTAATTTGTCCGGATGATATCTTAAGAAAAGTTGCAGATAAGAAACCAAAAAACAAAAGTGAGCTGCTTTCAGTTGAGGGATTTAATAATAGAATGTTCAGTAAAATTGGAGAAGAAATTTTAGAAGCTGTAAAAGAATTTTTGAATGAAACAGAGACAGAAAAATCAAGTTCGGAACAGAAAGATAGTATTCCTAGGAATATTTTGGAAACGTACCATCTTTTAGAAAAAGGTTACAGCTTAAAAGATATTGCTTCATTGCGGAAATTAGCTGAACCTGTTATTTCAATGCAGATTGAAACTATAATCGAATTTGAACCGGATATTAATATTTCACATCTTTTTGAAAAAAGTATTTTAGATTTAATAAAAGCTGAAGTTGAAAAGGGGTATTCAAACATAAAAGAAATTAAAGAAAGATTACCTAACGATATTTCTTATTCTTTAATAAGAATTGCAGTTGCAAAATTCCGGAATAAATTTATTAGGCAAAACTAGTGTCATGTCAATTATTTATTGGTACGTATAAACCCAATTTCTTTAAAAGAAATTGGGTTTATTGCGAATATTTTACCCGATGTTAGCGAGGAGGTTTGGTTTTCATACTATCCACATTAGCAATCACCTTATCAAAAAATGTTTGCCATCTTTCAGGATCCTGGTTATAAAAATCAACTGTTAACTGGTATTGCTCGAGGCTGACATTATACTTTTTTAGAACTGAATCCCGCGCATTTGTATGGGGATTGATTACATGCAGACTATCAGTTGTTTTTTTATCAATAATTGAATCCTGTGCGATTACCATGTCGGTATAAATCTTAACAAACTTATCTTCATTAATTCTATTTTGATTTTTGCAAGCTGAAAATAAGACACCATAAAAGACAAGAATCAAGAAAGGAAGAAAGTATTTAGAACAACACACCAAGTTAGCGTCCCTTTATAATGAATGAGTTTATGAATGTTTGAATGATAAAGTTTAAATATTAAAAGATTGCAAGATTACAAAATTTCAAGATTGAAAAGGTAAATAAAATATCTTTAACTTAAACATGAACTTGAACTTTTATAATCAGTTTTGAACTATGAATTTTGCCCTTTGACTTTACTTCCTACTTCATCTTTTTGCTTGCTTCAAATAGAATTTTCTTTTCTTTATCACTTAAATTTTGGTAACCGGATTGACTGATCTTATCTAAAATAGCATCAATTTCTCTTTGAGAAACTTGAGTCTCTTCCCTGTCTGTTATATCGTAATAAGTAGCATCTTCCACATCTTCTTTCTTCTTCTTAAATGGATTCGTTATATTTTTAAACTTACTTGTTGGATTTGAATAGTTCCCGAAAGAAGAAGAAGAGGAACCGCTAAAAATATTTTTGAATGATACACTCCCTTGATTAGTAAACATCATATAAAGAAAACCAAATAAAGCTCCACCAATATGAACAAAGTGAGCAATATTTCCTCCGCTGTTTGCAGCAAACAAATCAAGTAATACTAAGAATACAATAAAGTACTTAACTTTAACAGGTATCAAAAAATAAATATAAATATATCTATTGGGGAAAAGCATTGCGAACGCAACCATTACTCCCATTATAGAACCAGAAGCACCGACAGTTGGGCCATATAGTCCGCCTAAAAATATTGGGCTTAATAAAATTTGGAAAAGTCCGCCAATGACCCCAGTAGTCAAATAAAATATTAAGAATTTTTTTGAGCCCCACAAATTTTCTATTTCCATTCCGAACATCCAGAGAATAAACATATTGAAGAAAATGTGGAAGAACCCTGCGTGCATAAATTGATAAGAAATAAGCTGCCAAGGTAAAAATCCCAACCCGATTGGCAATAAAGCAAAATATCTAACAATGTAATCATCCAAAGTTGCATTGGTACCTGTAATACCAAAATTTCTTGCAAATAATTCAAGAATAAAAACAGCACCGTTTATAATTAACAAGTTCTTAATAACTGGCGGAAAAAAACTAAACCCGCCAAAACCACTCGGTTTATAATAATTACTCAAAATAAAATTTCCTTAATAATCTTATACAAAAACAAAATTACGCTTCGCTTAAAGCTTCAACCCCAGGTAATACTTTTCCCTCTAAAAATTCAAGAGACGCACCGCCGCCCGTGGATACGTGAGAGACTTTTTCATCAAGTCCTGCTTTTGTGATTGCCGCAGCAGAATCTCCGCCGCCAATTACAGTAGTTGCCCCTTTCGCAGTTGCATCTGCTAAAATCTCGGCTACAGTAAAAGTCCCTTTTGCAAAATTATCCATTTCAAAAACACCCATAGGCCCGTTCCACACAATTGTTTTGGAATTCATTAATTCTTTTTTAAATAATTCAATTGTCTTTGGGCCAATATCCAATCCCATTTTTCCTGAAGGAATATTATCAACACTTACAACTTCAGAAGGAGAATCATTTTTAAATTCATCTGCAACAATAACATCAACAGGAAGTAAAAAATTTAATTTTTTATTTTTAACTTTTTCTAATAGCTCTTTTGCTAAATCTAATTTTTCTTCTTCTAGAAGGGACTTTCCAATTTCTTTACCTTGAGCTTTAAAGAATGTAAATGCCATTCCTCCGCCAATAATAAGTGAATCTACTTTATCAAGCAGATTATTAATCACATCTATTTTACCGGATATTTTTGCACCACCTAGTATGGCACAGTATGGCCTAACGGGATTCGCAATCGCACTACCCAAATAGTCTAATTCTTTCTGCATCAAATAACCTGCGGCACAAGTTTTAATAAATTTAGTTACTCCTTCAGTAGAAGCATGTGCACGATGTGCTGTGCCGAATGCATCATTAATATATACATCACCAAGTTCAGCTAATTGTTTTGCAAAGGTTTCATTATTTTTTTCTTCTTCTTCATGAAAACGTAAATTCTCAAGTAAAATTACGTCTCCATCTTTCATATTGTTAACCATCTTTTTTACGTCATCTCCAATACAATCAGGAGCTAAAACAACTTTCTTATTAAGAAGCTCACTTAATTTTTCTGCTGCAGGTTTCAAACTGTATTTTGGATTAACCTTTCCTTTCGGCCTTCCAAGATGGCTCATTAAAATTGCTTTTCCACCATCTGCAATAATTTTTTTTATTGTGGGAAGTGCTGCTGAAATTCTTCTATCATCGGTAACATTTAGATTTTCATCTAACGGCACATTAAAATCAACGCGTACAAGAACTCTTTTATTTTTTAAACTTACTTTATCAATTGATAATTTATTCATGATTTATTCACCCTTTAGTTTATCTTAAATAAGATGATAATAACATTTTAATTTTGCCTCTTAAGAAAGTACCGAAGTTATAGGAAGGATAAAAAAAGGAGATCAATTTATGATCTCCTTAAATTTTTCTTCTTAATTATAGTTTAGCAATTTTAGTTACAAGATCAACTACTCTGCAAGAATAACCCCATTCGTTATCATACCATGAAACGATTTTGAAAAATCTTTTTTCATCTTTAAAGTTATTCTGCATTGTTGCTAATGAATCATAAATAGAAGAACGGTCATCGTGAATAAAATCTGTAGAAACAACTTCTTCATTGCAATAGCCTAAAATTCCTTTAAGATATGTTTCAGAAGCTTTCTTTAACAACTTATCAATTTCTTCAATAGATGTATCTTTTACAGATCTAAAAGTTAAGTCAACAACAGAAACATCTGCTGTTGGAACTCTAAATGACATACCGGTTAATTTTCCTTTTGTTGAAGGAAGAACTTCTCCAACCGCTTTTGCAGCACCGGTTGTTGAAGGAATAATATTTATAGCTGCTGCTCTTCCGCCTCTCCAATCTTTTTTAGATGGGCCGTCAACAGTTTTTTGAGTTGCTGTATATGAGTGAATTGTAGTCATCAAACCGGTTTCAATTCCGATGCCTTCTTTTAAGATTACATGCACTAATGGTGCTAAACAATTTGTTGTACATGAAGCGTTGGAAATTATATGATGTTTTGCAGGATCATATTCATTATCATTTACTCCAAGCACAACTGTTTTAACATCACCTTTACCCGGTGCAGAGATAATAACTTTTTTTGCACCTGCTTCAAGATGTCCTTTAGCTTTATCTGAATGTGTAAATAACCCTGTGGATTCAATTACATATTCGACTCCCAATTCTTTCCATGGCAACTGGGATGGTTCTTTTGTAGCCATTATACATTTAATTTTATGGCCGTCAATAACGAATACATCATCAGCTTCAGCAGTTGGGCTGCTTTTTTCTGTGGTAATTGTACCTTTATATCTTCCGTGAACTGAATCGTATTTTAGTTGATAAGCAAAATATTGTGCGTCGGTAGTAATATCTACAACAGCTACTACATCTATTTCTTTTCCCAGTAAACCTTTGTCTACGAGAGCGCTAAAAACTAATCTACCTATTCTTCCAAATCCATTTATACCTACTTTAACTCCCATTTGTGAACTCCTTTAATTGAAAATTTAAGAATACAATGTAAAATTAGTTAAAGCAGATTGTAATTTCAATCCAATTGAAAAGTAAATAGACGGGTTAAACAATGAATAAAAAACGGAGTTGTCTGTAGGATGCCTTTATAAATTTTTCCTCGAATTAATAAGGCTGAGACAACTCCCACACAAACGCAAAATTATTTTAACAACTAAACTGACTTAGTATCAAAATATTCAACTTCGTTTAATTTTTTATCTTTAAAGTAAATATTCTTTTTAATAGGCTTGCCATCGGGTTCGTATTTTACCCAAACACCATTTTTCTTGCCGTTAAAATATGAGCCTTCTTCTTTTAACCTTCCATCCGGATAGTACCATTTCCAACTACCTTCTGCAATATCATTACTAAAATATCCTTCGCTCTCGATGCTACCATTTGTATAGTAGTAACGCCAGTAACCTGAGTTTTTGTTTTTGCTCATTTCCCCAATCATTTCTACTTTACCATTTTCAAAGTAAGTAACGAACGAGCCCTCTTTTTCACCATTCCTTACATCATAAACAAGCTTTTTATCATTTAAATTTGTGCTGATAGTACCGGAATATAATTTCTGTGTAGAAGAGTTAAGGATTAATCCATCCTTAAAGAAATATGAATACTTGTGATCGACTTTCTTATTACATGCTGTAAATGCCAACATTAAAATTGGTACAAGATAGACATAATATACCTTAAAATGGCTGTTAAGTTTCATAGCATTCCTTTAAAAGAATTTGAAATAGAAAATTTAAACTTGCAGATAAAACTGCTTAGCCTATTTTAAGATATTTAGGAGGGTTAAATATCTTAGGGGTAAAATATAGAAATTATTTTGAATAGTTCAATAGCTTTTGTAAAAATATTTTTTAATGTGATTTGGCTAATGTATCAGGGAATGCTCTTTTTTCAACTAATTTGCCTTTTTCATTATAAGAGAACCAATCTCCAACTCTATTTCCTTTTGAAAATAATCCTTTTTCTTTCAAAGTGCTATCAGGATAGTACCAGTACCAAAGACTATCTGGTAAATCATTTGCAAAGTAACCTTTGGATTCAAGGCTTCCATCGCTGTAATAATAAAACCATTCACCAACATTTTTATTTTGTTTTATATTGCCTGAAATAAGTAAAATATTATTTAATGAAAGTATTTTGAAAAAACCATTTTTCAATCCATTTTTAACTTCATATTTTATGATTTGATCATTCACAGTATCAACAACAACACCACTGAATAATTCATTACTATCATTATTATAAATTAAGCTGTCAGAGACAAAAAATTTTTTATCGTTCGTCTTGTTTTTTTTTCCACATGAATTGAAAAATAAAAGAATTATTATGTATATTATTATGTGTGAGGTAAATATAAATTTTGAAATCTTCATTTTTTTTACAACCCAAATTTGTTTTGATTGGTTAATTTAGCTTTTTAATTTTCAACAGCCAATCATTTTTGAAATATTGTTTCTCTATAGAGAGAACTGAAAACATTCTTTCTCAGTTCTGAAAACTATTCTGCATTTTTTTGTTAAAATTCCAATTTCCATTATTGGTTTAGTTTTTGTCATAGTAGCATCACGTGTTATACAAATTAATTAAAATATCCGGGGTTATACGATGAAACAAAAATTACTTTTCACAGTTTTATTGATCCTATCTTTATTTTCCTTTTCTTTTGGACAAAATTATTACTTAGGTGTTGGAGATACTACTGATGTTCAAGGGACTTCATGTGCAAGCTGTCACTATAAGGGAGGTATTGGAGCACCGAAATTCGAAGAGTGGAAGGGTACTCTTCACGCAGAAGCAATGGATTCATTAACTTCAAACTCACATTTTGGATTCGCTTGCTTAAGCTGTCATAATACAGGTTGGGATACTGACAATGTGAGTTATGGTGCAGATGAATATGTGGTAATGGATACTACTAAACCTAATTATAGAATAACAGATCTTGCTGGATTTAATAGAGTTAAGAATGTTCAGTGTGAAGCCTGCCACGGACCATTAGGGACACAAGATTCTTTTCTTTCAACTGACCATTGGGATTCATCAATAAACAAATTAGATTATTCAGCAGAACTTTGCGGTAAATGCCATCAAGGTTCACATCATGGATTTTATGAAGAATGGGCAGTATCAGGTCACGCTCATTCGGCTGATTCTTCTCTAGCTTTTGTGGTAAATAACCCTGCTTGTGTTAAATGTCATGTTGCACAAAGTTTTGTTCGTTTCGCAGAAGATCCGGCAAATTATCAAGAGAAATTAGATGCTACCGGTGATGCAATTCAACCTATTACTTGCGTTGCTTGTCATGATCCTCATTCGAAAGAATATCCACATCAATTAAGATTTCCTGTTTCAGGAAAAAGAGTTATTTGCGACGAATGTCATAATGCTGAAATAGAAGATACTGTTAACATAAACTCAACTCCTCATCACACTACATCCGGATGTTTAAGTGGTTCAAAGTTTTTTGGATATCAATATCCTAACGAAAAATATCAAAGCTCTGCACATACATTTGCAGCAAAAGAAAGATGTATAAATTGTCATTTGAATGCTGAAGGCCCTGGCCCATTCGGTGGTGTTGCACATGGACATACATTTTTGCCAAAAGTTCAAGCATGCATAGGATGCCATGCTGATTATACTTCAGTTGTTGATACCTCAAATCATGAAAAGATGTTTGATTATAGAGGAACTCAGACAAAAACTGACAGCCTTATTAATGTACTTGCGGAAACTTTAAAAAATGTAACCCCAGCAGATTCTGCAACAGATTTATTTAAAGAAGCAAATTATAATCTAGCAGCCTGCCAGCAGGAAGGCAGCCATGGTATTCATAATACCAGGTTAGTTCAAAAATTATTGGAAGATGCTATTGCTAGTTTTAATCCTACTTCTGTAAAAGAAAATAACGGGTCTGTTATCCCGACTCAATATAGCTTAAGTCAGAATTATCCAAATCCATTTAATCCATCCACACAAATAGATTTTTCTATTATAAAAGCAGGAAATGTAAAAATTGTTGTGTATGATGCTATTGGAAATGAAGTGGCAACATTAATTAACAAATATATGCCGCAAGGCAAATACACAGTTAATTGGAATGCAACTTCCTTAGCTTCCGGTATTTATTTATATAGAATAGAAGCAAATAATTTTTCAATGGTTAAGAAAATGGTTCTGTTAAAGTAAGGTTCTGTTCAAAATAATTCAATGGAGAGTCCTTTACTATTACAATGCAAGAAGGACTCTCCACAAATAACAATAATAATTCAAATTATAAATATTTTGGAGGTACAATGAAAATCAAATCAATTTGCACACTAATGATACTGCTCGTATCTCCCCTCCTCTTGGTTCAAAGCATTTACGCGCAAGGTGCAGATAAACCTAAAGAACATGCTTTTGTTGGGGCATCTACATGCGGGATGTGTCATAAAGCCGAAAAACAAGGGAAACAATTCGTTATTTGGCAGGGTTCAAAACATGCTCAAGCATATAAAACTCTTCAAACCGCAAAAGCAGATGAGATTGCAAAAAAAGCCGGCTACAAAACTAAAGCAGTTGAAACCGAAGCTTGTTTAAAATGCCATGCCAGCGGTTATAATGTTGATGCTTCATTAAAAGGTGCTAAGTTTAGTGTTGAAGATGGAGTACAATGTGAAACCTGTCATGGTGCCGGAGCTGACTATAAGAGCTTAAAGATTATGAAAGATAAAAAAGAAGCAATTGCAAATGGATTAATTGATCATACAGATCTAAAAGCTTTTTGCTCGACTTGTCATAATCCAGACAGCCCTACTTATGTTGCAAGAGATTTAGATGAAATGTGGGCAAAAATTAAGCACCCAATTCCAGGTAAAGAATAAAAATTCACAAAGTTATTAAAATGAAGAAATATCTTTTTACACTACTGCTAATTACTCTTTATATTCCGCTGAATTTTTCTCAAAATATTAATGGAAGATTTTCTTCTTCGTTATATGCATTTCAAAGATTTGATACTACAGATGTTTCAGGAAAATATCTAAGATCATTTCAAATGCTTTCTCTTAATGTTAACGAGGGAAAATTTTCTTTAAGATCTTATTTGAACCTTGAAGCCGATTTATCAAATGATTTACAAAACGACCCAAGATTAAGATTTTATAATCTTTATTTCGAGGGTAGAAATTTGTTTGATGTCTTAAGCTTTAAACTAGGAAGGCAGCCGATATTCAGTGGGATTGCCGGCGGTACATTTGATGGTTTAAATGTAGATTTAAAAAAGCATGACTATAAAATAACAGGCTATGTAGGCGGTAATGTTCCAGCATATCAGAAGCTAGAAGTAACTGATGATTTCAAAAATGATTATATAGTCGGTGGGAAATTTACAGCAGCTTCTGTAAAAGATTTTCAATTTGTCCTTGGATATGTTAAGAAAAATTTCAAAGCCCAGGACTACTGGGCTTTGCGTTACGATGCAAATCTAAATCCTATGCAGGTCTTGATTCAAAACGAATCAACTCAATATCAATATGCAAGTGCGGAAGTTAATTATGAAAAGAAAGAATCTTTTTTCAATTAACACTAAATATGATTACGATATAAATTTTGAAATGACTTCTAAGATTGAAGCATACGGATCTTATGATCAAATTAAAAAAACTTAGATTAAATGCTTATTACAATTTTAGAGAGCCAAGAATTAAATACAATTCTATTTTTTCCGTTTTCGATTATGGCAATTCGCAGGAGTTTGAACTTGGTGCAGATTACGATCTAACCAAAACATTTACTGTAATCGGGAAGTTTGGTGATGTGATTTACAAAGATGATAATTCACAAAGACTTACTTTAGGTGTAAATTCAAATTACGGCAGTGTGAGCTACAGAAAAACATTCGGGTATGAAGGTGAACTTGATGCACTATCACTATACTCTGCCTACTCATTTCTTGAAGGTATGTTAACACCTTCAGCAGGAATATCTTATACCAGTTATAAGCTTTCCAAAGATGATAATAAAAATCATTTAGTTACTATTCTAGGTGGATTAAACTATAGGCCATTTGCATTCTTATCATTTGATGGCCAGGCTCAATATATGAACAACAAAATTTACAAAAATGATTTTAGATTCTTCTTTAAACTAAACTATTGGTTCAATACAAATTTTAACTGATGAACAATGAAATTTAAATACCTTTACTTTATTCTGATTCCCATATTTGCTGCTGCATTACTTTTTGCGGCATTCAAACCTGCTGGCGATGATGGGCCAAAAGATAATAGCAAGCTTATAAAATTTTCTCATAAGCTTCATGCAGATGTTACTGATTGCGCTTCATGCCATACGGCAGTTCCAACTAGTACATCTTTAAGTGACAACCTCTTCCCTACTCACGAAAGCTGCGGAACTTGCCATGATGTTGAGGATGAGAAAAATTGCAACATGTGCCATTACAATGATAATTATGAACCTTTAATAAAGAAAAAATCCGAGTTAATTTTTAACCACAGTTTTCATATTTCAAATGAAAAATTGGAATGCGAAAAATGTCACGTAGGATTTAAGGATGTTGAATACAGTAGTGAATTAGCAAATCCAAATCCGCCGATGGAAACATGTTTCTCATGTCATGGTTCAACAAAAGCTGCACCGAGTGCATGTGAGGCTTGCCATATTTCTACTGCTAATCTTATTCCGCAGAGTCATAAAAGCGGTACTTTTTTAAAAGCACATAAATTCGCTGCAAGGGAAATGAATGCAAACTGCATGATGTGTCATGATAATAATTCATGTGAAGAATGCCACGATGCCTCAAATGTTATAATTGAAAAAAATACTAAAGATAATTTTTATCAGCCTTATGCACCTAGTAATTTTAAGCCTGGGGTTAAACAACAGCAAATTACAAGAGTGCATTCATTAGATTACCAATTCACACACGGAATTGATGCTAAGGGTAAAACAGCAGATTGTCAATCATGCCATGATATCGAAAATTTCTGTGCCTCATGTCATCAAGGAAAAGATGCGGATTACAGTTTAGGCGGAATTGAACCGGTTTCACACTTAAAGCCTAGCTTCATGATAATTGGTGTTGGAAGCGGCGGCGGAGATCATGCAACTTTAGCAAGAAGAGATATTGAAAACTGTGCGGCTTGCCATGATACACAAGGCGCCGATCCAACTTGTATTAAATGCCATTTAGATAGTGATGGAATAAAAGGGACAAATCCTAAAACGCATCCAGCAAATTTCATGAAAGATACTCACGGTGATTGGCATGACAATTCCGGCTCGGTTTGTTATAATTGTCATACAAGTGCGAACCCTCAAACTCCTTCAGGATTTGGATTCTGCGGTTATTGCCATGGTGCGAAAGGGGGAAGATAAGTGATGAATATAAAAATGAAATATATTTTATTAATATTTTTAGTAACTGCATTAAGTGTTTTATTAATTCCAGGCTGCAGTGATCTTGAAAATAATTTTACTCCACAAGCAAAAGTCAGCGTTCACAAGGATGGTTTTATTTCCAAAAGCTCATCCAACTTTCACGGACTT
The DNA here is from genome assembly GCA_963746735.1 of uncultured Ignavibacteriales bacterium. Lineage (GTDB taxonomy): Bacteria > Bacteroidota > Ignavibacteria > Ignavibacteriales > Ignavibacteriaceae > CAVSWT01. Next base: position 202,527 of record CAVVCO010000021.1, read on the forward strand.
TTGATAAAGAATGATAATTGGAATATGAAGGATTGCCAGCAATGCCATGCTGCTGATTTTTCAGGAGGGCTTACTGGAGCTAGCTGTAATACTTGCCATACAAGTCCGGGTGGACCATTAGCTTGCAACACATGTCATGGTGATTTTGCTGATCCAACTCGTATAGCTCCTCCAAGAGATGTAAATGGCGATACTTCAACAACAATAAAAGGTGTTGGAGCGCATGCAAATCATTTATACAATCATAAGTTTAGTAGTGCTGTTTCTTGCGAAGATTGTCACAAAGTTCCACAAACTGTTTATAGTGCCGGACATCTAGATAGTAACTTACCGGCTGAAGTTACTTTAAATAATTTAGCTGTTGCTAACATTGCATCAAACGCAACATATAATCCTTCAGACGGTTCATGCGCTAATGTTTATTGTCACGGTAATTTTGAATTTGATAAAGCTAATGCTGCACCTCAAGATACATTTGTATTTATATCTGATAAAATCATTGGTAACAATAAGACTGTTAACTGGACACAAGTAGATGGAACACAAGCTAAATGTGGTTCGTGTCATGGGACTTCAGAAAGTGTTGCTCCATTAGGCCACATTCAAGTACCATTAACTGCATGCTCAAGTTGTCACGTAGGAGTTGTTGATGACCAAGGAAATATTATTGATGAGTCTAAGCACATAAATGGGGTTATTAATGTAAGAGGAAACATTAATGTTAGAGGGAATTAACATTCCTTAAATTTTTGAAATGAAAAAGCTGCTCAAATTTGAGCAGCTTTTTTTATGCAAGAATATCAATTAATTTTTGGATGTTCGCCGCACCAAGCCTTTATATAATCAGCAATAGCAGTAGTTGTGGCGCCTGGAGTAAAAAGTTTACCTACACCAATATTTGTTAATGATTTTATATCCTCTTCAGGAATAATTCCGCCCCCGGTTAATAAAACATCGTCTAGCCCTTTTTCATCCATTAACTTTTTTATCTTTGGAAGAATTGTCATATGTGCACCGGATAAAATGCTTATTCCAATTACATCTACATCCTCTTGAACAGCTGCTTCAACTATCATTTCAGGCGTTTGTCTTAAGCCGGTATATATAACTTCCATTCCAGCATCGCGTAAAGCTGCAGCAATTACTTTAGCGCCTCTATCATGCCCATCCAGGCCTGCTTTAGCCACTAGAACTCTTATTTTTTTATCCATTATTTTCCCTCTTTTATTTTATCTCTGAACGAATTTTTTCACCAAATAATTTAATAGTTCCGTTTTCGTATTTTTTTAAGTTCAATTTTATTTTAAAACCATCGTCATGAAACCTGGGTATAATATGAAAATGAAAATGAAAAACAGACTGCCCGGCTGCTCTTCCATTGTTTGCCACTATATTGAAACCATCAGGCTTTAAACTTTTAATAACAGCATTTGAAATAATTCTGGTTCCATTAATCATTTCTTGAAGGTATTCACCCGGCACTTGAAGAAAATTTTCATAATGATGCTTGGGAATAACTAATGCATGACCATAGTTCATAGGATTGATATCAAGAAAAGAAATGATTTTTTCATTTTCATATAAAATCTCAGCATTTGATTTTCGGTTTACAATATCACAAAATATGCAATTCATGATTCAAAATTACGGTTTATAAATTCAAATTAAAACTGAATCAAATATCAATTTATTATACTGTTAAATATTTTTTGCGTTTATCAAACACTCCAAATATTCCGCCGGTATGAATAAATAAATTTTTCATTCCCAAATTTTTAATTAAGAAATTATCATAATAAGCTTTGAATGCTTTGCCTGTATAGGCAGGGTCAAGAATAATTCCTGAAGAAAGTGCAAATCTTTTTACCAATTTCAATTTATCATCAGAAATATTTTTATATCCTTCCGAAGAATATCCGTCAAGAATTACCAGATTATCAGGGTCAATTTTACACTTCAATTTATAATCAAGCACACAAGCTTCGGCAAGTTGTAATATTTTTTTCTTTATAATCTCTTTTGGATGAATAACATTCACAGCATAAATCTTCAATTTTAAGTTCAACATTGCTGCTCCAACTAACAGTCCCGCTGATGTACCCCCGGAACCGGATGCAGATGTTATTCCTGATAATTTTTTAACATCAATTTGCTTACTCAATTCTTCAATAAAAGAAATGTAACCCCAAATGCCAAGTGTAGTAGAACCACCTCCCGGAATGACGAAAACCTTCTTCCTTTTCTTTAGATATTTTTGTCTTTCTTCAAACATTATATTATTTACATTTGCGTAATCTTTTTTATTCAAAAACATAATTTCAGAATTAAAATATTTATCTAAAAAAAGATTGCCTTCCGGACTTGTTCTATTTTTTCCCCATAAAAATATTTTTGATTTAATCCCATGCTGTGAAGCAGCAATGACAGTAGCCCGAGCATGATTTGACTGCTCGCCGCCTTCTGTAAAAACATAATCCGCTTTTTCTTTTTTTGCCTGGTAAATTAAATATTCGAGTTTTCTCACTTTATTCCCGGTTAATTCAAAACCAGTCATATCATCACGCTTGATTAAGAAATTTTTACCTTCAAAATTATTTTTTTGAATTGGGGTTGGCAGAAAAGCGAGTTGAACTTTATTTGGTATTTTCATTTTTCATTGTTTTTGATTTTTTTTGAATAATAATTTCTTGCCCGTTCTAAATCTTCTTGGGTATCGACCGCAAGGTTATCATATTCCGTAACTACAATTTTTATTTTCATACCGTTCTCAAGCATTCGAAGCTGCTCTAACTTTTCAATTTGCTCTAAATCGGTTGGCGCTAACTGAGTAAATTTAAACAAAGCTTCTCTCCTATAAACATATAATCCTATGTGCTTATATATATCAGCTTTTTTAATTTTTTCAAAATTAGAACGTGCTTCTCTAACAAATGGAATTGGCGATCTTGAAAAGTAGAGTGCATAATTATGATAATCAAAAACTACTTTAGGAATTGATGTTGATTTTAATTCCTCTACTGTTTCAATTTTTTTTGCAAGGGTTGAAACGGAAACATCGGGATCAAATAACAGTGGCTCTATAGCCTGATCAATCATTGTTCCAGATATAAATGGTTCATCCCCTTGAATGTTTACCACTATATCGGCGTCTTTAATTTCATTAATAACATAAGCAATTCTATCCGAGCCGGTTGCAATATCTTTTGGAGTCATTATAACTTTAGCTCCAAACTTTTTGACAACATCAGCTACTTTTTCATCATCAACAGCAATAATGACTTGTTGAAGTAATTTTGATTTTAAAGAGCTTTCATAAGTGTGCTGAATCATTGGTTTGCCCCCTATATCGGCCAATGGCTTGCCCATTAAGCGGGAAGACGCAAATCGTGCTGGGATAACTCCAATTATCATAAAAAATTAATTATTAAACCTGACTATAATGCGCGTCGTTTAATTAAGAATTGTCATTTCAAATGAGACTTCGAGTGAGAAATCCTTTTATATATTATGAAATAAGATTTCTCCCATTGGTCGAAATGACATTCAACAATTCTAATTCACTCACTAAAGTTAGGCAGATTAAAAATTCAAAAATAAATTAGTTCTCACCAATTACTTTTGGGACTTTAAAATATTCGTCATCTTTATCCGGAGCATTTTTTAGAGCTTCTTCTCTTTCAACTGAAGGCTTAACTATATCTTCTCTAAAATTATTTACTCCTTCAATTGGATGCGATAATGGTTCTACATTTTCCGTATCAAGTTCATTAAGCTTTTCAACATAAGTTAAAATTTCATTCAGCTCATTTGTAAATTTATCGAGTTCTTTTTCTTCAAATTTTAATCTTGCTAATTCAGCAATGTGTTCAACATCTTTTCTATTAACCGACATTTTTAATTTCCTTTTTTATTTTCAATTACTATTTCTCTTACTTTCTGCATTAGATCAAGCTCATCTTTTCTATTTAAAATATTCTCTGTGGATATGGGTTTTGAGAAATGAAGATGAATAGTACCGGTATTAATTTTCAATTTACCCTTAGGTAATATTTTATCAGAACCGCTTATTGAAATCGGAACAATTGGAAATCCTGACTTTACAGCAAGATAAAATGCCCCGCGCTTAAATGGCTGCACTTCACCGGTTTTACTTCTTGTTCCTTCTGCAAAAATTGCTGCTGATATTCCTTTTTTTGTCATTTTGATTTTTGCTTCTTCAATACTTTTAATTGCTTTCTCCGGGTTCTGCCTGTCAATCATAATATATGGGCCAAGCCAAAGCTGCCATCCAAAGAATGGAATTTTTGCAAGTTCCTTTTTGAAAACTATCCCCATATCGTTTGGAATTCCAAACTGCAATGCCGAAATATCAAATTGACTGCTATGGTTTGAAACAAATACATAAGTTTTTTTATGATCAAAATTTTCTAAACCGGTAATCTTAAGCTTTACGCCGCTGATAAATAATATGCCGCCTGAAAAAACTTTTGCCAGCTTAAAATATAAATAATTACTCCGGTCAAAAACTGCAAACAGTATTCCGAAAATAGAACAAATAAAAGTATAAATTATTATTAATAATAATTTGATGTAAGTAATCAATTCAATTCCCCTGAAGTTACAGTTTCTTCATGCAAACCTGAAATAATTAAACCATTATTTTTGGCTACAGATTCAATTGCACTAATTCTTTTCTTCACGGAAGGATGACTATAAAAAAACCACTCAACAAATGGATGCGGATCTTTATCTCCTAAATTCTGTTCATTTAATTTATTCAAAGTTGAAATGAAAGCGCCTGCCTTGCTGGTTGACTTGATAGCGTATTCATCAGCTTCATATTCATATTTCCGAGATAATATATTTGACAATGGAGATTGAACTAAACCGATTAACATGGCCCAGAGTGTCAGCAGCGGTAAAGCTGCAATATTACTAATTGATTCAAATCCGAACCAACCGATTGAAACTCTATACAAAACTGCAATTAGAAAAAGTGTAACAAAACTTGAAACAGTTCCAATTATTATATTTTTAATTATATGCTTTTTCTTATAGTGGCCAAGTTCATGAGCAATTACTGTTTCAATTTCATCATCAGTGTAATTATCAAGAAGGGTATCACCCAATAAAATTCTTTTTGATTTTCCAATACCGGTAAAAGCTGCGTTGGCTTTTTTAGTGTTTTTGCTCATATCAAATTTAAATACGTTTTCGACTTTGATACCGGCATCTTCTGCTAAATTATTAATTCTAGTTTTTAATTCTTCATTTTCAATCGGAGTTACTTTGTAAAATATTGGTAAAATAATTATTGGAACAATTCTCGCCAATACAACTGAAATCAGAAATAGAGCAATCGCAAATGGCAGCCACCATAACTGCTCAAATTGGTTAATGGAAAAATAAAAGAAAAGTAAAATCGGAATTCCAATTACAGCCGAGACAAGAATTCCTTTTAATGCTTCCCAAATCCATTTAATAAAAGTTTGATTTGATAAATTGTATTTATGTTCAAGATAAAATCCGGTATAATAATTAACCGGTGAAAAAAGAACTGCCCCAACTATGCTAGTAACAATCACAAAACTTAGAAACAGTAAATATTTATTTGAAAAATAATTGCCTAAGTAATTATTCAAAGAAGCGCTTATTCCACTCTGAACAAAGATAAAAACTAAAATAAAGGTTGCAATCCCCTCGCCTATTCCAAAGCCTAATTTTATATTGTTATATCTTTTTGAATCCATGCTGTAAAAATACTTAGTATGCACTCCCCAATCAATTCATTGACTTATCAATCACATAAAAAATCCCGGAATCACATTAATTCCCGGGATTTAAAAATAATGAATCTTTAAGTTTCTTTATTATTCGCTTTTATTTTCGTCCATTTTTTTCTTATCTGTTTTATTTTCTTTATCCACTCTTGAAATATACTTTTCAGGATCCTTTTTGAATTTAGCTAAACATTTATTGCAGCAAAAACCGTAAGTCTTACCTTTATATTCGTAAGTAATTGTAGGATCAACATCTTCGTGAGAAACAGGGCAAATGCTATTTATAGGAGTTACATTCTCATTTACAGTTGTTTTCTCTTCTGTTTGGACTTTTGCTTTTGTATCGGTCTTTTCTTGAGCAAAGGAACTCGTTGTAAATAGAAACATAACTAGAACAACCAAAGCGCTAATGGGTAATTTTTTACTTAAAGCTTGGACTACTGCCATAGAATCTCCTAAATAATTATTATTTGATTTAATTTGAATGGGCGAAATGAAAATAGCAAAATTATGGTAACAAAAAAAAGTAATTACAAAATATAAGATTCAAATCACACTCAACTTGTCATCTGTTACCCAGCCAATTTTACCATCCGGTAAACGGACTTTAATCCAGTTATTTATTTTATCTTCCAGCTTAACTTTTAGTCCTTCATGCACAATAAATGCATCATTGCTGCCAGGATCCGGGGCAGTTTTAATATTTACAACAGTCTCTGTGATGATTGCATTCCTTATATTTTCTTCTCTGTTCAATCTTAAAGTTAAAATTGCAGAAGAAAAAATAAAGAGTCCAAGAAAAATTAATCCGGCAAAAAAACTGTACTTCTGAATTTTATTCTGCTTAGAAAAAAAGTAAATACCAATTGCAAATAAAATCAGCAAATAGAAGATATACGCTGTTATCGTCCATCCTTTAATTGTTAATGACGAAAGTAAACTTTCCCACCATTGAAAAATAAAAAACTTTGGAAGGGGTTCAATTTTATCAACAGTTTTTGAATCAGCAAGAGCTATGTTATGAATTATATCTTCATCATTAGGCGCCAGCTTTAATGCTTTTTCGTAGTACAAAATTGCATGCCCAATGTTGCCCTCCCTGTAATATGTATTACCTAAATTGTAATACAGTGCAGCAGATTCGTAACCCTCTTTGACAAGCTTTTTATATTCGTTAGCAGCGTCCTCAAATTTATTATTTCTATATAAATCGTTTGCTTTATCAAACATTTCTTTTGAATTGTTTGACTGAAAAGCAAATGAATAAGAGAATAAGGATAAGAATAAAAACATGATATTAATTTTCTTAAACATGTTTTTTATCCGAAAAAGATTTTTCCAATTCAATAATAATTTTTGCTGATTCATCGTACATATCATTCATTGCATTCACTCCATCTTTTGAAGGAGCAAAACGAATGAATTCACATTTTTCCGCACAGACTTTAAAATCATTAATTAATTCATCTTTGATTTCATTGTTTCTAAGTTCATCAATTGCTTTATCGACAGTGAAATCAGATTTCGCAATTTTAAATTTATCTTCAAGATAACCAAATAATGCTTGAGAAATTTCAGAATAAAATTCAGTCTGCTTATTTTCCTCTTTAAGTTTTTGTGCCAGTTTTAAGCGGTTACGAGCAACTTTTTGTGCTTTTTGAAATTTAAGTAATTGTAAATTACCTGCAAGCTTATCTGTTTTCTTTTTCCAGGTTATTAAGCCTACAAGAACGAACAGCGGGAAAATTGCAGCCGACCAGAATCCAAAACTGTATATTAAAAAAGTATTTTTCTTTTCAAGTGCTTCATCTGATGTTTTTATGAATCTAATATCATTATCTAACACTTTTATATCTTCCTTTCCGGAAGAAGTATAGCTGGCAACTGTATTGCCTTGATCAATTTTAATTTTATATTCAGGAGAAGAAAGTGTTTCATAAGATTTTTTCTGGGGATCGAAATAAGAAAATTCAATCGGCGGAATTGACTTTGTCCCGGCAATTCTTGGAACAATTAAATATTCAATATCCATTTTGCCCGAAACAACATCTTTCCTTGTTATATCTTGTTTAACTTGTGGATCGTATTTTTCCATCCCGGTAGGAAGTTTAACTTCCGGAATATTTAATAATTTTATATTGCCAGTTCCGGAAATATCTAACTTAATGGTAACAGGATCATTTGTTTTTGTTTCCGATTTATCAAGACTTGATGTCATAGAATACTTACCAACTGCTCCGTTAAAAGATGGCGGTACATTTGTACTTGGCAAAGGAAGAACATTTAATTTAATTGTGTTTGACTTAGCTGTATAATTAACAGTTTGACCTGTATCAAAAAACGGATCATTAAAAAAATCATCAAAGAAATTTCCGTTGCTTTTGCGCTTCTTTCTAATCTGAACCGGGACATTTAATTCGAATGGAGAAACTTTCAACTCACCTGTTTGAGAAGGAAACAACGCTGCTTTCTTTAAAACTCCAACACGGTATTGCTTCCCATTTACAACTTCAGTTGTAAACATTATTGTTGGTGAAGTTTCCAACTCTTCAGCCCAAAAGCCCTGATACTGAGGAAGTTTTGATATGCTCATTTGTGCAGCAATATTAACCCTGGTATATAGCTTATAAGTAACGACAACCTGTTCACCAAGATAAACTTTTTGTTTATCCGCTACAGCTCTAATGAATAAGTTATCCCCTATTTCTTTATTAGTAGCAACATTATCTTGCTGCTGTTGATTTTGAGCTTGCTGCTGCGGCTGAGATGAACCTTTAACAACTTCAATTGTTATAGGGTCAGATTTGTATTGTGTACCTTTATAATCAATTGAAGCTGACCCAATTGTAAACTTACCAATGCTCCTTGGCTGTAAATAATATGAAAAAGAAATTGAAGCAGATTGTGCCCCATTAATAAATTGAATGCTGGTTGATTGATTTGGCCCGGAAAGAGTTAAAAAATTATTAAATGCCGGTGCAGAAAAATTCTTAATATTATTAATATCTGTCCCGGAAAATGTAAATGTAATCTGGAACCTATCCTGCAATCCTACCGGGTTATCACTTACCGATGCAGTTAATGATTGTGCCAAAATTCCGCCGGTAAAAAGAAAAAACAATATTCCAAAATACTTTTTCAACTTACCAATCCTTATCAGTCTTAATCGGGGCTCCAGCTTTTTTCCTGACCTTTTTTTGTAATTCTTTTTCATTGTTCTTTAAAGCATCGAGAATTCTTTCAGCTTCTGCTTTTGTAATTTTATTTTTTTCAGGCTGTTTCAAATTATCCTGCTTGGTTTCCTGGTTTTTATCCGGCCTATTTTGATTCTGTTTATCTTGCTGCTGTTTGTTCTGATCCTTATTCTTATTCTGCTGATCCTTATTGTTCTGGTCATTTTTATTCTGATCTTTATTCTTGTTCTTGTCCTTATTCTTATCTTTATTATCCTTGTTCTGCTGATTTTTATTTTTATCTTTATTCAGCATAGATAATGCATAAGAAAGATTATATTTAGTATCATCGTCATTCGGATTCAATTTCAAAGAGTTTTTATAAGCTTCAATGCTTTCCTTAATTTTTTTTGATTTCAATAATGAATTACCAATGTTATGATAAACTTTTGCTTTATCCATCTTGTCTTTGCTTTCAGACAAAGCTTTCTGATATGACTTTAGAGCTTCTTCATATCTCTTTTGTTTGTAATATGCATCACCAAGATTAAAATTTCCTTTAAAATTGTCTTCGGTATTTTCAAGACTTTTTTTAAAGTTGACTTCAGCATCGGCAAATTTTCCTTCTTTATATAAATCAACACCATCATTATTTAAGCTTCTTGTGCTTTGTGCATTGGCATGACCTACAATAAAAAAATCAAACTAATTAAAATTATTTTATACATAATATTACTTATTAAATATTATTCAATTCCTAATTTTTTATTTAGCTTACCATACAAAGGAGATTTTCGTTCCGAAATAAAAAACTCAATAAATAAAAGAAAAATTGCCGGAGCTAAAAAATAATAAAAGCGGTCTTCGTAATCAGTAACTTTCTTTACACCGAATTCTGTTTTTTCTAATGAAGAAAGATCCTTATAAATCATATCAAGCTGGTCTTCATAGTTAGAGCCTCTATAGTACTTGCCGTCACCTTCTGATGCTATCTTTTTCAAAATATCTTCATCTAACTTTGTTAAAACTATATTGCCGCTTTTATCCTGTTTAAATCCAGCCTGAACTCCTCTTGAATTATAAACAGGAATAGGTACGCCATCAGGCGAACCGAGGCCGATTGTATAAATTTTTATTTTCTTGTCAACAGCATTATTAACAGCCTGGGTGATATCGCCTTCATGATCCTCGCCGTCAGTAATTATAATAATAGCTTTTTGTGTATTCACTTTGTAATCAAAAGATTTTACGGCAAGATTAATAGCTGATGCAATTGCTGTACCCTGCTGTGGTACTGAATTTTCATCAACAGCATTTAGAAAAAGATTTGCTGCAGAATAATCCGTTGTTAACGGGAACTGCACATAAGCATCGCCGGCAAAAATGATTAATCCAATTCTATCTCCATGCAGCTTTTTTATTAAAGAGGAAATTTGAAATTTGGCTTTATCAAGCCTGTTAGGTTTTATATCTTCTGCCTGCATACTTAAAGAAACATCCAAGCAGATCATTACATCAATACCGGTTTGTTTTACCTCTTCCATCTTTGTTCCTATTTGAGGATTGGCAGCAGCTAAAATTAATAATTCAAAGGCTACCAGGAAGATCATCATTTTAATTACACTTTTAGCATTGCTGTGAGATGAAAATAAAATATGATGTAATTTTTTATCTGCAAAAGTTTCCAGCAATTTTCTTCTTCTATACCAAATGTAGAAAAAGAGTAAAGCAAAAACTGGAAGAAGATATAATCCGTAAAGGTATTCAGAATGTTCGAATCTAAACATAAGATTAGGGAATCTTTCTTAATATAGTTTTCGACAAGCCTAATTCTAAGAATATTAGAATTATTCCACCGCCAAGCCATGAATAAAATAATTCATGTACATTTTTATAAGATGTAACTTCGATTTTTGTTTTTTCAAGCTTATCGATTTCATTATAAATTTCTTTTAGTTTTTTATTATTATCTGCTCTAAAATATTTCCCATCAGTAATTGATGAAATTTGTTTCAAAACACCTTCATCAATATCAACCGGAACCATTTGGTATCTAGTTCCAAAAGGTGTTTGAACCGGATATGGCGCTTCGCCTTCCGTTCCAACACCAATTGTATAAATTCTTATTCCAAAAGTTTTAGCAATTTGAGCTGCAGAAATCGGATCTACCTCGCCACTGTTGTTTACTCCATCAGTTAGTAGAATTATAATTTTACTTTTTGCGTCACTATCCTTTAATCTGTTAACACCGTTTGCAATAGCGTTGCCTATTGCTGTACCGTCTTCAATCATGCCGCTTTTAATTTGACTTAACAAATTTCTTAATACCGAATAATCAACAGTTAACGGGCATTGTGTAAATGCATCTCTTGCAAAAATCACCAGGCCGATTCTGTCTGATGTTCTTCCTCTTATAAATTGATCAATAACATTTTTAGCTGCTTCAATTCTATTAGGCTTTAAATCTTCGGCAAGCATACTTCCGGAAATATCTAACACCATTGCGATGTCAATTCCTTCAGTATAAGAGTCTTCGCCTGAAGAAAAAGTTTGAGGACGAGCAAGAGCAACAATTAATAATGCTAAGCCCAATGCACGTAAAATTGTCGGGAGATGCCTGAATCTTTCTTTCCAGGTAACAGGAATCCCTTTAAATAAATTTAAAGATGAATAAGTAATTGAAGGCTGTTTCTTTTTTCCTCTAAACCAATAGTAAGCCAGCATTAATGGAACTAAAACTAGGAAATATAAAACCCAGGGATATGCAAATGTTATTCCTTTAAACATTTACTTCCTCCTTTTTAATTTCCGGCACTGCAGCTTTAGTTGTTTTATTTACAATTTCTCTTGCTTGCGACATCATCTCTTCATTTACTTCAACTAAAGGCTGAAACTTTGCGAACTTAACCAGGTCTGCATTATTTAAAAAACTATTTGTAATGTCTAAAATAATTTCTGCTTCTTTTCTTTTACTTAAAGCATCAATTGCTTCTGCAGTTGTTAATTCCAGTGCCGGCAGTTTAAATCTATCTTCAAAATATTTTCTTATTATTTCTGTAATTTCGGAATGATATTCTTTTATCATTCCCTTCTGCCAAAGCTGTTTTTCCTCCAATTTTTTCAATGATGAAATTGCAATAATATGAGGCGGCTGGACAATTACTTTTCTTTCTATAACAACACCGGCTTTTTTCTTTTTATATCGTCTGTACAAATAAATGATAACACCAATAATTATTAGCCCGATTAAAATAAGCAATACAATAATTTTCCAGTTAAGAGGAATTGTAACCGGTGCTTTCACATCTTTAATGTCTTCCTTTGTATTCACTTTCATTAAATGAATAACAAAGGAAACAGGATTAGATGAAACATGCTTCAAAGTTGAATCAGGAACTAAATTACTATTTTGAGAAAGTACCGGAGCGTGCTTTAACAATGTATCTTTGCCTACCCTGTAGTCAATTGTAATTGGTGGTATTGTAACTTCAGCGGAATCATATCTTGAAAGTGTAACTAAATAAGTTGTTATCTTTTTACCGTCGGTTACTTTTGTCAATGGCCCCTTTGTACCCCAAACATCAATGTTTGATATTTTTTTTAAGATGTCCGGGTTTTCAATTTTAATATCTTTATTATACTCAATTTGTAATTTGTATGTAACAATATCCCCGATATAATAATCAGTTGTATCTGTAGTTGCCAAAGCAGTTATATTTTGAGCTACACTGCCGGCTGTAAAAAATGAAACAAACAATATTATTAATAATTTCATTCTTACCATCTTTTTTCACGCCGCTTAAAAAATTGTACAAGTGGAGTTATGTAGTTTTGCCCGGTTTGAATTTCTATACTGTCTAACCTGCTTGAGACAAATAAAGATTTTCTTTTTTTAATTGAATCTTCTCTTTGCTGTTTCAGCATTGATCTGCTCTTTTTATTGCTTGGTGTCTATCCAGCGTTCCTCGCCTGTTTCAGCGTCGGTTAATTTAACAAGACCCATCTTTGGCAATTCATTTTCTCTTTGATCTTCCAGCACAACACCGATAAGATCATGTTTCTTAGCAACTATTCTTAATATTTTTTCATATCCAGAATCCATAAAATCTGAAAGAAGAAAAAGTATACTTCTTTTTTTGATAGTGCTGTTCAAGAATTCCAATGCAGCCTTTATATCAGTTGATTTCCCAACCGGTTGAAAGGAAAGCACTTCTCTAATTATTCTTAAAACATGCTTTCTTCCTTTTCTTGGAGGAACAAATTTTTCAATCTTGTCGGTAAATAAAATTAAACCAACTTTATCATTATTCTTTAATGCGGAAAAGGCAAGTATAGAACTTAATTCAGCAGCTACTCGTTGTTTTGTTTTATCAACTGTCCCAAAAATCAAAGAGCCGCTTAAATCAGCCATAAGCATTACAGTTAGCTCGCGTTCTTCTTCAAATATTTTTATAAACGGATGGCCGAACCTAGCAGTAACATTCCAATCAATATTTCTTATATCGTCGCCAAACTGATATTCGCGAACTTCCGAAAATTCCATTCCTCTGCCTTTGAATACAGAATGGTATTCTCCTGAAAAAACCTGGTTGACAAGTCCCCTGGTTCTTAATTCAATTTGACGAACTTGTTTTATAATTTCTTTTGTAAGCACTTATTTCAATTAATAATTAATAATTTCAGTTGAGTTAGTTTTTGGAATTTGATTTTTGACCCGCCACGGCGGACTGACTTTTTACGGTACTTCAACCTTATTCAAAATCTCCGAAATCACAGTTTCAGTAGTAATATCTTCTGCTTCTGCTTCATAAGTAACCGCGATACGGTGACGCAATACATCCTGGCATATAGCTCGAACATCTTCAGGAATTACATACCCTCTGCGTTTAATAAACGCCATAGATTTTGCACCGAGAGCTAAATTGATTGTTGCTCTCGGAGAACCGCCGTAACTAATTAAGTCTGTTAATCTATCTAACCCGAATTGTTTTGGCGATCTCGTAGCAAATACTATATCCAAAATATATTTTTCAATTTTTTCATCAATATAAACATCATGAACAGCTTGCCTTGCTCTTAAAATATCTGCAGGAGAAATGATTGGATTCGGTTTTGAATTTTCTTCATTTACATTTTGCCTCATTATTTTTAATTCTTCTTCTCGCGATGGATAGGTGATTTTAACTTTAAGCATGAATCTATCTACCTGTGCTTCAGGCAAGGGATAAGTTCCTTCCTGCTCAATCGGGTTTTGAGTAGCAAGAACTAAAAAAGGTTCTTCGAGTTTAAATGTATTTTCACCAATTGTAATTTGCCTTTCCTGCATTGCTTCAAGTAAAGCACTTTGAACTTTGGCGGGGGCACGGTTAATTTCATCTGCCAAAATAAAGTTTGCAAAGATAGGTCCTTTTTTAATTAAAAAGTTTCCATCCTTTTGATTATAAATCATTGTTCCAATTAAGTCGGCTGGAAGTAAATCAGGAGTAAATTGAATGCGTTGGAATTTTGCTTTCATAGTGGAAGCAAGTGTTTTTATTGCAAGAGTTTTTGCCAATCCTGGCACCCCTTCAAGCAGAATATGCCCATTCCCAAGCAGCCCTACTAGAAGTCTTTCGACCATTTGTTTTTGCCCAACAATAACTTTACCGATTTCATTTATCAGTAAATCAATAAATGCACTTTCAGTTTTTATCCGTTCGTTTAATTCGCTTATATCCAATGGAATCCTCTTATAGATTTATGAAGAAATATTTTACGAATGATTTTAGACGCCTGCAAACATAAAAATGTTGCATCTTTATATCAATTATTTTTAGGGGCATTATAATGGGAAAACTTTAAAAATCACAAATTTTAGGTATGATGTTTCGGGCATGGCTGACAGTTTAGGATGATCCAAAGAAGCCTCATTAAAATGAATGAGCTGAATTTGTTTTGAAACTTTTTGCGCTGCTGAATTTATTATTTGAAGAAAATCGTCTTTGTGCAAATGATACGAGCAAGAAGATGAAACCAGAAAACCACTGTCGCTAATGATTTGCATGGCAAGTTTATTTAATTTCTCATAGCCTTTTTTTGCTGTAGGAAGACTCTTTTTGTTTTTCGAAAATGCCGGGGGGTCAACCATAACAACATCATATTTAATATTGTTTTGAATTTGTTGTTCCAGGAAATCAAATACATCAGAGGTAACAAATTCATTGTTGCAGTTGAATTTATTCAATTCAAAATTATTTTTGGCGTTCTGGATTTCATTTGATGATGAATCAATAAATGTAACTGAAGATGCACCAGCTTTTGCAGCGTGTAATCCAAATCCGCCTGAATTACAAAATGCATCGAGCGCAGTTTTATTTTTGACTAATTTTTCAATAAAAAATCTGTTGTCACTTTGGTCAAAATAGAATCCGGTTTTATGTGCGGTTTCAAAATCAATTAAATATTTAATTGAGCCGTCATCAATTTCTTCCGAAGTTTTTTCACCTAAATAAATTTTATTTTCTTCAGGTAAGCCTTCAAGCTTTCGGAAATATATTTCGTTTTTAGAAAAAATATTTTTAGCACCATAATTAGTTTTCAGTAATTCGCAAATGGTTTCAATATATCTTTCCATTCCGAAAGAATAAACTTGCAAGACAAAAGTATCATTGTATTTATCAATTATGAGCCCCGGCAAAAAATCGCTTTCACTAAAAACAAAACGAAATGAATTTCGATTTGGATAAAATGTTTTTCTTAATTCGAAAGCTGATTTTAATTTTTCTTCAAAGAGAAGATTCTATATTTTCAATTTTGGATCTGCTTAATAATCGGATTGAAATAAGTGAATTTTTATTATAGAATCCTGTACCGAGAAAATTATTTTTTGAATCATATAATTCAACTAAATCACCATTTTCAAATTCTCCCTCAGCTTTAAATATTTCATTACTGAAAACCCAGAGATGCCCTGACTTTATTCTTCTATCTTCGTTTTTCTTGAGTATTATATTATTCATAAGATTTTGAAATTGACTGATGGAAAGTTAAGTATAAAATTTGATGTAAGAAAAGAGATGATGTTGTTTACAAGTTAGCAAGATTACAAAATTCAAGGATTGAATCGATGAATGAGTGAATGTTCGAATAAACCTAAAATTATTTCCGAATTCAATTACTTGAACTTGAACTAAAGTTGAACTATAAAATATTCAATAAATATTGATATCTCTCATTTTGTCTATCTTAATATCCCAATAGTAAAAACAATCGCTTGATCTTTATAATCATTAAATGTGTATATATAATCAAGATTCAATAATATTTGAAAATCATAAGTCCTAAATAATCGCAGACCAGTATTTAAAGTTAGTTCAAATCCATCGGATTGTTTATCCACGTTATTATTATATGATGAATTTTGATATGAGAAACCACATTATATGTATTTGAACTGTGGCTAACCCAATGAAACCCAAAAGCACCGCCTACGTATGGACAAACATCTGTCTTAGTTATTAAGTAATCACCGTAAATATTTGCGGCAAAACCTTTGCGTATTGCCAATAGCATTCCAAGTGCTGTTTGAGGCATTTCAAAGCCCGCTCTAAATTCAAATGTGAAAGATTTTTCGTTGCTATCGTAACCGCTTTGAGGGAATAAATATCCAAACGAAAACCCAGCCATTCTTTCGGCGCCTCTTCGCAATTCAGGGACATTTTCTTTTTCAGTTATTGTACCTACTTCCGCGGTTTTATTTAGAGGTTCTCCCCGTGCAACACTTAAAGCGATTCTATTCATTACATTTTCTAGATCCTCAACTGATAAAGCAGAGGTAGTTTCACTTAATATTCTTTTTGAAGTTTCAACATTCATAAGTATAAACTGGACTATAATTTTTTCTCCCAGCTTGCTCATATTACAAATAAAGGATTTTTGTGCATCATGCTCTTTCCCAAGTTCAATTGCACAATTTTCACTTGAACAGCTTTGTTCAGTTTCTTCAATTTTCCAGTTACAATATTTTACGAGATCAAATTTAAAAAGACTTTGAGCAGTGACTAATGAGATAGAGTCGATTCCCAATGAATTAAAAGGAATGATTAGAATTTTAATATCACTATCATCAAAATTATTGTGGTTTGAAGCTAAAATGCTCGTACTAAATAAAATAGATAATACTAAAATAACCGACAGAGTTTTCATACTCCCCTCCCAATTTGTTTAAAAACTATTTCAATATTTTATTATAAATCGAGTTCATTAAAGAAACTGGAATTATAAAATTTTAATAAACGCGATATTACTTTCAAATTAAGTTTTATCAACAATTTCTCGAACAATCACTTTGTGTCCTTCAACTTTCATCACCTTAATTTTTTTACCGTTCTCAATGTAAGAAGATTCAGTAACTACATCAACTCTCCTTCCATCAAAATCAGCAGTACCTGCCGGCCGTAAAGTTGTTAAAGCAATACCTTCAAGCCCAACCAGTTCGCTTGCTATTGGATTGGAGATAAATCCTTTATCAGCGTTTTCTTCTTCCTTTAAAATCAATCTACTGAAAGCAGAAGATTTGGGAAGAAATTTTGCGAGGATAAATACCAATATTATAGCTCCCACAATTGAAGTTGCTAATCGAATAATAGCTGATGATATTTCACTTGCACCAACAAATTTAAAATTACCAAGAAGTGCTAAAAATATTGAAGCGAGGATAAGAAGAATTCCGCTTATCCCTGTAATTCCAAATCCAGGCACAACAAAAATCTCCAATGCTAAAAGTACAATGCCGAGAATAAATAAAATTATCTCAACTCCAGATGCTAATTGAAGAATATATGAAGAACCAAAAAACAGCAGTAAACAAATTATTCCCATCGTTCCCGGTAATCCCCATCCGGGAGTTTTAATCTCTGCAATCAATCCAAAGAAACCAAGCATTATTAATATTGAAGAGACGATAGGGTTATTCAAAAACTTTACAACATCTTCAGCCCAATTTTGATTTACTGTAATGACCTCAGCATTCTTCAATCCAAATTCATTAAGCACTTCATTCAAACTTGAAGCAGTTGTATCAGCTATTTTATACTTAAGTGCTTCGTCTGTGGTAAGTGTAATTAATTCTGTGCTGTCAACTAAACCAGGAACAACAATTCTTTCATCAACCATTCCTTGCGCTATGTCTTCATTTCTTCCATTTTGCTCTGCTACACTGCGCATTTCCGATCGCATAAATGATTGGTATTTTTCACTTTGCTTTTGACCAGCCTGATCAACAACGGTTGCCGCTCCAATACTGCTCCCCGGCGCCATAACAATTTTTTTGCATGACAACGCAATAAATGATCCGGCAGATATTGCTCTATTTTTTATAAATGCAATAGTTAGAATTTTTGAAGAAATAATAGCATCTTTAATTTGAGTAGCAGCATCAACTCTTCCACCAAAAGTATTAATATGAAAAATTATTGCATCAGCATGATTTTCTTCAGCTTCATCTACTACCCGGCTAATGTAAGGAGCCATTCCTAAATCAATTTCGCTTTCAATCTTTGCGTAGTACACTTTTTTCTGCTGCGAAAAAGATAACGAAGTGAAAATAAATAAAACTAGAAATGATATGATTGAAATGAGCTTCAAAATTTAGTTCTCCACTTTTTTAATGTATAAAATAAAAAAAGAGACTATAAAAGTCTCTTTAATTTTCTTGCAAAATAATATGTCCCATTTTATCACGCTTAGTCTTCAAGTATTTCTCATTGTTTTCATTTGGCGGAATTTCAATTGGTACACGCTCGACGATTTCTAAACCGTAACCTTTTAATCCAATCACTTTCTTTGGATTATTTGTTAATAGTCTAATTTTTCTAACACCTAAATCAAGTAGTATTTGAGCACCTATTCCATAGTCCCTTAAATCGGGTTTAAAGCCAAGTGCTTCATTTGCTTCGACAGTATCTTTTCCTTCTTCTTGAAGTTTGTAAGCTTTAATTTTATTTTCCAAGCCAATCCCTCTGCCTTCCTGACGCATATAGACAACAACACCTTTACCTTCAGCGTTAATTTGTTCTAATGCACTGTTAAGCTGATCATGACAATCGCACCTTAAAGAATGAAATACATCACCTGTTAAACATTCGGAATGCATTCTAACTAAAACCGGTTCGTTAGGATTTATTTCACCTTTAACTAAAGCAACCTGCTCCTTGTTATCTAATTTGTTTTTATATATAGTTAGATGAAAGTCACCGTGAATTGTTGGTAGATTAGCATCAGAAATTTTTTCAACTAATCTTTCTTTCTTCAATCTAAATTGAATAATATCTTTTACAGTTAAAATTTTAAGATTAAATTTTTGTGCAATTTCAATTAGATCCGGAACTCTAGCCATTTCACCGTTCTCTTTTAGAATCTCACAAAGAGCCCCAGCGGGTTTTAGATTAGTAAGGCGGCAAAGGTCTACAGCGGCTTCGGTGTGACCGGTTCGCCGTAAGACTCCTTCATCAAATGCACGTAAAGGGAAGATGTGTCCCGGACGAGCAAAATCAGATGCTTTCGAGTTTCTATCAATAATTTTTTTAATAGTCAAAGCTCTATCAGCAGCTGAAATTCCTGTAGTAGTTCCTTCAATTGCATCAACTGTAACTGTGAACTGAGTTCCATGTAATGCAGAGCTTGAATCAACCATTAACGGAAGTCCTAATTGATCAAGCCTTTCGCCATTTAATGCTACACAAAGCATTCCTCTTCCATGAGTGACCATGAAGTTTACTATATCCGGAGTAATATATTCTGCGGCACAAATAAAATCACCTTCGTTCTCCCTATCTTCATCATCAACTACAATAATTACTTTGCCGTTCTTTATCTCTTCTATTGCTTCTTCAACTGAACAAAACATTTCAAACCTTAATTGTATTCAAATAATATTTGATTTTAAAAGTTGAACAAAAGTTAAACTTTAAAATCATCTTAATTTTTATTTCAATAATCTGTTGAGAAAATATATTTCTAATTATTAAAAAAAATAAGTGGAATAAATTTTCAGCGCAAAAAACTTTTTATGAACTTTCTTTAGTGCTAAGTACAGTTGTGACTGCGCTTCTTTCTACTTTTAATTTTACTTTATCACCAACATCTAATAAAACAGTCTTTTCGTCAATACCTGAAATAGTACCATGAACACCACCGCTTGTAACAACCTTGTCACCTTTTTGAATGTTAGCAAGCATTTTGTCTCTTTCTTTTGCTCGCTTCTGCTGAGGCCTGATGATCATGAAATAAAAAATTAAAAATATAGCACCAAACATTATAATAGTGCTAATCATTCCGCCGCCGCCGGCTTCACCGGATTGCGGTGCCATTGCTAATAATTCTAACAATTATTCCTCCGTATTATTTTTTCCATTAAAAGATATCTTATTAATTATATTATTTTTCCATTCAATAAAATTTCCACTTAGAATTTGCTTTCTTGCTTCTTTCACTAAATTCAAATAAAAATGGAGATTGTGAATGCTTGCTAATTCTAAAGCTAAAATTTCACCTGCGATAAACAAATGCCTTAAATATGCTTTTGAAAAATTTTTACAAGTATAGCAATCACAATTTTCATCTATAGTTGTAAAGTCATTTTTATACTTTGCATTCCTCATTGAAAGAACACCATTTGAAGTAAACAAATTTGAATTGCGAGCATTTCTTGTGGGCATAACGCAATCAAACATATCGACTCCTCTTTCAATCGCTTCCAAAATATTTTCCGGCCTTCCAACTCCCATTAAATATCTTGGTTTATTTTCAGGCATAAAATCAGTTGTGAAATTAACCAATTCATACATCATTTCAGTTGGTTCGCCGACTGCCAATCCTCCAATTGCGTAACCATCAAAATTTATTTTCAACAAATCATTTGCAGATCTTTCACGCAAATCTTTGTAAACGCTTCCTTGAATTATTCCAAATTGAAATTGATTATGGCCATACAAGGGATTGGTATTTTCAAATGCTTCTTTATTTTGTATTGCCCAATTTGAAGTTAATTCTGTTGACTTAACCGCATAATCATAATCACAAGGATATGGTGTGCATTCATCCAAAACCATCATAATGTCTGAACCAATACTTCGCTGAATGTCAATCACTTTTTTAGGAGTGAAAAAATGCTTACTTCCGTCAAGATGAGAACGGAATTCAACTCCATCTGCTTTTAACTTTCTTAATTCAGACAAACTAAATACCTGGTATCCGCCGCTGTCGGTTAAAATTGGTTTGCTCCAATTCATGAATTTATGCAGGCCGCCGGCTTTCTCAAGAATTTCAGTCCCGGGCCTTAAATAAAGATGATAAGTATTTGAAAGAACAATTTGAGCTTTTATGTCGCTCTCTAAATAAAATTGATTTACAGCTTTAACTGTCCCTTGAGTGCCAACCGGCATGAAAATAGGAGTTTCAACTTTACCGTGATCAGTTTCAAAAATACCGGCTCTTGCTTTTGAATTAGAGTCTTTGCCTAATAAATCAAATTTCAACAAATTTTTATATCAAAAATTAACAATATTATGTAAAGGATATTTACAAAAATACATCAAATTTTGTTTAACTGCCAAAGAAAGGTTTAATTCAAAATATCGAGTATATTGGCATTAAAAATCTCCTTACACATTAAATTTATCAAAAAGTCATAATTTCTTGCTAATTAAATTAAAATATTTTAGCTTTAGAAAACTTTTCATTCTATCAATCATAATTATTAGATTTTCAATGGATTATTATGCCTGAACCTAATTCTGAATTAACACAACTTCTAATAAATTATAGTGATGGTGACCAAAGTGCTTTAAGTGAGCTGCTGCCCCAGATTTATAATGAACTGAGAAAAATTTCTTCAAGGTATCTTCGAGATGAATACCGGAATCATACCTTGCAAACTACAGAACTAGTGCATGAAGCTTATATAAAATTAATGGGGGGACAAAATCTTTCATGGCAGAATAAAGCGCATTTTTTTGGTATAGCAGCGCATTCAATGAGACAAGTCCTAGTTGATTATGCAAGAAAAAAGAAATCATTAAAGCGCGGTGAAGGTAAATCTCATGTCTCACTTGATGAAATTTATGAAATCTCAGAATATAATGATGAAAAAATTTTGGCATTAGATGAAGCTTTAAAAAAGCTTGAATCCGTTGAAGAAAGATCAAGTAAAATTGTTGAATTAAGATATTTTTCCGGACTTACTTTTGAAGAAACAGCTGAAGTATTAAACATATCTGAATCCACTGCTAAGCGCGGCTGGAATTTCGCCAAGGCCTGGCTATATAGAGAAATGGGCACCAATTAATCGGGAAAAGGATAATCATTTTTGGATAAGCAAAGATTTTCAAAAACACAGGAACTGTTTGATAAAGCATTAGAGATGAATATCTCTGAACGCGAAATGTTCCTTACTGAAATATGCAAGGATGATCTAGAACTTAAAAATGAAGTTCTATCTTTATTAAAATCTTTAGATAGTAACGATGATTTTTTAGAGAAGCCGCTGGAAGTTACTGCAGAAAGTTCTGAGTTATTAAAGGATCCTTTTATCGGCAAACAAATTGGGAAGTATATAATTGACAGCGAAGCAGGTTTCGGTGGGATGGGGATTGTCTATGTCGGTCTTAGAAACGATGAAGAGTTTGAACAAAAAGTTGCTATTAAAATTTTAAAGCATGGGATAACTTCTGATTATCTGTTAAAACGTTTTCAAATTGAACGTCAAACATTAGCAAATCTTCAACATAGATTCATTGCGAAATTGCTTGACGGCGGAAGTACCGACGAAGGCCTGCCCTATTTAGTTATGGAATATATTGAAGGAATTCCAATAACAAAATATTGTGATAAAAATAACCTAAGCGTTGATGAAAGATTAGAACTGTTTATAAAAGTTTGTTTAGCTGTACAATATGCTCATCAAAATTTAATTATACATCGTGACATTAAGCCGGGGAATATACTCGTCATAGATGACGGTACTCCCAAACTCCTTGATTTTGGTATCGCAAAATTGATTGATGAAGATTTAATGGAAGATGACGGTGGATTAACTAAAACAGGAGTCTGGCATTTAACCCCCGAATACTCAAGTCCGGAACAGATTAATGGCGAAAGGATCACAACTGCCAGCGATATTTATTCACTGGGAGTTTTATTATATAAAATTTTGACAGGGGAACAACCTTACAAAATTACTAGCAGCTCTCCAATTGCCATTAGCAAAATCATTGAAGAAAAAAACATTATTAAGCCAAGCGAAAAAGTAAAACAAGCTACTGGGGTTAATCCTGAAAATGATAAGATAGAAATACATAGTGTAAATTATGAAAAAATATCTCCCCTACTTAAAGGAGATTTGGACAATATCATTCTTAAAGCAATGGATAAAGATCCCGAGCGAAGATACGCTTCTGTTGAACAATTTTCAGAAGACTTAAAAAGATATTTAATTGGATTACCGGTAATTGCACAAAAAGATACCACAACTTATAGACTTAAGAAATTTATTACTAGACATAAAATTGGCTTCTCTTCTTCTATTGGTTTTGCACTGCTATTAATTATAAGTCTGATTGCAATTTCCTGGCAGGCAAATGTAGCGTCTAAGGAAAGAGATAAAGCAAAAGTTGAAGCACAAAAGACTGAAGCAGTAAATACATTCCTGCAAGGAATGTTATCATCTGTTGATCCTACAGAAATTGGAAGGGACGTAAAGGTTTATGATATATTAGAAAAAGCAGCAGACGATATAGAAACAAATTTGAAAGACCAGCCGGAAGTTGAAGCAAGTTTAAGAAGCACTCTGGGCAACACGTATGTGAATTTAGGGGAATATGACAAAGCAAAACCTTTTCTTGATGAAGCGCTGGCTATCAATAAAAAAATGTATGGTAATAAAAGCAAAGAAACTGCTTACAGCCTGCATGATTTGGGGCTTTATTATGATTGGGTTGGCGATTATAAAAAAGCGGATTCAATTTACAACATATCAATTAAAATATTACGCAAAGTATTACAGCAGCCCACAAAACAATTTTCTAATGTACTTAATGATCAAGGGCTTATAAAAATGTATTTTGGTGAGAATGCTGCAGCAGAAAAGCTGTTTAAAGAAGCATTAGATGCTGCATTGCACAGCCATGGTGAAAAGAACAAAAACACTGCTGTTATCATGAATAATTTAGCATTGAACTATTCGGATGCCGGAGATCTGGATAAAGCTGAAGAATATTATAAAAAATCTTTATCTATTAACCTTGAATTGCTTGGGGAAAACAGACCGGAAATTGGAACCAACTATAACAACCTGGGTTATCTTTACATGCTTAAAAAAGAATATAAATTAGCTGAAGTATACCTGGAGAAATCATACAAACTAAAATTAAATCTAAAAGGAAAAGACCATCCTGATGTTGGACTAGCCTTAAATAATTTAGGAGTAATTAACATTCGGATGGGAAATTATGATAAAGCGGAAAAATACCAGCTTGATGCTCTGAAACAATATAGAAAAACGTTAGATTCAGATCACCCTTATGTTGCCCTCAGCGAGTACTGGTTAGGGAAAATCTATTTAGAAACGAACAAGTTAAGTAAAGCTCAAGAATATCTTAGTAAATCGCTAAAAACTAGGATTAAAAAATTTCCTCCTGAAAATAAAGATATTTGGCGATCTAAATCTGAGCTAGGGATTTGCCAGCTGAAACTAAAAAAATATAGTGAAGCAAAAAAATTACTCATCTCTTCCTTAGATTTTTATAAATCTAATTTTGAAGATGATAGTACGCAAATTAAAAGACTATATAAAAATATTGTTGATCTTTATAACTCAACAGGAAATAATAAAAATGCTGATTTATATCGAACAGAATTACTAAAGTTAAATGCTGAAAACCCAGCCTCCAAATAAATTACTTGCCAAAATTAATCGGTCCATTATATGCCTAAGAGAACATACAATGAATTAAATACTTTGCTTATGAAAATTGAAATTAAGGCAGGAATAACATTAGTTTATTAATTCTCTTTCAAAAACTCAGCTACACATTTTTAGAGTGATCAGTCACTTTAACAAGATCAATTCTGAGTGTTATTTGCACGGGCAATTAAAATTTCAAAGTTATCAATCTTAACCGATTCTCCTTGAGCCGGAATTCTTCCCAGACTAAAAGAGATAAATCCTCCTATTGTTTCATAGTCACCTTCCGGAATGTTCAAATCATATTTTTCATTTATAAAATCAATTTCAACTTTACCGCTGATTAAAAAAGTATTTTCACCTATCTTCCTGCATATATCTTCTTCAACATCATATTCATCTTCAATTTCACCAAAGATCTCTTCAATAATATCTTCCATAGTTACTATTCCGGCAGTTCCTCCGAATTCATCAATAACAACAGCAAAAGAGATTTGCTTGTTTAAAAACTCATTAAGCATATCAAAACTTTTTTTTGTCTCAGGCACAAAAGTTACCTCACGAATAATACTTTTTATATTTTGCGGTGCTTTGAATAGATCGTACGCTAGTATGATTCCTTTAATATTATCCAGGCTTTCATCATAAACCGGCAATTTTGAAAACCCTGATTCAATAAAAATATCAAGTGCTTCAGTTATGCTCTGATTAATTTCAACACCAACAATTTCTGTACGCGGCCTCATAGACTCATAAACTCTTTGGTCGCCTAGAGCAAAAACTTTACTGATAATATCACTTTCTTTTTTATTTACAACACCTGCCTCATGACTTTCCTTCACTAAAGATTCAATATCTTCTTTACTAAATAAATTATTAATATTTTCTTCTGTTAAATTTGAAGATTGAGTAAGCTTCGTTGAAAGCGCAGATGTAACTCTTATAAATGGATACAAAATAAAATTTACAGCTCTTACAGGAATAATAGTAAGTAAAATTATTCTATCTGCAAGCTCTCTTGCAAAATATTTGGGGATTAACTCACCCACAATTAATAAAACGGCAGAGGATGCAATCAGAATTATCCCCTCATTCCAGCCAAAAACTTTTGTAAGAAAAACTGTGCTTATTGACGCAAAAGCAATATTTATTATATTATTTCCAATCAATATTGTTGAAAAAAAATCTTGAGGATTATTAGTATAATGGAGTGCATTTTTTGCCGGCAGATTTTTTTTACGTGCTCTTATTTCAATTTTAATTTTATTAGAAACTACAAATGCCATTTCAGAACCTGAAAAAAACCCGCTTAATAAAATTAATATTAATAAAAATATCCAATCGTTCATTTAATACACTTTTTCTATTTTAATATTATCTGAAATTAATTCTAGAATTTTATCTCCAGAAATAAATGTAAACTTTGCCGAGACATTTTTCTCTGAATTCAATTTATTATTTAGTTTTAAACCTGGATCTGTTCCGAACATAAAATCTCTAGATTGCCTTGGAGTAAAAGCAGTTGATTCCGACATTGTTAAATCATTTACAAATGGAGTAAAAGAATAAATTAAATTTTTATCCTGATAAATTATAATTTGTTTTAATTCTACTTTTTTTAATGTGCTGTCAGAATTATTTCTAATTGAATATTTACCGGCAACAAAAAACTTATGTCCGCTGCCAGGCATTAAATTCAGCCAAGAATCTATTTTATTGAACTCGACTGTTATATTTAATTTGCTGCTTGAAATATCAGTTGAACAGCCAATCAACAGACTAAACAAAAATATAATAGTGCCGAACAAGTTCCTTTTCAAAATTTCAAACAAATTCTATTTAAGATAAATAATAAATGTAGTTACTAAAACATATAGAATAATATTCAAAATCATAGGTAAATCTTTTATTAAAACTTCTGTCGTATTTTCACCCTGCTTATTCATATAGACAAGGAACATATACCTGAAAATTCCAAATACAACAAACGGTGTTGTATAAATTAAATTCTCGGTTCCAAAAACCGTAACAGTTCTTGTTGCCACAGTGTAAAGAGCATAACAAATTATAACGGCAGCCGCTGCAACTGTAGCCATTTGATCTGTAAATTCTTTTGAATAATGGACTAAAACTTTTCTGGTAACAGCAACATTATCATTTTCACTAAGCACAAGTTCGGTTCGCCTTTTCATAATACCTAAGAATAAAGAAATGAACATGGTTGTTAAAATAAGCCAGCTTGAAATTTCTACATTTATTACATAAGCTCCGGCAAGTACTCTAAGCATGAACCCGGCTGCAATGCTAAAAATATCCAGCAACACTATTTGCTTTAAAACAAAGCTATAAAAAATGTTCAACAGAAAATATGCAGCAACTGTATAAGCGAAATGAAGATTAAAAAAGAATAATGAAAAGATAATTATCATCGCAAGTATGATTGCCGAAGTTAAAGCACTTTTAATATTTATTTTTCCAGAAGCTAATGGACGATTCTTTTTTTGAGGATGTGCTTTATCAGCTTCAATATCTACAATATCATTTACAATGTAGACTAGGCTTGAAGCTAAGCTAAATATTAGAAACGCAAATAATGTAATTAATAAATAATTTGATTTTAAAAGATTTTGAGAAAATATAAGCGGTACAAATACAAAAAAATTTTTTATCCATTGGGGTATGCGAAATAATTTAAAATATTCTTTAAGCATTAGAAGACTGCTGCCTCTTGGTATGTCCCAAAAACTTTTCTTAATTCAGTTACCATTTCACCCAACGTAACATAATTGCCGGCGGCTTTTACAAATACCGGCATCAAATTATTTCCATTAGATGCAGCATAATTAATTTCTTTCAAGCTTTCTTCCACTAATTCATTATTTCTGCTTTGTTTAATTTCCGCTAATCTTTTTTTCTGAGTTACTTCCACTTCGGGCGAAACTGTTAAAATAGGAATTTCAACATTTTCACCTTCTTCAACAAATTCATTTACACCGACAATAAATTTTTCTTTCTTTTCAACTTCTCGCTGATAACGGTAAGCTGCGTCTGCAATTTCTTTTTGAAAATATCCTGTTTCAATTGCGGAAATTACGCCGCCGAGTGAATCTATTTGATCAAAAATATCGTTAGCTTGTTTTTCCATTTTGTCAGTTAATGATTCAATAAAATAACTTCCGCCCAAAGGATCGACTGTATTTATAACCCCGGTTTCATAAGCAATAAGCTGCTGTGTTCGCAATGCGATTTTCACCGCTTTCTCACTTGGCAATGCTAATGTTTCATCCATTGAGTTTGTGTGCAACGATTGTGTCCCGCCTAAAACTCCAGCCAAAGCTTGAAATGCAGTTCGAATAATATTATTCTCAGGCTGCTGAGCAGTTAAAGTACAGCCCGCAGTTTGTGTATGAAATCTAAGCCACCATGAACGAGGATTTTTAGCGCCATATTTTTCTTTCATTCTTTTTGCATAAATTTTTCTTGCTGCACGATACTTTGCTATCTCTTCAAAAAAATCTAAATGGGAATTAAAGAAAAAAGAAATCCTTGGCGCAAATTCATCTACATCCATTCCTCTTTCAATACAATCTTCAATGTATGCAAATCCATCAGCAAGTGTGTACGCAAGTTCCTGAACTGCAGTCGAACCCGCTTCGCGAATATGATAGCCGCTAACAGAAACCGGGTTCCATTGAGGAATTTCTTTTGAGCAATATTCAATCATATCAACAATAATTCGCATCGATGGTTTTGGCGGATAAATATATTCTTTTTGCGCAATGTATTCTTTAAGAATATCGTTTTGTAAAGTTCCTCTCAATTTTTTGAAATCCACATTTTGCTTTTGAGCGACTGCAAGATAAAAAGCAAATATCATTGCTGCTGGAGAATTAATTGTCATCGATGTAGAAACTCTATCAAGTGGTATTTTATCAAATAAAACTTCCATATCTTTTAACGAGGAAACAGAAACTCCACAAATACCAACTTCTCCCTCACTCAATTCAGCATCAGCATCCCATCCCATCAATGTTGGCAGATCAAAAGCAACTGATAAACCTGTTTGTCCATTATTTAATAAGTAATGAAAACGATTATTAGTGTCTTCAGGCGATCCGAATCCGGCAAACTGGCGCATTGTCCAAATTTTTCCACGATAACCGTTGGCGTGTATTCCTCTTGTATAAGGATATTCACCGGGGAACCCCAATTCACTTAAATAATTTATATTTGCGACGTCATCCGGTCCATACAAAACTTTTATAGGTTCATCGCTGACGGTAGTAAATTTCATCCCGGTGGAACGGGCTTTATCAACATTTTTATTGTAGTCCCCTTTTCGCTTTTCATAATCATTAGTGTTCATACGATTCCTTAAAGATGTTTAGTTTTTTTTGAAACTATTGTTTATCAAACCTTTTGGGCTTTTGATAAACATTAATTTAAGTTCTTCCAAACCTTCTGTCAAATTCATCTAAAGATATTTTAACTACAATTGGCCTGCCGTGAGGACAAACATACGGCATTGAAGTAGCAAAAAGCTGGTCGATTAATAATCTCATTTCCTTTTCGGAAAGCCTGTCTCCGGCTTTTATTGCCGTTTTACACGAATAAGATTTTGCAATATTATCTTTTGTCTCTAATTTTTTTTCTTGCTGATTTGTGGTGAATTCTTCCAGCAATTCAAGAAGAATTTTTTCTTCGGAACCGCGGATAACATCATCAGGAACGCCTTCGATAACAATTGTATTCTTGCTAAAATATTTTATTGAAAAACCAAGTTTAATTAAGAAAGGTTCAATAGCTTTTAAAAGTTCTATCCTTGCAGGATCCAATTCAATTGTCTTCGGAAAAAGAAGCTGCTGTGAAAAAGGAAGATTAGCATCAAATCGTTTCAACGCTTTTTCATACAAAATTCTTTCATGCGCAACATGCTGGTCAACAATCATCAAACCGGTTTTTATTTGAGTTAGAATATATTTATTGTGCAGTTGAATTAGGAATGGGGAATCTACTTCTTCAGCAGTGGAAGAAGATCTTTTTGTTTCTTCGTGAAATACCTCACGTGTTTCCGGAGCATCAAATGGATGTGAAGTATCTGAATCGTTTGACGGTGGAGTTTCAGTTTCAGGTAAAGCACTAAATATTAAATCTATATCTTTATCAGAGAAACTTGTCTTTGCAAAGGATTTTTTTTCACTGAATGATGGGCGATCAGAGAAATCATTTTTTTCAACTCTATTGAAATGATTGAATTTCAATTTTTCCTCAGTTTCAATTGAATCGTTAAATGCCATTGTTGGAACGAGATCATGAGAAGCGAGACTTTTTTTAATAACAGCCAAAACAAAATTATATACATCTTTTTCATCCTCAAATCGAACTTCGAGCTTTGATGGATGAATATTTACATCAATTCTTTTAGGATCGATATCAAGAAACAAAATGAAAAAAGGATAGTCACCTTTTTCTAAAATATTTTCATAAGCAGTAAATACTGCATGATTAATCTGTTTGCTTGAAACAAGCCGTTTATTTAGAAATAAATATTGCTCACCTTTGCTTTTTTTAAGCATTGTTGGTTTACCGACAAATCCATATAAACTTAAAAAATCAGTTTTCTCTTCAACAGGGACAAGAGCTTCAAGCATATTATCAGCAAAAACTTTTGTAACTCTTTCAGCAAGATTGGAAATAGGGTAATCAAAAATTAAATTATCATCATTATAGAATCTAAATTGGATTGAAGGATAACTTAAAGCAATTCGATTAAATGTATCGATGATATGTTTAAGCTCGGTCGCATCAGTTTTTAAAAAATTTCTCCTGGCAGGTGTATTGTAAAAAATATTTTTTACTGAAATACAAGTTCCCTTAGAGAAAGCGCCTTTTTCTTTTATAAGTTGACCACTTTCGTCAAGACGAACTGATGTACCGACATCTTCGTTTGGAGTTTTCGTTTTAATTTCAAGTTGACTAACCGAAGCGATTGAACTTAATGCTTCACCTCTGAACCCGAGAGTTTTAATTGCTTCCAAATCATCGTAAGTGGAGATTTTACTGGTCGCATGTTTTTGAATACATAGAATGACATCTTCCTCATTCATTCCAATTCCATTGTCGCAAACTTGAATTAATGATTTACCGGCTTTTTTAATAATCAATTCAATCTCTGTTGAATTTGCATCAATGGAATTTTCCAATAATTCTTTAACCACAGATTCCGGCCTCTGCACGACTTCGCCTGCTGCAATTTTATTGGCTAAATTTTCCGGTAATATTTTAATAATCGAAGACATAAAATCTACTTTCTTACAAACTTAACTATATCGAATTCATTTCTGTTTTCACGCAATTCTTCAACCCAAATTGAACTATCAATTTTAGGGAAATACACATCTCCTTCTGCTTCAAACTTCATAAATGAAATTAACATTTCATCAACCAAATTAATTGAATGCTTATAAATTTCTCCACCACCGATAATAAAAACTTTTTCTTTGTTATATGCTTCAGCACCTTTTATTGCTTCATCAATACTTAAAAATATTTTAACCTCTTCAAATGAAATAGATAAATTTTTATTTCTACTTACAACTAAGTGCGGCCTTCCTTTCAATGGTTTCCCAAGTGAATTAAAAGTCTTTCTTCCCATAATCATTGGAAAGCCCATAGTTGTATTTTTAAAATGTTGAAATTCCTCTTTCACATGCCAGGATATTTCTCCATTTGATTTTCCTATCACACCGTTTTGAGCAACGGCAACTATGATAATTTTCTTCAAACAGCAACCTCAAATTTTATCTTATCATGATGCTGATATCCTTCGAGTTGGAAATCCTCAAACTTCAATTCATCAATTGGCTTTCTGGCAATTATTAGTTTCGAAAGCGGAAGGGGTTCTCGTTTCAATTGTTCTTTTAATCCTTCAAGATGATCATACTTCTCTGTTTCAGAATTTTTATCACCAACGTAAATATGAGCATCAATAATTGTGTGTGCAAATTGTCCAACTTCTAATCCAACTTCTTGTGCAATAATTTGAGTTAACATTGAATAAGCAGCAAGGTTAAACGGAATACCTAGAGCAATATCACCGGAACGCTGTGTTAAATGACAATTTAATTTCCCATCACTAACATTAAAAGCAAAACTGTAATGACATGGAGGAAGTTTACTTTTAGTTGCGTTGCCAGGTTCCCATGCTGAAACCACAAGTCTGCGGCTATAAGGTTTTTTCTTTATCTCATCGATCACATATTTAATTTGATCAACTTCGCGAACCTGCCATTCACCATTTTTATCTTTTTCGGCACTCGGGAAATGACGCCAATAATATCCGTATGCCGTTTCAAGATTTCCATTTTCGTCTGCCCACGCATCCCAAATTTTGGTATGCTTTCTTAAATTTCTAATATGGTTTTCACCGGATAAATACCAAAGCACTTCATGCAGCAAAGATTTCCATTCCATTTTTTTTGTGGTCAACAATGGAAAACCTTTTGATAAATCTACTTTATAAAAAGCGCCGAAATATGAAATGGTATCAACTCCGGTTCTGGATTTTTTTCGAACTCCTTCATCAATAACCAATTTAACTAAATCTAAATATTGCTTCATTTCATTCCTTGAGCAAAATTATTCATAAATAAGTTTGAATTTAATTTTAGACAATTTAATAAAAAATGAGTAAGGGATAAAATCCTAATTTAGAAGCTGTTCTTGTATTTTTTTTGTGGCTAAAATTAATCCATCCTCAAAATTCACGATTGATTCTTCTTTTGTTTTGAAGAATGAAGATAATTCAATAACCTCACAATTTTCAGGTAATTTTTGGTAAATTTCGGGAGCAGCATAGCCAGCAACAATATAAATCTTCTTAGCAGTATCTTTAAAAAAATTTACAATAACCCCGGGAGCTTTATTCATGAAACTTTGATTATCAAATGCTCCCTCTCCTGTAATGATAATGTCAATATCAGACAAAATTCTCAGTTGTAATTCATCCAGAATAAATGCCTTTGAAGATTTAATATTAGAATTAAAGAATATTTGAAATCCGGCTGCTAATCCGCCAGCAGCACCGGATAATTTTTTAGAAGAATCAAGCATCTTCTTTGAATAAAATAGATTAACAAGGTTTTCAAAACCAGATTCAATTAGCTCCAGCTCAGTATCAGTGGAACCTTTTTGTTTCCCATATACGTAAGTTGCTCCATTTTCTCCCAATAATGGATTATCAACATCTGCAATAATTTCTATATCAAAACCAATATTTTGTTGCACCCAACTTATCTTTTTAGCTCTTTGAAAATTCACTGGGATAGGCTCTAATTCATTGTTTGATTTATCGTATAGTTTTAAACCAAAATGGGAGCACATTCCGATTCCTAAGTCATTAGTCCCGCTCCCTCCAACACCTATAATCATTTTTTTTACTTTCAATTCGTCTACATCAACTTTGTTTTGTATAGACTTTATTAATTCTCCCATACCTTTGGAATTCAATTTTATTGGTCTTCTTAAATCTTTTGGAATTAAATGTAAGCCTAAAACTTTTGCCGATTCAATATAAATTGTTTCAGATTTTTCTTTATAACCTACTGGAACAATAATCTTACTTTCATTATATGGTGTTGATACACTAAAATTTAAAATTTCTAATCCAAAATGAAATTGACATGCTTCCAAGAATCCATCACCTCCATCAGAAATCGGAAATGATATTAAATCAAATTTTTCATTCGACAAATTTTCTTTTAATATTTCAACAATCTGATTTGACGATGCACATTCTTTGAAACTATTTGGCGCAAGCAATATCTTAATATTTTTACTCTTCATTGTTTTTCAACTATAGCTTTTAATCTTTTATAAATTTTGTCAGCGTCTATTCCACCATCTCCATTGAAATTGCATTTCTTAGGATCACCAGGACAATTGATTTGGCAATAATTTTCTTCTGGTAAGATAATTTCCGAATCATTCCCTTTTGGCCCCCATAAATTTGGAGAACAA
This sequence comes from uncultured Ignavibacteriales bacterium, assembly GCA_963746735.1. Lineage (GTDB taxonomy): Bacteria > Bacteroidota > Ignavibacteria > Ignavibacteriales > Ignavibacteriaceae > CAVSWT01. Next base: position 236,438 of record CAVVCO010000021.1, read on the forward strand.
GCAGGAAGCGGACAAAAGAGAGAAAGTGTTTTAACTTTTAGCGCGGCTGCAATATGCATTGGCCCGGTGCTAGCGGAAATAAGTAAATCCAAAGCAGCGATATTTACAATAGATTTTCTTAATTCACTTCCTTCATTTAAATAAACTACATTGTCCAGATTTCTTATTTCATCAGGAATAATTAAATCGGTTATTGCCATTTTCAGCCCTCCAAGTTGAAGAATCTTTTTGATTAATAATTTATATTCACTCACCGGCATATTGGGTGCTGAATTACCACTGGTAGTATTTATCCCGATTAGTAATTCATTATTTTCACAAATGCTTTTTTTAATCTTAAGCGATTCATCTTTTTCTTTTTCGGTTAAGAATATTTCTGTATCTAAATTATTTGTCTCAATTTCCAGCTTTCGAATTGAATCCAAACAATAATCAGCTTCATGCCTCAATGGAATGTACTTATTTCGGTAAACACTTTTGCCATTACTTATAAACTGATAGAACTTATATCCTACTCCAATTCTCTTTTTTATTCCGGCTAAAAATAAAAGCCAATTTATTCTTTCTGTAGGAAGCAGCATAATTGCATGTGTGAAACCATAACTTCTAATTTTTTTAATGAACTTGAGTTTATCGGCAAGCTTGAAGGAAGTATTCTCATCAGGATAAATTATTATTTCATCAACATTAGGATTATTTAGATAAATATCTTTTGCATAATTCCTAACTAACACAGCGATAAAAATTGAAGGATATTTCTTTTTTATTTCTCTTGGTATTGGAGTAGATAAAACAACATCTCCTAACCTGTCAGGACGTGAAATTAATATTCTCATATTATTCATAGCTAATTTTTCTGTAGAATTATTTCTCTCCAAATATCGAACATCAACCAACTTTCTAATTCGTTTTTATAATTTCTATTTCCACCGAAATAAGATTCAGTAATTAATTTAACTTTATGATAATCATATAAATCAAAGTTTTTGACTTCAGATGAATTAACTCTATCTAAAATAAAATCTTTTAAATAATCGACACTATAAATTTCATTATCATTATGTCTCCCCCTTAAAAACTTTCTTTTCATTCCTGTTATTATTCTCATTGAAATTGTTGTTGTTTTATATGGATAAGAGATCAAATTCTTAATTAAAGAAAACTGCTCTAATCTCTTATCATACTTTCTAATCACTTCCCTATTTATCTTACTATTTTTTCTTTGTTCGACAGGAACACATAATCCCACTTCTAATAAATCAGGCTGGATAAAAGGCATAAAAGCAACTGCAATTTGATCAAGACTCGTTTGGCCTAAGGCACCCACATTTGGAACTTTATACTTTACTATAAAATAATCCAGCCAGTTCTCCAAACCAATGGATTTATAATCAGGCATTGAATCGAAAGCTAAATTTATTTTTTCAAGTGTGTTTTCATATAAAATATTATTTACTTCACTTTTGAAAAAACTTCCATTATTCTTTTTGAGTAAGTTAAAAAACTTTTCAGGCTGCTTTTGTGTTACAGCCTCTTTCCCGAGAAAAAATACTCGATTCATAAATTCCCTTCTTAATATTTCACCATACGCGCCATCGATAATAACTTTATTTTTCTCGAATGGTTTAGCGTGACTTGGAATTACCAATAAATCGCTAAGCGATAATAAAAATCCTGTTATAGGAATGAAATAATAAAGTGTCTCTAAAATATTATTAGCTGCATTATCTTCAATCGGAATTATTTCAAACTGAAAAGATAATTTTTCAGCTATTGATTTGGCCATTTCTACATCTTTATTTGTTCCATCCCCAAAAGCATGTGAACTTAAATATTCAGAATCGTTTTTTAGAAAAATTGAAAGCAGCGTCCTTGAATCCAACCCGCCGGAAAGGCTAAGTGCAGTATTTCTTTTTTCCCTTGACGGAAATAATATTAAATCTTCCAGGCATTTTATCGCATCTGTTGATGTATATATTTTATTCCAATCAGGTTCCCAAAAATTATTCTGAATTTTTAACGAAATTTTGTCAACGTTAATTTCTGCATTTCCATAAGGGCCCAATCTAAGGATTCCTTTAATAAAACTTCCATGTGATATTTGATTAGAAGTTAGCCAGGCAGAACCGAATTCTTCTAAATTTATTTCAGAATTGGATTGTAATTTTGTTACCCAATCGAGTCTTGTAGAAAAAATAATTGAAGTATCTGTTTTGTAAAAAAATAGATCTCTTACTCCCAGCCTATCATTAAACATTTTAATCGAAGCTTTTTCATATCGTATTACAACATAATGCCCATTTAATTTTTTACTTTCAATTTGAGTTCCTGAAATTATATTTTCCCATTCTTTTTCAGTTACAAATCCGAATTTATCAAACCGCGATTTAATTCCTATTCCTAAAACAACAAATCCAGAATCTTCAGTTAAAGTTTTACAAAGTGTATTTTCATCTATACCACCGGAATAAATTAATACTTTTGAGGTTTGATGTTTGAATTTAATTTCTTGAGGAAAACTTAGATGTGAGTTATTTAAAAGATTTGTATCGCCTACTATTCCAAATATCCATGACATGGCTAAGACAAACTTTTATAAATTTCTAGAGATCTTTGTGCAACTTTTTGCCACAAGAAATTATCTTTGACAAAATTTTGAAGTGAATTTGTTTTAGGAGCATTTAAAGATTTTTCAATTCCTTTTTGAATTGACTCTATAGAAATTGGTTCAACATATTCAGCCATATTTTTGAAATAATCTTTAGTGCCGCCATAAGGAGTAATAACTATTTTAGCTCCACTTAGCGCTGCTTCAAGAGCAGCAATACCAGGGGTCTCAAATAACGAAGGCAGCACAAATGTATCACAAGCAGCGTATGCAGAAGCTAGCAGTTGAGAATTATTTTCTAATTCATCGATAAGTAAAATGTTTTTGTTTTTTTGTATGAGATGTTTTACCTCATCACTTTCACCTGTATCTAACATTTTACCAATAATAACAGCGGGATGATTTATTTTGTCCAATGCTTTAACTAAAGCTAAAACATTTTTTCTCTTTGGCCCAATATGCCCTACATTTAAAATAAAATTTTTCAATCCATATTTTTTATAAAACAAATCCGGGTCGGCATTTAAAAATCTTTCAGAAACACCATTTGGAATAATTCTAAACTTTTTTTCTGGAATGTTAAATCCGCTTGAAATTAAATTTCTCTCTTCTGTTGTATTTGGCAAAACTAACTCGGACCAATTGCAGATATCTCTAATAAATCCATAATCAAACCAAAGGCCCGGGAAATATTTTCTCGTGAATTTATCTATAGAATTTACACGCTTTAAATAATTTGGAGAATGAGTACTGAAAAAAACCGGCTCAACTAAAAATTTTATTTTGTTATAAAACAAATTCCTTGCAAAACCATAAATTGAAAGATTAGAACCAACTAAATGAATCACATCAAAATTTTTAATCTTATCAACTGATGACCACATATTAAAAAGTTCAACCTCATGACCAAGTTTTTCCAGTTCTTTTTTACATTCAATAATTTTTATATAAGGCCCGCCTTTGGCTATTGGAACTCCTTCGTATGTGGCAAAACAAATTTTCATTGTTTTAATTTTCTATATTTAAAAAGAATGTCATGTCTCATCATTCGTAAAGAAGTTTTTCTAATTTCATTTGGAGAAATTTTATAGTCAATTTTTAGTTTTGCATTCTCTATTTTTTTTATTTTCAGATCTTTGCTCTTCAAAGGAGCGAGGTAAACCTCCTTATTCGGGAAGCTTGTTCTAACCCAAAAAATATTTTCATCTAAGTTTCCATTAAGCTTCACATTTCCATCAACAATTTCAGCATTCCATTTTAAAGAACTTCTCTTAATCCACCAATCATGAAAATTTCCAAATGTTAAAATAGGAATATTTAAAAGAATTAATTTTTTTGAAGATTTCGTTTAATATATTTAATCGCTCTTCACTTGGATGAGTATATAAAATAATGGGTTCCTGCAACATTAATTTTTGTTCTATTATATTGATAAAATATTTTAACATTGCTTCATCTGTATGTCCTCCCCATCTCAATCTGCCGAAGCTCAGAGGGTGAATTGGAATCTGCAAAATCTTGCTGAAAGAATTGTTAGTAACCGGATAAAATGGGAAACAATCATAAGTGTAACTAAATTCCGAAGAGTAATTAAAATCCAATGCTTCCAAAGATTTATTTAATTCATCATTCCACTCTCCGAAAGGTCCGGCAAAACCATTTGGCTTAGTGTTTATTTTTTTTAGATCTTCTACGCCCAATTTTATATTTTCATAATTGTCCTTATAATTAGTAAATACTCTGTGACGACGACAATGCAAGCTAATTTCTTGATTTGTCAAATCCTTTATATAAATTTTTAATATCATCATTATTTTCTATAGATTTTGTTTCAACAAACCATGTGGCTGAAATTCCATTTTCATTAAATAAGCTATGTAAGTTATTCAGTTGAGAATGAGTTCCAAAGTCAGTATCAACCCTAAAAGAAAAAATACTTCTCTCACCATCCGGGAATTGCCACAAATTAATAAATGGAATATTTCTATGATGATATAAATTTTCTAAAGCATTTTTTACTAAATGATAAATTGCACCCTTTGAAATTGAAGCAACTCTCTCGTTTGTTTCTATGCTGCCGAATTCTGTATAGAAGTTTTTTCTTTTTACCGAGTGGCTGATTATAAGTGATGAAAAGTCTGAAGGGAAAACAATAAGTTTACCTTTGCCTATTTTAGTTGAATAGCAAGTATTTACTCCGTTTTGATTTGGCAGGAGATTGGATTCATTTGCTGCCTTACAATTCTTAAAAACATCACATATTATATTTTGATTAAAAATATCATCTATTACCGGTTGAATAAACTTAATATATATATTTTTTGTTTGAATGTTTAAAACTGTTTCGGCAATATTTGCTTCTGTTAAAACACATCCGCCGTTTTGAATGTAGTTTAAAACTTTTTCCTTATTATTATTTTTATCAATTAGAATTAAAACAGGGATTAGATTTTCATTAAAGGAATCATCTCCCTTGACAATTCTAAAAGGAATGCCTATTTGTTGAAGGAGTACCTCCCAGTAAGGTTTTAAAGATGTTATGCCTACACTTAAGTTCAGACGAATATCCTCTTTATAAAATTTAAATCATCAATTTTTATTCTGCCTGCAAAAGCAATTAAAGGAAGCCCCAAAATAACAGAAATTAATACTTGAACTAAAATACTAGCATTAAAAAATGTCATGATAAGGACAACGAAAGCAATAGCTGCACAAGCAGGAATTAAAACAGTACTAATAAAATTTATTCTAAAAATTTTATTTAAATCAAAAGCCATTATTCCAAAAACAGTCAGCTCAAATAAGGAATAAGAAAAAGCAGCTCCTTTTATTCCATAATATTTTGTGAAAATAATTAATGATAATAAAAATATTCCAACTCCAATAATTAGCGATTTCGTATAAATTTTTTCTTTGTGAATTCCAATAAATGTAAATGAAAAAACAGAACTAAGTAAAGTAAAGAAAAAGCTAATAATCATTATCTGGAATACATTTACGGCTTCTAAATATTGATTACCAAAAATTAACCGAACGATTATTTCTCCGCCTACAAAAGCAAGAAGTGAAACGCATAATCCAAACACAGTAACTATTTTTAATATTTTATTAAACATCATTTTCAGATTTTCAGGATTAGCAGCATAGTATTGGGTTATTTTTGGAAAAAACAAAGCACTAAATACCCTATCGACTATTAGAAATATTATAATGATTTTATAAGCCGCGCTGTATATTCCGGCATCCGAATTTGATGAAATATATCCCAGATAAATAATAGGAAACAAGATTACGAACTGTGCAATAATAGACGCTATTCCAAGTGAATAAGATTCTTTAAATAAAGTTAATAAATTGAAATTTGTATAATTAAAATTGATTTTATTTTTTGTAATTAAAAATATTACAATTAGAAATAGTGCGTTAATCAGTCCGCCAACTACCCAGCCAACACCTGTTAAGACAGTATCATGCGCATGGACAACAAATAATACTACAAATATTAAATATGTTAGCGAACCTATGATTCTTCCAATGGCAATCATTTCCATTTTTTGTTTGCCCTGGAAAAACCATTCTAATAAGATTGCATTTGGGAATAAAAAGAATAAATAAGCTATTGTAGTATGAGCTACTTCTTCAGAATGAACTAAATAATAAACCGCCGCTGCCGATATAATAAAAATCAAAGCAGCAAATGTTATTCTTGTTAAAAGAATATCACCGGATAGTTTTTCAATATTATTTACATTGCCGGCGACTTTTCTAGTACCTAATAAAGTTAATCCTCCGTTCCCGATAATCATTGCATAACTTAATACGGCAAGCCCAATATTAATAATACCGAAATTTGATTTACCTAAAACCCTGGCAAGATAAGTAACCGCCAGCAAGCCAAGAAGCCTGGCAATAAATTCTATTGAAAAAAGCGAAATTATATTTTTAAGATTTCTATTCAATACTGATTTAACTTTTATTCAATTCTCTTTTAAGAATTTTAATAATTCTTTCAGAAGATTTGCCCTCACCAAAAGGATTTTTCCCCTTAAAAAAGTTATAGTTACTATTTAATTTATTATCTACAAATTCAAAAGTCTTTTTTATTTTTTGTGAATTGCTTCCAGTTAAAAAAGCATAGCCCGCTTCTATTGCTTCCTTTCTTTCGGTTACATCCCGCATTACAATTATAGGCTTTTTAAATACAAAACTTTCTTCCTGAATTCCCCCTGAATCTGTTAAAATAAATTTACATTTGCTCATCAAATATGTAAAAGACAAATAATCTAAAGGAGGAAGAAGAAAAACATTGTTAACATTTTTTAGAACTTCATTCACTGGGATTCTAACATTAGGATTGAGATGAACCGGATAAACAAAATTGTAATCATATTTTTTGGATAAATCTTTTATCGCAGTTAACATTTTTTTAAATTCTTCACCGAACTTTTCTCTGCGATGCAATGTTATTAAAATAAATTTTTTGTCATAAAAATTATCAGGCAGATATTTAGAAAGTCCGCCCTTAATTTTTGTTGGAATATTTTTACTCTCTATTTTTTTCTTTGCTTCATGGAGTGAATCTATTACTGTATTTCCAACAATAAAAATATTTTGTTTTTTCACTCTATCATTTATCAAATTATCTGCTGAATTTTTTGTTGGAGAAAAATGAAAATCAGCTAATAAAGAAATAATTCTTCTGTTTATCTCTTCAGGATACGGATGAAATTTATTGTAGCTCCTTAAACCAGCTTCAACATGAGCAATTCTAGTTTTATTATAAAATGCCGCAAGTGAAGCAGTAAAAGCAGTAGTAGTATCACCTTGAACAATCAATAAATCCGGGTTAACTTCATCAAAAACTTTTTTGAATTTCGAAACTGAGTTAGATGTAATTTCAAACAAGTCCTGATTCTTCTTCATAATATTCATATCATAATCTAAACTCAAATCAAAAATATCCAGAACTTGCTGAACCATTTCTTTATGCTGCCCGGTAGAACAAACATATGTCTTCAATGACTTTTCTTTTTTTAGTTGGCTAATCACCGGAGCTAATTTTATTGCCTCGGGCCTTGTTCCAAATACTACTAGAATTTTATTCATTTCTTATTTCAATAAACTATTTAACACTTTGTACAAGTTAGAATCTGTGCTGCTTTTCTCAAATAAAATTAAATTATCATTTTGGATATCTTTTATACACCCCATTGCCGGGACAATTACTTTTTTATTATAATTTAAAGCTAGTATCACGCTGCCGGAAGTAAGAATATCGTCAAAATTAAAAATCACATAGTCAGCAACGCCGAATAATAAATTTGATTCTTCTTCACTAATAAATTTAGTTAATATAATAATATTATCCTTATTCTTTGAAACTGCCTCCATTTTTTTGAAATAGGCTTCACTTCCTTTTTTTACTAATCCCGCAATAATTAAAATCGAATTATTAAATTCACCTAACATGTTTATAATTTCTACTAACCCTTTGTATTCAGCAATTGCGCCAAAAGCTAAAAATATTTTTTTATTGTCATCAATTTTGATTTGTAGAAATTTTCTCTTGTATTAATTCAATAGACTTTTGCCTATTAATAATTTCTACTTTGAAATCAGGATGCTTAACAATAAAAAATTTTGATTCAGGCACTTTTAAAATTGGAGTCATAATTTTAATTGCAGATTCGCAATGCACATGAAGTCTATTAGAAATCTTTGCTAAGTATCTGCATAAAATATTATTTATGAATTTATATTTTTTTGTGTGCGGAGATTTATTATGAATTGTCCAGATTATCTTACCGCCAATTATTTTATAAAAGCGATATCCAAATAATTTTCCAAAAAATACCGGAAAGAGATTTTAAATCAGTTACTTCAAACCAATGATAATGAAGTAGATTATTTTCATGGTAAAGCTTTTTAACAAATATTTTAAAATGAAGATAAACTGAAATGAACTCTATTCTTATATTACCGGCATTTCCTTCTATGATTTCTTTATAAAACTGGTATAAGTAGTCAGTATTTTTATTTTTTGGATTTGAGAGAGGAACTACATAAATCTTTTTAAGATGTGGAACTAATGCAAAATATTCTTTTAATAATTTTTCTTCATTCATTAAGGAAGTGAATAGATGTTATTTTATTGTAAAATAAAAATAAATATTACTAAAAAATTTCAACAAAACATTTTATAAAGGTACAGACTATTATTATTTATCTTAGTAGAAATAAATATTGTAAATCTAATAAAGTATAAATTTATTATTACAACAGTGTGATAAGTTAGTTAAAAACTAAAACTTAATGAAATAGAATTGCCGGAGCCTAACCCTAGAGCAAATGGAGTTAATGCGTAATCAAAAACTAAATTTCCCCAACGAAGCCCTGCTCCTGCTGTGAATCCTTTTGAAATGTATCCTGTTTGATAACCAGCCCTAATTGCAAATATGCCATTATATAATGCTTCAGCACCTAGATTAAAATGGATATCATTAGTGCTTAGATACTTTTGAAATTCTCCGGCAGCAGTAAAACTTAATTTACTTTCAGGTAAAGCGAAATTATAAGCGGGCCCAATTCTTATTTCAGCGGGTAATTTTGTTTTCTCATTTCTTAAGGGAGACATTGAACCTAAATTTCTTATAACTGCTGAAGCAAACAAACCTTCAATATTTGTTTTGTATCGAAGGCCAAAATCGAGACCGAATCCTTCGCCTTCATCATTCAATATTCCTTCATACAAATATTTAAGTGTTGTTCCGAAGGATAAATTATCACTGATAAAAAAACCTGTTGAAATACTGCCGCAAAAATAGTTGCCGTTGAAAGTTGAAATTGGGTCTCCTGCAATTTCACGAACTTGAATATCACTTATTGTAGTCACATTGAAACCAATGGCAAAAGGCAGGTTGAATAAATCAAATTTTACTCCGCCAAGCTCGCTTCTCACATCTTGTATCCAAGAGTTATGCATGAATGTTAATTGTGTATTTTCAAGACCGGCTATAATAGCAGGATTGTAATTTAGAGCGGTAACATCATTAGCAGCAGTCGCTCCGGCATCGCCCATTGCGATATTTCTTGCCCCAAATCCTAATTTTAAAAATGACAAGCCTGTATTTCCGGCTGATTGAGGAAACATTAGAGACGCAGATACAATAAATAAGAGTATTAATTTTTTCATTATAAAATTGTTTTGTTATTTAATTTTTAAGTTGTATAAAACTTTCATCCGTTCATTCAATCATTTTTAATTCATTTGAATTAAAAAATTACATTAACTCCAATAATATGCCTATCTTGAGGAGAATATTGTTCAATCATAAAAGCATAATCAATACCGAAATCAATACTACCAAAGTTTTGAATGAAAGAGAAGCCAAGTGCCGGTTTAGGAGGCTGATCTGAATTGCTTAAATTAAATTGATCTATTCCTCCTCTAAAATAAACTTTATCAAAAACATTGTATTCTACTCCGGCTCTCAAAATATTTGATTGAGCATTGCTGTTTTCTAGCTCAACAGAAGCTAAAAGCCCCAAATCTTTATTTGAATAACCAACACCTATTTTTCGTAGGTTAGGGAAATTATCCGTTGGTGAAGTTCCATCCAGTCCATAGACCGGAGATGAGTCCCATTTATATTTAGAATTAATATCTGTAATGACTAATGAAATATTAAACTGATCATTAATTTTGTACAACCCGCCAATATCCAGTCCAAATGCAGATGAAGTAATACCTTCATATAATTTATAATAGTAAAATTTTACCTCAACACCGATTGATAATTTATCTGAAAAAGATTTTGCAATTCCAAGGAAGAATTGATTTTCAGAAGTTGACAATTCGCCTGTCTTTATATCGCTGCCATTTCGTTCATCAATTTTACCAACTCCGGAATTAATAATTCCGGCGCTGATACCTGCACTGGATTTTCTAGAAGGATCTTTAGAAGAATGTATATCAAATTTTCTTGTAAAATTTAAATAGTTTAATGAACGGTCTAATGACAAAAACGAATAGGAAGTTTGTATCAAATTATCCTGTTGATATATAATTACGGCAGGATTATAATATGAAACCAGGTTGCCTTCTGTAATAGCTGACATTGCATTTCCCATACCAATTCCCCTGGCTCCAAATCCCATTCTACTGAACGCGCCGGGCATTGAATTTATGCTGCTGAATTTTGGCTGAGCAAAAATTACTTGAACAGTAAATGCAAAAATTATGATAAAAACTTTTTTCAAAAAAACCTCGATTAAAAGTTCAAGTCTAAGTTTATGTTCAAGCATTTAAACTTCAACATGAACTTAAACTTCTTTACTGTATTACTAAAATTTTTCCGTAAATAGGATTATCCGAACCCACTTCAACTCGATAAAAATAAACACCGTTAGGAACCATATTTCCAGAATCGTCTTTCCCATCCCAATAATCAATAACACCATTTCCTATACCTGTTTCAGTTCTATCAGCATTTTGAATAACAGTAGCAACATAATTCATTGAAAAATTGAATACTCTTATGGTTACTTTTTCGCTCTTTCCACCAGTACTATATTTTATTTTTATTCTTTCTAATCTTGGCGAAAACGGATTTGGAAAAGCATGAGTTTCACTTTGTGCTGCAAGGCTCTGAGAAGCAAAGAAGATCTTCCACTCGCCAGTCCACATCATATCGGATGTTTCATCTAATCGTGCAAGCCCTTCATCAGAACCTAACCAAACTAAATTATTATTATTAGAAGCCGCAGCATTAAAAGCAACATTGTTAATGTCGATAACAATTCCGGATTTATTATCAATAATTGAATTTGGGAGAATCCAGCTTACACCTTTATCAGATGATCTAAACGCGCCATTATCTGAAGTTGCAATAACATCTTTATCTTTAAATCCAAAATTATGAACATGCTCTCCATCTAATGATGTCTGCCAATTTTGACCTCCATCAGAAGTAACACTAACACCATAAAATTCTGCATTATCTTCTGCAACCCAGGTTGAACCCCACACTGTATTGTTAACCTGATTATAACCTAAAGATGTGATAAAATTTCCGCTGATTGGGTTAGCTTGATTTTGATGGTTGAATTTTATCCAGCTTGGATATTCGTCCTCAGCATTTGTAGTTTTATTAATTCCATTTGCTGTACCAACATACAATGTACTGTCGTTTACTGCGACGATAGAAAAACCTAGATGATTATTGTTACCAATTTTGCCTGCTTTAGGACGAAGCGAAAATCTAACTGTATCTGTAGGTTGCAAACTATCTAAACTGTCTGAAGGCATCAGAACCCTCTGCCAGGTTTGTCCTTGATCCGTGCTTCTTCTTAAACCACTTGACCAAGATGTAATCCATACTGTGTTGGGTGTAAAAGCAAAATCCCAGGTGATGTTTTGCTGCGGAACTGTAACAGGCAATGCTTTTATCCTAGCTACATTTATCCCATTATTTATTCCGTAAGTTTGAAATGAATCACTTGGGGCATCAACCGGCTGTGGAATATCTGTCCAGGTTTTCCCTAAATCAGAAGAATAGTGCAACCCCGTTCCCATACTAACATCTGCATCATAAGCACGAACAGTTGAAACCCAAATAGTACTTGTATATTTATTATAATTAACTGAAGCAATTGCATCTGTACCAAAATTATTGGTCTGATAATAATTTTCCCAGCTATCTCCATTATTAATTGATATGCTCAAACCGGTACCTGAGCCAATTAAAATAGTATCTCCAATTACAACAATATCTGAAATGCTGTTTCCCAATGGTGTAGCGCTGGTTAAGGTTTTATTAAATTTATTAGAACCAAAATTTAGATGAAAATCTTTGAGGATATTCTGAGAAAATATAAAATTTGAAGTTCCAAAAATTAGTGCAACTATCAATAAATATTTTTTTATCATTTAACGACTACATTGTGGTTGATAATATTGCTAAGTGCATCACTTCTATCTTGAGCTTGAAATTCAAATCTATAAGTCCCTTTTTGATTATCTGGTGTAACTTCAATCAATACACTATATATTCCATCTCCAGCAACTTGATCACCAGATACACTTCCACCATCGTCATACATTTGAATTGGGCCGGATACATTGCCATCAGGTTTGTGACTCAGAAAGCTAACTGTTTTGATATCATTAAGTCCATTTCCATCTTTAACTTTAATCGATAAGAAAATTACAGCTTTGGGATCAACGGCAGTTACTGTATCTGGAGCAACCAAATTTGAAATAATAGGTGCTGCATTTGTCTGCCCGTTATGATAATAAAATTGAGAAACAGCGACTTTCTGAATTGATTCATTTATGTCAGTAACAAAATAATCTATTCTATAATTACCGATTGGATAAGATTGTTTTAAATTAAATTTAATTGAATACTGATTATCATTTAAAGTTGTATCTCCATGATTAGCAGCATCTCCATCGTCATATAATTTAATTGCGGAAGAATTTAATTTCTTAGAATCTGAAGAATAAATATCACAATAAACTCCCGACACATTTTCTGAAGAATTTAGCTTTAACGATATTGTTATCACAGAGTCTAACGTGTAATAAACAGAATCTTGAGAAGAAGACGCACTAGTCACCTGGTAAGGTGATGATTTGCTGTCTACTAATGAATTAAAATCTTTTTCGCATCCCCCAATTAAGATGATGGGAAGTAAGACAAATAATATTTTTTTCATGGGTTAAATATTGTTTTATAAATAAAACTCAACAAGGTAAAAAAATATCCATAATTATCATAAATTATATTATGTTATAGACAATGGTATTGGTGAAAAACAAATTAAAAATATGAAAAAACTTATATAGCCAATAACTTTTCTTCTAAAATCTAATTCTGTATAATCCGGAACATTTGGATGCTTAAGTTTAATTAAAAAATAGAGAATAAGAGCCCAGAAAAGCCATCCTGCCCAACCAATTCCAGTATTCAATTCCAAATAAACATCAGCAAACCCTAAAATACCAAACACAAATAAAATTATAAAACTTATTACTGCAATTCTATAATGCATCTTTTCACCAAAAAGAGTATAACTAATATGGCCGCCATCCAATTGTCCAATTGGAATCATATTCATAGCAGTTATTAACATTCCAAACCAGCCTACGCAAAGATAAGGATAATGATAAACTTCTGTCATCGGCGGAAAAAATTGATGCGGGTTAATAAAAATCAATTTAAAGAATGAAAATAAAATTGTATTTCCAAATTGAAGCGCACCTCCCTGACTTGCAAAGTTAGGATCAAAATATTCCGGATGGATGGAAAGAATGTATTCTATTCCTGGTACATGAGTAAATCCATAAATCAAAACAATTAAGCAAGCAATAAATCCGGAAATAGGGCCGGCAACACCAATATCAAACATAGCTTGTTTTGTATAGATCGGCGACCGGGTTCGAATTACTGCCCCCATGGTCCCAAATGACACAAACCAGGGTATTGACGGAAAAGGAATATAATATGGAAGAGTTGCATCAACTTTATGACGTCTGGCTGCGAAGTAATGACCGAACTCATGGCAAGTTATAATAAAAAGTATTGAGATTGAATATGGTAATCCTTTAAGTAAGTAGGAAAGTTGAAATAAATTTTCTGAACCCTGCAGCCATTGAGCACCAGCTATTGTGGTTGTAATAAAAGTAAGTATAAAAAGCCCGATGTGTAACAGATAATTATTTTTTTTACGAACCATCTTTGGCTCGAAAGTATCCATATAGTATTGTTCTTCTAAATTTTCTTCAGGCATTATAAATCCAAATTAAAACCAATAGTTGAATAGCTTTCGTTTACATTAAAATATTCACCGTGAATGCTTTTGCCAGAATAGTACGAGTACATAATGCTGAAGCCTTTTTTATCATACTTCCCGAATTTCAATCCAATACTAAGAATATTACTTCCGGTAAAACTTCCGATTTTTTGAAGCTTAAAATCATCAGCAGCAAAAGGGGAAATAGATGAATTTAAAATGCCCGGCAAAAAATAATCAAAACCCAATTGATAAATTCCTTTACCTACAAAATCTGGATTAACATGAAATAAGTATGTCAGTCCCGCATAAACTCTGAAAGTATTAATTTTATAATAAGGGAAAAGCTCAATAAACTCGCGGCTGTAAATATGCGGATTAACTCCATTTCGCCAAATATCATTTGCATAATCATATTGGCCGTCTACAAAGTGCGCGCTGATGTGACTTAATCTGAATCTTGCACCATATTCACAATTATAATTTTCAACTTTATAACCTGCATTGATTCCAAATAAATAATCAATTGCTTCCACCGGGAAATGAAATTCTTTCTCGGATCTTAATTTTGTAAAAGTAAACAAGTCACCACCAAAAGAAAGAAATTTATTTCCATTAGTGTAATGATAAATGTCTGTTGAAGTTCCAATATTCAATAATATATTACTATTCCTCGTCAAGTAATCAAATCCTGTTTTGGGTTCAAGATGATTTGCAGTAAATGGTTGAATATTTAATTCATCAGGAAACCATTCTTTCTTTGACTGTGATGATATTGTTGAAGTAAGAACTACTATTAAAATTATAACTAGATTTTTTTTCATATTATTGATTCAGTGTACGTGAAGTTTTTTTGATTTTTTGTTTAACAAGTTTTTGATAGCTGTATTTAAATTTTGAAGGAAGACTCATTATTGAATATAGATTTGTCGGAAATGCGAACGAAGGTTCAAAATAACAATTAACAGTGCAGCCTTCACAAAAATCAAATCTTCCTTCCATCTTTTTATAGTGTTTTATCTTTTCGGATTCTCTTATTTCTTTTATAGGCCTGTCAATTTTTATTGATTCATTTCCAAAATGGTAGCACGGTAAAATTATTTCATTGCTAGGTGATATTACCACAACCCTGCTCACTGCTTTACAGCTTGGGTCATCAATTTTATTTCCACCGTTGCGCCTTAATTTTATGAAGGCATTGTTTAAATAAATATCTGATTTACCTTCAACATATTCTTCAATAAAATTTAAAGCTTCATTATTTAAACCTGGATTTCCAAAATATGAAAACACAGGGTTAACCATTAATACCAAATCATTTTTAACAGCTATTTCATGCATTCGCGGGAGTTTTTTATAAGTATCATTTGTAACCGTGAATAAAATGTCCGGAAACTCTCCCAACGATTTTGCTATGTCAATACTTTTCAAAACAGTATTGTAACAATTAACTTTTCTAATTTTATTATGCTCTTCCTCATCAGGAGAATCTAATGAAAAGTGAAGTAGGTTTATATTTCCAGCTAATCGCTCAGCAAATTTAGGATACAGCAATCCATTTGTTGTAATGCTCGTCTGCATTTTCAAGCTTTTGGCATAAGCCGCCATCACATCTATTTCTTTATGAAGAAGTGGTTCACCGCCTGTGAGGTCAATAAATTTCACTCCTAATTTCGCAAGCTGTTTAACATTAGTTTTAAAGTCTTCAAGCTTAGCATAAGGAGTGTCTTTGAAATTTTCATGAAATCCGAAATGACAAAACTCGCAGTAAGCATTACACCTGTAAGTTAAATAATAATTGCAGAGAAGAAGCATTAAAGTTTTCTCCCCTTCCAAACAACTTTTCTATCAAACAGAAGAACGAAAGGAGTTGCAATTACATAAAGAGTAAAATATACCTGGTAAGGTAAAAAATATTTTAAATTTTTCTTTATTCCCAAATTATTATGAACACTATATAGCACAAAAAAGTCAGTGATAATTTTAAAGAAAACCAGGTAAAGCCAGGTGCTTGAAAAAAAGAATGGTGTTAATAGTACACAAAGATTTGTTAAAAATCCCCAGACCATAACCATATAACCGCTAATCGGCACGCCTAAACCGCCAACTGACCAACGTTTCTTTTGGCGGTATAAACTCTTAAAGCTTTTACAAGGCATTGAAGTAATAAGTGCTTCTTTATCTAATGGAAAGATGAGTCTATACTTTTTCAATTTGTTAATTGCATTTAAAAGACTAAAATCTTCGGTAACACTGAAAGGCAGTTTCTCATATCCTCCCACTTCATCATAAGCTTTTTTTCTATACGACATATTATTACCGATACAGGTAATCGGAATTCCAATATTTATAGTACCGGAAGCAACAAACAATAAATAAATAAAATCAATGCTCTGCATACCGCTAAAATTATCAAAAGCAAGCTGGGTAGTAAATCCATTTACAATTGCTACATCTTTTTGATAATATGAAGCAATGGTATAAGCCCATTTTGGATGCACTTCACAATCAGCATCAGTGGTTAGAATAATTTCACCTTTTGCTAAATTAATTGCATTTGCCAGTGCATTCATCTTTCCGATTAATTTTCCAATTTCTTTTTGGGTGACAATTTTCTTGAATTTACTTTTCCCGGAAATAAATTCGTCAATAATTTTTCCGGTGTCGTCAGTTGATTTATCGTCAACAAGAATAATTTCCAATTTTCCTTCCGGATAAATTAATTTATCCAATGAATTTATACAGCGCTGAATATTATCTGCTTCATTTCTTGCTGCAACAATAACAGTTGCTGAAGGAAAATCTTCTTCCTTAATCTTAGGAAATTTCCTGCTTACCCCGATTATAAAAATAACCGACTGAAGGAAATAGCCGCTTAAAACAATTAGAAAAATTATTTCAAACATTCAGCAGGCTCTCCAATTTCAAATCCATTTTTAGATGCTTCATCTAAAATAATTTTTATTGAATCAATAATGATATTTTTTGATTTGTTGCTGTCGTGCAAAACAATAATTGAATTTTGTCTTAAATATTTTTGAACTGCAAATTTAACAAGTTTTATATCATTTTTATAATCGTAGGTTAATAATGACCACATTACATTTTTTAGATTTTTTTCTTTTAATAATTTTGAAGTTGATAAATTAAATCTTCCATGCGGCGGACGAAAATATTTTATTTTATAATTATGCTGTGTCAGCATCATATTGTTAAAAGAATCAATTTCGAAAATTATTTCCTTCTCGTTCAGTTGAGTAATTTTCTTATGATGAAAAGTATGATTAGCTATTAAATGATCCTCATTTATTAAAGAAGAAACAAGACCCGGATATTTTTGACAGTTCTCACCAACACAAAAAAATGCAGCTTTTATTTTTTGTTCATTCAAATATTTTAATATTGCTTCTGTAGTTTCTGGAATCGGCCCGTCATCAAAAGTTAAAAGGATTTTATTGTTCTTTGTTTCCCAGATAAAATCTATAAAAAGTGCTTTGATTAAACCGGGAGGATTATATAGATATCTATTCAAATAAATCTTATGATTTTTCTTAAAAGTTTTGTCTACAAATTAAAAAGAATTCAATAAACATTTCTTAAATTAGCACTTCTACATTTAAAATAAATTTTACAAATGCTTCAACTTAGTGAACATAAAAAAGGATTATTGGCGGTACTTGCAGCAGCAATGCTATGGAGTACAGGCGGAATGTTTATTAAGCTGGTCACGTTAAATGCAATCCAAATATCATTTTTCAGATCTTTCTTTGCAGCAATTGTGTTTGCTGTTTTATTTAGAAAAACTGTTTTCTACGCAAACGGTTTTACTTTTATAAATGCTTTCACTTACGCAGTAGTCTTAATTCTTTTTGTGATTTCAACAAAATTAACAACCGCAGCAAACGCTATATTTTTACAATATACTGCACCAATTTATGTCTTAATTTTCGAACCAATAATTAATAAAACTCAATATGAAAAAATAAATATCATTACAATTACCATTTGTTTCCTGGGAATGATTTTATTTTTCATGGGCGAACTTACACCGGGACATATAGAGGGAAACTTACTTGCTCTTCTTTCTGGAGTTGCATTTGCAGCTTTCCTTTTGGGAATGAGAAAAAATAAAAATGAATATCAATTCAGTGCAATTTTTTACGGCAACATCATTCTAATGCTGGTGTGCTTTCCATCTTTGTTTGAGATTCAACATTTAAGCTTTTCAGATTTAAGCATGGTTTCTTATCTTGGAATTTTTCAAATAGGAATTGCTTATGCAATTTTCAGCTACGGATTAAAAAGAGTCTATGCTATTGAAGCATCTTTAATATCAATGATAGAACCAGTACTGAATCCCGTTTGGGTTTTTCTTTCCTATAAAGAAGTCCCTTCATTTATGGCAATAGTAGGGGGAATAATAATTATTACTGCAATTTCAATCCGGGCATTTATTTTAGAAACTCCTATGATGAAAGGAAAATTAAAAACAAAAAGTTAGTTTTAATTGTACAAAATTAATTGTAGGGGTTTAATGCATTAAACCCCTACAATATAATCCAGATATTTTTAAATCATGTTATAATCCAAATTGTATGCCGGCAGAAATAACATAAAAATTAGCGTTAGTATCTCCAGTTCCCGGAATTGTTTTAAAGTCATAATTCAAAAACACATATTTTATATCAGCGGTTATATAATTATTTGAACTCAACCCAAGAGGTAGCTCTACTCCAGCGCCAAAATGCCAGCCAACCTTCTGCTGTGTTTCATCTGCAATTCCTAAATCATTTATTTTAGAACTAAAATCAAATTTAGTATTATACCAGCCAAAGCCTACTTCTCCATAAACAATTGGGAGAACATATAATAATCCACTTACCATAACGGGAATACTTTTTACAGTTACTTCATCGTTTAAATAAGATTCTTGTCTATAATTTATTGAGCCTTCAACTCCAATTAATGGCAAGCCATGAATTCTTAATGCTACCCCATACATTAATTTTCCGTTATCTGCATCTGCAGCTTTTTGATATCCTATTTGCGGCCCGAGTGTGATACTTACATGAGGGACTTGAGCAAATGTATTACTTATAAACAACAGTGATATAATAACAATCAGAGAAATTGATTTCTTGCGCATATATACTCCTTTATTATTTCCAATCTGGGCATAAGATATAGTTTTTTAATTATCCAGATTGTGATACGACGTCATTAAAATCGGATTGTGATACAAATTAATCCATTAAAGATATCATTTGAACTTTCTACAATGTTTGAAAATTAAAAGAATCCTTGCCTAATTAGTCATTGTTATTTATATTTAATCTTAATAAGCATAGCAATTAATAAAGAGATTTTTATAATTGAATATCATTATAGCAGACCCAAACTATTTGATTAGAGAAGGTTTTAAATCCATAGTTAACAGTAATATCTCTTTTAATATTACTGGAGAGATTACAAACAATTTTGAGCTTTGGCCTCAAATTGAATCTAAAAAACCTGATTTATTAGTTGTTGACTATTCACTTCCAAACTTCATTAAGATTGATGAGCTACCTAAAGTCAATGAAATATCTGAAAAAACAAAAATGATGGTTATCTCCGATGACCGAAACAAAGACAATATTTTAAAAGCGATAAATTACGGTGTAACAGGATTTCTTTCAAAGCAGTGTGAAAAAGAGGAAATAATTAAAGCCATACTTACTATTGATAAAGGAGAGAAATTTTTTTGTAACAAATTTTTAGATGTAATTTTAGAAAAAGACAATAATAAATTAATTGACTCTGGTTCTTTAAATTTAAGTGAGCGTGAAATTGAAGTTATAACTTTAGTGACTTCTGGTTATTCGAATAAGGAAATTGCCGACAAATTATTTATCAGCATTCATACACTTTATACACATCGAAAAAATATAATGAGAAAATTAAATTTTAAGTCTCCGGTTGAACTGGTTCTTTTTGCTTTGGATTTAGGTTTGATTGGAATAAATAATTTGGAAATATAGAAAGATAAAATTTACCTAAAGTGAGAGTTTACAATATCATTTCAAAATTCACCAGTTTAAATATCTTCAATATTTAAATAAACCATAGTCTGATTTAACAACTGATATGCAATTTCACCAAAAGTTATCGGACCGGTAATATTAGCAGTTTTCTTACCTTCCAATTCAGAATAAAGATAATTCAAAATGCAGTTACAGGAAAACACAGGAGTAATATTTAACCTTGAGATCTGTTGTGTGAAAGTGCTTACATAGTTTTTAATTGGCTTAGCAATCTTATATTCAACATCTTTAAAAACCGGCGCATAGAAATTAACAACTTTCCCTTCTTTATCAATATTACTAAAACTGGTATTAATCATAGCACCATAATAATTTGCAACCAGCGGAAGCCTAACATCAATTTCATTTGTTAATAAATATTCTGATAAATTTTTCTTTTGTCCATTTATAAAACAATCCATTGCGCTAAAACCTGTTTTAGGAAAAGTAATAGTATCTCCCTCTCCTTGTTCAAACAAATTAACTATGTCAAGTGTAGGAATTTTGTTTGCCGGAAGTTCAACATGCATTGCAACAGATTTGTCATCCGCATTTCCACCTTCCCATCCATTGAATACTTTAGGGCTGATTTTCCCTAGTTCTGCTAAATCAATTCCCGCAATCCATCCGACTAACGGGCTTAAAAATATATCTTTATATTGATTTGAATTTTCGGCGAATGAAGTATGTATTGAACTAAACCCTGGAATAATTAATAAAGTATATCCGTTTTCATAAGCATCTCCAGCAATATTAGGAAGACTACTTTCATCATAAAATTTTATTTTAACATTTTTAACAAAAGAAGGAATATCATCAACAAAAATTTCACTTTTAGTAAAAGTCCCGCCATCATCACCCATGAAGTACGGAATTGTTCCACCTATCCAATTACCCTTGGGAAGCTGACTAAGTAAATTTTCATCAGCTGCTAATACAAGCCTCTCTCCGTTTTTTATTTTTTCAATTACTTCGTTTATTGGCAGTAGTTTTTTCATTTTCTCTCCTATCCAAAGATTTGCTTTATATCGTTTTGGGCAATTATTTCGTTTTTAACAAAAAACTCATGTACATCATTAACACATTTGTTTATGTTTTGAGGTGAAGGATCGTTTTTTGTACTTAATAAAATTCTACTCATCATAATTTTAGTCGCTAATAATTGGAATTGATACTGTTTATTCCCCAATACCATTTCTTTCCAAGCATTATGAGATAAAGGTGGTAACATATTGAACCTTTAAAAAACATTAATATTTTTCCTACTTCTCTTTATCATCGAATATGGAAACTGTAAAGTTTAAAACTATTTTGAATTAAGAGTAAAATATTTAGATACGAATTCTAGCTGTGCTGCCTAAGGAATGGAATATCTTATTTCCTTGCTTGTTGTAATTTTTAGCAAAAAGAAATTAAAATTACTTAGTAAAAGTATATGAACTTAAAACTATAGAAACAATACTATTAAAAATTTGAATTCAAGCTAAACTTAAATTTAAGGGGAAAGTCTTTCGATTTTCCACTCATTTTTTTCTTTTACATAACGAATTCTATCATGAAGACGATTTTCTCTTCCCTGCCAAAATTCAAATGAATATGGTAATAGTTTAAACCCGCCCCAATATGGCGGAAGAGGAACTTTGCCCTCTTCATATTTCAATTTAAATTCATTAAATCTTTTTTCTAAATAATCTCTATTGGCTATTGATTCGCTTTGATTGGAAGCCCATGCACCTAACTGACTTTCATAAGGCCGTGTTTCAAAATACTCTTCGGATTCTTTTTTACTAACCTTTTCAACTTTTCCGGATATTCTTATTTGCCTTTCCAATTCATACCAAAAAAATAACAGTGATGCATTTGGGTTTGCAATTAATTCCTTCCCCTTTTGGCTGTTATAATTAGTAAAAAATTTAAATCCATCATGCTCCAAACCTTTTAA
Source organism: uncultured Ignavibacteriales bacterium (assembly GCA_963746735.1). Classification (GTDB taxonomy): domain Bacteria; phylum Bacteroidota; class Ignavibacteria; order Ignavibacteriales; family Ignavibacteriaceae; genus CAVSWT01. Next base: position 258,846 of record CAVVCO010000021.1, read on the forward strand.
CAAAACTACCCTAGCCGAAGGAATTCCATCTTTTGTTGCGGTTGCCAAAATCATAGCATTTGGCTGTTCAATATTAGCCTTTACAGCATCATCAAACCAAAATGAAAACTGTTCAAAAGGATTTTTACTGACATTTTTTTTATGAAGTTCTTTTAAGGAATAGTTTTTTCTAAGGTTAGAAATTTCGTTATTATCCATCTTACTCTTATTTTTGTCAAACTAATTTTGCACTACTATAAAATAACAATTTTATTAAATTTGGAAGCAGAATTTCCCAGCTTCTCAATAAAAGGCTGTACGCAAATTGCCGACATATAATAATAAGGTGATTTGCAGTATCCGATTTTTATTGTCAAGTGGTTATGTTAATTTAAGAAATAATTAATAATTGTAAAGCAATATAAAAAATGAAAACGCAAGATTTAACAAAAGAGCAGCAGGAAGAATTAGAAAAATTTGGAGCTAATACCTGGTTTGTAGAATATCTTTATAAACAGTATCAAGAAAACCCTGAAGATGTACCGGATCAATGGAAAAAATTTTTTGGAGAAAGTGGCGAAAAAAGTAACGGCAATGTCGAGGAACAACTAAATATATCTTATTTAGCCGCTTCAAAGGAAATCAATCTGCCTAAACCATCTGAAGATGATGAAACACATGTTATCGCCGGAAGCTCAGCAAAAATTTTAGATAACATGAACAACAGCTTAAGCATACCTGTCGCTACTTCGCAGCGAACAATTCCGGTTAAGCTGTTAGAAGAAAATAGAATAATAATAAATCAGACATTAAAGAAAAGAAATGAAGGTAAAATATCTTTCACTCATTTAATATCTTGGGCAATTTTACGTGCTGTTAAGAATATGCCGGCAATGAATAATGCTTTCACCATAATAAAAAATAAACCGCAATTAATTAAAAGAAAGCATGTTAACTTAGGTTTGGCAATTGATATTGAAAAGAAAGACGGTTCACGTTCCTTAATTGTCCCAAATATTAAAAATGCCGACCAAATGAACTTTAATGAATTCTGGAAATATTATGAAGATCTGGTCAAGCGTTCACGAAAGGGACAAATTGATCCTTCAGAATTTTTAGGCACAACTATTACGCTTACCAATCCGGGTACGATCGGGACTATAACTTCAATACCAAGATTAATGGTAGGACAAGGAACCATTGTTGCAACAGGTTCAATTCAATATCCAGCTGAATACCAGGCAATGTCTCCAGGAACTATTTCAACTTTAGGAGTAAGTAAAGTAATGAACATTTCAAGCACTTACGACCACAGAATAATTCAAGGAGCGGAGTCAGGTTTATTCTTAAAAGATATTGCTGAACTTCTATTAGGCGAAAGAAATTTTTATGAAGAAATTTTCACTGCATTAAAAATCCCGCATCAGCCTCTTTCATGGAAAACAGATTATTATCCAGGTGCATTTAACAAGGCAACAAATACTGAAGAGATTGAAAAACAAGCACGCGTTTTACAGTTTATTAATCTTTATAGGGTTCGCGGACATTTAATTGCAAACCTTGATCCCTTAGGAACACCAAATGCATATCATGCAGAATTAGATCCAGCAGCTTACAAATTAACTTTTTGGGATTATGATAGAGAATTTATAACCGGCGGTTTCGGCGGAGTTCAAACAGCAACATTAAGAGAAATTATTGATATTCTTCAAAAGACTTATTGTGAAAAAATCGGTGTTGAATATATGCATATTCAAAACCCTGAAGAGAAATCATGGCTGCAAAGCCAAATGGAACCAATAAAGAATTCACCTGAATTTGAAATTGAATTTAAGAAAAATGTGCTAAACAAATTAATCATGGCTGAAAATTTCGAGCACTTTATTCATAATAGATTTATCGGCCATAAAAGATTTTCACTCGAAGGATCTGAAACTTTAATCCCTGTTCTTGATTTACTTTTAAATAAGGCAAGTGACGACCAGGTAACCGAAGTGGTACTTGGAATGGCTCATAGAGGAAGATTAAACGTACTGGCAAATATTATCGGCAAATCTTATGATTCTATCTTTTCCGAGTTTGAAGATATTCGAGATCCAAATTCAATTGAAGGTTCTGGAGATGTGAAATATCATCTTGGAGCTTCCGGATTATATAAAACACGGGACGGCAATGAAATTGTTGTTTCTCTTGCTTCCAATCCAAGCCATCTTGAATGGGTAAATCCCGTGGTTGAAGGAATAGTTAGAGCAAAACAAACCAGGATGAATGATAATAAAGATCATAAAAAAGTTATGACAGTCTTAATACATGGGGATGCAGCTTTTGCAGGTCAAGGTGTTGTTGCCGAAACGTTGAATCTTTCTCAACTCAGTGGATATCGAACCGGCGGAACCGTCCACATCATTATAAATAATCAAATTGGATTTACAACTACACCGGAAGACGCACGTTCATCCGTTTACGCAACAGATGTAGCAAAAATGATTCAGGCGCCTATCTTCCATGTTAACGGTGATGATCCGGAGGCTTCAATTTGGGTTGCAAAACTTGCTTTTGAGTATAGGCAGAAATTCAAAAAGGATGTAGTAATTGATTTATTTGGTTATAGAAGGCATGGGCATAATGAGGGCGATGAACCCGGATTTACACAGCCCCTTCTTTATGAGAAGATAAAGAGCCATCCTTCAGTTAGAGAAATATATTCAAGCTTTCTATTAAAGAATAAAACTCTTTCAAAAGAAGAGATTGAACAGATGAATGAAAAGGTAATTGATAAATTGAGTGAATCATTTGATAAGATAAAAAAGAAAAGCACTGAATTTAATGCAGACGTACCTTTAGCTGTTCCACAAGAAAAAATGAATTCAGTAGAACCAGTAAAAGATACAAATATTTCTGAAGAGACTTTGATTGAAATTGTGAACGCAATTACTACTGAGCCGGAAAATTTTCATACTCATCCTAAGCTGAAAAAATTTCTTGAGAACAGGAAAAAATTAATTGATGGTTCAATTGGCGCTGATTGGGCATTTGCCGAATCAATTGCTTTTGGCAGTTTGCTGCTAGATGGGACACCTGTAAGATTAAGTGGACAAGACAGTGTTCGTGGAACTTTTAGTCAAAGGCACCTTGCTTTAACCGATATTGAAACCGGAGATGAATATTTTTATTTAAATTATATTTCTAAAAAGCAGGCAAGACTAGAAGCGTTAGATAGTTTACTTTCTGAAGCTGCAGTTCTTGGTTTTGAATACGGCTACAGTACTGCTGATCCTCTAGCTTTAGTTATTTGGGAAGCGCAGTTCGGTGATTTTTCAAATGGAGCTCAAGTAATTATTGATAATTTCATTGTAGCATCCTATGAAAAATGGAAAGCACCCAATAGTGTGGTTATGTTACTGCCGCATGGATTTGAAGGACAAGGCCCTGAACACTCGAGTGCACGACTTGAAAGGTTTTTAATTCTTTGTGCCGAAAATAATATGCAGGTTTGCAACCCATCCACACCAGCTCAATATTTTCATTTACTTAGAAGGCAAATATTACATGCTGAAAGAAAACCATTAATTGTTATGACTCCCAAAAGCTTACTGCGCCGACAAGAAGCTAAATCTTCAAAGGAAGAATTTATTAACGGGAAGTTTTATGAAATTATTGATGATACCACTGTTGAAAAGAAAAAGTTTATTGAAAAAATTATTTTAACCAGTGGAAAAGTTTATTACGACTTAATGAAATATAAAACTGAAAACGAAATTGATGACACAGCAATAGTAAGGTTGGAGCAATATTATCCATACAAATCAGAAAAAATAAAAAATGTTTTAGCTTCTTATCAGAATGCAAAATCGGTTCGTTGGGTTCAAGAAGAGCCTAAAAATATGGGTGCCTGGAATTTCTTAACTCAAAGATTATATGATGATTTATCAGATTGGCAAAAACTTAAATATGTTGGAAGGCCCGAAAGTGCAAGCCCAGCGGTTGGTTCATCAAAAAAATCCAGCAAGCAACAGGCGGATTTAGTGACGGAAGCTTTTAAAGATTAACTTCATAACATTTAAATTTATTCTCTTTATTAAACCCAATTTCTTTAAGAAATTGGGTTTATGTTTAAATAATATCGTTGATGATTAAGAGTATAAATAGTTATAGAGTAACGTAACTTTTAGATTCCATAAAAAAGTATTCTTTATTCTTAATTATTTCTTTTTTATCAACGCTCTCAATCTTTTTTAATCTCTTAAAAATAATATAATTCTGACCGTAAGGAATTGGTTTAGTTATTTGGCCTTCATCAAGATCCGAAAGAACTGAAGAAATATTTTTAGTATAATTCTGAATATTAACCTCACCTAATAAACCATTACTGACGCGTGAAGGACTTATTGAATACTTACTTACTATTCCATTAAAATCACCTCCGTCAATGAGCGCTTTATAAGCAGAATCAGCTTGTTTCAAATTTGCAAAAACTATTTCAGCAAGGTTCATCATTTCAGGCTCTGCAAGTTGAATCATTATTTTTCTACGGATTAATAATTTTACAGGTTTCCCGTTATACGTTGCCGGACTAAATTTCCATTTAAGAATTGATGCTATAGCAAGAGCATCCCAATCTTTATCACCGCTACCTTTGACAAAACTCGCCCTTTCGACCGATCCATCGTCGTCAACTAAGATATCACTAACCAAATCAATATCCTGATGATAGATGTTTTGAGTAATTAATGGCAGAGTAACTTGCTTTAGTAATTCGGGTTCTGTGATTAAAGATCTTTCGGTTTGTATCGATGAACATCCGGCAAGCAAAGCCATACAAATTAGAAATGCTAACTTTTTCATATCTCCCTCCTAATCCTAATTTTAATTAAACATTAAAATTGCTAAACGCTTCGGGAGAGAAATTAGACATGTATTACTACCCTTTTCGTGATCCGTAAAAATATTCTTTCTCTCTCGGAGTAGAGAAGAATTACACATTGAAGTGTGCAAATAAATAATGAAAGAGTCAAGCTAATAATGACATACGGCAACTAGATGAAAAGAATGGAATAAATATCAAGAATATATTTTTGTTTTTTAATAATCTATTATAATTCTCGTACATAGTTAAATATTAGACGACAAATAGACTTCATAATTTTGATGTGAAAGAAATGAAAAATATGAGAGCTTTAATCCATATGAATAATATCATTTAAAATTTTCAAGAAAACTCAATTGAGTAAATCTTACTTCACCCCTTTAGCCTTAAAGAAATAATGAATGTTTCGAATATAGATTTAAGAAAATTTAACCCCTTTGATTGAATCATAACCAAAAATTTTCGATAATCAAGAAGGTATACTTATTTGTGAATTTATATATTACAATAAACAACTTAGGTGATATAAAGACTTAGCCTAAATTCAAAATAGAACAATCCATTTGTGTTAGATAAAATAATTCTGTGCTTATTAAAATTATTAATGATTTATTTTTTAAATGATTTGATTTTTAACCCAAATGAAAATAACTATAAATAATTTATGTTAAATTATTCATTATATTAATTAACTGTTTTGACAATCATAAGAATCAATGCCCATAATGATAGTAATTGATCTAGTATATAATCTATCTGTTTTAATTGCTCTGAGTGTGCTCTCCGGCTTTATAGATACAAGATACAGTCGCGCACAATTAAAAGGTAAGATATTACAAGGATTGCTATTTGGAGTTACAGCAATAATCGGCATGTTATATCCTTTCCATCTGGCCGAAGGAATTATATTTGATGGAAGATCAATTGTAATAAGTTTATGTGCCCTCTTCTTTGGCCCAGTTTCAGGCTCGATTTCAGCTGTCGTTGCAATTATTTTTAGACAATATTTAGGCGGTGGAGGTGCATTAGTTGGATCTTCAGTAATATTATCTTCCTTCCTTATTGGACTTTATTTCTTTGAACGCAGGAAAAGACAAGACATAAAATATTTTACGAATTTCCAATTATATATTTTCGGTTTAGCTGTAAATACTGTTATGTTGATTTTATTTTTAATGCTTCCTTATAAAGATATGATTGGGATGTACAAAGTTTTGTTGCCAACAATATTGGGGGTATACCCTTTTGCTTCGCTTTTGATCGGTAAAATACTTCTTGACCAAGAAGAAAAACAAAGTTATATAAACAAATTAAAAACAAGTGAAGAAAGGTGGCAGTTTGCTCTTGAAGGCGCGGGCGATGGTGTTTGGGACTGGGATGCCAGTTCTGATAAAGTTTTCTTCTCGCACCAGTGGAAAGCTATGCTTGGATATAATGATAATGAAGTAGAGAATACTTTCGAAGCGTGGGAGAAATTATTGCATCCGGATGATAAAGCCAATGTATTTGAAGAACTAGACAAACATTTTAACGGTGAAATACCGTTATATCAAAGTGAGCAAAGATTAAAATGCAAAGATGGTTCATATAAATGGATTCTTGATAGAGGCAAAGTTATACAATGGGATAATGACGGGAAACCAATTAGAATTATTGGGACACATACTGATATTTCAGAACGCATATTTGCCGAAATTGTGTTAAAAGAAAGCGAAGAGAAATACCGAACTATCCTTAAATCTGCCATTGATGGTTTCTGGATGCTGGATAAAAATGGCTGGCTGTTGGAAGTAAATGATACCTATTGTAATATGAGTGGTTATACCATGCAGGAATTGCTGTCATTGAATATTTCAGACCTTGTGTATAATGAAACAAGTTTGGACTTAACTATACATAGACAAAAGATAAAAGAAAATGGTGAAGATCGTTTTGAATCAATACATCGCCGTAAGGACGGAAGTGTCTTTGACGTCGAGGTAAGTGTTCAATACAAGGAGACAAATGGTGGCCAATGGGTAGCGTTTCTTAAAGATATAACCGAACAAAAGATTTCCGAAAAAAAGCTAATTGAAAGTCAAGAAAGATTTAAGCTTGCATTTGAAACAAGTCCGGATGCTGTAAATATAAACCGTTTGAGTGACGGTTTGTATTTGGAAATAAATGAAGGTTTTACACGAACTACCGGCTATACAAAAGAAGATGTTATAGGAAAAACATCACTTGAAATAAATATTTGGGAAAATCCCGATGACAGGGCAAAGTTAGTTTCAGGGTTAAAAAATGGTGGACACGTAACAAACCTTGAGACAAAATTTAGGTTAAAAAACGGGAACATTATTTATGGGTTAATGTCCGCGTCAGTTATTTTGTTAAAGAACGAACCTCATATAATTTCAATTACCAGAGACATCACAGAGCGTAAATATGCCGAAGAAAAAATTCGGGAAAACGAAGAAATATTTAGAGAGTTATTGAAGCATTCTCCTGTCTATATATTTTTTAAAGATGAAAATATTCGTTCAATTAGGTTGAGTAAAAATTACGAACAAATGTTGAATATGCCTTTAGAAAATATGATTGGAAAAAATATTGATGAATTGTTTCCATCTGATTTAGCAAAAAACATTTTGGCGGATGATAAAAAGATTTTACAAAAAGGGGAACTTATAAGAGTAGAAGAAGAATTAAATGGACACTTCTATACTACCATTAAATTTCCAATAAAAATAGAAGGCAAACCTAGATACATTGCTGGTTTTACAATAGACATAACTGAACGCAAGAGGGCTGAAGAAGCTCTTCTCGAAAGTAAAATACTTTTTCAAACCTTAGCTAATGCTTCACCTGTTGGAATTTTTAGAACTGATGCAAATGGATATACAACTTATGTTAATCCAAGATGGTGCAATATCTCGGGGCTGTCTTGTGAAGATGGTTTGGGAAATGGATGGCTAAAAGCAGTTCATCCTGATGATAGAGAGACAATTAAAAAAGGTTGGCAAGATTCAACAACAATCAAAGCAGAATCTTATGCTGATTATCGTTTTTTAAAAAATGATGGTTCAATCAGATGGGTAATGGGGCAAGCTATCCCGGAAAAGAATTCGGAAAATCAAGTAGTTGGTTATATTGGAACGATTACAGATATTACTGACCGTAAACATGCAGAAGAAACTCTAAGGGGAAATGAAGAAAAAATGAGAACAATAGTGGAAGGAACTCCACATCTTTTCTTTTATACACAGAATACAAAAGCAGAATTAACATACATTTCACCCACTGTGGAAAAAATCTCAGGATATTCTCCAGATAAATGGCTAAAAACCAAAGACTGGTTTACTACCGATTCAAAAATAAATAAGCTGGCGAAAGAAAGAACAATGGCTCATTTACGTGGTGAGCATTTTTCTGAATCAATAAATATAGAAATTTTTCATTCTAATGGTGACATTGTTACTTTAGAAGTTTTTGAAACACCTATTTATCAAAATGGAAAAGTCGTAGGCTTGCAAGGTGTAGCGCACGATATTACTGATCGGAAAAGAGCAGAAGAGGAAATTAGAAAATTATTCCGGGGTGTTGAACAAAGCCCCGCCTCAGTTGTAATAACCGATGTTAAGGGAAACATTGAATATGTTAATAAAAAATTCTGTGATGTCACCGGATATGATTATGATGAAATAATTGGTAACAACCAAAGTCTATTGGGAACCGGTGAAAGATCTAAAGAAGAAGATATGGAAATGTGGGATACTATTCTTTCAGGCAAAGACTGGCATGGTGAATTTCATAATAAAAAGAAGAACGGAGAATTGTATTGGGAATCTGCCTCTATATCGCCGATCCAAAACGAAATAGGGGAGATAACACATTTCATAGAAATTAAAGAAGATATAACTGAAAAGAAAAAAATGATTGATGAACTCATTAGTGCTAAAGAAAAAGCTGAAGAAATGAGTCGACTAAAATCAAATTTTCTTGCTAATATGAGTCACGAATTACGCACACCTCTAGTAGGCATTTTGGGCTATGCAGATTATCTTCGTCGTGAAGTTAATTCTCAGGATATAAAAAACATGGCAGAAACCATTTTTAATAGCGGCGCACGATTATCAGAAACGTTAAATCTTATCTTAGACTTATCAAAATTTGAAACTGAAAAAAAAGATATCAAATATCAAAAAATTGAAATAATAAGTATATCAAAAGAAATTATAGCTCTCTTCAATGAAGTAGCTCGTAAAAAACAAATTGAATTGAAATTATTATTCAATCACGAACCTATAATTATAAATTTTGATCAGCGTGCGTTTCGATCAATCATCACTAACCTAGTTAATAATGCTATAAAATTTACAAGTGAAGGCAGCGTTGTTTGTGACATAGCCCTTAGCAATAATTCAGTTGTGATAAAAGTTATTGATACCGGAATAGGTATTGCAAAAAATGATTTCCAAATTATTTTTGATGAATTCAGGCAAGCCAGCGAAGGTTATAGTAGAAACTTCGAAGGCTCCGGATTAGGATTAAGTATCACAAAGAAATTAGTTGATAAATTCGGTGGAACAATTTCAATTGAGAGTGAAGTTGGAAAAGGATCAACTTTTATAGTTGAATTGCCTTATGCAAATGATGAAATAATACCCAATAATCAAACTATTACAAAATTAGAAGAAACTCGAGATATAAGAATGCAAAAACAAGAAAAACCTATTGCTTTACTAGTAGATGACGATCCCATTGTTTTTCAAGTAATGAAGAGATATACCAGCGAGTATATTCAATTGGAAACTGCTTTAAATGCCGATCTTGCCATACAAATGTTAGCAAATAAAAAATATACTTTAGTATTCATGGATATAAATCTAAAATCCGGTATGGATGGTAAGGAAGCCACAAAGAAAATAAGAGTTATGAAAGATTATGAAAGTACTCCCATAATTGCAACTACTGCTTATGCGATGCCGACTGATAAAGAAGAATTTTTAGCTGCAGGCTGCTCTCATTATTTATCAAAACCTTTCTCAAAGGAAGAAGTAATTGAACTTTTATCACAATTACTTAAACCTCAATAAGTCTTTGGATCTATTTCATCTATGATAAGATTAATTATCTAATCAACTAAATGGCAGCCCTTTCGGTTTAGTAGTATAGATATAATTT
>CAVVCO010000022.1:0-157291 GCA_963746735.1 uncultured Ignavibacteriales bacterium
ATTTCCATTTACAGATGCATTAAAAGAAGTAAGTTCAACTGGTAAAGGTAATGTCGCAGAAGCAACTGTCCATCTTGAAAAAGAAGTTACTCCCGGAGCTGAAATTGTTCGGAATTCTGTGGCACTTGATACATCCTGAACTGAACCAAATGAAGTCCAGGTTGCACCGTTATCTTCACTTTTAAATACCAGAGCATTTGTCAAATCAACACCGTTGTCTTCATTCATTAACCATGAGAAAGACAAATCTCTTCCGCTTGTAGGAGGATTGGTTGATGAGATATCCCAATATCTTGTAATTCCAGCATTTCCGTTCCCGGAGGTTGTAGTTCCGGTTACACGGGTTACTGTTACATCACCTAAATCATCAGCACCGGATGCAATTGATAGACCAATATTACCTAAAGGTGAAGCACCGGCTCCTACAGTCTGTGAAATTGCTAAATTTCCAACCAAATAACCTGCATCTGATTCACCGGATAACGAACCTGTACCCAATGTTAGTGTCCTGATTCCAGTATTTAAATTACCATTTATAAACGTAAGCGTATTATTTAAGGTCTTATTAAGATTAAGTGTTACACCGTTTGCATTGTTAATTGAAACCGGCATATTCATAGTTGCCTTAAATTCACCTCCTGTTGTTTGAGCTACGCTACCAGAGTAAACAATTGACGATGTAGCATTGATTAATTTTGGTACTAAAGAGTAATTAGTATTACCGCCAAGGTTTAAAACACCATTAACAGTAACATTAGCTGTGGCAGAAATTGTCTTTGTACCTGTACCCGAAAGTCCTAGATTTGAATAGATACCATCCTTAACTGTTTGATTTGAACCGGTATAGTTAACTGTATTGCCAACTGCAGTAGCAGTCAACGTTCCAACAAAAAAAGTATAAGTATTACCTATATTTAATACACCGGTTGCAGCATTAGTTAATGTGCCGCTGGCATTTAAATTCGTCCCAATAGTTAAAGCTCCGTTGTTTGTCAATCCAGTACCTGGTACTACTAAGTTAGGAATAGAGGTAAGAGTATTCCCACTAATCGTACCCGAAATTGAATGCGCACCTGTGTTAGCAGTAAATGTAGCTGCATTATTTGTTAAACCAGCAGGTAAGCTAAATGTAGGAGCAGCAGTTTCGTTCCATACAGCACCGCTGTTTAGTGTAACAACCCCGGTAAAAGTTTTTGGACCAGTGGCACTATTAAAGGTTATTGTGCCGCTTATAGAACTTGTACCAGAGACAGTAAACGTATATCCTCCAACGGTTAATGCAGATCCGGTTGCAATATTCAGAGCTGTACACGCTGCGTTAGCCGTTATAGTTACAGTACGGCTGCCTTCAATATAAACCACATCGCCATTAACAGGAACTGAAGCTCCCGTGGCACCTCCTGAAGTGGCAGCCCATGTACTGGTTGCATTCCAGTTTCCTGTGACTTTTGAATAGCGGTCAGCTGCAGATGTAAAGCTGGAAAATAAACTATGTAAAAGAAATATTGAGATTATTAGTAAAATATTTTTCATAAGATCTCCCGATTATTATATACCTAATTTGCATACATGAATTGATTTCATTTTTGATATAAGGGTTTGCCATTATATCAAAATATTAATTATTGTTTTTATCTATCACTTAGAAGCCATTTCAATTTCTATTATAAAGCTAATAACGATTTTCTATTTGATTTTTAATTGGACAAAACTTATCCCTTCTTATATAGAAAAGGCAACCGAAGTTGATTTTTTCGTCTTGTATAATTTTTACAAATTGTATCTATATCAATAATGAATTCTCCGTAAGATTTCAATCGTCCAAAGGGACGTAAATGGATCTAGTTCTTTATAGTGAATACAGTTACATTTTACTTAACTTTATAGTCGATTAAACACTCTGAATTATTGTTTTATCAGTAAGTGTGGTTAACTCAAATAAAAAAAGGCTCAGTTGCCTGAGCCTTTTTAATTTTTATGTGTTCTGCGTAGTTGATTATTATTTAAGCAAAGTCATTTTTCTGGTTTGAACAAAATTACCAGCTTCTATTTTGTAAATATATATTCCGCTGTTAAGATCGCTTGCATCAAAGTTAATTGTATTTACTCCGGATTCTTTGAATTCATTTACAAGTGTTCTTATTTCCTGTCCGAGTATGTTAAAGATCGTAAGCTTTACTATACTTGCTTCGGGTAAATTGAAACGAATTGTTGTGCTTGGATTAAACGGATTAGGATAATTCTGACTTAATTCAAACTCATTTGGTTTCATAAATGAAACCTCTACATTTTTGAGTATTCAAACTGTCCATTGTTATCAATTTGTTTTAATCTGTAAGAATATTTTCCTGCTGAAACTTTATCATCAACAAAAGAATACTCTTTAGGTGAATTTGAATTTCCGTTACCATTTACAAATCCTAATTTTTCCCAAGTAGCATTGTCAGTCTGAATGTGTAGAACCTTCCGTTCAACATCAAAGCCGTAGTTGTTAACTTCTGTTGCTGTATTCCAGCTTAACTTAACATTTGAACCAATTGCTGATGCAGAAAAAGATGAGAGTTCTACAGGAAGAGGTGTTCCACCTGAATTTGTCCAAACTAAGTATGGATAACCGTCATTTATTCCATCGCCGATATTCCAGATAGTGTCATCCCAACCTGCAGATAAAAATGTTGTATTGGTTTTCATTTCTGCTGTGGTTTTGCCTGTTGCTGTACCCGAAGTTGTAGTCTGCAACGAAGTTTGTGTATCCCAAAAATTACTGGTTAAAGTTCCACTTGTATAATTTCCAAGAAAGCCTTTATCTGTGGGATTGGTAGCGTCTGTATAAATAACGCTGCCCGTAGAAAAACAGTATTGAATTGTTGCAGCCCCTGACCCCATAAAACCACCCATCTCAGTGGACCCATAGCCCGATTTGCGAGTCACATTTCCGGTACTGTAGCAATTCTTGATGGTACCAGTACCTCTACCAATAAGTCCCCCGCTTGTAGCAATACCTGTAACACTGCAACTGCTATAGCAATTGCTCACGTTTGATCCTTGACCCACTAATCCGCCGGTATACTGGGAGCCGATAATAGTACCGGTACTGTAGCAGTTACTTATTGTTGCTGAACCATTCCCCTCTAAAGCTGCGGTATTATGTCCACCGGTTATATTTACATTTATAACACCCAGATTGGTAATGGTACCGCCAATAGCCACGCCAAAGAGACCCCCGTAAGTCACTACACGATTAATATACAATCCATTTATTGTATGTCCGTTCCCATTGTAAGTTCCGGTAAAGTATGGAGAAGTATTACCTATTGGCGTCCAGCCGGTGCCGCTATCCCAGGTTGATGTGCTTGATGCATCAATGTCTGCGGTTTGAATATAGTATGCAGCCCACCTTGCTGCTTGATTTGGACTGGCAACTATAGCGTACTAGAAGCAGTTATCCAGTAAAGATTTTCCAAAGTTGCAATTTGATATGGATCGCCAATTGTTCCGCTTCCAGCTGGAAATGTTGCAATAGGATCTGTTGTAGTAAAACTAAGTTCTGCACCGTAGGAGGTTCCAACGCCATTGGTAGCATAAGCTCTAACATAATAAGTTGTGCTTGCTGCAAGACCAGTTAAACTGCTGGTAAAAGTACCAGTGCCTGTGCCATCAGAAGTTTTGGTGCTTAATGCAGTTGTCGGTGATGTGGCTGTACTCCAGCAAACACCACGAACTGTAACGGAAGAACCCTGGTCATCGGTAACATTTCCACCGCCGGTTGCTGTATTTGCAGTTATTGAAGTTACAGCATCAGTTGTAAGAACAGGTGCTCCTTCTTCGACAATAACAGCACCACCTTCGAGGTTGATATCGAAATTATCAATTTTTTCCATTCTGCTTCCTGCAGCAGAAAAATAAACATGTAAGGTACTTGCACCGCCGACCTCAGTATTACTAACATTATTTTTTGTTTGTTCTGTCTTCATAGTACCAAGTACACCATCTGCGTCAGAATTCCAGATTTGGAAATTTAAATCATACAAATTGCTTCCCTTAGCAGTTACTATAAAAATCATTTTGTACCAATTACCAATAACTAAATCCGGGGGCCAGCTTACACTTGTATTAGCCCTATTATTAATAAAGAATCCGCCACCGCCATGAAAACACATTCCCAACCCGAATGCCGGTGAACCATAAGAATCTGGTTCATTAGTATCATTTGATGAAAAACCTAAACCTCCATACCCACTATTCGCTTTAATTTTAAAGAATGCACTAAGCGTATAAACATCTCCTTCACCAGAAACACTATATCCTGATTTAGTTGTCCAGATGTCGTCAGTTCCGAGAGGTACATTAATTGAACCTGTGTTACCAATACCCTGATCGCTGATATTTGTAAATACCGGTGTTGCATCAGGATTAAATAAAGTTGTTAGATCTGAAGTATTATTAAAATCCACCAATTGTTGGACTTGTGCTTGCGCTGTACCTATAAGAATAGCTATAAAAGCCATTGCGATTAGTAATTTTTTATACATTTATTCATCTTTCTTTTTAGGAGGTTTTTACTTTTCCCCATTTTGGGTTTTTATTTTCAATTAGTTCATATTCAATTTTAGCAACCAGATTTTAAGTTGTCGTACAATATCTTTATTCCGCACAATGTAAACTTAAATGCATAATCCTCCATACTGTAAGTGTAATAGTCTGTAAATATTTTACATAATTGAATTTATAGCAGCCTGCTTACCAGCTGCATTGCGTTAAATTGAACTTTATATTTTATAGTTGATTGTTACCAGGAGGATAACTAGAAGAGGGAAATGATAAGAGCAATTATTTATAGGTTCAATTTTCTAAAAAATAATTCATAAAGCTCTCCTGTCTTATATTGCATCAAATCATACGCCACGTAATACATTCATTTTTGTGATTAAATGTTCAGTACCAGTTATAATATAAACCAGATGTGCATATATGTTCTTTCTATTAGGAATTACTACTGATGTCTTTGGTTAATAAAATTTTCATAAATGAGGTTTGACTATTTAATATCCAATAAGTTCGAAGCTTAGTTTTGATTTTTATGTTTAATTGGCCAGTAATTCTAAAATTAATTAGACTGTTTTTAATGAAAAAGAAACATCTGTTCCTCTGCCAGGCTCACTATTAATTGAAATTTTGCCGCCGTGTTTTTCAACTATTTCTTTACATAAAATTAATCCAAGCCCGGTACCTTTTTCTTGAGCTGTCCCTTGAGTTGAATAATGAACATCTATGCGGAAAATTTTATCAAGATCATCTTTTGCAATCCCTACTCCATTATCAAAAACATTAATCTCTATATGGTCTTCCTTTTGTTTGGATGTTACTTTTATTATTCCATTTTTATTGGAAAACTTAATACTGTTTGATATTAAATTACGCAGCACCAATTGCAGCATATTTTTATCTGCTTTGACGATGGTATCTTTATCAACTTCATTAATTAGATCAATTTCTTTTTGTCTTGCCGCCAAGGATAATGTTTCTATTGTATTTTCCAGTTCATTATAAAGCTGAATATTTTCAAATGCAAAATTATAATTTTCATTCTGCAGCCTTGACCAATCAAGAAGATTATTTAATAATTCAAATTGCTTTTTAAGAGAATTATTAATATTTGTATTAAAATCTTTTATTTCATCGTTGCTCAAATTCTCTATATCATTTGACAAAGCATCTGAAAATGCCAGTAATGAGTGAAATGGCCCGCGCAAATCGTGTGCTATAATTGAGAAGAATCTATCTTTTGTGGCATTGAGTTCTTTAAGCTTTTCATTTAATTCGTTTAGCTGCCTGTTAATTTTTTTATTATTAATATAACCGAAAATAATTAATGCAACTATGATTAGACCCAAAACGAGAGAAACCGTTAACCAACGTATAAATATATTTTGCTTTGCAATCTCAGCATTCTGCTGTTCCTTTATCTCTTGAATCTTATAGTCAAATTCTGTTTTTGCCAGCTTTTTAATTTTATCAGTAATCTTTAGACTGTCCGATGAAGCAATATATACTGTCAAATAATAATAAGCTTTTTTTGTATTCCCTAATTTAGAATATTCGGTTTGTAAAATATTTGCAGCCTTGGCTACATTGTCTAAAGAATTAATTGCCCATGCATACGATAGGGCAGCTAGTCCATGTTTAATAGCTAAATCTGTTTTGTCTTCAACTTCATAAATAGAAGCTAAACCATTTTCTGCTTGCGCAATTCCATTTTTCTCATTCATTTCATAATATAAATCAAATGCCATTTTATAATTGTTCTCTGCCCCTGAATTTTTATTCTGCTGCATGTAAATCTTGGCTATAATAAGATAAGTGCCTGCTTCTGAAATTCTATTCCCGATCTCCTTATTAATTGATAGAGATTCATTTAAATAAACAAATGCAGTATCATATTTCCCCATTCTTCCATAAACATCACCTATGTTTGCTTTTACAATTGCAATACCTTTTTTATTGTTTGTTTTTATTCTGATTGACAAAGCCTTATTTAAGTATTTCAAAGCAGTATCATAATCTTCCAAAGCAATATAAACTAGTGAAATATTATTATATGAAGTAGCAATTTTAATCTCATCACCAACTTCTTCGCGCATCTTCATAGCTTTTAGATGGTTTTCAATTGAAATTAAATAATCATTCTGGTAATAATTTATAACACCCATTACATTAAGAGAAGTTGCTATACCGGCTTTATCCCCAATCTTTTCCCGAATATTAAGTGCTTTTTGTGTGTACTGCCATGCCTTCTCATTATCTAAATTAATATAGCAATATCCAATACTTCCATAGCAACTAGCTAATCCTTTTTCATAATTAATTTCTTTGGCTAGTTCTGCTCCTTTTGTAGCAAACACAATTGCTTTTTTCGTATTTATATTTTGATAAATATCAGCTAACCTATCAAGGGTTTCAACTTTTTTTTCTCCACTAATATAATTAAGCTGTGTTTCAAGACTATCAGCTATGGCTTGTTGAGCATATTGATTTGAAAAGGCTATAAATACGAAAATCAATATTAGTTTTAATTTATATATCATGTTGTTTATATGTCTATAGTAAATCATTAAGGATTTATTAAAAATTTAGCTTTCTGTATTTTTTGATATTTTACATATCTTCTATTTAGTTCAATATAAAATAATAGTAAATATTCTATGTTCCGGCAATTCTCAGATAGGATATAACTATAGTCTAAGATTCTCATTTTTATTATCGATAAAATTTATAAATAATGAAGTGATAATTATTTTAATATCTTAAGATAGTATTATGAAAGCCGCTAGATATTAATAATAACAGATTATATTTACAGTCCCCCAATTTGAAGTGTATCACTTTATTTGTTTGTTAGATAGAAATAACTATAACTAAATAAATCATATTTCAACTTGCTTCCAACGTAAAGGAAACATCTGTCCCTTTCCCCTCTTCACTTTTAATCAGGATTTCTCCTCCATGCTTTTCTATAATATCTTTGCATAAAATTAAACCAAGACCTGTGCCTTTCTCTTGCGATGTTCCTTGAGTAGAATAATTAACATCTATTCGGAAAATTTTATCAAGATTTTCATTTGGAATTCCTACACCATCATCCAAAACATTAATTTTAATGTACCCATTATTTCGTTCAGAGGTTATTTTTATAATTCCTTTTTTATTTGAAAACTTTATACTGTTTGTTATTAAATTTCTTAACACTAGCTGAAGCATATTTTTATCTGCTTTAACCTCGGCAACTTTATCAACTTCATTTATCAATTTAATTTCTTTTCGTGATGCCGCCAAAGATAATGTCTCAATTGTATTGTTTAATTCTTCATGAAGCCTAATTAATTCAAATTCTAATTTGTAATTTTCATTTTGAAGCCTAGTCCAATCAAGAAGATTATTTAGCAGCTCAAATTGTTTTTTAAGTGAAGTATTAATTTCGGTGTTGAACTCTTTTATTTCTTCATTGCTTAAGTCATCGATATCTTTTGATAAAGCATCCGAAAAAGCTAGGAGTGAATGAAATGGCCCTCGTAAATCATGCGCTATTATTGAGAAAAATCTATCCTTGGTTGCGTTTATCTCTTTCAACTCATTGTTTAATTCTTCTAACTGCGTATTGATTTTTCTTTTGTTCAAATAGCCGAAGATAATTAAACCAACTATGATTAAACCCAGCACAAGAGAAATTGTTAACCATTGTATGAAGATATTCTGCTTATTTATTTCAGCTTTTTGCTGCTCTTTTATCACTTGAATTTTATAATCAAATTCTGTTTTCGCCAGCTTCTTAATTTTATCGGTAATCTTTAAACTATCCGATGCATTCTTAAATATTGTTAAATATTTAAAAGCTTTTTTAATATTCCCTATCTTATAATATTCGGCTTGAAGAATATTTGCGGCTTTAGCTGCATTGTCTAAAGAATTAATTGAATCAGCATAAGTAAATGCAGTAAAAGCATGCTGCATTGCTAATTCTGATTTTCCTTCTTGCTGATAGATTGCTGCAATACCATTTTCGGCTTGAGAAATGCCATGCTTTTCATGCATCCCTCTATAAATTTCATTTGCCAAATTATAATTGTTAAATGCTTTCCCGTATTCTTGTTTCAGCAAATATATTTTTGCTAAAATTAAATAGATTCCGGCAACAGCCTGTTTATTATCTGTCCTCTTTCCATCCTCCAACGCTTCCTTCAAATGTTCAAAAGCTTTGTCATATTTTCCCATTCTACTATATATATCACCAATATTTTCTTCAATTAAAGCATAGCTACTTTTATATTTATTCTTTTTTCTTATGATTAATGCTTTATTTAAATATTGCAAAGCAGTACCATAATCTTCCAAGGATATATAAATCAATGAAATATTATTATATGATATTGCTATTTTATTTTCATCCCCAGTTTCTTCACGTATTTTTACCGCTTTAAGATGATACTCAATTGAAGATGAATAATTTCCTAGATAATAATATATTATACCAAGAACATTTAAAGAGTTTGCCTCCCCAGGTTTATCATTAATTTCTAATCTAATTGCTAAAGCCTTTTTAGTATATTCTAACGCCTTTTTATTATCTAAATTAATATTGCAATGACCAATACTGCCTAGACAACTTGCCATGCCTTTATAATACTTTAATGATTTTGCAAGTTCTAATCCTTTAGTTGCGAATTCAATAGCTTTTTTGTTATCAATGTAATGATAGATATCAGCTATTTGATCTAGAACGTCAACTTTTTTTTCGCCGCTTAAAAGATCAAGCTGATTTTCAAGACTATCAGCAACATTTTGCTGAGCAAAATTATTTACTGCAAAAGTAAATACTAATAGCAATATTAATTTGAATCGGTAATTCATTTCTTGAATTCAAAATTTTGATTTATCAAAAGTCGAATAAACATTTTTATATCTCTATTTATAAAACATTTTATAACACTATTGCCTTTCAAGACATTTTGTTACAAATGATAATTAAAATAAATCACGTTGTTAAAAATCAATCCCAAACATTGAAATACATTACAATTCTTCCCCTTATTATCGAATCAAATAGAGGAAAAGTGAAGTTAACAATTGCTTCTTTTATTAACTATTCTAAAATTAAAGACACTTTTAATATAGAAATAGTTTAATAAATGCAAAATTGCTCGCCAAAATATTCTTGTTTAACTTTGCAGCTATTAATTGCTTATAAATAACAGCCTTTAAACTTATTGAATTCATACAATTAATTTTTTATAAATTGGAAATTGTATTGAATAATATAAAGCTTTCTATGCATAAAATTATACAAACAGAAGATTCAAAAAATACTACTGAAAAAACTGCCTATGAGATTTTACTTGCAATTGGTTTTTCACATTTACTAAACGACGTGATGCAATCTCTTATACCTTCTATTTACCCTATCATAAAAGATTCTTTTAGCTTAAGCTTTGTACAAATCGGGTTAATTACTTTAACATTTCAACTTTCCGCTTCAATCCTCCAACCTTTTGTTGGTTTTTATACTGATAAAAAACCAAAACCTTTCTCGCTAACAGTAGGAATGATTTTCACTCTTGCTGGTATAGTTTTAATTTCATTTGCAGCAACTTATGAAATTCTTTTATTTGCTGTTGCATTGGTTGGAATTGGATCTTCAGTTTTTCATCCTGAAGCTTCACGGGTTGCACATCTTGCCTCGGGCGGCAAAAGAGGAACCGCACAATCAATTTTTCAAGTAGGTGGAAATGCTGGCCGGTCAATAGGTCCATTGCTGGCGGCAATAATAATTGTTCCCTATGGAAGGTCAAGTGTTGTGTGGTTTTCTATATTGGCTATTATTGCCATTATAATTTTAATTAAGATTGGAAATTGGTATAAAAAGAAAAACCAAGAACATATCGAGAGAAAAAGTAACTTCGATAATCTAGAAATAAATCATAATTTTTCTAAAGGAAAAATAATCTTTACAGTCTCTATTTTATTAGCGTTAATATTTTCTAAATACATTTATCTTGCCGGTATGACAAGCTTTTTCACTTTTTATTTAATTGATAAATTTCAAATGTCGGTTCAAACTTCACAAGTTTATCTTTTTATCTTTCTTGCTTCTGCTGCCGTAGGAACAATGATTGGCGGCCCATTAAGTGACCGCTTTGGAAGAAAATATATTATCTGGTTTTCTATTTTAGGAGTTTCTCCATTTACAATTTTACTTCCCTATGCAAATTTATTTTGGACAACTATTTTAACAATATTAATTGGTGTTATTCTCGCTTCAGCATTTCCAACAATATTAGTATATGCGCAAGAACTTTTACCTGGTAAAGTTGGAATGATTGCCGGATTATTTTTTGGTTTTGCTTTTGGAATCGCAGGTATTGGCTCAGCAGTTTTAGGTGAATTAGCTGACCAAACTAGCATAAATTATGTTTACCAGGTTTGTTCTTTTCTTCCCTTAATCGGATTGATAACCTGGCTTCTGCCTAATCTTGAAACTACTAAACAAGAATAATTACTTACAAATTAACTAAGTTTGTAAGATAAATTATTATACAATTTATTTATTTTACTCAATGAAGAAATTTGAAATATTTCTAAAAAATATTTTGTTAGCAATCCTTTTGTTTATTTCGAATTTTAATAGGAAAAAAGCCGGATTGGATAGCCGAATCTCACGGGTATTATTTATCCGCTTAAATAGAATCGGAGATGCATTAGTAACCACACCGCTTTTACACTTTATAAAAACTAACCTACATTGCGATGTTTATCTTCTGGCAGATAAAAAAAATTATTTTGCTTTTAATAATAATCCAGATATTGACAAATTGATTATTTTTGAAAAAGGTATATCTGGAATATTTAAAATTCTTAAGATAATAAAACATGAAAGAATAGATACGGTAGTTGATTTGCATGATGATGTTTCTACCACTGTAAGCTTTATTATTGCACTTAGCAGCACCGTGAATAAATTTGGTTTGGATAAAGAAAATAAAATAATTTATACAAATACAGTAAAAAAATTGGATGACACAAAGTTTCATGTTATTGAAAGATTACTAGAAATTGGAAAATTATTTAATGTCAAAATGAATGAGGATGAAACTAAAGTATATTATTATCCCAAAGCTGATTCTCTTGCTGAAGCGAAAGAATTTATAAAAAGGAATTTTGATGAAAATAAATTTTTAATCGGAATAAATATTTCTGCAGGCAGTGAAGCGAGATTTTGGGGAAATGAAAATTATAAATTATTAATTGAATTTTTAATTAGTCAGGATGTTAATCTGTTAATATTATCAGACCCAAAGGACTTAAATTCAGCAAGGTAATTTCGGGCAATAAAATTAAGATTTATTCCTCGGAATCTTTCGATAAATTCGCTGCAATGATATTTCAATTAAATTTATTAATTACACCGGATACAATGGCAGTTCATTTAGCTTCGGCAAATAATGTCAATGTTTTTGGCTTATATGTTCATGATACTGCTTCAATGATTTGGTCGCCTTATGGCTCTGATTTTGAATTTGCCGAGACTAATACATCAAGTTTGAAAAGCATCTCATTTGAAGAAGTCAAAACAAAACTATTACCTTTTCTTGAAAAACATTTAACAGGAGTTTAAGAATTGATGCAAATTTCAATTCCTAATTGTAAAAGATTTACAGGTTACAAACCTTGCTTCCCGGATCACGATTGCTTAAAAGATGGCTGCAAAGATAATATTCCAATTGGCACTAAAATTTTAATTATTAATCTTGATGCGATGGGAGATGTATTAATGACAACAGCACAGCTTCCGGCGTTAAAACGAAAATTTCCCGAATCAACAATCTATTGGATTACTGATAAAATTGCAGTTAAACTTCTTTATGAAAATCAATATTTAGATTTTGTTTTTCCTTATGATGAGGAATCTATCTCCATTTTAAAAAATATTGAATTTGACTATGTAATGAATTCGGATAAATCATTAAAATCATGTGCTTTATTAAATGCAATTAATGCAAAAAATAAACTTGGTTTTGGACTTAATGAAGATGGGAAAATAATTCCAGTAAATGATAGCGCTCTATACAATTATGAACTTGGATTAAATAATCAACTTAAGTTTAGAATAAATAATAGAACCGGGCAAGATTATCTCTCAGAGACATTTGAAATAAAGAATTATTATAAAAGAGACGAATATGTTTTTAACTTTAATGAAGAAGAACTTAAGTTCATTGAAACTTATAAGCTGGAAGTTGGATTAAAAGAAAGTGATCTTGTAGTAGGATTTAACACAGGATGCTCCAATCTTTATCCCAATAAAAAAATGACAATTCCACAGCATATTCATCTAATAAATAAGCTGTTAGAATTTGGAAAAGTAAAAATCGTCTTGCTAGGCGGGCCAGAAGATGCTCAAAGAAATGAAGAGATTTATTCTCATTTTAAAGGTAAAATAATAAATACCCCAACAAATTTAGGCGTTAGAAGAGGAGCATGTTTTGAACAGCTTGCTGATTTAGTGATTACAGGTGATTCATTTGGAATGCATTTAGCAATTGCACTTAAAAAATATGTGATTGCCTGGTTTGGTGTAAGCTGTTGGACAGAAATTGATCTTTATGATCGTGGTGTAAAATTATTTCAAGATAATTTATTTTGCTCACCCTGTTGGAAGAAAGTTTGTCCATATAATCTAGAATGTATTCAAATGATAGATTTAGAGAAAATAATTGCAGAAGTGATAAATTATTATAATAAAAATTCTAAATCTGTTTGATGCAGACAATTCATATTAAATCTTGTGCTAAAATTAATATCGGATTAAATGTAACTGGGAAAAGGACAGATGGTTATCATGACATTGAAACTATATTTTATCCCATTAACATTTTCGATGAGTTAACTTTTAAAAAATCAGAATCGTTCAAGTTTACTTGTAACATTAAAAATTTAAAACTGGACGAAAGCAATTTAATCTTAAAAGCAAAAACTTTATTAGAGGAATTCACTGGAAAAAATATTACAGTAAATATTTCATTGCAGAAAAATATTCCAATAGGAGCAGGGCTTGGAGGTGGAAGTTCAAATTGTGCGGTTACACTTCTTTCATTAAATGAATTGTTCAATCTAAATGTGGACGAAAAAGACTTGAAAAAGATTGCTTTACAGCTAGGTTCGGATGTCCCATTTTTCCTAAATCCAAAACCAAGTTTTGCAACTTCCAGAGGTGAAATTTTACAAGAACTAAATTTCAAAATTGACTCCCCTATTTTAATCGTGAATCCGGGTATTCATGTTTCAACAAAATGGGCTTTTGAAAATCTTAAAATCCAGCAAAGAAATATTTCTTTAAAAGATGTATTTTTTAATTCAGAGTTTTCATTTATAAAGGCTAAAGATAAAATTACAAATGATTTTGAAGATGTGGTCTTTAAAGCATTTCCCGAAATTGAAAAAATAAAAAATGATCTATATGAAGCCGGAGCTATTTTTTCATTAATGACGGGAACAGGTTCGACTGTTTTTGGAATATTTCATAATTTAGAAGAAGCACAAAAAGCAAAAAGTAAATTCAGTAACTATTTTTCAAAAATTCATTATGAATAAGATTAAATTTATTTTACTTATAATCTATGTATTAATATTAGTTGGATGTTCTTCTACAAAAGAAATATCCATTGTTTCAAGAAAAGAATGGAATGCAGTTAATCCAAAACCGTTTCAATCTCAAATCCCGGTACGAATAACAATTCATCATGAAGGTGAATATTTTAGCCCCGATTCTGATGCCGCAAAATTTATAAGAAAAGTCCAAGTATGGGGAATGTCCGAAGCACGTAATTGGTCAGATATTCCATATCATTTTTTAATTGGATTAGATGGAACTATTTATGAGGGCAGAAATGTATTTACAGAAGGTGAAACTGCAACTGAATATAATCCTGACGGTCATTTATTAATTAGTTGTATTGGAAATTTTGAAGTGCAGGAAGTGCCTGAAGCACAGTTGAATTCTCTAATAAATCTAATCGCCTACTGCTGTAAGAAATACCAAATTTCGCCTGATTCAATTGCCTCCCATAGAGATTATTCAAATGAAACAGTCTGTCCTGGAAAAAATTTATACAAATATGTTAAGAATAACTTTATCAAAGATAGAGTTAAGAAATTGCTTAACTAACTGCAGCCTCTGTATATTCCACAAATTCCTTTGATGCATTTATTTTTACCATTGTACCAAAAGGAATTGTTATATTTTCTTTTATGTGTCCATGTTTAAAATTATAAATAACAGGAATTGAAAGCTTCCCAAAATAATCAGCAATAACTTCACCTAAAGTAAGGGTTCGTTTTTCCGGGTCGTGTTCATTGCAATCTAAAAATCTCCCTAAAATAATTCCTGCTGATTGTTTAAATAATTTATGCAGTTTTAAAGTATTCAGCATTCTATCTACTCTATAAGGTGGCTCCTGTACTTCTTCTAAAATGAAAATCTTCTCTTTTGGATCCGGGAAAATATTCTGTCCCAACTAAGGCTGACAATAGTGATAAGTTACCCCCTAATATTCTTCCCTTTGCAGAGCCTTTTGTTATCTTTAAAATCTTTTCTCCATCCGGTGAGTTGACTCTCCCGATTTTTTTATTTGAAGTTATCAACGACCAAAAAAATTCTTCTGTAAAAGGATCAACACTATTATAAAAATCAACGGCAACCATTGGCCCGGCAAAAGTAATCAACCCGGCTTTTTGAAAGAATGCCATTTGTAAAGCTGTAATGTCACTGTACCCAACAAAAATCTTTGGATTGTTTCTTATGATTTTATAATCAATTTTGTCAAGCAATCTTGGAGTTCCGTAACCACCTCGAACTGAAAATATAGCTTTCACTTCTTTCTTTTTAAACATATAATGTAAATCGTCTAATCGTTCTTGATCATGGCCTGCTAAATAGCCATGATAATTTCCAACATTTTTTCCGACTTCAACTCTGTATCCTAATTTTTCTAAATAAGAAACGCCTAAATTTATTTTTGTAAGATCATCAGGAGAAGAAGCTGGAGAAATAACACCTATCAAATCCCCTTTTTGCAATTTTTTTGGTTTAACAACTCTCATACGCCATTTCTTTTGTTTTTGATATTTTAAGAATTGGCTTTAATTTAACTAATCAATTTTAATCTAACAAATTATAAATGAATAATTTAGGAGATATTTTATGGATTACTCAAAAATTTTGGGTGATAGTTATTCTGAAATAGAAAAAAAAGCAAAAAAAATTAAGCTTTTATTAACTGATAATGATGGAGTCTTAACAGATACGGGAGTGTATTATTCACCAAAAGGTGAAGAATTCAAAAGATTTTCAATTCGTGATGGAATGGGTGTTGAAAGATTACTCACTGAAGTAAATATAGAAACCGGAATTATTACAGGTGAAATATCTGGTTCTGTTAAAAAGAGAGCTGAAAAATTACAAATAACAGAATTACACCTTGGAATTAAGGAAAAACATAAAGTTTTGCCATCAATTTTAGAAAAAAGAAATCTACTTGCAGAAAATATAGCATACATTGGCGATGATTATAATGATTTAGAAATCATCAAATTAGTAGGATTATCAGCTTGTCCAAGTGATGCTATGCCAATTATCCAAGGATTGGTCGATTATATTTGTATAAATAAAGGCGGAAATGGGGCTTTTCGTGATTTCGCAGAATTGTTAATTCATTTAAATAAAGAAAAATAAAATAATTATGAGTCAATTTTTACCCTTATTTAGCAATTCTGCGATTGGTTTCTAATTATACAAGTTTTCAATCCCGAATATTTCACACAATTAGTGAATATATATTCATTTAATTTTAGATTATAGCCTATATTCTTGATATAAGTAAATTATTATTCATTTTTATATTGACAATAGAATTAGCAGCTTGTATTTTTATGCACGATGAAAATGGAATTTTTAAATACAGTTGTTAATGATTTGAGAGAAAACTTTTTTCTGCCTTCTACTATTATAATTAATTTAATTACACGCCGCCCCCGTTTGGGGTAATAATATTTCATTCTTTTTAAATATATAATTCTTATTAATTCAAAACTCAAAAGGGATTTTTATTATGTTATCTGTTGGAATATTAGGCGGAACCGGTTATACGGGGAAAAAATTATTAGAATATTGCAACGCCCACTCAGAAGTTGGTGAAGTTAAAGTATATGCTAATTCAAGTTCAGGACAAAAGATAATTGACTTATTCCCGGATTTGAAAGGTATAGTTGCCGACGATTACGTTGATTCTATAAATAATGTTTCTTATGAAGAAGATGTATTTTTTATAGCACTTCCACATGGTGAAGCGTTAAAGTATGTCCCCACAATTCTTAATAGAGGTAAAAAAATAATTGACCTGGGCGGTGATTTCAGATTAAATGATCCGTTGATTTATGAAAATTGGTATGGACAAAAACATACTGCTTCTGACTTACTTTCAAAAAAAATATACGGCTTAGCAGATTATAAAAAGACTGATTATTCTAAATATGATTTGATTGCTAACCCTGGCTGCTACCCTACCGCTGCTATTTTATCTTTGCTGCCAATTGTTTCAAATTTTTCTGACGAAATTATTTCTACAAGTGTAAATGCTTATTCAGGAACAAGCGGCGCAGGTAAATCGGCTAAAACTGAATTACTGATGTCTGAGATGGATGGAAATGTTTCCGCTTATAATGTTACAAAGCATAGACATGAACCTGAAATTCTTCAAATATTAAATTCAAATGGATTTGATTCTCCATTTTCTTTTACAACTCACTTGCTTCCTGTTGCAGTTGGAATTTATTCTACGTCAGTTATTTATCTTAAAGATGATATAGATGAACAAATTATAAAAAATCTCTATACTGTTTTTTACGAGGATTCTTTTTTTGTTAGAATGAGAGAAATACCCCCACAATTAAAATGGGTAACCGGAACAAACTTTTGCGATATAAATGTAACAGCCAAAAACAAAACTATAATTATAACAGCAGCTATTGATAACCTTATTAAAGGTGCATCCGGACAGGCAATACAAAACTTGAATAAACTTTACGGCTGGGATGAGACTTTGGGAATTTTTGAAAGGGGGAAAAATAATGTATCAGTATATTGAAAATGGTTCTGTTACTTCTCCATTAGGATTTAGTGCTGCCGGTATCTTTTGCGGCATTAAAAAGAAGAAAAAAGATTTAGCAATAATATATTCGGATATTAGCTGCATAACTGCAGGCACTTTCACTTTAAATAAAGTTAAAGCTGCACCTCTTTTAATCACTCAAGAAATTGTAAACACTCATAAAAAAGTAAAAGCAATACTTTGTAATTCAGGAAACGCAAACGCATGTACCGGAGACGAAGGTTTTAATGATGCTTTGCAAATGCAAAAAAACTGTGCTGAGTCATTGGGAATAAAGCAAGACGAAGTCTTAATTTCTTCTACTGGAGTAATTGGTCAAAGACTGCCTATGAATGCTTTGTTAAGCGGAATTAAAACAATCTCTACTTCTATTAGTGATAACGGCGGATTAGATGCTGCCGAAGCTATTATGACTACCGATAAAAAACTTAAATCATTTGCAGTTAAAGTGAAACTCAAAAATGGTGAAGTAACTATTGGCGGAATCTGCAAAGGCAGCGGAATGATTGCTCCAAATATGGCAACTATGTTAGCGTTTCTTACCACCGACGCTGAAATTGATGAAGCATTGCTTAAAGAAATTTTTATAAAAGCCATTAATACTTCGTTCAACAAAATTTCTGTTGATGGCGAAACCAGTACAAATGATATGTGTATAATAATGGCTAATGGCAAAAGTGGAATAAATGTAAATGAAATGGAAAATCTAAAAGCATTTGATGAAGCACTAAAAGCAATTTGTATTCAAATGGCAAAATCTATTGTTGGTGACGGTGAAGGGGCTACAAAATTGGTCACAGTGAATGTAAAAAATGCAAAATCAAAAAGTGATGCTGACTTAATTGGAAAATCAATCGCAAATTCTTCTTTAGTTAAAACTGCAATATATGGAGAAGACGCAAACTGGGGAAGAATAATGAGCGCCGCAGGGCAAAGTGGTGCGGACATTGAGCCTAATAAAGTTGCAATCAGCTTTAATGATTTATCTGTACTTCAGCCAAATTTCAATCTTACTATAAATGAAGAACTAGCTTCACAAATTCTTTCGCAGCCTGAATTCGTTATCAACATTGATATCGGACTTGGGAAAGAAGAAACAACCTGGTGGACCTGTGATTTGACAGAAGAATACATCAGGATAAATGCAGATTATAGAACTTGAAGATGGAGATAAAATGAAAACGGCAATTTTAAAAATAAGCGGTAAAACAATTAGCGAGTTTATTGAAACAAATAAATGGATAGAATTAATTAAAGATCTTTATAAAATCTATGATAGTGTTGTAATAGTGCATGGCGCAGGTAAAACAATTTCAGAGTGGGCCGATAAAATTGGACTTGAAACAAAATTTATCGATGGGCAAAGAGTAACTACTTCAGAATACATGGAAATAGTTGCAGCGGTTCAAGCGGGGTTAATTAACGCTCAGCTTTCTGCTAAATTAAATTCATGCGGAATTGAAGCAGCAGGTTTTTCCGGTGTAGATAGAAATACTTTTACAGCAAAAGTATTTGATGAGAATTTAGGATTTGTAGGTTATCCTGAGTTAACAGGTTCTAAAGATTGGATTGAAGCACTTTTATTACATAAAGTTCTTCCTATCTTCTCAAGCGTTTGTAAAGACGCAAATGGTAATTTAATAAATGTTAATGCCGATATTTTCACAGAAGTTTTAGCTGCATCTATCCAAGCCGATTCTGTTTTATTTGTTTCTGATGTTGACGGAGTTATCATAAATGGAGAAATAAAAAAACAGCTTAATACTTCAGAAATTGTAAATGGAATTTTAGCAGGTGAAATTACCGGTGGAATGATTCCAAAATTAAAATCATGCTCTTCCCTTCTTTATAAAGGTATAAATAAAATATGGATAGGCTCGAAATTAAATCATCAAACTATAACAAATAATGAAGACTTCAATGGAACTTGGATCATTGGTTCAGCAGAAGAAAACAAACAGCTGCACTACGTTGCTTAACGTTTATAACAGATTCCCAGTAGAATTTATTCATGGGGATGGTGCTTATCTTTATGATACCGAAGATAATAGGTATTTAGATTTTCTTTCAGGTATTGCTGTTAGCGGTTTCGGCCATAACAACAAACAAATAAAAACTGCAGTAAAAGAGCAGTTTGATAAATTCTGGCATGTTTCAAATTTATATGAATCAACTCCTCAAAAAAATCTTGCCGATAAACTTGCTCGAATTTCAGGGCTTGATTCAGTTTTCTTTAGTAACTCCGGGACTGAAGCTGTTGAAGCTGCAATTAAATTTGCCAGAAAATGGGGCGATGGAAGATATCAGATTATTTCTGCTTTTGGTGGATTTCATGGAAGATCAATGGGAAGCCTTTCTGCAACAGGACAATTAAAGCTTCATGAAGGCTTTACTCCAATGTTAAATGGATTTTCATTCGTACCATTTGGCGATATGGCTTCTATTGAAAGCAAAGTTAATGAACAAACTGTTGCTGTATTGGTTGAACCTATTCAAGGTGAAGGTGGAGTTAATGTGCCTTATGCAGGATATCTAAAAGATTTAAGAAATCTCTGCTATGAAAAAAATATACTTTTAATTATTGATGAAATTCAAACAGGAAACGGCAGAACAGGAAAATATTTTGCTTATGAGCATGAAGAAATAATCCCCGATATAGTTACTACTGCTAAAGGGCTTGCTAACGGCTTCCCTATTGGAGCTACCATTTGTGCATCAAAAGTTGCAGAAGCAATTAGTCCTGGCAATCATGGTTCTACATTTGGTGGAAATCCTATCTCAGTTGCTGCGGCAAATAAAGTTGTAGAAATGATTAATGAAAAAGTTCTTGAAAATAATTCAAAGCTTGGTGTAACCATAATGGATTCTTTGCACGGCCTACATCTGGAAGAAATTAAAGAGATTAGGGGCAAGGGATTAATGATTGGAATAGAATTGAAAGAAGGAATTTCCAGTAAGAAAATTGCAAGTAAACTTCTTAAAGAAAAAGTCTTGGTGGGAACTTCGGGAGATACGGTGATACGAATTCTTCCTCCATTTATTATAACTCAAAAAGAAATTATGAATTTCCTTTTAAATTTTAAAAAGGTAATTCTTAATGTATCCGAAGAAAATAATCATCAAAAACCGGAATAAATATTATGTCGTCTAAACTAAAAAGATTAAATAGAATAAAAGAACTATTAAATAACAGGTATATAACCTCGCACGAAATGCTCGTTAAACTACTTCAAGCAGAAAGTATTCAAGTTACACAAGCAACACTTAGCCGGGATTTTGCTGAACTTGGAGTTGTCAGGATATTTTCTGAAGGAGGAACAAGATATGTATTCGATTCACATGAATCCGGAAGACAGATTGCAAAATTAATTGGTTACGAAATAATTAGTGTTGAACATAATGAGTCATTAATTGTGATTAGAACCTTGGCAGGCAGAGCACAAGGGGTTGCTCATCATGTTGATAGACTAAATAATCCGGATATATTAGGAACGGTTGGAGGAGATGATACAGTTTTGATAATACCAAGTTCGGTGAAAAATATTCCCGATGTGGTATCTTTAATTAAAAAAATGATGACTGACAACGCCAGTTATTAAAAAAAATAAAAAAGGAGATGAGGAAGTGGCTAAGAGAAAAATAGTTGTTGCATATTCCGGTGGTTTGGATACATCGGTTATGGTAAAATGGTTAAGCAAAAAATATGATGCTGACATAATTACAGCAACAGGATTTTTAGGTCAGAAAAAAGAGATACAAGGTGTAAAAGAAAAAGCCGCTAAAACCGGAGCAGTTAAATCGGTTGTTTTAGATTTGCGTGAAGAATTTATAACTAATTATGTTTGGAAAGCTTTAAAGGCTGGCGCTTTATACGAAGGAAGTTACCCAATGGCAACTGCAATTGGAAGGCCTTTGCTAGCAAAAATGCTGGTAGACGTTGCAATTCAGGAAAATGCAGATTCTGTTTCTCACGGCTGTACCGGAAAAGGTAATGATCAAGTAAGATTTGAAGTTGGTGTAAATACTTTAGCTCCTCATTTAAATGTAATTGCGCCTTTAAGAGAATGGGAATTCAAATGCCGGGAAGATGAAATGGAATATGCCATTGAAAATGGAATTCCTATTAATGCTACAAAAGATTCTCCCTACTCGATTGATGAAAATCTTTGGGGAATTTCTATTGAATGCGGCGTACTTGAAGATCCTGAAGCTGCACCGCCTGAAGATGCATATCAAATTACAACTAATCCTAAATTTGCACCTGATAATGCAGATACAATTTCAATTGGTTTTGAAAAAGGTATCCCGGTTTCATTAAACGGAGTTGAATTAAATGCGGTTGAATTAGTATCCCAACTAAGAGACCTTGGAGCAGTTCATGGAGTTGGCAGATTAGATTTAATTGAGAATAGAGTTGTTGGAATTAAATCCAGAGAAATTTACGAAGCTCCTGCGGCAGTTATTCTACATACTGCACATTTAGAATTAGAACGATTAATTCTTGATAAAGAAACATTTAGATTTAAACAGAATGTTTCTAATAAAGTTGCTAATTTAATATATGATGGTCTTTGGTATTCTCCATTGTTTAAATCTCTTTCTGCTTTTGTGGATTCAACGCAGGAAAATATAACCGGTGAAGTTAAATTAGAATTATATAAAGGTTCAATAAAAACATTGTCAAGAAAATCTATATACAGTCTGTATAGCAAAGAACTTGCTACCTATACTATAGAAGATACTTTTGACCATAAGGCTTCAACCGGGTTTATAAAAATATATGGATTGCCATATAAAACAATGTCTCAAGTAAAAGAGAATCTTAATAAAGAGGTAGTTGCTTAATGTTGTGGGGCGGAAGATTTAACGAAAAACTGAATAACAAAGCACTTAAATTTTCTTCGTCCCTTAAGTTTGATATTCTTTTAATTGAAGAAGATATTGAAGGAAGCATTGCTCATGCTGAAATGCTTTCACATATAAATCTTATTTCAAAAGAAGAATCATTACAAATTGTTAACGGCCTAAATAAAATAAAAAGCGAATGGATAAATGATAAATGGAAACCAGATGAAAATGAATTTGAAGATATCCATTCTGCAATTGAAGCGAGACTATTTGAAATAATTGGCGACACTGCCGGTAAACTGCATACCGGCAGAAGCCGAAATGATCAAGTTGCAACAGATGTCATATTATGGCTAAAAAAATCCTGCCAGAATCTTATAGTTGAAATAATTCAATTTCAAAAGACACTAATCAATATTTCAAAAGATAATGTTGAAACCATAATTCCAGGTTATACACATTTACAGCGTGCTCAGCCAATTTCATTAGCATTTCATTTTCTTGCTTATGTAGAAATGTTTGAGAGAGATAAAGAACGTTTACAATTTTTACTTAAAAGTTTATCTCACTCCCCTCTTGGTTCAGGGGCTTTAGCTGGCTCGACACTACCACTTGATAGGGAATTCACTGCCGACCAATTAGGGTTTGAATCTCCAACTTCAAATGCTTTGGATTCAGTTTCTAATAGAGATTTTATTATTGATTTTCTTAACTCAGTTTCAATTGGTATGATGCATTTAAGCAGGCTTTGCGAAGAGATAATTATTTGGTCAACAAGTGAGTGGAAATTAATAAAACTTAGCGATAATTATTCAACTGGCTCTTCTTTGATGCCTCAGAAAAAAAATCCCGATATGGCTGAATTGATAAGAGGAAAAACCGGGAGAGCTTTTGGCAATTATGTTTCTTTAATTTCTACAATGAAATCTCTGCCGCTTAGCTATAATAGAGATTTGCAGGAAGATAAAGAGCCTCTGTTTGATTCTTATTTCATATATTCTGATTCATTAGAAATTATGTCTGGAATGATGAATGGAATTAAAATCAACAAGGAAAGATTTATTAAG
Source organism: uncultured Ignavibacteriales bacterium (assembly GCA_963746735.1). Lineage (GTDB taxonomy): Bacteria > Bacteroidota > Ignavibacteria > Ignavibacteriales > Ignavibacteriaceae > CAVSWT01. The sequence goes on from CAVVCO010000022.1 coordinate 23,633, forward strand.
GAACTTGATGGAGATTTTATTCTTTCAACCGATGTTGCCGATTGGCTGGTATTAAAAGGAATTCCTTTTAGAAAATCTCATGAAATTGTTGGAAGACTGGTTAAAGAATTGGAAGACAAAAATTTGAATTTTAAAAATGTCACTTTAGAGGTTTTAAAAAAAGTTGATTCGGTTTTTGATGAGACAGTGAGGGAATGTTTTAATATTAAAACTTCATTGGATAGAAAAAAAACTTTCGGCTCCCCTAATCCGGAATTTGTAAAAGAAAGAATTGCACACTGGGAGAAAATTCTTAAATAATTTTAAGCATCATTTCTATACAGCATTTCGTGTGAGTTGTAAATCAGATAATATTCCTGCGCCCATTCATTCTCATTACTATCTTCTACAAAGATATCTTTCATCGAATTTCTTAATTTAATGTTTACATTATTTTCAAATTTTTTTTCACTCGCCAATGTAAACTTATGTTGCGGTAAATTAATTTTAGTTAAATTTTGATCTTTCATTATTTCACCTATAAAGGTTAATATTAAACTTACTTTATAGTCGAAAATAGTTTCAGAATATTAATAGAGTATTATTCTAATATTATATTTTTGTTAATTCTTTATTAATAATACTTAATGCTGCAGCATCATTTAGCTGATGATAATGTCAGGTTAATAATTAAAAAGATTTGAATGGATTTAAATACTTAGTAGATATTTGTATATATAAATAATATTGAGAAGAAGAATTACAAATTGTTTGCTTCATACCAATTATTTTTTATTCGCAGTGTATTTAATAATATCAACTTTCTCAATAGTAATTAATCCACCGCAGTTGGCTTCTTCAAAAATATTTTCCAACAGGGGGATAAATTTTTCTATCTTCGGCAGTTCATCTACTATTTCAATAATAAGTGGAAGGTCTTCGGACAATCTTAAAATTTTTGATGAATGAATTCTACTATTTCCCCCAAAACCCATAACACCTTTGAAAACAGTTGCCCCGGCTAGTCCTTCTTTCCTGGCTTCTATAACTATTTTTTCATAAACAGGTATAGAACTGTGCCTATCACTTTCCCCAATAAATATTCTTAATAATTTTGCTTCACCGTTGATATGCATTTTTTTACTTTCATATTTTTGAAATTAGATATGCCAGATAAACTCCAATCAAACAAAGTGAAATATTCAAAGCAATATTTAATAAACCTAACCCTACTTGAGAATCTCTAAATAAATTCATAGTCTCAAATGAAAAAGAAGAAAAGGTAGTAAAACCTCCGCAAAATCCGACAGCTAAAAATATCCTTACATGTGAACTTAACATTTCTTTCTCGTCAAAATAAAACATAAATATTCCCAGCATAAAACTGCCAACAACATTAACTACTAAAGTTCCATAAGGAAATGTTGGAGAGAAAAATTTATAAGTATAATTTGAAAGCCAGTAGCGTAATGCCCCGCCGGCAGCAGCACCAAAAGAAACAACTAAATAATTTATCATACTTTATAATTAAAATGATTTAAATATTTTTTATCCACTCGCAAATCAAATCTATTGCTTTAATAGTATCAGCGCAATACTTCCTTATGAACTTATCATCAATCTCATCTTTGGAATTTATTTCTAAAGCTTCTTCCATTGCTTTGTTACCGTTGAAATTAACATAAGCAATTCTTGCTGTAAGTTCTTCCACAGGCCTTCCGAATACAGTTCCCGGCAATATCGCTACACCTTTTTCTTCCAGCAGCCTCTCACATAGAATTTCACTTGAAGTAATACCTTTTAAATTCAACAGTTCTTTGAAGGAATCAAATGATGCAAAAAGATAAAAGCCGCCTGAAGGATTAACAGTATAAATTCCATTTTCTTTTAATCTTCCTGCTATTGTAGTTCCTAATTTCTCCAATACCCATCTTGCCCGCCAAAGATATTTGTCGATACTTTTTCCACCTTTAAAAGCTACCACCGCTGCGTACTGAATTGGTGCACTTGTTGCCGTAAACGTTTCACTAGCAACTACTGACATTGAATCAAGCAGCCATCGAAGAGTTGGTGGAAATGTAAATGTACCTAATCTCCATCCTCCGGCACCACACCATTTACTTAAGCCGCCGCTTATAATCGTTCCTTCGGGATAGTATTGAGCAATGGATGTATGATTACCTTTAAAATTTAACTCGCCGTATATCTCATCAGAAAGTAAAATTATTTTATGTTTCTTTGCAACAAGTGCAATCTCTTTTAATTCACTGGTTGAATAAGTTATACCAACAGGGTTTGATGGGTAATTTAAAATTACAATCCGTGGTTTATCGGGATCGTATTTGCATTGTTCAATTAAATCGCCTGCAGATAATAACCACTTTTCTTCTTTCTGAGTCGGCAGCCATCTTACATGCCTTCCAATTATATGTGCTTGAGGTGCATAGGAAACCCAACTCGGAGTTGGAATTACTAGATCGCCGTAATAAACAAGTTGAAGGAGAAACATTAGTTCTTTTGAACCAGGACCTATCAAAACATCATCTGCCGTATGATTTATATCTTGTGAACGTGAATGATATTCGGCTACAGCTTCACGGAGCTTATATAACCCTTTAACGGGCAAGTAATCTTTTTGATATGCATTTTTTTGAAGAGCTTCAACAACAGTTTTGGGAACCGGGAATGGTGATTGTCCAAGCCCAAGCTTATAAATTTTTCTTCCTTCTTGAATTAATTTGTTGCTTTTTTCATTTATAGATAAAGTGGCAGATTGAGGAAGTCCACGAACATTAAGATTTAAATTTATTTGATGCGAATATTTTTTGTTATTAATCATTAAGTCAAATTAAAAGCAAATAACATGAAGTGTTATGGCAAATATAAAAGATTTATTAATCTTATAAAATTTTTATTTGAGATTAAATACTGGCAGATGGTCTTTTCTGTCAACTTGAAGTAAGCGCACGACTTATATAATGAACTGATGAGAATGCCTCTTCTACAAAAAATAATTTAAAACGAATAACAGAAATAAAATTATCAACACAATAACCATAATTTTAAATGATTTATTTTCTTCCGGGAATTCATATCCGCAAATTGGGCATACTTTTTCATCCGAATCAATTTCCATTGCACAAGCTGGACATTCTTTTTTCTTCAAATTAATTTTCCATTTTTTATAAATAAATACTTTAAAATAATAAACCCAGTTTCATAAAGAAACTGGGTTTAAAATTCTTATATCAATCTTCGAAAGATTGAAATACTATTCTGTCTATTTCAATAACAGCATTTTATTTACTGCTGAATAATTACCAGAGCTTATGCGATAGAAATAAATTCCTGTTGGAAGATTTGCTGCGTTAAACTGTACATTATAGTAACCGGCTTTTTGCTGTTCACTCACCAAAGTAGCAATCTCACGCCCAATAATGTCATATACTTTAATAGATACAAAGGATTCTTTCGGAATTTTATACTTAATTATTGTAGATGGATTAAATGGATTTGGGAAATTCTGAAATAACTTAAAGCTATTGGGAGTTTCACCAATATTTTTTTCTGTCCCGGTTAAATTAAAATATAGATCAACATTGTCAGTGGTAGGTTTGTTTTTCAAATCTATATTGATTGTATTACCATACTCAATTGTTTGATTGCCGACTTTACTTGCCCGAATAAAATAACTGCCATTCTTTAGAAATAGTATATGATAGCTACCGTTATAAATAGATACTGAAGCAGAAGCTATATTCCCTGACGTATCTATAGCAGAAATTAATGTACTGCTTAAAGTAGAATCTTGGTTATAATAAATTCTTCCTGATATTTCTCCACCTGAGGAATTCAATGAATCTATGTACACCGGTAAATTACTTATGTTTTCTCCCCCATTTAAATTAAAAACATATGCGCTCTCCCAATCACTGCATGTCTTGCCACCATCGGCATAAAATTGACTAATAAAATTTTCATTGTAAAAAAGTAATATATAGTCATCATTAATTAGATTACTTAACGAGTATTGACCATTATAGCTTGTGGTTGTTTTTACCCAATTTCCTCCTGATTTTGGAATAGCATAAACTTCAATACCGTTTAAATATGCATAAGTATTTTTATCTTGTAAAACTCCAGAAATTGTATTTGAACCCTTTATTGGTTTGCTAAGATTAAAATCAATTCCTGTTATATTACGATGATCTTTGTCAACAGTAACCGGAGTTGCATCAAAAGCATTAAAAACATTTTTATAAAATTGATTTAGATAATCATCTTTTACAACCGAAACATTGTACGAGCCTTCAAATACCTGAATATCATAATTCCCATTTTCGTCAGTGAAAATTAAAAGAGTATCTCTTGGTGTTTCTGTAGATGCAGTGATAATCGCATTACCAATAGGCTGCTGATTCGTAGCATCTTTAACTTTTCCAGAAATTGTCCCTAACATAGATAGTGGAATTATAAAATCTATTTTACTGGTAGTTGTATCAACATTTATAATGTCTGCTGATGCGAGATTAGTTTTATTATTATAATAAATCGCTATAGACCATGTAGCATCATCATTATAAACATATGAATATATGTAATATTTTCCAGGTGAGCAATTAAATTCATAGTCACCATTTTGATTTGTTAGCGTATAATCTTCAATTTGGTTATTAAACATTTTAATATAAGCCCCTTGCACAGGATCACCATTTTCAAATTTTACATTTCCAGAAACAGAAATTAAATTATTTAAAATTACATCCGGCCCAATGATACTATCTCCTTCGCTAATTGACATTATATCTCTATAATAATCATATTCTGTGTGATAATAATTGATTACTGGATATGCTATTGAAGAACTATCTAAAAATATTAATGAAGTAAATTTTAGAATAAATTTCCCTTCAGCATTTGTTATTGATTTACCTGCTCCTTCTGAACTAACAATTACATTGTTAATTGGTTGATTGTCAGAATTTTTAACTATGGCTGAATAATATGCAATAATCTTATTATCAATACTAAATTCTACAGTATCCGATATACCATAGCCAAAAACTTCACCAAATATTTTGTAGTTCCCCGGCTGAAGAATATGATCATGATAAGTGAATGACCAAGTATGTGATTGAGCTGGTTCTAAAGTTAGGTCTGTTTTAGTATCATAACAGCCATGATTTTGACTCCAATTATATTGCCCAATAATCATATATTTTGCCTGGCATGTTGAATTCCAATTTAAAGTAATCTCATGTCCACTTATGTTTGTTGAAGTAACATAAATTCGTATTGAATCTCTATAGTGATATTGCTGTTTGTTTGTGGTAACCTCTATCTTAATTTGGCTAACTAATGTTGAATTGATCAGCAGTAATAAGAATATTGTTACGAATTTTTTCATAATAAGTAACCCCTTTATATAAATTATTTAAATTGTTTAATGTAGACTTTCTATTGATAAAATATGTTCACACATCATGCCATAATTTTCAAAATATACTTTTTATTTTAACAATGTCATCTTACCTGAAAATTGTTTATCAGCAACTCTTAAATTATAAATGTAAATTCCGCTAGATACTTTTACTCCCGCTTTCATTTGTTCCATCCCACCTGGTTAAATAACTTCCGGCGGGTAAAACTTCTCTCACTAATTTTTTAACTATCTGTCCCTGAATGTTATATATTACAAACTCCGCCATTGAATTTGTTAAATCATACGGAATTGTAAAATTTAATTACTGTACTTGGATTAAATGGGTTTGGATAATTTTGTGCAATTAAGTGAGTTTCAGGAATTATTTTATTTTCATCTTTGTCCACCGAAGTTGTTAATTGCAAACCTTCGCCTTTTGTATTCCCGCTGTTATCTGCTAAATAAATATTGACCCATGATGGTCTAAAAGCAGAATATAAATATTGATCATTCCATTCTTGGTCTGTCAAACGAAGAAAATTTGTAGTAACATATTCATAATAACTGAAACATGGGCCAACAAAGGCAGTATGATTTCCATTTGGTAATTGAGCAATAAAAACTCCGAGATTTATTGGGCCTGTACCAACATGAGTTATAGCACCTATAAAACTACCCATACAATCTGTAGGTGTTGTATGAATATCTGCAACAGTATAGTTAGGATCCATCAAACCTGTATATGAAAATAATGGATCGCTATAAAATAGTTTTGGATACCATCCATTATAATAAGGCCCTCCGCACATTTCCGGAGCAATATCGTAGATCATAGTTCGTAAAAATTCATTTTCATCAGTAGTAAATGTTTCGTTGCTTAATATCTTGTGTGCAATGTTACTCAACGTATCCATAATAGGTTCAAAATTGTCGAGATAGTGAATAATATTAGTTTTCAAATAGTCAACTGAAAAAGGTAAGTTTTGAAATTTAATTTTAGCCAATTCAGCAAAATGCTTTAAAGTTTGATAAAACTCCGGGAATGGTTCCACATAAGAATGAGGAAAGGAGCAAATTGGAACTCCACCGGTATAACTTTGCTTAGCATAAAGAAGATTATCATGCCGTAATTGCGCCCATGATGACAATTGTGTATTTAATTTTTCCTGCCAGAAAGCTGCAGTCTGCATAAATTGCGGTAATGAACTTCTATCTTTAGGAGGATTTAATTCTCTTATAGAGTTAAGCCATAGATTATAAATTGTATTGTTCCAGAATTCGGTTCCATAAGAATTTATTAAATACCTTAGTGCTTCAAGATTGCTCGAATAATGATATTGATCAAGTTCAGATTTAAGAAGCTGGCCTGCAGCATCATTTCCCAATGCAAACATCGGATCTAAAGTAGAAGGAAATAGTCTACAGACTTTATCATTATTATATTTTATCCTATCATAAACTACACTTCCGGTAACATAAGAATCAATTACAAATCTTTGCCCAAACATCATAAAAGCCGAAGCTGGCTTTATACTATCAGGTGCAAAAGCATCATTGGAAATTAATATTTGCGAAAGTATTAATTGATTTGCAAAAGATTGATTCATTAGAGTATCCTGAAACTCAACAAGCTTTAAGCTGTCAAGCAAATCACTTGCATTTTCTAATTGAATTTTACCTTTTAAATAATACAGATGATCGAGTGTAACATTGTCTTGATCACCAACGAAGAATTTAATTATAGTTTCAAAATCATTATACAACTGCCGCGAGTTTGATAAATCAAATAATTCAGTTATCAAATATGAATCAATTGTTTGTCTTTTTGCATCTTCAAAGTTTTGCTCCAAACAAGGTAAATCCAAATTGGCCCTTGGAGGAATTAAATAAATTTCAATTCTACCCAGCCACATCATAGTTCGAAAATAATTCTCTAACTGCGGATTAGTCTCATCAATATAGTGTCCGCGTGGTTTGAACTGGCTCCAATCAACCCTTACACAAGCATTAGCAAACAATGTATCCGTATTAAAACCATCTGCTTCAATTGCTCTATTATAAAGATGATTTACTTTATTTGCATTGTCTGTATAATATGGAGTAATATTTTTATCAAGTAATTTTCTTGCAACAGTTAAATACACGTCTACATCATGCAGCATTAGCTTTATATCAGGGTGGCTTGAATATTTGTTTTCCAATTGAGGCATTTGTGAATGAAGCTGTTCCAACAAAGTTGACAGTTTATCAATTAACACAGCTAGTTCCATATCCTTTAAAATTCTATCATAAGAAACATGAAACGCGTGAAGAATAGCATCGGTTGAAATGAATACCGGAAGATCTTTATGATAAATATCCAGGAACGCATCTCCAAAAGAACCTTTGGATAATCTTTCACTAACCATAAATCCATTTTTGTTTAGAAGGGATTTTTCATAATTGGTAAGATTATATTTTGCATCTATGCTGTCGAAATAATCTGCCGAAGAATAATCAGCATTGAAATTTGCATCAAATGTTCCGGCATCATGATCATCCAATAACTGTTCAGCATCCATGTTTTGATGCGATATTTAGAAATTGCTTGTAACTCTCAATATTAAAATTCGTTGTTGATTGAGGATAATAAAAGGAATGGACTAGCAAATAGAAAAAAGAATAAAGGTTTAAATGAAACTTTCATATATCCCCCGATAATTAATTTTATTCTGCTAATAAGATAAATAAATTTATTCTTAAATGAGTGTTACATAATTAATTAGATTTCAATAAATGAAAGTTTTTTGATAAATTGCTGAAGATATGAACATATTATTTACAAAGAATTAAGAAAAAAGAACTAAGAAGTCATCAATTTTAGAGGCATATATTTTATATCATCCCCCGTTATTTTTCCATAGGAATAATAAAAATATTGTATGTAAATTTGCTTAGTTAAATAATAGACATAAAATTTTTACCTAAGGCAAAAGGAACAATTAAAAGAAAAAATTTAAAAGCTGAACTATTCCATTGATGAGTAACCCTTTTTAACGGACTATATACGCAGGTTCAAAATAAAGTGCGTTCCCCTTTTTAATATTTCTTCAATTTTTAAATCAATAATAATCATTACTTCCCGTCTGCTTTTTTAAATAAAAAAATTAAGTGTTACGGGTAAATTAAAATAAACAAAAGGAAAAATGTATGAACATTTACGTAGGAAATCTTGCTTCGGAAGTTACCGACGAAGATTTAAAAAATCTATTTTCCGGTTACGGAAATATCACCAGTGTTAAAGTTATAAAAGATATGTACTCAGGTACATCAAAAGGCTTCGGCTTTGTTGAATTATCCAATCAGACAGAAGGCCAGAAAGCTATCAGCGAACTTAATGGAAAAGACTTAAAAGGAAAAAGCATTGTTGTAAACGAAGCTCGTCCAAAAACCGATAGTCGTTCAGGCGGCGGCGGTAGAGATCAACGAGGAGGATCCGGATCAAGAGGTTTTAACAATAGCCGTCCTAAAAGATGGTAATAAAAAATTGAGAGGTTGTCTTAATAACTTTTGACAGATTAACATAATCTGTTTTGAATAGTCAGTCTTCATTATGTTCTTACTGACAAATCTTGGCTTTCAAACAGCCTCTTTCATTTTTTGATTTATTTATAAATGAATGGGAAATATTTAATTGCATAAATTTCATATCCCTGTTATGGGACTTGCTTTTACAATCGACACGCCACTTAAAGTTGCGCACTACGGAATAAATTCCGTTATATCAATTGTTGATGATGACCTGATTGAAAAAATGAGGAAGATGCATTCTGATAAAAACAAAATTCCGTTTATTCCTGTTTCAACCAGGGAAACGGATTATAGAGCGCAAAGAGTAAAACTTTATCTTAATCTTATTAGTGAACTTGTAAAGAATAATTTTATTGCTTTAAAAGATAAAATCATTGATAAAGATAAAGAGCTGGAAAAATATTATTCAATACTTCCTGATATTTCCGAACTAAAACAGCACTTGAAATCTTATATTCAAGGATTGTTAAGCAAAGATGAAATAAAAGATTTGCTGGATAAGTTTATGCATCCCGGCAGCATTGATGTAAACATTATGACCAAAGTTGATAAAGCCAATTTTGATAAATCAGGACAACTTCCAATTGAGTTTAACGATGCTCATGCTTCTTTACGCGGATTTGCTCAAAGTGAGCTTAATTCTTCCGTGGTTTTATCCGCAGGAATGAATACAAAACTCTATAGTTATTTTGAAAGCTTCGCTGATTTTTTCCCGGATGAAAATGGTAAACTAAAGAAAAAAATAATTTTAAAAGTTAGCGACTTTCGCTCAGCACTTATTCAGGGAAAATTTCTGGCTAAAAAAGGATTATGGGTTTCGGAATACAGGATTGAATCCGGACTTAATTGCGGCGGGCATGCCTTTGCAACTGACGGTTATTTAATTGGCCCTATCCTGGAAGAGTTTAAAACTAGTCGCAAACTTTTAATTAATACTATTCATGAAATATTTACTGATGCATTAAACAAAAAGAATCTACCGGTGCCAAGCAATCCCCTGGAAATGAAGATTACAGCTCAAGGCGGAGTTGGGACATTTGAAGAAAATAATTTTCTACTGGATTATTTTCAATTGGATTCTGTCGGCTGGGGTACCCCCTTCCTTCTTGTGCCGGAAGTAACAAATGTTGATGAAAAAACTTTGGAACTTCTCTGCAATGCAAAAGAAGATGATCTGTATTTAAGCAATACATCCCCACTTGGAGTTCCTTTCAACAGCTTGCGAGGAAACACAAAAGATGCTGAAAAAGAAAAGAACGCTGCAAATGGAAAACCCGGAAGTGCCTGTCCTAAAAAGTTTTTAATTTCTAACACAGAGTTTAGTACTAAACCAATTTGTACTGCTTCGGTGAAATATCAATCGCAAAAAATTGAAGAATTAAATTCTACTTCAGCAAGTGAAGCAGAAAAAGAAAAACAATACGCTAAAATAATTGACAAGACTTGCTTATGTGTAGGGCTTGCTCTTCCTTCATTACAAATAAATAATGCAGCCTCAAAAGTTGATGGTATTGGAACGGCTGTTTGCCCCGGACCTAACATGGCTTACTTTTCATCAATAGTTTCTTTAAGCGAAATGGTAAATCATATTTACGGCAGGATTAACATTATTACCAGGAGCGACCGTCCCAATTTGTTTATGAAAGAGCTTAAGCTTTACCTTAATTATCTTGAAGAAAAAATTGCTTCAATCGATTTGCCTGCATCTACAAATCAAATTAAACATTTCAGTACTTTTGTAACAAATGTTTCCGAGGGTATTGAATATTACAAACAGTTATTCTCTGAAGCTGTGGGGAAAATATTTGATATTAAAAAGAAAGCGGATTACGAAATAACTACACTTGAAGAAAAGCTTGATAATTTAATTTCTGTTATGGCTGATAAGAATTTAATATCTAATGTTTCCAATTATGCGGCTAAGGTTTCTGTGATGTAAAAATTTTTTTTATAAACTTAGCATTAACAATTAAATATAATTTTTAGGACAATATTTATTATATAGATACTCTATCGTCTTTCCTTATATTAGCCTACTATCTTTTTTGCATCTTCTTAAATTTCATAATTTAGTCCTGCAATTTTTCATTTTACTAAAATAAAAGCTTCGTATCTATTGATTATATCGGAAAGACAATCACTACTCTTTTAAAAATTAACTGCTTGAAATCATTAAGATATTAACGCCTAAATTAAAATCTCTTTAAAATAAAAAAACCTTCAACATTTCTGCTGAAGGTTTTACTTGGTGACCCCAAGGGGATTCGAACCCCTATTACCGCCGTGAAAGGGCGAGGTCCTAACCATTAGACGATGGGGCCAAGAAAAATAAATTTGTTGGGGTGAGCGATGGGAGTTGAACCCACGACCCCCAGGGCCACAACCTGGTGCTCTAACCAACTGAGCTACGCTCACCATGTTAAGTCAAAAGTCAAAATTCAATTTTACTATTTTTGACCTTTGAATTTTGAATTAAGTTTTTGTACGCCCGAGTGGAATCGAACCACTAACCTACAGCTTAGAAGGCTGTTGCTCTATCCGATTGAGCTACGGGCGCATATATCTTAACAACGTAACTAACCTATCCCGTTAAACGGGATTGTCCTATCCGATAGACCTACAGGCGCAGGTTAGTAGAATGGCTTTTCAATAAAAAAAGAACTAAGTATTTTTCTCGTCGAGACAACTGGATTCGAATCTGCAACCTTCCCGATCTAATCGGGACGCGATGAATCTCTGGCCTATGCCCGATGAGTATCATTAAATCTCGCTTAAAGAACTTTTGTTTCGTCGGGGCGGCAGGATTCGAACCTGCGACCTTCCCGATCTAATCGGGACGCGATGAATCTCTGGCCTATGCCCGATGATTATCATTAAATCTTGCCTAAAGAACTTTTGTTTCGTCGGGGCGGCAGGATTCGAACCTGCGACCTCCTGCTCCCAAAGCAGGCGCGATGAACCGAGCTACGCTACGCCCCGATTTTTTTTAATGGCTATTTCAATACTAAAAAGAACTTTTTTTGAAATTTTTATTAATTCTATTTTATATTTATCTAATAAATAGATTTGCAACCTCCCGATTAAATCGAGACGCGATGAACTGGGCTACTCTACGACCCAATGTGCTTTAAAAAACAGACTTCAAATATATATTATAGTGTTTTAATAATCAATTAAAATTGGGCTTTGATTTTTCAAAAATAATTAATTTCGCACAAATATATATTCAATTTTCATATAAATCATTACTTAACTAAATTTAGCTTCAAAAAGATTAGATTAATGTCTTTCCCCCTATTTGTATCACGTAAATTTACTTTCTCAAAGAAGAAATCTAAATTCGTTTCTTTTATTTCAGCCATTTCAATTATTGGGATCGCCCTTGGAGTTGCCACATTAATTATTGCGCTAAGTATTTTAAACGGGTTTGAAAAAACGATTACAAATAAAATAATTGAATTTGATTCACATATACAAATTACCTCTTACACATCCACTTTACCTAAATATCACAGTATATTTCCGCATTTAAAATCTGAATTGTCAAATGTTGCAAAAGAAATTAATCCATACATTTCACAGCTTGCAATTATAAGCAGCAAAAAACATAAAGAAGGATTAAATATTAAAGGCGTAATTCCTCAAGATTATGTTAACCATTTAAAAGATAAAATTGTTGAAGGTGAGTATAATTTAGCCGATGGAACCCTTCCAACAATTATCATTGGAAAGAAATTAGCAAATAAATTATTTGTAAAAGTTGGTGATAATGTTACAGTGTTTGCTCTAAAAAATGATAAGCTCCCTTCTTATGAAAACTTACCTAATATTGAAAAGTTTAAAATATCAGGCATATTTGAAAGCGGTATGTCGCAATTCGATGATTTATTTGCCTATACTGATTTGAAAGCTGCTCAGGAATTATTCAGCGTGGGTGATAACATAAACGGATACGACATTAAATTAAATGATATTTCAAAAATAGATAGTGTGACTTCTGCTTTAAGTAATGAATTTAAATATCCTTATGTAGTCAAATCAATTTATCAAACTCATAGAAACATTTTTACATGGATTGGCCTTCAAAAGAAACCTATCCCGATTATTTTAGGATTAATTATTATTGTAGCTGTCTTCAATATCATTGCTACTTTGCTAATGATTGTGCTTGAAAAAACAAATGCAATTGGCACACTAAAAGCGCTTGGAGCAAAAAGTAAACAGATAGTTTTTATATTTTTATATCAAGGATTTTTTCTAGCTCTTTGGGGAATTCTATCAGGCAACTTACTCGCCTATTTGCTTATGGAAATTCAACTAAAATATAATATTATTTCACTTCCCTCTTCGGTTTATTTTATGTCAACAGTTCCAATACAATTATCCATAAATGTTTTTCTATTGGTTTCAACATTAACTTTCCTGCTGGCAATTTTAGTTTCTGTTCTCCCAAGTTATATTGCTTCTAAAATTAAGCCTGTAACAGCATTGAGGTTTAATTAAATGAAGTTTGAAAAATTCATATCCAAGCGGTATTTAGTTTCAAAACACAAAGTAAATTTTATTACTATCATTTCTTTGATTTCAATAATTGGAATTACAATTGGCGTTGCTGCTTTAGTAGTTGTTATATCTGTTTTTAATGGATTCGGAAGCCTCGTCACTTCATACCTGGTAACTTTCGATCCGCATGTTAGAGTTGAATTTATTTCTGATGAAGGATACCTGCATGAAAAACAATTGCTGCAAACGCTGCATCAAATTAAAGATGTACAAGAAATAACTCCTTTCATTTCAGGTAAAGTAGTTGCTCAAAAAAGGAATGAAGTTCAAATTGTAAATTTAAAAGGAATTGAACAGGAATCCGGCGACAGTGTTTACCAAATTAGATCTAACATGCTTTTCGGCCGCTATAATCTTTCTAAAAAAGGAAGCTTGCCTCAAGTTGTATTGGGCCTTCCTCTTGCTGATAAACTTGAATCTATTATTGGTGATACGATAACAGTAATTTCACCTGTTGGAATTGAAAAAGCAATCACTCAGTTTAGTCTTCCATCCATGCAGAAATTTATAGTCAGCGGTGTATTTAATTCTAATAATAACGAATATGATAATTCATATATCTTTGCATCAATAAATTATACCCAATCGCTTCTTGGATATAAGAATAAATATCAAGGATACGATATAAGGCTTAATGATATTGACGAAGCATTTGAAGTTAAGAACCAATTACTGAAAAAATTAAATCCAAGTGATTTTAGCGTGAACACCTGGTATGATTTCAGAAAAGAGCTATACTCTGTTATGCAGATTGAAAGATGGTCGGCTTTTATATTACTTTCATTAATCATTGCTGTTGCCACTTTTAATATTTTAGGATCACTTTCAATGTCTGTAATAGAAAAAAGAAGGGACATTGGAATTTTAAGATCTATGGGCACACAGGAAAAATCAATATTAAAAATATTTATGTTTGAAGGCTTGCTTATAGGAATCATTGGAACTTTGGCCGGCTTAATTTTAGGTTACGGTATTTGTTTTATTCATCTGAAATTTAATATTTATCCACTTGATCCAACTCAATATAAAATCGATTCGCTGCCTCTTCAATTAAGAATTTCCGATTTCTTTTTTATAACCGGTGTTTCAATGCTGCTATCATTTCTTGCTTCACTTTATCCTGCTCTAAAAGCAGCACGTGTTAATGTTTTAGAGGCAATTAAATGGGAATAGCGTCTGCAATGAACAATTATAAATGTAAAATTAACAATCTGTAGTTTTAAATTATGTCCACAATTCTTAAAGCTGAAAATTTAGTTAAGTCTTATCAGACTGATAAAAGAATAAAACTTGAAGTTTTAAAATCCGTATCAATTGAAATTGATAGTGAAAAAATATCAGTCATAATAGGAGCGTCCGGTGCTGGAAAAAGTACTTTGCTTCATTTGATGGGAGGATTGGACCGGCCTGATAGCGGCGAAGTATATTTTAATTCTGAAAGTATTTTTAAATATTCCGATGACAGACTGGCTAAATTTAGAAATAAAAATATAGGATTTGTATTTCAGTTTCATCATCTTCTGCCTGAATTTACTGCAATTGAAAATGTTTGCATTCCCCAAATGATTAATGGGATTTCCCTTGATGAGTCCCTAAAAAAATCTGAAGTATTATTGAATACTGTCGGATTAAAAGAAAGATTAGACCACAAGCCGGCAGAATTATCAGGTGGCGAGCAGCAACGCATTGCAGTAGCAAGGGCCCTAGCGAATGATCCTGCAATTATTTTTGCAGATGAACCAACCGGGAATTTAGATTCGGCTAACAGCGAAGCACTGCATCAATTATTTATAGATTTGAGAGATAAATTGAAAATGACATTTGTGATTGTTACACATAATGCAGGGTTAGTAAAATTAGCTGATAAAGTTTTTGAAATGCGAGATGGAAAACTGCTTGAATAAATAAATGTAATTTGTCTTTTCATAAAATATTTCTCTATTTGTTCTAAAAGACCATATTACTACCCATTCATTATTTCTAATTCAGAAACATTGAAGCAGAATTAATAAATGAAATATAACTTTTCTCAATATCATCTTTATATTTTGGAAGCAGTGGAAACGGAGTTTCGTGTGAATATGGATATTCGAAATCCATAACTTGTGATATAACTTTTGAGTCATTGTCTCCCACCATAAATGTTTTATTTATTCCATCAACCGGCATAACATTATCTTTTGTTAATGAATAATTAAATATTTTTCCACTTAGTTCTTTTATTCTATCTTCTCTGAGTGATCTCAGTTTATCATAGTTTAAAAGTGACTTAAAATAGATACCTTCAGGAGTTTTTAAGTCAAAAAACTTATTTAGCCTTTCATCTATGGAGATATCTTTTTCAAAATTATAAACTAAAAATTGTCTAATGGAACTAAATGCTTCACTATCTAATATTGATTTTGAAACAGGATTCATAAAGTCAATTGTGGGGCCGCCGCAAAAAATAAATAATCTTGAGTCGGAAAATAGATTTTCTGAATTGCTCATTAAAATTATTTCAGATAAAAATGCTCCAATTGAATAACCGAAGAAATCAATACTCGCATCTTTTTCAATAAAAGGATGAATTCCGCTGCGAATTTCTTTAGTTAGATTAATAATGTCGTAAAAAGTTTGAAGTCCGCTGTAAATAAACCTTTGTGGAACAAATTGAAGGCGTGTGCTAATAGCTGCATTTGCGAATGTTCCGCATGATACTTCTGGTAAAAGCCTTTTTCTTTCTTTTGATACTTCATTCATCAATCTGAAATTACCCCAGTCCTGTGGCGCTCTATTAATGTGAAAAGCATTTGGAAATAAAACAACCGCCTTGTCTGTATTTTTATAAAGCGAATATGCCCACGGCAAATATTTATCCCAAGTTCTTTCGTTCAATCCATGCAATAGAATAATAACTTCTTTCGACTTCTGATTACTCGAGTCTTTTAAGCAGAGAGTACTTAAAATATTTATTTTCATCAACGTTTTCATCAGGAACTTCAAGCATCTTAAATATATAATTATTTGAAAAATAATTTTTGGACAGGTAATATTTAATTAACGCCTTAAAGAAGGTACTCAAAGATTGGTATTCATTTCCTCCGACAAAATTATTTAACCCATCAGAAACAAAATTAATGTTGTGAATTTTTGCATTCAGATTTGCAAGCTCAATTTCATTTTCGTTAAGATTGAAAGATTCTTTTAAATATTTATACAATTCGAAGTAATTCACTTTTCACCCCTCTTAACATTTTTGTTTTTTAAGCTTACAATTTCTTTTTTCTTTTTTTTCAGCAGTTCTTCCCATCGCGAAATACCCTCTTTCAACAAGTTCATTTTTGAAAATAAATTTTCAATGGCTTTTGACATTTCATCAAGTTTAATATCAGTTTCTTCTTTTTTAAATGAATCAATTTTATTTTGAATTATCCAAAAATCACGAAAATAATCAGATACAACTTTTATCTCTTCAAGTGTGTAACCAAACAATTGGAGATCTTGAATTAAATTACATAAGTAAACATAAGTTGCTGAATAAAGCCTGAAACCACCGTCACTACGCATATCAGGCTCGATTATACCTTTATCTTCCCAATGCTTGATTGTTCTTGGGCTCACTCCAATTTTATCGGCAAGGTTTCCAACTGTTAGATAATTATCATTTTTCTTGTTTGTGATTTTATCAGGAGAAATTTGAGGCAGTCCAACTTTTTTAATAATCTTCTTGATGTTATTTAATTCGTATCCAAGTTCAAGAAATTTTCTGATATGAATTCCTTTGTCAAATTCTATGTTTGAATAATAAGGTATGTTTTCGTCTGATACTCCGGATTGTTCAATTAAACCGATATTTTCCCATTCAATAAGTTGTTTTTTTGAAATATTTAGTTTTGTGAGAAGTTCGTCTTGTAAGAAAATGTTTTTCAATTCTATACCTTAACGTATGTTATAATAAAAGTGTACGTTTACGTATAGAAATATATTAAAAGGGGATTCGATATTCAAATCCTCGTAAAGAGAGGTTATTTAAATGTGAGACTCACCTTTAAGGTGAACTTCACATTTTTATTTGAATTATTTCAGATTAGATAGAAACTCAAACAAAAGCCTAACCCCAAAAGGATTCATGTAAGTCTTCGTATAGTTCTTTAGACTATATGAACCTGTAGGACCGGCAATATCGATGTGCGCCCATTTAATTTTTTTATCAACAAAGTTTTCCAGGAATTTTGCGGCGCTTATTGCACTTCCCCATCTTGAACCTTCGTTAGTTACATCTGCTACATCACTTTTAATTAAAGTGCTGTAATCATCCCACATAGGCATTGCCCAAACTCTGTCATAGGTTTTCTGGCCAGCTTTGAATAAATCATTTGCAAGCTTATCATCTTTTGTAAAGACACCGCCTACAAACTCTCCCAGAGCAACCACGCAAGCACCTGTTAAAGTTGCAAGATCAATTATAATGTCAGGTTTAAGTTTGGAAGCATAATCTAAACCATCTGCAAGAATCATTCTTCCTTCTGCATCCGTATGTTCAACTTCAATAGTTTTACCTGAAGCTGTTTTCACAATGTCCCCGGGGCGCATAGCAGAACCAGAAACCATGTTTTCAGCTGAAGGAATTATACCTAAGATCTTTACTGGAAGATTTAATTTAGCAGCTACGAGTATTGTGCCGGCAACAACTGCAGCTCCCGACATATCAGCCTTCATTTCTCCCATTTTAGCAGCAGGCTTTATTGAGATTCCACCTGCATCAAATGTGACACCTTTTCCCACCAATGCAACGGTTCTAATTTTTTTGCTTTTAATTTTTGGCGAATACTCTAAAGTTATAAATCTTGGGAGATTGCTGCTTCCCATTCCAACTGCAAGTAATCCTCCCATTTTTCTTTTTTTAATTTCTTTTTCATTAAATATTTTTACTTTAACTCCAGCATCTGTTAATGCTTTTAAGATTTTTTGAGATAATATTTCAGGTGTTAAATTAACAGCAGGCTCGTTTTGCAAATTACGCGTAAAGTTTGCTCCCGACATTAGGATTAAACCGGTATTTAAAGCCGATTTTAAAAGTTTTTCATTATCAGCATATAAAAAGACATCAAGTTCTTTTAATTCTTTTCTGTCGGATTTATAAATATCAAATTTATAATTACCGAATATTATCCCTTCCACAAAAGTCTGATAATAGTATTCTTCGCTTTCAAAACATTTTTTTACTGCTTCATACTTTGGTATAAAAATATGCAGACTTTTCAGTTCTTCATTTTCTATTTGCTGAATTAATCCAGCTAATTGATTCCTAAAGTAATCTATGTTAAATTGTTCATTTAACTTGAGTTTATAGATGATCACTTCGTCCGGTTTCCCGCTGGGTTTTGAAACTCTAATTTCACTACCGTCTTTAGAAAGAAAATTTCTTCTTTGTAATTCAGACAGCTTAATATTAAAAACCTTTTCAAGATTCTTGAAGCTCGTTTCTAATTTCTTTTCGTCAATTAAATATCTAATACTGATAGATAAATTTTTATAGCTTATTTTCTTACCACCAGATTTAATATTCAGTTTAAACATTTTATTTTCCTATAAATTTTTATATTTAGCTAGATATTCATCTGCCTTTACCAAAATTTCGTCCTTGAAATCGATTAATTTTTTATTGAAGAATCTTGCTCCCGAAGCGTTAATATGCCCTCCTCCTCCAAACTCTCCAGCTAGTTTATTCACGGGAATATTTCCTTTTGACCGAAAGCTGACTTTGAAACCATTCTTTAATTCAATAAAAAGAATGCCGATTTTCACATTCATCACTGCAAGACAAAAATTTACAAAGCCATCTGTATCAGATTCCAATGCACCGGTAATTTCAAACATTTCTCTAGGCAGCATCATGTAAGATATTTCCTTTGAATCACCGAACAATTGCATAGAATCCAATGCTTTGCCTAAAAGCTTTACTTTGCTGAAATGACTTTGATCATAAACGGAATCGAATATATTTCCAGGAACTATCCCAAGTTTAATTAACTCAGCAGCAATATAATGCAGTCCAGGTGTAGTTCTTTCAAACCTGAAAGAGCCAGTATCCGTCATAATTGCGGCATAAATTGGTTCTGCAATTTCATAATTTAGTTTTGCTACACTTGTTTCTTTTATTAGATCATAAATAATTTGTCCCGTAGCACTATATTTATCATCTACAAAAATATGGTCAAAGGTATTTTCAGGATCTTGATGATGATCAATACATATTTTCAATTTATCAGATTGTGAAAAAGCTTCTGCCATTCTAACTATTCTATCTGCGCGATTTAAATCAAGAGCAACTATAACATCAAATTCATTGAAAATATTTTTATGCTTTTCTTCATCAAAACTTTCTATAATGCTAGACTTATCAAGAAAAACTAAATTATATGGAGTTTCACTGGTATTAACAATTTTAATTTCTTTATTTAATTGTTTGAGAACCTGGTATAAAGCAATCTCTGAACCAATTGCATCCGCATCTGGATTAACATGGGTTGTCAGCAGAAATGAATTATATTTTTGCAGAATATCTTTTAATAAATTGAAATCAATCATAATAATAAATTAGTATAAATAGAAAAGGGCTCGATATGTCAAGCCCCGAATTAAGTTAAATATAAAGATATAGAATTATTTAGAGGATTGGAAAATTTATTTAACAAGATATTTAACGATCTAATTTACATCCCAAACATTCCCACTGAATAATATTTTTCTTAAGTCTCCATCTCCTTTTGTCTTCTTAATATTATCCATTTGCTCATGAAAATCACCATCATAAGTTGATTTTATTTCCTGCTTAAATATTCCAATTGGAGTTGGGAATCCTTCCATCTCAGTCAGCTTGGAAAGAATATGTGAACGAGCAGAAGCTTTGTCAAATTCATCATGAACCCAAACATCGCTGATAGAAAATTTTCCATTGGAAATATCAATCACTTCAGGAGTTAATCCATTCAGTCTTATTCCTTTATCACTGTTTTTTCCAAATATCATAGGCTTTTCATGTTCAAGAACTAAAACATTATCTGCTTTTGTTTCTTTATCAGTCAATATTTCAAAAGCACCGTCATTGAAAATATTACAGTTCTGAAATACTTCAATGAAAGCCGTTCCCTTATGTTCTGCAGCTCTTTTTATCATTTGTTGAAGATGTTTTGGATCCCTATCCATAGACCTTGCAACAAATGTTGCTTCAGCACCAAGTGCCAAACTTATTGGATTAAACGGAAAATCAATACTTCCAAAGGGAGTGCTTTTTGTCTTTTTCCCTTTCTCAGAAGTTGGTGAGTACTGGCCTTTTGTTAAACCATAAATTCTATTATTGAAAAGTAATATTTTTATATCAACATTTCTTCTGCATACATGTATAAAATGATTTCCTCCTATACTTAAAAGATCACCATCACCGCTGGCAACCCAAACAGAAAGATCAGGACGGTTAACTTTTACACCGGTTGCAATTGCTGCTGCACGTCCGTGAATGCCGTGCATTCCATAAGTTTCCATATAATATGGAAATCGTGCAGCACAGCCAATTCCAGAAACCCAAACAAAATTTTCTTTCTTGATTCCAAGGTCTGGAGAAATTCTTTGCATCTGTGCAAGAATAGAATAGTCACCACAGCCAGGACACCATCTTACATCTTGTGATGATGAAAAATCTTTTGCTGTGTATTTAATATCTCCGTTTGCTGGTTTGATAATATTCTCAGGCATTATAAATTCCCTCCTAACATTGATTCTATTTTTGTTTCAATTTCTGAAGATTTAAATGGAAGTCCTTGAATTTTATTGTATTGTTCAACTTTAATATTGAATTGACTTGCTAACACTTTTGACAATTGCCCCATATTCAATTCAGGGCAAAGTATTTTTTTATAACGATGTAAAATTTCTGAAGTATTTTTGGGAAACGGATTTAAATATCTAAAATGAATTTGAGCAGCTTTCTTTCCTTTTTTTCTTATTCTGTTAACAGCTTCTGTAATTGAACCAAAAGTTCCTCCCCATCCAACTACCAAGAAGATCTGCATCTTCATCGCCATAAATTTTTAATAAAGGAATGTCATGAACAATATTTTTTACTTTTTCTTCTCTAAGCCTTACCATGAACTCATGATTTTGCGGATCATAACTAACTTCTCCAGTAATATTAGCTTTTTCCAATCCGCCGAGTCTATGTTCAAGTCCAGGAGTTCCAGGCAAAACCCATGGGCGTGATAAATTTTCATCTCTCAAGTATGGCTGAAATCCTTCTTTCTCTGTTCTGAATTTTACTTCAATTTCAGGAATTGAATCAGGCTCAGGAATTTTCCATGGTTCCGATCCATTAGCAATATAACCATCGGATAAATACATAACAGGCACCATATATTTAGTCGCAATTCTTGAAGCTTCCAGAGCCATTTGAAAACAATCAGCCGGAGTTGAAGGAGCAACAACTGCAACAGGAGCTTCACCGTTTCTTCCGTAAAAAGCTTGTAGAAGATCCGATTGTTCAGTTTTAGTCGGAAGCCCTGTGCTTGGCCCGCCTCTTTGAACATCAATTATAACTAAAGGTAATTCGGTCATCACCGCTAGTCCGATAGCTTCTGTTTTTAACGCAACACCAGGTCCGCTAGTAGTGGTAATGGCAAGTGCACCGGAAAATGCTGCCCCAATTGCTGCAGTTACTGCAGCAATTTCATCTTCTGCTTGAAATGTTCTAACGCCAAAATTTTTATGCTTGCTTAATTCATGAAGTATATCAGAAGCTGGAGTTATTGGGTATGAACCAAGAAACAAAGGTAGTCCGCTTTTAACTGAAGCAGCAACAAAACCCAAAGCCACTGCCTCATTTCCTGAAATATTTCTATACGTTCCCTTTTCTAATTTAGCCGGTTCAACGTGATATCTTACTGTGAATAATTCAGTATTCTCCCCAAAATAATAACCGGATTTTAAAGCTTTTTCATTTGCTTTTGCAATTAGTTCGTTACTTTTAAATTTTACTTTAATCCATTCAAGTGTTGGTTCAATAGGACGGCTGTACAACCAATACATCATTCCAAGAGCAAAAAAGTTTTTACAGCGTGCAATTTCTTTTGCTCCAAGTCCGCTGTCTTCCAAAGCTATAGCAGTTAATTTGCTAAGGGGAACTTGTACAACATTAAAACCTTCAAGAGTTCCATCCTCTAAAGGATTACTATCATAATGTGCAAGCCTAAAGTTTTTTGAATCGAATGCATTTTCATTTATAATAATTATTGCATCAGGTTTTAATGCATTTAAATTTACTTTCAACGCAGCCGGATTCATTGCAACTAAAACGTCAGGTGCATCGCCTGGAGTGTGAATATCATCGCTGCTGAAATGCAATTGAAATCCGCTAACACCATAAGTTGTTCCAATGGGTGCACGGATTTCAGCCGGGTAATCCGGTAAGGTGCTGAGATCATTACCAACTAATGCAGTTGTGTTTGTAAATTGAGAACCGGTTAATTGCATGCCATCGCCTGAATCTCCGGCAAACCGAACAATAACATCAGTTAAATCAACTGTTTCTTTTGTCATTTTTTTATCCAATTTATTTTAGAATGAAGACACTAAATACATCTCTCTGAGAAAAATAATTTCCATAATCGAACTTTATGTAGGAAAAATAAAAATTGTATATTACAATAAATTATATTATAAAAATTATTTTTCTTATTCAATTGAAAATAGAGTATTAATCTTAGCTTGATATTTTATTTTTATCTAAAATAATTTTAGTGAGGTATATATAAGATCATTTTTAAGTTATGATGTAATTCACATAATATTAAAAATATTTTTTTAGTTAATTTGTTCTATTGTATATTCTATTCATGTTTCTAACCTTATATTAAAAATCAGAAAAAACTTATAAACTAATATTCGCGTTCACTTTATATTTTCATTTATCATTCTTGAAAGGAGTAATGATGGAAGCATTTGGTTCAAAATATCTTTTTTTAAAAATTTCTTTTGCTGCTGTAATAATATTAGCTTCACAAAACTTTGCGCAGCGATATTGGAATGTTGCAGCACAATTTAGCGGAACAGACAGTAGCTATGTTGCCGTTGCTCCTTATTCAGCATTAGATAATTTAACCAGTAATTTTACTATAGAATGCTGGCTGCAAGCAGATACAAACTTGACAGGTACAGTTTTCGGGAAGAGAAATGTGAGGTTGTTGATTGAAGAGACAGGTGATAAATTCAGATTACGAATTCAAACGGGAAATAATACAAAAATGTATTCCAGAACTTCTGCATCATTAGAACTCCATAAATGGTATCATGTTGCTTGCACATATGATGAATCAGGAAGCGGTTCAATGAAAGTATATGTTAATGGGAATCTTGATACTTCAAGAACTGGAACTGGAATAGGGGCAGTGAGTTTTCATGATTCCTTATTCATCGGACATTCAGAATACGGCCCTTTCAAAGGAATGATTGATGATATAAGAATTTGGAACAGGGCATTATCGCAATCTGAAATAAGATTGAATATGAGAAATCCATATGTTGGTGGGCTGAATCAGCAAAATTCAAATTTTGGTACTGGGTTAGTTTTGTCAACAACATTTGATTTTACGTATTCAAGCGGAAGTAAGTCTCTATATTTTTACGATGGTTATAATACCTACAAAGCTTATAATGTTTCCCCCGTTTACTTAGGTGATTCTCCTTCTCAAACATTAGCAATTAATAATTCCCTTGAACTTTCAAATGACGGTGACTATGCCGTTATGCGAAATAATGCAGACATAGAATTATCTGGTCCAGTAACTGCCGAAGCATGGATTTATCCAGTTAATTCAACTTCAGGGACTCAATATATTTTGCAAAAAGGCAATGACTATGGAATGTATTTGGAAAATACTGGTAAATTAAGATTTGTTTTTAACAGTCATGTGGGTACTTCACTTTCAACAATTCCATCAAATCAATGGACACATATAGCAATTACATTCAATAGTTCAGGTGGTGGTAATTTATATATTAACGGTAAATATGATGTAGGCTATAATTATGGGGCGCCTTCAACAGCAAATACAGATTCATTATATATAGGTACTTCCGGCGGCTTGAATTATTTTAAAGGATATATAGACGGTGTTAAAATATCTAATTATGAAAAAAGCGAAGCTGAAATTAACAGAGATATGTTTAGAGAAATTGATTATAATAATAAACCTAATCCACCTAATTCAACAGTAAGTTTGAATTTTGATTTTTATAATTATCCTTCAACTGGAAACGGATATTATTATTATTTAAGGGGAGGCGCTGCTTACTCAACGCCTGTAGCACAAAATGATGTACCAGTTTCGCCAATAATTGGTTCTGGAACCGAAAACTTTCCTGTTGGTTACTATTTTAAATCTGATTCGAGAAGAATTCCTCAATTTAATACTGCGGGTTATATGGAAGTAGATAGTTTAAATGTAACAAGTACAACAAGTATTTCAGATTTGAAAATGTTTATCGCATTAAATCACCAAAATCTTTCGGAACTTCAAATTATTTTATACTCACCTGATGGAGACTCAGTTATTGTTTGGGATAAAAATGGAGGCATTAACAATAATGTAGATAATTTGATTACTGTGTTTGATGACGGGTCCGATAATGAATTAGTAAATAATAAATATGTGGATTTTGGGCCAGATATTAAACCGATAAATTCTATAAATACAACTTTTTCCGGAAAAAATCCAAAAGGTATTTGGAGATTAAAAATTGTTGATTTATATAATGGCAACACCGGATTTTTATATGGCTGGGGCTTAAGATTTAATAATGTTACAGGAGTTGAAGAAAATTATACCAGCACAATTCCTTCGGATTATAAACTTGAGCAAAATTATCCGAATCCATTTAACCCAAGTACAACTATTAGTTATTCATTGCCTAGAGCCTCGAATGTAAAACTAACTATCTATAATTTATTAGGACAGGAAGTTACAACTTTAGTAAATTCATTTAATCAAGCCGGTAAGCATTCAGTTCAATTTAATGCAGCAAACCTAGCTAGTGGAGTTTACATATATTCAATTAAGGCAGATAATTTTTCTGCAACGAAGAAGTTAGTGCTGTTAAAATAATTTTGTATTTATAAAGTAAAGACGGGGCATGCCCCGTCTCTACAATATTTATCTTAATGAGCTATTTCCCTGGCGAGTTTATTTGCTTCTCATATTCCGATGGAGTTTTCCCAATGATTGATTTAAATTCTTTTATAAAATGTGCTTGATCAAAATAGCCAAGCTCCAAAGCAAGTTTTGTCCAATCTACAGTTTTATTTTTGGCTAACTCTCCTACTGCTTCATGTAATCTGAATCTTTTTATTACCCACTTTGGAGTAACGCCAACATATTGATTGAATAATCTTTGCAAGGTTCTTTTATTTATTTTCATTCTTTCAACTATGTCATCAACTTTAATAATTGCCCTATCTTCATTTGTGAGATCAATGATTTTATTAATTAAAATTATATTTTCATCTTTTTCAGGAAGAAATCTTATTAAGAATTCTTCTGCAGTATTTGCCATCTCTTCTTCTTTTTCAGAATTAAGAATTGAGGCTTCCAGTTTTTCTACATCAACATTGAAATATTTATCTAACTCTATGAATTTATTTGTAAGCTTTGAAATATTCTCTTTTATAAAAGGATAAAACGCACCCGGTTTAAATTTGATACCTAATACTTTATCGCTGCCTTTAAGAGTTCTTGTATACTTCCCTTCCATTACACCAATAATTCTAGTATAATTTCTTTCAAAAACGATATGAATTGAAGGATAAGGTAAAACTTCTGAAGTAAAAATATCTCCATCCGGTAAATTCCATTTTACAATCCAATAGTGTTCAATGAAAAATTCCAATTGCGGTGATGGAAGCAAACGAATCAGATCAAATTTCTTTTGTCCATGAGTGGGATCCAGAACACCTTTTGGATAATCGGATTTTCTTTGTCGCTTATTTACAATACTTTTTTTAATTTCACTCATAATTTAACATTGATATTTTAATCCCTTATAAATTTTTAATTTAATAACCTGGTAAGATATTATTCTCAGAGTTATAAAATTTATTTTAAATATTTGAATAAAATAAAAATAAGGAGTCAGTCATGAAAAACAAATTGGTTGCATCAGCAGAAATTAAAATAAATAAGCCAGTATCAAAAGTTTGGGATGCTCTTACTAATCCTGAACAAATTAAAAAATATTTTTTTGGGACAAATGCAATTTCTGATTGGAAAGTCGGAAGCCCATTGGAATTTAAAGGAGAATGGGAAGGGAAAGAATACCACGATAAAGGTGTAATCTTAAAATCTGAAAAAGATAAATTATTTCAATACACTTATCTAAGTTCTATGTCTGGAAAAGAAGATAAACCAGAAAACTATGCAACGGTTACTTATGAACTATCGTCAAAAGATGGACAAACTAATTTGAAAATACTTCAAGATGGCAATGAATCTGAAGAATCAAAAAAAAATCATGAGGAGAATTGGAATTATATTTTAAAATCAATTAAAGATTTGTTAGAAAAGGATTAAATAATTTTTATGAAACCAATATTTTTCAAAACTCAAAAAGATTTCCGTAAATGGTTTGAAAATAATTCCCAAAAAGAATCAGAATTAATTGTTGGATTTTATAAAGTAAGTTCAGGTAAACCAAGTATTACATGGTCCCAATCAGTCGATAAAGCTATATGTTTTGGATGGATTGACGGCGTCAGAAAATCTATAGATGATGAAAGTTATAAGATTCGCTTTACTCCAAGGAAACCAAGCAGCATTTGGAGCAAAATAAATATAGATAAAGCTGAGGAATTGATTAAAAATAAAATGATGTTGCCTGAAGGATTAGAAGCATTTGAAAAACGAAAAGATTCTAGATCTAAAATTTACGCTTATGAACAAAAAGATGTAAAGCTTGATAAAGAGTTTGAAAAAATATTTAAAGCAAATAAAAAAGCCTGGGAGTATTTTCAATCACAACCGCCATCTTATAAAAAGCAGACAATCTGGGGAATAATAAATGCAAAACAGGAAAGCACAAAAATAAAAAGGCTGAATGAACTAATTAAGGATTCTGAATCTCATCAGCATATTAAACGATTGAGAAGAATTAAATAAATTTCCATTACAGCTAATTTAGAAATATTCTTAAACAAGATTTACTACTAAAAAATAAATTGATTTAACAAAGATGCTGAAACAAGTTCAGCATGACAATATTCCAAAAAGAAAAGGACTGAGTCTCTCTCGAACCCAGTCCTTTAGCAGTAAGTGATTTGTTTGTCAAACGGCAAACAAGGTCAATAAATAATTAATTCACTTCCCAGGTATTTCCGCTGAATAATACTTTTTCTAAATCGCCTTCCCCTTTACTTGATATAACCTGGTCAATTTGATTTACTACTCCTTCATCATAAGTTGGTTTGCTGATTGCTCTAAATACTCCAACCGGATGAGGGAATTCTGGATTATCAGTAAAATGAGCAAGGATTGTAGCACGAACCGGGCTCTCATCAAATTCGTCATGAACTAATAAATCATTAACCGAATTTTTATTATCGTTCAAATCAACAATAACAGGTTTAAATCCATCAAGCTTAATGCCCTTGTCTTTATTCTTACCAAAAATTAAAGGTTTGTTATGTTCTAAATATAGAACATGATCATCTCTAGTTTCTTTGTTTGTAATATTTTCAAAAGTTCCATCGTTAAAAATTACACAGTTCTGATATATTTCTATAAAAGCAGTGCCTTTATGTGCACCTGCTCTCCTGATCATTTCCTGCATATGCTTAGGATCTCGATCTATTGCCCTTGCTACAAATGTAGCATTTGCTCCAACAGCTAATGATATAGGATTAAACGGATAATCAACACTACCGAAAGGTGAAGTTTTAGTTTTCTTTCCTTGTTCCGAAGTTGGGGAATACTGGCCTTTTGTTAATCCGTAAATTCTGTTGTTAAATAATAATATTTTGAAATCAATATTTTTTCTGCACGCATGAATAAAATGATTTCCTCCAATACTAAGTAGATCGCCGTCACCTGTAGCTACCCAGACTGAAAGTTCGGGATTACTTACTTTAACTCCTGTTGCAATTGCAGGTGCCCTCCCATGTATACCATGAAATCCAAATGTATCCATATAATAAGGGAAACGAGATGAGCATCCTATTCCAGAAACCCAAACAATATTTTCTTTTGGGACATCTATAATTTCCGGGAAAGTTCTTTGCACCTGCGCTAGTATTGAATAATCACCGCAGCCCGGACACCATCTAACATCTATACCAGTTGAAAAATCTTTACTTGTCAACTTTAAATCTTTTACAGCAATTTGATCGCTCATTGTTCACCTCTTAAAATTTCAATTATTTTATCTTCAATATCGCTAATCTTGAAAGGCAATCCGCGTACGATATTTAACTGAACAACTGGAACTAAAAATTCACTTCGTATAATTTTAGCAAGCTGTCCAAGATTAATTTCCGGAATAAGTACTTTCTTGAAATTCTTTAAAACATATTCAGTGTTTTTTGGAAAAGGATTTATGTATTTAAGATGAGCTTGAGATACTTTATACCCAGCTTTTCTAGCTTTAATTACAGATTCTTTGATGGTACCGTAAGTTCCACCCCACCCTAATACTAATAGATCACCTTCTTCTTCACCATCAACTTTAAGTTCAGGAATATCTTTAGCCATATTTTGAATTTTCTGTTCTCTAATTCTAATCATCTTATCATGATTATCAGGGTCGTAACTAACATTACCAGTTATGTTTGCTTTTTCCAATCCGCCAATTCTATGTTCAAGTCCTTGAGTACCTGGAATAGCCCATGGGCGAGCTAAATTTTCATCTCTGTCATAAGGAGAAAAATCAGCAATCTTTGTTCTAAATTTAACATGAATATCAGGTAGTTCATTAACATGTGGAATTTTCCATGGTTCAGAACCATTGGCAATATATCCATCAGTTAAAAGAATAACAGGAGACATATATTTCAAAGCATATTTTGCTGCTTCAATTGCCATATAAAAACAATCGCTTGGAGATGAAGCTGCAAACACCGCAACCGGTGCTTCACCATTTCTTCCATACATTGCTTGAAGTAGATCAGCTTGTTCGGTTTTAGTTGGCAAACCTGTGCTTGGCCCGCCTCTTTGAACATTAACAATTACTAATGGAAGCTCTGTCATTAATGCTAAACCCATTGCTTCGGTTTTTAATGCAAGTCCGGGCCCGCTAGTAGTTGTAAGAGCAAGATTACCAGCAAATGCAGCACCTATCGCTGATGTTATACCGGCAATTTCGTCTTCAGCTTGAAAAGTTTTAACACCAAAATTTTTGTAATTGCTTAAATATTGAAGTATCTCGGAAGCTGGGGTAATTGGATAAGAACCGAGAAACAATGGCAAACCGCTTTTTACAGAGGCTGCTAAAAACCCAAGTGCTGTAGCTTCATTTCCAGAAATACTCCTGTAAACTCCTTTCGGCAGTTTAGCAGGTTCGACTTCATACCTGGTTGTAAATACTTCTGTCATTTCCCCGAAATTATATCCGGCAATTAATGCTTTCTGATTGGCTTCGCCTATTTCAGTTTTGTCTTTAAATTTTTTCTTAATCCAGTTTGTTGTTTGTTCAATTTGACGATCAAATAACCAGTACATTAATCCCAAAGCAAAAAAGTTTTTACATCGTGCAATTTCTTTTGGTGAAAGCTTTGATTCTTCAAGTGCTTTTTGTGTTAAAGAAGTAATCGGAACACTAAAAACTTGGTATCCTTTTAAATCTCCATTTTCGAGAGGATTTTTTTCATATCCTGCTAATTGCAAATTCTTTTTATCAAACGCATCACTATTTGCTATAATTGTTCCGCCATTTTTTAACTCAGGCAGGTTCTTTTTGATAGCTGCAGGATTCATTGCTACCAAAACATCAGGACGATCACCGGGAGTATGGACATCATGGCTCCCGAAATGTAGTTGAAATCCGCTGACTCCGTACACGGTACCTGAAGGCGCACGGATTTCAGCCGGGTAATCAGGGAGGGTACTCAAATCATTACCCGCTATTGCAGTGGTCTCACTGAATTGTGACCCGGTAAGCTGCATACCATCTCCTGAATCCCCAGCAAATCTTACTGTAACTTCAGAAAGCTTTTTAATTTCTTTTTCTTTAATCATCTTACTGCTCTATATTTTTTGGTGAAATATTCTTATGTGTGCAATGCCATAAAGTATGCCATTATAATTTTGACCTAAAATGATTTGATTTTATTTCAAAAAGAAATGATTTAAGAAATGTTGATATTTTTAATTATCAAATTCTAAAGAATTAAAAAATGAATTTCTTAAAGTTGGGAAGGCAAATTACACTATGAAACAAATCGCTAAATATGAGAGATTGTTTATTAAACTTACAGTAAATTTAAGAATTGAAATGATGAAAAACGGAATTGTGGAATATGATTAAATCCATTATTACATATACCTAATAATAAGTAGTATCTATGCCATTTTTCTCAAAATATTTTAAATAATGTCATTTCTTCTTAGTACTTCCCTTTTTCGATTTTGTAGCTGCTTTTTTTACTGTAGTCTTTTTTGCAGATGATTTCTTTTCAGCCGGTTTCTTCTCTTCTTTTACTTCAGTTTTTTTCGGGGATGATTTTGCAAATCTGCCTTTTTTCTCCGGGGCTTCTTCAACTAGTTTTACCGTATCTTCATAAGTTAAGCTGGCTGCCTCAACACCTTTAGGTATTCTTACATTCTTTTTCCCTGCTTTAATATATGGTCCCCAGCGTCCATTTAAAACTTGAATTTCAGGATCTTGCTCAAATGATTTTATAAGTTTTTCTGCATCTTTTATTCTTTTATCCTGAATCACTTGAATTGAAGTGTCAATGTCAATTGTATGCGGATCATATAATTTTCCAAGCGAATAAAATTTACCGTCATGCCTAACATATGGCCCGAAACGCCCAATTGCGGCAACAACTACATGTCCTTCAAATTCTCCGACATCTCTTGGAAGCTTAAATAATTCTAATGCTTCTTCTAATGTAATATTCTCTAATTTTTGTGTATTTCTTAATCCGGCATATTCAGGTTTTTCATCAGGATTATTTAAATCTGTAAGTTGAGCAACAGCACCAAATCTTGCCATACGTACAGAAATCTGTTTTCCTGTTTTGGGATCTGTTCCAAGAATTCTTTCACCATATACGCGTTCACTTGTTTCAATAGTTTCATCCACACGTTTTTTAAATGGATAATAAAATTCCCTAAGCATTTCATGCCAATCGATAGCACCATTTGCAACTTCATCTAATTCATCTTCAACATGAGCCGTAAATTTATAGTCCATAATGCGAGGGAAATTTTCCAGCAGAAAATCATTTACAAGCATCGCTATATCTGCTGGGTAAAGTTTTCCTTTTTCTGCCCCGGTAATTTCAGTGCGCTTTTCTTTAATAATATTTTTGTGACCATTAAGAATCAAAACCCTGTAATCTCTTTCATTACCCATCCGCTCTTCTTTTACAATGTAGCCGCGCTTCTGAATTGTGCTAATAGTAGGTGCGTAAGTTGACGGCCTGCCAATTCCAAGTTCTTCTAAGCGCTTAACAAGACTTGCTTCAGTGTATCTTGCCGGAGGCCGTGTGAACCTTTCCATTGCTGTTATATTTTCAGCATCAAGTTTTTCACCAATTTTAAGAGGTGGTAAAATTCCGGAATCATCTTTTTCAGCATCATCTTCATCACTTGACTCTAGATAGACTTTTAAGAATCCATCAAACATTATCACTTCGCCTTTTGCTACAAATTGTTCATTCGTGTTTGAAATATTGATCTTCGCGGTTGTTCTTTCAATTTCAGCGTCACTCATCTGAGAAGCAATAGCACGTTTCCAAATTAAGTCATACAAAGCCTGCTCATCTTTCGTGCCTTCGATCTTCTCCGCTTCAAAATATGTTGGACGAATTGCTTCGTGTGCTTCTTGTGCAGTAGCAGATTTAGTTTTAAATCTTCTTACGTTTGAATATTTGTCACCATACTCCTTTTTTATCTGATCTTCTGCAGCTTTAATTGCATCTTCAGATAAATTAACTGAATCAGTTCGCATATATGTTATCTTGCCTGCTTCATAAAGTTTTTGCGCAATTAGCATTGTACGGCCAACGGAATAACGAAGTTTTCTGCTTGCTTCCTGTTGTAGAGTTGAAGTTGTAAATGGCGCAGAAGGTGTTTTTTTAACAGGCTTTTTTTCAAGGCTATCAATTGTAAATTCAGCATTAATACATTTATTTAAAAACTCATTCGCTTCATCTTCAGTTTGAAACTTCTTAGGAAGTTCAGCTTTAAGGTTGTACTTATTTCTCTTTTCATCCTCAACAATAAAATTAGCCGTTACTCTAAATTGAGATTCAGAATTGAAAGCATCAATTTCTCTTTCACGTTCAACAATTAATCTTACGGCAACAGACTGTACTCTTCCGGCAGAAAGTTTTGGCCTAACTTTTTTCCATAAAACCGGGGATAGATCAAAACCAACTATTCTATCAAGAATTCTTCTAGCTTGCTGTGCTTCTACCAAATTTATATCAATGTCTCTTGGATTTTCAATCGCTCTTAGAATAGCTTTTTTTGTAATTTCATGGAAAACAATTCTTCGTGTTTTCTTTGGTTCAAGTTCTAATACTTCTTTTAAATGCCAGGAAATTGCCTCTCCTTCGCGGTCTTCATCCGATGCCAGCCAAACCAATTCAGAATCGGCAGCGAATTTTTTCAATTGCTTAATTACATCCTTTTTGTCGGGAGAAATTATATAAAAAGGTTTGAAATTATTTTCAATGTCTATTCCCTTTTCCTTCTTCTCCAAATCTCTAACGTGGCCATAACTGGACATCACTAAATAATCTTTGCCGAGAAATCCTTCAATCGTTTTTGCTTTTGCCGGTGACTCAACTATAACTAAGTTCTTACTCATTTTTACTCAAT
Source organism: uncultured Ignavibacteriales bacterium (assembly GCA_963746735.1). Taxonomy (GTDB): domain Bacteria; phylum Bacteroidota; class Ignavibacteria; order Ignavibacteriales; family Ignavibacteriaceae; genus CAVSWT01. The sequence goes on from CAVVCO010000022.1 coordinate 57,236, forward strand.
ATATGATTTTTCTACAAACTGATTTATAAATTAGGGCGCTAATTTAAGGTAATTTTTTACTTACAATCAAATTATTCTTAATTGACTCATAAGTATAATTACAAATAAATGGAGACATAAAAAGAAGTTAGGGAGAGAAAATAAAAATAATCTATTTTATATCTACTAAAAAAATAGTTTGATATGTATAAAATTTATTCATAGTTTCTATTAATATTTTTTAAGATTATTACTAAAAAATGCAAACTAAATAGGGGTCCAATAAAAACAATTTCATCTACAAATTTTTCACGGGGTTAAAGTATGAAAAAGAATTCTGTATTAACAGTAGTTTTATTCCTTCTGTTTTCATCTTCTTTTATAATTTCTCAAGATTCTCCTGCCGGATATCAAAATCAAATTAAAAGTGCTATCCTTAATTCAAATAATATTACAACTATATTATATAATTATGGTTCGATTGGTAAACCAAATATATTAAGTAATATTGCAGATTTTGTTTGGGACAGTCTTGGTTACATGTTTGAATTCGGTCCAATTGCAGCAGGCGAAGTTGTAAATGATAAAGGAGTTATACTTCATATAACAGATGATTCATTTATACTTTCATCACAAGGTGATTATAGTCCAGATGGCACACAAAAATGGGGATGGCTGCCGGACAGCGGTTATGCAAATCCCAATCAAAATGAGATTGCTACAAAAAAGAATCCATCGTCATGGCCAAGCAGTTGGACTCATTGGCCTGAGTTTGAAGGTGATAGTTTACTAAATACCGCGGATGAAGCTTATTATGTAATGAATGATTATTCAAATGAAAAATTTGCATATTACCCCTTCCCTACTGACACAACAAAACGAGGGCTTGGACTTAAAAGCTGAAGTAAAAGTTTTTCAATTCGGCGGCTCTTTAAAAGATGCTTTGATTATAAAATATAAAATTACAAATGAAAGCTCGAAAGATATTAATAAACTTTATTTTGGATTTCAGGGGGATCCACACATTGGCGGAAGCTCTGATTATGGGGACGACCGCGCACATGTTTATTTCAATAAAAATATTTCTGATCCAAATTCGTTTGCAAATAATACAATTTATATGTGGGATGCTGATGGAGTTGGGGCGTTTAGGAAGACCGGCCTACTGGTTATCTTAGGTTTTAGATTTTTAGACACACCAAGAAATATTGGATTGAGTTCATTGCACATTGCCCCTTACACAAATTCACTTCCGAATGTACCTAAAAATTCGGAACTGATGTGGCAATGGTTAAGCGGAACAATCGATTCAAGTTCTGAGCTATATTCTCAAGCAGGTGATAATATAATAAACTTTGGGACAGGTGCTTTCAGCCTAAATTCAGGAGAAACAAAATATGTAACTCTCGCAATATTTTTAGCTCATGATTATGCAGGCATGTTAAAGAATTCTGTTTACCTTTACTGGAATCATTACTGGCCGGATATTTCTTCCGATACTTCTGCCAGTGGAGGAACAAACACATATAAAATTAGTTCTCCAGTCATTCCAACTTACGACGGAATAAGTGGGAAAGTTAATATCACTTGGGATTATTCCGGCTCTGATGTTAATGCTAAAACTATAATTGAATATTCTTCTGATTTCGGGAAAAATTGGAATATACTGACATCGGATGTAGACGCTTCTGCAAATACATTTGTATGGAATACAGAAAATTACAGAGATGGTGTAAATTATCTACTAAGACTTATTGCTTATAATCCAAGTGATAAACGACAATACTATTATTCAGTTGGACACAGAAGATTTACTATAAATAATAGTGTGAATGCCCAACCGGAATTGCAGCTTTATTCACAATTGAAAGACACAACTATTACTCAAAAATTTATTAATCTTTCATGGCTGATGGAAGATGCAGATAATTCCAATCTAACAACTCAAATAGGATACTCTTTCGATAAAAAAGGCCCTTACACCAGCATATATGATAGCACAACATTAACTGGAAATAACTTTTACAATTGGAATATTAGTCAGATGCCAAATAGCAGTTCTTATTATATAAAGGTAACCGTAGATGATGGGAATACCGATACAACTTTAATCACTGGTCCATTCGCCATAAATTATTGGCAAACGAATGATGCAGCAAACAATATGCTTCATGTACATGGTTATGCAACTCCTAAGTTTAATGTTCAAATAACTGATTCGAGTAAGATCACAACAGATACTTATGAAATAACTTTTAATGATGATAATTCATCAGCTAAAACATTCAGTATAAAAGATGTGGTAAATAATAAAGATTTCATTACTAATTACCCATTAACCGATAGTACTTCAACGCCGGAATTTGATGGAATTAAACTTACTATATTAGATTCTCCGAATAATATTGATACTAATAAAACAACATTTAATGACCCAGTTTTAAATCATACTGTATCATTTATGTATCCACCTGAAATTGGTCAACGCATTGCCTTGCCATCTGATTGGGAAATTATTTGGAATAATCTGGATACTACTTATGATGGAAATTGGCTCTATCCAGGTGATACTGTAATAAATCACATAGGCAAACCTACTATCACTCCCTTTAGAATTTATGACATTACAAATAACCAATTTGTTCATGCTACTTATTTAATTTTTGAAAGATACATTTCGACAAGAAATCAAATATGGAATTGGAATGAAGCAATAGTATTAAGGCCAACAAATGCCACAGACGCAACAACGACTTACGAATTAAAATTCGATTTCAGTCAAGGCCCGTTGCCTGGTGAAGGTGATACTTTATATATAATTACACATAAGACTATTACTTCAAATGATGTTTTCCGGTTTGCAATTGGGAATAATAAAGTTGTTGTTAGTGCAAATGACAAAAATATTCCAACAAAATATCAATTAAGCCAGAACTACCCTAATCCTTTCAATCCAACTACGACCATAAATTATCAATTAGAAAAAACCGGATTTGTTAGTTTAAAAGTTTACAACGTACTCGGTCAAGAAGTTACTTCATTAATTAATGAAGTAAAAAGTCCAGGAAAGTATAACGTTGTTTTTAATGCTTCAAACCTGGCGAGCGGTGTTTACATTTATAGATTAACTATAAATAATTTTGTCGCTGTTAAGAAAATGGAATTGATAAAATAATTATTTCAGTATGTTAAAAGTGAGGTTCATCTCAGAGATGAGCCTTACATATTAAACCTCAATAAAGATAATGTTTTAATTTTTTTTAACTAAAAGGAATCATTTATATGAAAAATATCAAATTCAAAAAAGTAATTTTATTTATAACTGCCTTATCTATTTTAACAATTATTTTAAACGGCTGTGTTGCTTCAAGCAGCTATTACAGCGGGCGTACATTGGAAAAAGGTAAGTTTGCTATTTCTGCAAGTGCTGATGATATAATTATTAAAGATGCAAAATCTTCAAATACAAGCATTGGCATTTCAAAAGATTTGCCTTTTGCTCCTTCGGTTGGTTTTGCAATTGGATTACCTTTGCAGTTTGAAACCGGTGTACGCTGGTATCCGCCAAAATTTATTGAATTATCTTTACGAGACCAGGTTACTCCCAGAGTATTCGATATGTTTGATGCAAGTGTAGATTTTAATTATGCCGGTTTAATCGGGGCATATTCTTATATAAAGTACGGTGCAACAGTAAGTAAAAATATACATGAGTTTGAACCTTTTGTGCATTATTACCTTTATCATTCAGTTGGGAAAATGGTTGGTTCGGGCTCGGATTCTTTTGATGGATTTATATCTAATCTTACCACCGAGCTTATTAATAATAGCCGCACAGTTGGTTTCGGGATTGGAATTCCTATCAGCAAAATAAAAATCTTCCCTGAAGCTGATTATCAATATTTCAATAATAACTTTGCAAATGGCCTTTGGCATTTTGGAATTGGAATGAGGATTTATACGAATTAAAATTAAATTAAATTTAAACTCTGCAAGTGAGGCTCACCTTTAAGGTGAACCTCACTTTTATCTAAAAAATATTGTAAGTTAATTAACCTTCTTTCAGTTACAACTCATTTATTTTCATCGCCGCTCAAACATTTTTTTTTAATTATAGTTTTTATATCACTAATTTTGCGTTTAAAAAAACGGAGTACAAAATCGAAAAAGAGAGTTCTCTTCCCGTGATTGAAGTAAAGAATGTACATAAATCTTTTAAGACGGTTAAAGCTGTAAATGGTGTAAATCTAAAAATAAATAAAGCGCAGTTCACTGCCTTGCTCGGCCCAAACGGTGCAGGCAAAACTACTTTAGTGGAAATGATTGAAGGCATTCAAAAACCGGATGACGGTGAAATATTAATCATGGGCAAAAAGTGGAAAGGCAATGAAGATGAGCTTCATCATGCAATCGGGCTTTCATTACAGGAAACAAGATTTATGGATAAGCTCACAGTTGAAGAAACATTAAATCTTTTCGCCAGCTTTTATGAATTGAAAAAAGATAGAATTGAAGAGGTAATAAATCTTATTGATCTTAATGTTAAAAGAAAATCATACACAGTAAATCTATCCGGCGGACAAAGACAAAAGCTGGCAATAGGAATTGCTCTTCTTAATAATCCTAAAATATTATTGCTTGATGAGCCAACTACCGGGCTTGATCCTAATGCACGAAGAGAAATTTGGTCTATTCTTCTAAAGTTGAAAGTGCAAGCACAAACTTCAATGATTCTTACAACTCATTACATGGAAGAAGCTGAACAACTTTGTGATTATATTATCTTCATTGACAAAGGGAAAATTTTAATGGAAGGCAGCCGCGAGTCAATCTTGAATGGAAGCAGTGAGAAAATAATTGAGTTTTCACTTGAAGGAGATTATCACAAAACTAGTTCTTTAATTAAGAATGATTCTAATTTCAAAATAGAGTGGGATGATGCAAATAGAAATGGAATTATTGTTTTAAATAATTTTGATAAAGAATTACCAGAATTTTTAAATTACTTAAAATCAAAAAATATTCAGCTTAAAAATTTTGAAAGCCGAAAAAAAACTCTAGATGACCTATTCACATCATTAACGGGAAGACATCTTGATGAGTAACGTTTTTAAAAAGCAGCAATTATTTGCTTTGTTTATCGTTCATGCTAAAATTATAATGCGCGAACCGTCGGTTTTATTTTGGGGAATAGTCTTCCCTATTCTTATGGCTCTTGGACTTGGATTGGCTTTCACTCAAAAGAAAGAAGTAGTGCATAACATTGCAATAGTTCAAAATCAAAAAGATAATTCGGAAAATAGAATCAATAAATTTGAAGCATTTCTTCAGAATAAAACAAATAAAATAAAAAGTGGAAACGAAAATAAATTAGTTTACAGGCTCATCATTAAGGATGACAAATTAGGTAATTCTATTTATAATTTTCAAAGGGATGGTTGGAAAGATGCAATTGTTCAATTGAAGCGCGGCGAAATAAGTTTAATTATTGAAGAAACTGATGGGAATATAAAATATCATTTTGATCCTGTAAATCCCGACGCTCATTTAACATATCTTAGTCTTTCAGCAATTATTAATAATGTAAACACAGTTAATAATAATAGTGAAAGTATTGAACCACTTACATTGCAAGGAACACGCTATATTGATTTTTTAATTCCAGGCCTAATCGCAATGGGAATTATGATGTCTTCTGTTTGGGGACTTGGTTATGGAATTATTGAAACAAGAAATAAAAAGCTTTTAAGAAGAATGATTGCTACACCGATGAGAAAATCTTATTTCCTCATTTCGTTAATCTCTGTAAGATTGATTATGAATTTTGTTGAAGCTGTTCTTTTGTTTCTATTTTCATATTTCGTTTTTGGAATTACAATTCAAGGAAATATTACTGCTCTTATATTAATTTTTATTGCCGGCAGTATAGGCTTTGCCGGAATTGCTATTATGATTGCCTCAAGGACTTCAAACACTGAAGTCGGTAACGGTTTAATTAATGCAGTTATTACACCAATGATTGTGTTATCTGGAATATTCTTCAGTTATCATAATTTCCCGGATTGGGCAATAAGATTTATAAAAATTCTTCCCTTAACATTGCTTGCAGATGGAGTAAGAAGCATTTTTATAGAAGGTGCCGGTTTTGCTGAAACTGCACTTCCCTTTTTTGTGTTGGTTTCGATGGGAATAATCTTTTTTGCCGTCGGGCTAAAAACATTTAAATGGCATTAAATCTAATGCATTCTTAAAATAAATCCACCTTTATGATATTGATATTCCCCACGGTTTTTATATCTTACAAGAGTTAGCAGCCCTGCAAAAATCAATAATAATATTACTCTAATTTGAAGAGTTAAAACCATTTAGCTTAAATTTCATCATAAAAATAAAGTTATTCAGAAATTCTGTTTACATAATTTTTTGATTAAATTTATGCAATAATATTATGGGTTACTATGTTTGAATATTTTTTGCCTCTAAAAAGAAGTTTAATTTGATTTTACTTGATACAAATAAACACTAAATGACTCCCTTAATTGTTTTTCTAATCATTTTAATTTTAGGTTACGTAAGCACAAACCTGGTATTTAAAAAAATACAAAGCCGGTTTTACGTCCCATCCGGCATTGAATATATTTTTTTAGGAATATTAATTGGCCCGTCATTTTCAAACTGGATTACTAAAACCTTCCAGATAAATTACCCTGAAATAATTACTCACGATATTTTACTTCAGCTTAGCCCGGGAATTTCTGCTGCAATTGGATTTGTTGGCTTGGCTTATGGATTAAAGTTCAAATTCAAAGATTTGTCAAAAGTTGAGCCTGAACATTTTCGACTAACTTTCGCTGATATATCATTTAGTATAATATTAATGGGCGGTGCTTCTTTTGGAATTCTTTACTACACATTTTTTAACGGGAAAAATCTTCTTGAAATAATTGCTGCGTCTTATGCACTAAGTGTGATGGGCGGAGTTACGTCCCATTTTATAATAGATGCAGTTATCAAACGCTACAAGATTAAAGGGAAGATTTCTACCGCATTAAGTAACGTCTCAGTGTTAAATGTTAATTTCAATATTTTTATATATGGAATTTTATTCAGCGTTATTCATTTAGGAGCAAGTGAAAAAGTCAATTTATCCCCTACTGAATGGATTGTAGTCAGTATTTTACTTGCCGTAATAATTGGAATATTATTTTTTATTTTTATAGGACGCGAACAGGATGAAAACAAATTATTTGTTGCTGTTTTAGGAATAGCAATATTCACAAGCGGTGTAGCGTACTTTTTAAATTTTTCACCATTGTATATGAATTTTATCCTTGGGGTAATTCTAACTAATCTTTCAAAAATAAGTGATAAGATTGATGCTTCACTAAACAGACTTCTCCATCCTTTTGGAATTTTAATAGTAATCATGGCAGGTTTTTATTGGGTTCCAACCGGGCTTTGGGTTTTTATAGCAGCTGTATTAGGTTTTATAATTTTAAGATTTTATACAAAAAAAATTGCCGGGTATTTAGCGTACAAATCTGCTTTTGACCAGGATAAGCTTCATTTTGAAATTGGACGAGGTTTGTTCTCTTCAGATATTATCGTAGCAGCTATGATAATTGATTATGTTAATGTCTATCAGAATCAATTTACTCCAATTGTTTTAAGCTGTGTGCTTTCATCTTTAATTCTCTATTCTGTCATTGGATTTTCAACAACTAAAAATTATTTAGTAGATGTTGGTGAAATTACTGGAGAGAAGAAATGATTGCAATTCTTAGAAAGCTCTCCATAATAATTTTACTGTTCGCCGTTTTTATTTTCATACAATTAATTCAGGTAGAATCAACTGCTGTTGTTAATGCTAAAACTTTGGTCGTTTTAGGATTTTTAATTCTTGCTTCCTTTACTCTTGGTGAGATTTTATCTCTTATCAAATTGCCAAAAGTAATCGGCTATTTATTAATTGGAATAATCTTCGGCCCATATTCTGCTGCGGTGTTGGGTATACATCTGCTTGAAGTATTAAGTCTTGATGTAATTAAACAATTAGACCTTGTTGTAAGTGTTACTTTAAGCATTATCGCTTTAACAGCCGGGATGGAATTAAAGATAAGCGGTATTAAAGATTTGATAAAACCAATTTCGTTAATTCTACTGTTCAAAACTGTTTTGATTTTTATATTAGTAACTGCGGTAGTATTTATACTCGCGCCTATTATACCTTTTCTCTCACATGCTAATTCAAATTATATTCTGGCTGCCGGATTGATTTTGTCAGTTATTGCACTTGGAACTTCTATCGAATTAATTTTAGTTGTTCAGAATGAAACTAAGGCTAAAGGAAGATTTATAGATTTAATTTTAAGCACTTCAATTGTTAAAGATGTCTTAGTTATATTGTTGTTAGCATTAGTACTAGCTATATCTTCGGCATTAGTTTTTCCACAAGGCAAAATTGAAGGTGGAATATTTCTTGACCTCGGCAAGGAACTTTTATTGTCAATTATTTTTGGAGGATCGTTAGGCGGACTAACAATTCTATATCTCAAATATATTCACAAAGAACTTCTGCTTTTTATTTTAGCTCTAGTAGTTTTCGGTAGTGAACTTTCAACAAATTTTCACCTTGAGACTTTAGTGGTATTTGTTACTGCCGGTTTTATAGTTCAAAATTTCTCTAAATTTGGTGAAGATTTTCATCCTTCGCTTCAAAAACTTTCGCTTCCAATTTTTATTACTTTTTTCACTGTAATTGGAGCATCTATTAACTTTTTGTCAATTCAGAATATGTTAATAATTGGATTGGCAATATTTATTATCCGCGGAATTGCACTTTACTTCTCAATTAAACTTGCGGCAAAAATTTCAAAAGAAAATTTATCAATTCAAAAAAACGCATGGATGGGATTCCTTCCAATCGGCGGATTAATGCTGGGCCTTTCCATTGTCATTGGCGAAACTTTGCCTGGACTTGGTTCTCAATTAAAGGATTTAATTACAACAGTTGTCGCTTTGAATTTATTCGTGGGGCCGATTCTTCTTAAAATTGGAATTAATTTAGATAACAAATCATCTGAAGTTCCTGAAGAAGAAGAAATTATTGAAGAAGAAAAAATAATTTCTAAAGAAATTCAGGATAAAATAACAGTCAAGAAAAAAATAGCGGAGATAAAAACAAAATTCGCCGAACCTAATTTTGCCGATACGGAATTAAACAGGTCACTATTCGGAATACTGTTTAAGATTTATCAAATTTTAAAAGACTTCGATAAAAAATTTATCTATTTCAGAAGTGAAGAATCGCTTGAACTTGTAATCAGTTTTACTGAAAAATATACGGATGAATATATTAGACTTAAAGGAGTCTTGGTTAAATCAAATATAACTTCGGCTGAAATAAAAGAAGAACTGCTTATTACTAAAAAAACTCTTTCCGATTGGATAATTCAGCTTTGCGATGAACGCAAAACCGGTGAAAAAAATATTGTTTCTTTGGAACCGCTAATTAAAGATCTTTTTATTTCTTTGGTTGATTTAACTGATGGACTTCAATCTAAATTAATAGTAAATCTTGAACCTGAATTTTATGAAAAAGATGGTGATGATAAATTAAAGGCAAAATTTTCAAAATTTTCAACCAGGCTTTCAACTCGTTTTAACAAACTTCTAAACAAAAAGTATATTCCTCAGAGAGAAATCAATTATAAAAATTTAACAAGATATTATTTGGTTGGAGAGTCATCCGGCGAAATTTTAGAGACAGTTAATCTTGTTGGAAATGAACGTTTGACTACTTTAAGAAAAATAAGAGCTTTGTACACCGATTTGCTTAAATACTTTGATGAGCTTACTGAAATAGCTGTAGCAGAGAAAGATAACATGGCATTATCAACGTTATTGCTCGCAAAATTTGATGAGCTTCATAATCAGTTTGTTAATGAGATGAATATTTATCAATCGGAAATAAATGAAACTACATCTGAAATAAGCACAAGATTGAAGTATGCTCTCGCTAATCCATTTAATAAGCTAATAACGACATTAAAAGTCGCGGGAACTTTTAAATACAATAAAAGAGATTTCCGATTCTCAAAAGTTTTTAATGAAAGTGAGATTCAAAAAGAAAATGCGCTTCAAACAATCCGTTACTGGGTTAATTACTATATAGGATTTTTAGGTTTATTTCAGAAAGAAGCTTACACTAATAAAATAAAAGTTCAACTAAGCCAGTTGGTAAATAAATCACTTGTGAATATTTCTGATGAAATAAATTTCAGTTTAAGGTCAGTAAGTAATGAATTGAATAAGAATATCAATGCTTTCAAGAAAAACATTAGGGAAACAAATAAGAACGAAAATATAAAACTAAAAGATTATTTACAGTCATCTAGAAATTTAATTTTTATAAATTCAATTAATAAGCATACCCATTCACTTGATGAAATATTTAGAAGCAAAAGAATGAATATGCTGATTGAAAATTTAATTGCAGAATTTTCAAAAATATCACAGCAGCTTCCTGAAAAATTGTTGCTGTTGGAAGATTCGGATTTACACTTGAAAGAAAGGCTGCCTGAATTCAAAGACCTGCATGCCGTCCCTTTAAAAGAAATTGCTCATTCATTTTTAGAGAAGAAACTTCCAAGAGAAATTGGTGAAATAAATGAGCTTCTTATAAATCATTTAAATATAACTTTGTCCGAGCTAAATAACTTCCCTACTATCGTAAACTTTCATATTAACACTGCAATTAAAGAACTTGAAAATAATGATGAGACCGGTTTTGAAATTGCGGTTGACCTTGCAAATTCACTTTCTGAAAAACTGCAGGAAAGACTAGGCCAGCTCAATCAGCAAATTGACAGACTTGAGCAAAATGTAAATCAAAAGATTGTTGAGAAAGTTAATATCAGTATTACTCATATAAATGAACTGATTATTGACAGCTCATTGCGTCATGTAAATATGTATATCGGTAAAGAAGCGACAAAACAAAAATTCATCAAAACAGTAGGAAAGCAGCAAAATAAGTTTAAAGATTCGCTAAAAAAATATTTAATAATAATAAAAAGCAATTACGACTTATACTTTAAAACATTTGTGAATACTATCTTGGTTGATCTAAAATTAGTAACTCCTAAAGAAGCAGAATACCAAACTGAAGATGCATATTTAAACCAAGATAAACTTCAAAATCTCCCTTTTATATACAGAAAATTATTTGACGGAACCCCACTTGAAAGTAATGATTTCTTTATAGGACAAGAAGAATTAACAAATAAAGTTAAATCTGCTTTGAATGATTTTAACCATAGCAAATCTTCTTCTATAATTATAATCGGAGAGCCTGGCAGCGGTAAAAAGAGCTTGATAAATACTGTGATTACAAATTCACTTAAAGATAAAGATATACTTCAATATCAGTTTAAAAATACAATCTCTAATAATGAAGAGCTTTTAAAAGTTTTTTCAAATCTTTTAGGCTATAACAGAACAGTTTCATTTGATGAGCTCCTGGTTTACTTCAATGATAAATCGAGAAAGAAAATTATTGTATTAGAAAATATAAACAAGCTTTTTATTAACCAGGTAAATGGGTTTTCAGCTTTGAAAAATTTCATCTATCTTGTTTCAATGACAAATAGAAATGTATTATGGCTGTGCTCAATTGGTAAACATCCATGGATATTTTTGAAATCCAATTTTGAATTGGAATCTGCATTTAAATACAAAATTGTTACTGAGGACCTGCACAAAAAAGATATTAAATCAATTATACTAAGCAGGCATGGCGCAACCGGTTACGGACTAAAATTTTTACCTTCAGAAATGCGGCAGTTCAGCAATAAAATATTTAAAGCAAAAACAGAAAAAGAAGAGCAGGAAAAACTATCAGTGGAATTCTTCAAGAAGCTTGAAGAATATTCTGAAGGAAATATAATTTCGGCTATGTATTATTGGCTGCAGTCGATTGATTCTGTTAAAGGAAATTTGATTACAATTAAACCGCCAAGAAAATTGGTTATAGGAATTCTAAATAACATTGATCCGGTTTATCTTTTAACACTTGCAACGATCTTAATTCATGGATGGATTACTGACAAAGAACATTCAAAAATTTATAATATGCCTATAGAGAAAAGCCGAGAAATATTAAATTATTTAGCTTCGCTTAATCTTATTTACCACGATCAATTTGAAATGTACAGCTACAAATATTTTCTTAATAAGTTTGTATTTCGTTCTGTTGAAAAAGAATTAATTAAAAGGAATATATTTTAATAGCTTGAAATCATTAATAAAAATATTGCCTCTTCTTTTTTTAACTGTATCTATTTATCCGCAGGAGCTTGATACACTTTTAAATAATACTGTCCAAGATTTCCTTTTACAAGACACAATTTATGTTACAAGATTAGAAACTACTTATGTAGCGAAGCCTGAAACGGTTCTAATTAAATCCGAAAAGGCGGTTAAGAAAGATACAAGTAAAGTTAAGACAATTGTTGGTACGCCAAAGACGACTAAAACTCAGCCTACAGGTTCTTTTCTCAATCAATTAAAAATTGTCGGCCAAATTACATTTTGGACAGTGCTTGAAATAATTTTTATAATTCTATTTGGATTTTTACTCATCAAGCTTTTAGACATATTAAAGAATTCCCCTCTTGTAAAAGAGAGGTTGAGTATTCTTCAATCCTTATTTATTGCAGTTCGTGCCTTTATTTGGCTTTTTATAATTTATTCAATTTTGAATTTGGTTTTAGGTGATACTAAAGAGATTACATTAATAATTATTATAGTAGCAATAGTAATTATCGGTGTTTCGCTTATCCCTTTAATTAAAAATTTTATCGGTGGAATATTTATTTCTGTAGTTCGCCCTTTTGAAAAAGGAAGCTTCATAAAAATTCTAGAACATGACGGCGAAGTTCAAAGTATTGGCTGGAGATCGACTAAAATAATTAGCGGCGATAATAATTTTGTTTTCATTCCGAACTCTCTATTCTTAACAAACAGTGTTGAAAACATTAATATTGGGAAAAGAGAACAGCTAATTACTTTGGAGTTTGAATTCCCTTTCACTTATGAAAGCCGTTTTATTGTTTCACTGTTAAAAGATGCAGCTATATCATCGCCTTATACGTTCAGTAAAAAAGAAGCAAAAGTTTATTTATCAAAATCAGATTTCATAAATGAAATTAATAAGTATCAAGTTAATTTGTATTTGTTTGATACGCGTTATGAAAATGAGTTAATAGATTCAATTAATAATTATTTATTAATTGAATTAAATAATAAAGGTTCAAAACATGAATAATATTTTAGTATTAATCTTTATATAATTAATTACGAATGACCGAACTAACAAAATTAAATATTAACCGTATTTCTAAAATCATTATTATTATTACCAGCATTATTGGGCTTGCTGCTATAGTTGCCGAATACGGATTTCAAGTTTCAAAAGACAATGCAATCATACTGCATTATATTTCAATCTTTGTAGTTGCAGTTTTTATACTCTACCAGCTTATTCAGGTTTTTATCTCAGATAACAAAATTGAACATCTTAAGTCTCATAAGATTGAGACATTAATCATTTTATTTATTATTGTAGAAAGTATTCTTATAGTTCTCGGCCACAGTTTAATTAGGAGCCTTGGAACTGCTTTACATTTAAAGGACGTCGCATTTCTCTATATTGTTTTTGCACAGTTTTATATAATCATAGGGTTAATTTCCGGGGGCTTGAGATACAATAAAAAAATTCTTCAATTAAAAATTCATCCTTCACGCCTTTTTGTATTAAGCTTTGTTGGTCTAATTACGTTTGGAACTTTGCTTTTGCTGCTCCCTGCTTCTACAGTTAAAGGAAGCATTTCATTTTTCGATGCATTATTTACTTCAACAAGTGCAGTCTGTGTAACAGGATTAATAACAGTTGATACGGCGACTTACTTTACCAAGTTCGGACAAATCGTGATAATGTTTTTATTTCAGGTTGGCGGCCTTGGATTAATGACTTTTACAACTTTCTTCGCATTATTTTTAGCGGGTGGAATGGGAATTAAAGAAAGGATACTTTTACGTGATCTGATGGATGAAGATAATGTAGGAGCAATTACAAAAGTACTCGCCTATTTAACTTTAATTACTTTTGTCATCGAAGGTATAGGAGCAATATTATTATTCCAGAGCATCGCACCTACAACAAAAAATATTGGTGACGCAATATTCACTTCTATTTTTCATTCTATTTCGGCTTTTTGTAACGCCGGGTTTTCTTTGTTCACATTAAATCTTAGTGACCCTCTCGTGCGTAATAATTTTATATACACAACAACTATAAGCCTGCTTATAATTTTAGGTGGAATTGGTTTCCCCACTATTATGAGTTTGCTGAATGTAAAAAGCATTAGAACTTATTTCATTAGATTTAGATTTAAATTATCATTGCAGATTAAATTGATTTTATACACGACAATATTTTTAATTGTTGCCGGAACTATCTTTACTTTTCTTTTGGAATATAATAACTCGCTGGCACAATTTAGCCTCTGGCAAAAAATTAATGCATCTTATTTCCAATCTGTATCTGCGAGAACTGCGGGATTTAATACCATTGATATTTCAAAGTTTTCCGCTGCAGCAACAATTTTATATTTATTTCTAATGTTTGTGGGAGCGTCTCCAGGCGGAACCGGCGGAGGAATAAAGACAACAACTTTTTCAATTCTTATATTTTCAACTTTTTCTTTTTTAAGAAATGAAAAAAATGTTACAATTGGAAATAGAACTATACCTAATGAAATTGTATTAAGAGCTTTAATAAAAACACTTGCGAGTTTAGCTATAATAACATTAGGGATTTTTCTTTTGACTGTTTCGGAAAATAAGAATTTAATAGATATTTCGTTTGAAGCTTTTAGTGCATTTGGAACAGTCGGATTATCAAGAGGAATAACTTCGACCTTGACCGATCCTGGTAAAGTTATAATTACACTATTAATGTTAATTGGTAGAGTTGGGCCATTTGCCTTCCTCTACAGCATTTTGAAAAATAAAGAGCCCAAGGTTTACGATTTACCAAATGAAAATATTTCTACTCTATAAAGGAAAATAAAATGAATAGGAAATTTGCAGTAATAGGTTTAGGAGATTTTGGAATGAGTGTTGCCACATCACTGGCTGAGAATGGTTCAGAGGTGATAGCAATTGACAGCGATATGGAAGTAATTGAAGAAATTAAAGACAAAGTTACTTTTGCAGCTAAGATGGATTCAACTGAAGAAAAAGGATTAAGGTCACTAGGAATTGATAAAGTTGATGCCGTTATTATTTCTATCGGGACTAATTTTGAGGATACAATTTTAACGTCTGTATTACTGCTTCAAATGGGAGTAAAAAAAGTTATTGCTAGAGCTTCATCAAAAATACAAGAAAAGATTTTGTTAAAACTTGGTGTGCATAATGTTATAACTCCTGAATTTGAAATAGCCAGACGAATTGCAACAACGCTAATTAATGATGAAGTACTGGATTTCTTTCCACTTGGCGAGGATTATAACATTGTCCAGGTTAGAACCCCAAAATCTTTTGTCGGCAAGACACTTCAGGAAATCGATTTAAGACTACGATACAATCTTAATCTAATTACGCTTAAAAGAAGCTATATAGTTAAAGATGAAGATTCTGGAGAAGAAATTGTTAAAGAAAGAATTTATGGTGTACCTACTGCAAGCACTGTTGTTGAAGAAAATGATGTACTGGTAGTATTCGGAAAAGACAAAGATGTGAAGAAAATTTTGGAATAAATATCAATTATTTTAGCTTTAATGATGCAAATATTATCTGCATTTTAACTCATCATAATTTAAATACACCCCTTTATTAAATTTCCAAATAAATATTCGATGATAAATCGAATATAGCATTTAATGTTTCGCCCCATGCTATATTCATCTATTAAATGGAATGGCACAACACTTGCCTAATTCTCGAAAATATCTAAATGAGCCTTCATTATAAACAAGTTTGGGGTGAGCCGAAAGATTTTATCAAAAAAATACTACTATTTATTATGAAAACATTAATACTATTTCTATTTATTCTTTTCTGCAGCAATACTTTTTCACAATCAGACTTACCTGAAACGGGCAAATCTACCGAAATTAAGCTTTTATCACTAGAAGATTGTATAAAAACAGCCTTAGAAAATAATCATAAAATTAAAGCGGCAAAATATGGAGTTGAAATTGCAAGGGCTCAAAAGAAGCAAGCCGAATCCGGGTATTACCCGCAAATTAACTTCAATGCATCTGCAAGCATAAATGATCAGGATCCATTGTTTATAATGCCGGCTTTCCAAATGGAACTTCCGGCAATACCAATTCCGGGGCTTAATCTTAATCTAGGTGCAATTGATGTACCTCAGCAGAATGTAAAATTATTAGATAAAAAAAATGCTCACGGTAGTATTGAACTTATCTATCCCATTTATACAGGCGGCAAAATACAAGCATTGAATGAACAAGCCAAAAATGGAATTGTGGTTGCTAACCAGGACTACAAGAAAAGTGATCTCGATGTAGAATTTGAAACTACTAAATATTATTACGCAGCGGTGCTGACAAAAAATCTTTTTGAAATTGGCAAAGAAGCTCTTGGAAGAATGGAAGGAACTCTAACCATTACAGAAAACATGTACAAAAACGGTTCGGGCTCAACAACTAAATTAGATTATTTAAAAAATAAATTGATGGTTGACCAGGTAAGAACAATTGTAACTGAACTTAAGAAAAATATTAAGACCACAAAGGATGCGTTGATTTTTACTCTTGGCGGCGAAAATAATTTTGAACTAAAAACTGACTCAATTCCATTTGATTCTTCTGAATTTGAATTGGATGCTATCATGAGTAAAGCCTACTCCAATAATACTGATTGGGCAAAAGTTAATGCCGCAATGCTTGCATACCAGGCAAAAATTGATGAAGCTAAAAGTAACCACCTCCCTTCTTTGGCACTATTCGCCAAGTTCGATCAAAATTTTAATCCTTACAAATATGGAATTGTAAATAAAGATAATAACACTATGTGGACAGTAGGCGTGGGAATGCAGCTGTCTATTTTTAATGGTTTTAGAACGACGAATGAAGTAAATGAAGCTGAATCGCAATTAAAAAAACTGGACGAACAAAAAAATTTATTGCATGATGGAATTATTTTCCAGATTAAGGATGCACTAAACAAATTAGATATCACAAAGCAAAATGTTAATAATACTCTTCAAGCTCAGATAACCGCTACTGAAAATTGTTCACTAAACGAGAGAGCTTTTAATCAGGATATGGTTGAAGCGAAAGATTTCATTGAGTCTCAAATAATTGAATCCTTAATGAAAGCACAGTATCAAAAAGCACTTTATGATCATATTGAAGCACAAGCTTTAGTGAATTATATCGTAGGTAAACAATTAATTTTAATAAAATAGTAGTCAAAGAAATAAATTAATGAGCAAACCAATTCAAATATTCAATCGAAATTATTTCTCACTCATTTTGAAAATATTTTTATTTTCATTTCTTTTTTCGGTTTTAATTTATGCACAAGGCAATTCTGTAGAAAAAAAAGAAAATGAACTTGGAATTGCATTTTTAAAAGATATGCTTGTAAATGTTGATGTTAATGATGCTTTTGTTGCCATAAAAGTTTGGATTAATGAATTAAATAAACAAATAAATCTTGGTATGGAAGGCAAGCCGATCTTATATGATAACATGTACGAACTTGCAAAATATTTTAAAAAAAATAATATATCAATTATAGTCTGCAGTTCTCTTGAATATTTAGAGTATAAATCAAAAATGGATATTACGCCCGTGCTTTTAGGTACTGGCGAAAATGGGATATCTGAAAATTATGTTATCCTCACTAAAGTTAAGAGCAATATTTCAAACCTTACTCAATTAAAAAACAAAAGAATTATTGTTCATGCTGGTTCAAATTCAGAAATTATTTACATGTGGCTAAAAGTTCTATTACATGATTCAAAACTGGGAGATGATAAAACATTTTTTAAAGGCCTAAAAGAAGGCAATCTAGCATCGCAAGTGATACTATCTGTCTTCTTTGATCAAAATGATGCATGTATTGTTACAAAAACAGCCTACGAAACAATGGTTGAACTTAATCCACAAGTTGCAAAATCTATGCATATAATACAGACTTCTCCACCTTTTATAATAGGGCTATCGTGCTTTACAAATGAATTTCTTAAAACAGAAATCAGTCATAAAATTATTAATACAGCGTGCAGTGCTAAAGAATTTCCTTTTGGAAAACAAATTTTCGCTCTATTAAAAATGAATAAACTATATCAATTTAAAACTGGATATATTGATAGTACCGCACAGCTTCTAAACAGATATAAGAAAATACTTAATAAAGATGGGATAATTTCTACAAAATGAAGTCTTACTATTTAAAATTTAAAATTATTAAAAGTTCATTTATACTAATGCTGATAACTTTTTTGGCCTCACCTCTATATCCTCAAGCTAGTTCGAATGAAAATAAAACTATATACACTGCTGCATTTTATAAAAATCCTTTTGACGATGTTAACCCAAATGATGCAGTTACTGCTTATAATGTTTGGATAAAGGAATTAATGAAAAATGTCGATCTTAATTTTATAATTAATGTTAAACTATATGACAGTTTTGAGGAGTTAACTAAAAAGTTTGAAAAGGATAAAATTGCGCTCTCAATTTTATCTACTGTTGACTATCTAACTTATTCAAATAGGGCAAATTTTAGGCCTATGTTTTCTCCATTAATGGACAATAACCCCGGAAGCAAATATATAATTATCACAAGTCGGGACAAACAATTTAATACAATTAGTGATTTGAAAAATTCAAGTATTGGAATAACCACATCTTACTTACACAAGGCTGCAGCATTATGGCTAGAATCACTTTTATTTGACAATAATTTACCTAACAAAGATGCCTTTTTTAGCCGAATTATTGAGAGTACTAAGGATTCCAAAATTGTTCTCGACGTGTTTTTTGGAAAACTAGATGCCTGCTTAGTATCTGAATCTGCATTTGAACTAATGATTGACTTAAATCCGCAGATGAAATCAAAATTAAAAATAATAGGTCAATCTCCTTTATTCATGAATGTTATTTTATGCTTTACAAATAATTTAAAAGACAAAAATGTTTATGAGACAATAAAAAATAAAATAATGACTATCAATACATATAGCTCTGGGGAACAAATGCTAAAGATTATGAAAATTAAAAGTATTATACCGTTTAAAGAAGAATATTTGGAAAGCACAAAAAAACTGTTGAGAGCATATACTGAATTAAAGAAAAAACATTAGGTGTCTTAAAAGTGAAAACTGTAAATTTAAAAATTATATTTCAAAGAATGATTTCAATCATATTGATATCATTAATATCTTTCCCATGCTTTTATCCCCAAAGCCACCCAGATAAAGACACACAGAATAAATTTGTAATTGCTTTTATAAAAAATACAATTACAGATGTAAATATTAATGATGCAGTCGTGGCACTAAAAGTTTGGGCACAGGAAGTAAATAATCGTATGGAATTAGGTTATGAGCCAAATGTTTTAGTGTACGACAACATTGAAGAACTAATTAAAAAAGTTAATAAAGACAATGTGTCAATGGTAGTTTGCAATTCCTTAGATTATTTGCAGAATAAATCGAAATTACCTATTAGACCTGTAATGTATAATCCAAATCCTTATCCGTTTATTCTCACTGTAAGAAGAAAGGATGATATAAAAGACCTCTCAGAACTTAGAGGAAAAAAGATAATTTTGGATATCAGTATAAATGCAGAGATACAATATATGTGGCTGAAAGTGTTATTAAAGGAAAATAATTGTGGCGAATATAAATCATTCTTTAAAGAAATAAAAGAAGGTGATGCGTCTTCACAAGCTATACTTTCAGTATTCTTTGGACAATCTGATGCATGTATAGTCAACAAGTCTGCATTTCAGACCATGATAGAATTAAATCCTCAAGTCGGAAAATCGCTTAAGATATTAAAATCTTCAGAACCTTTTGCTAATGGTTTGGCTTTTTTCACACTTGAATTTCTTAAACATAAAGAGACATGTGATAAGATATTAAAATCAGCTTTTGAAGTGGAAAGCTATCCTGCGGGTAAGCAAATTTTTGCCTTATTAAGAACAAAGCAGGTTGTCCCATATAAAGATGAGGGTTTGGAATCCACGCAAAACTTGATGGATCTGTATAATAAACTTTTTCCCGCAAATAGGACTGCTATTAAAAAATGAATCCTTTCTGCATAAAATATAAAATTATAAATTTTACTCTGTTTTATTTCTTAGTTATTGTATTAAATAATTTCCCGCAATCAAAATCTGTCGAAGATAAAACAATTTATACCGCTGCCTTTTATAGCAATCCTTTTGATGATGTCAACTCTAATGATGCAATTGTTGCCTATAATACATGGTTTCAAGAAATTAACCTGAATATACCATTAAAAGTAAAACTCTATAAGGATTTTAGTGAACTATCGAGCATTTACGAAAAAGATAATATTGTCATAGCTATTATAGCTACAACAGATTATTTGTCTTCTAATGCTAAGAATTATTTTCAGCCGATGTTTGCACCAACCATCAATAACAAACCTGGAACCAGTTATTTACTAATTACTAAAAAAGAAAAGAAGCTTAATTCTTTAAATGATTTGCACAATTTGAGTTTAGGTTACAACCCGTCTTATACTCATTCTGCCGGTAGTGTTTGGCTGGATATATTATTATACAAAAATAAGCTACCCAAAAAAGAAAACTTTTTTAGTAAAATTGATGGAATAACTAAAGAATCAAAAGTCATAATGGATGTATTTTTTGGAAAGTTAGATGCATGTTTGGTTTCTGAAGCTTCCTTCGATTTGATAACAGAATTAAATCCGCAAATTAGCAAGCAGCTTAAAATAATGGATAAATCTCAACTATATATTAATGGATTTTTATGTTTCAGTAAGGATAAAAAGAATAAATCTATTTATGACGAATTGAAGAAGAGAATAATTAATATGTCAAAATATGACGCCGGAAAACAAATACTTCAAATCTTGAAAGTAAATAATATTACTCCTTACAAAGAAGAGTATATTGATTCTTTTGTAGAATTAATAAAAGAGCAAAATAATATTAAAGTAAACTAAAAGTAGTAATTGAGTATTCTAATTAACAATAAATGTTAATCAATATTGAAATAAAAACATTTTAATATTCAAAGAGAGCTAATTAAAAAGTATGATAATTCTATTCCGTCAATATTATGAATTAAGTAGCCTTAGTTAGGTTTAATAAAAATGAAACAATAAATGCTATTGGCAAATATGATTCTGGCAGGCAAATTCTGAAACTTTTATAAAATAGAGAAGCTTTTACCTTTTAAAAATGAATTTTTAGCTTCTTATAAAGAATTACTGGGAAATTATAATAGGATAAAAAATGAGATCCACTTATAATTTTATGTTGCAAAATAATATGTCTTAGACTTTTTAAATAATATTAGATAAAAATAAAATGGGTAAATTAAATAATTTAATTCTGAATGACCGCTTAAATACTAAGAATACTTTCTGGTATAAAAGCATAACATTCAGGGCTGCAATGTTAGCCTGGATATTAATTATCGCAACGCTTATAATATTTATTGTTGGAATACTTCCATACACAAAGAAAAATAATGGAAGAAAGAATGACTTCCGAAGCCAACGATATTGCCGGTTCAATAGGCCAGGTAACCGCAACGGCTATCATAAATAATGATTATGGATTTACAGTCGAACATTGTCTTAAAATTATTAAAGAAAGCAATTCGATTCTATATATAATAATAAGCCGTAAAGATGGATTTTCTCTTATACATACAGCTGGGGAATGGAAATTAGATACTCTCAGAAATCAACTAGATTTACCACAAACAAAAGGGCCGGTTAGTCAATTTGTTCATAGTAAATCTAGTTAACCAAGAAGTTTTTCACTATTCCTATCCCTTTAATTACAGTGGAATTGAATGGGGAAGAATTAATGTTGGCTTATCGCTAACAAAATATAATCAAAGCATTTCCGAATTAACTTACCGTACAATAATTTTAGCAATTATAACTATAATATTTGGGCTTTTTGCATCAGTGCTTTACGCCAGCAGACTTACAAAACCGATTCTTCAGTTGAACAGTGTGTCACAAAAAATTGCTGATGGTGATTTAACCGTGCGCGCTAAAATTCAATCGAAAAATGAAATGGGAAATTTAGCAAATACATTTCAATCAAATGACTGAATCTCTTAAGATTTCGCAGGAAGAACTTGAACAGAAAGTAGAAGAAAGAACAGCTGAACTAGAAAAAACAAATAAAGTATGCAGATAGAAATACAAGGAAAAATTGCCGCTGAGAAAACGTTAAAGCAGTATAACACAAGACTAGAAGTGTTTGATAAAATTTATAGAGGGATTATATCAGCTAAATCAATAGAGGAAATAATTGCCGAAACTTTAACACAATTTCCTATCTTTATTCACTTTTATAGATTCGGCGGCAGTAGCAATTAATGAAAAACAAACGATATCGGTAATAGTTAATGGATGTTAGAATAGACTCATATCAAAAGGAAATAGATTTTTCAAATTGCAATTTCCTTTGGACTCATGAATTTGAAGTTCAAGAAGATAGCCCCATTAGAATACGCCTAAACTTGTTAATGATATCAGTTTGTTGGATTATAAAAATCCGATGGAAACTATACATTTTTAAATGAAGGATTAATAGCTTATATATCAGTTCCGCTTAAGATAGAAAAAAATAGAATTGGTATCTTCTCCAAATCATTCAAAAACTCCAAACGTGTTTAATGAAAATCATATAGAGACGCTTTTATATCTTTCTAACCAATTGGCAGTTGCCATTCACCAAGCTCAGCTTCAAAGTCAAATAAAAATTCATGCACAAAGCCTTCAAAATTCACTTTCTGAAAAAGAAGTATTGCTAAAAGAAATACATCACAGAGTAAAAAATAATCTCCAGGTTATTTCCAGCTTACTTTATTTAAATTCAAAGAAGATTAAAGACAAAGAAGCCTTTGAGATGTTTAAGGAAAGCCAGCACAGAGTAAAATCAATTGCGCTTAGTTCACGAAAGATTGTATCAATCAAAAGATCTTAGGGAAAATTGATTTCAAAGAATATGTGGTTAAGATTGACTACAGGATTTATTCCGGTCTTTTGCAGTAAACACATCTACTTATTAAACTTATAATAAATATTAATGATATCTTTATTAGTATTGATATTGCCGTGCCTTGCGGATTAATTATAAACGAATTGATATCAAACTCACTAAAATATGCTTTTCCCAGACCCGGAAAGCCACCCAGGAGAATGTGAAATCAAAATAGATTTTAATAAATATCCAAATGATGAACTTATTTTACAAATATCCGATAATGGAGTTGGGATGCCGGAAAATTTTGATATCAAAAAATCTCAATCTCTTGGATTGCAGCTAGTGGAAACTTTAATTAAGCAATTAGACGGTATAAAAGAAACAGAATTTACAAATGGAACAATGACAAGAATTATATTCAAAGATGTCAAATCGTAAAGGGAATATTTAAAGATGGATAAAGCTAATATATTAATTGTTGAAGATAATAACATTGTAATGCTTGAATTACAAGACAGACTATTTGAGATGGGTTACAATGTTGTTGGTACAGCTTCTTCAGCTTTAGAGGCCATAGAGAAGGCTGGACAGCATTACCCGGATCTGACCATGATGGATATTCGATTAAAAGGAGAAATGGATGGAATAGATGCCGCAGCAAGAATTAAAAAAGATTTCAATATCCCTGTGGTTTACCTTACAGCTCATACTGACAATGATACTTTACAAAGAGCAAAAATAACCGAGCCATATGGCTATATTATTAAGCCGTTTGAGGAAAGAGAATTACATAGTACAATAGAAATGGCACTTTATAAGCATTCCATCGAAAAAAAATTAAGGGAAAACGAGCATTGGCTTTCGTCTACATTAAAAAGCATTGGAGATGCATTAATTGCCACTGACCCGCACGGTATTATAAAACTGATTAACCCTATTGCCTTAGAAATTACAGGATGGAAATATGAAGAAGCGTTTGGAAAAAATATAAATGAAATATTCATTATAAAGGATGACAAAACTTCTCAGCTTATTGAAAGTCCGGTTTCACTATCATTAAAAAATAATTCAATATTTGGAGCCTCAAACAAAATATTAATTTCAAAAGATGGGCATGAAGTTCCAATTGATTTCAGCTCTGCTCCAATTAATTATAATGCTACTGCTCCTGCAGGCGCGGTTTTGGTCTTTCGTGATATTAGTGAGAGAATTAAATCAAAAAGAATTATAGAAAAGCAAAGAATATTTTTAAGAAATATTATTGATACTGATCCTAATTATATCAGTGTTAAAAATGCTGAAGGAAAATTTGAACTAGCAAACAAAGCAATTGCTGAAGCCTTAGGTACAGCTACCGAAACATTACAGGGCAAATATGATTCTGAGTTCTTTAGCGATGATGAAATAATGAATCAACGTAAAATTGATCTTGAAGTGATAAATTCATTTGAGGAAAAATTTATTCCCGAAGAAAAACTGATAGATTCTACTGGTAAAGTTCACCTTCTCCAAACTTTTAAAAGAGCAATTGATAGCCAGGAAGGAAATCAAAAATTAGTACTTTCAGTTGCTTCGGATATTACACTTCAAAAACAAACTGAAATAGCTCTGCGTCAAAGTGAAGAAAGAATCAAAACTCTGCTTAAAGCTATTCCTGAAATTGTTTTAAGGTTTAATAGAAGTGGAGTTCTATTGGATTACCATACACAAGACACGGAAAATTTTATTTCCACTACAGATAAAATAATAGGGAATAAGATTAATAATCTATTTGAAAATGAATTAGCAGAGAAAATTCTTTACTATTCAGAAAAAGCTTTCGATTCAGATAAAATGCAAATATTTGAATACGAATTTATTAAGGGAAATGATATTAGTTACAAGGAAGTTAGAGTCATTAATAACGAACAAAATGAATTTATAATTATTGTTAGAGATATAACTAAAATAAAAATATCGCAAGAAGAATTAAAAGCATTAAACGTAAGTAAAGATAAATTTTTCTCAATTATTGCACATGATTTAAGAGGCCCCTTCACTACCCTATTAGGCCTTAGTGAATATCTAGCAACTGAAATAGCTGCTATTCCTAAAGATGAATTAGTGGTAATTTCAAAAAATATGTTTAAAGCTGCAAAATCAACTTTTAATTTATTAGAAAATCTACTTCAATGGTCAAGGGTAAAGACCGGCAGATTTAATTATAATCCTGAAGAAATTAAAATCGAAAATATAATTCATAAAATGGTGGATCTTTACACTGCTAACGCTTCAAATAAAAATATAAATATCCGCACTGAATTACCCAAAGATTTAATAGTTTATGCCGATATTAACATGATGGAAACAATTTTGAGAAATTTAATTTCAAATGCTATAAAATTCACAAACATTGACGGAATAATAAATATCAGTACTTTTGTTGAATCTGAATTTGCAGTAATAAAAGTTCAGGACAATGGTATTGGAATACCAGATTCAGTTAAAAGTAAACTATTTAAAATTGATCAAAATATTTCAACACAAGGGACACAAAACGAAGAAGGTTCTGGATTAGGTTTATTACTTTGTAAAGAATTTATTGAAATTAATAAGGGAAAATTAATAGTTGAATCAGAAGTTGGAAAAGGTTCTATATTTACTTTCTTTTTGCCATTATTTTCAAATAAAAAATAAATCATTTTATGATAAAAATATTAATCGTCGAAGATGAACATATAGTAGCAATGGAATTGCAAAGCAGACTAAGCGATTTAGGCTATTTAGTGTTAGATACAGTTGATACCGGCAACGATGCGATTCAAAGAGCAATTGAATTGGTGCCGGATTTGATTTTAATGGACATAAATATTAAAGGTGATATTGACGGTGTTGAAGCTGCAGAAAAAATAAAGAAAATACAAGATATTCCAATAATATTTTTAACGGCTTTTACCGATAACAAGACTTTAGAGCGAGCAAAATTAGTTGAACCCTACGGTTACATCGTTAAACCATTTGAAGAAAGAGAATTACATACCACCATTGAAATTGCTGCTTATAAATACAAAATGGAAATCAAACTTAGAGAAAATGAAAAAAAACTATCTATAATTTTATCAAGTATAGAAGATGCAGTTTTTGCTACAGATAAATCAGGCAAAATTAATTTTGTAAATCAATCTTTCGAAAATTTAACTGGCTTTTCGAATAACGAAACCATAGGTAAAAATATTTTTGATGTTTTCCATGTTGATGATGATAAAACTTTAAATATTATTAAACATGGAGTAGACTTATTATTAGCCAATGATTCATTTACCGATTTTCCGCCGCAAATTAATATTAAAACAAAATCAAATGAAGCTAAAATTGTAGAATTTAAGATCTCGGTTCTTTTAAATGAAAATAAATTAATAAGCGGTATTTTATTAATATTTCACGATATAACAGAAAAATATCAATCTGCTATTGAAGTAGTAGAATCTGAAATGAAATATAGGAAAGTAATAGAAAATGTATCTGATATAATTTTTACAATGGACGTAAACGGTCAATTTTTATTTGTTAATTCAGCAGGCTTAAAAATTTCTGAATATAGCCTGGAAGAATTAAAGGAAATAGCTTTTGCAAAATTAATATTACCTTCACACCGTAAAATCTGTGTGCAAATATTAATTCGTCAATATCTAACTAAGCAAAAGAATACTTATATGGAGTATCCTTTTATAACAAAAAAAGGTAAAATAAAATGGTTTGCACAGAATAACACCTTAATATTTGAGAATGATAAAATAATTGGATATGACGTTATTGCAAGAGATATAACCGAAAAGAAACTCGCAGAAAAAGAGCTTAACGAACGTAACAAATTTATTGAGACAGTTTTGGGAAATATTCCCATTGGTTTGAGTGTACATGAAATCGGCAGCGGCAAAATAATTTATACAAACGATTGGTTTAAAGAAATAATTGGCTTTACTAATAAAAATATCAATACAACTAAAGAATTGTTTAATCTTATTATTCCAAATCAAAATGAAAGAAACAAAATAATATTTAAAATTTTACGCAAATTATCAGCCTCAAAGTCATTCAGCACAAAATGTGATGATGTGATTATACATACTCCAGACAATGCGGTAAAAAATATTTCTTTATCATTCGTTTCACTTTTAGAGCAAAATATAATTATAGCAACTACTCGCGATATAACTACTCAAAAATCTGCCGAAGAGAAAATACTAAGGTTGTCTTATGCAGTTGATCAAAGCCCTGCTGCTGTATTGATAACAAACCCTATGGGGCAAATTGTGTATTCAAATCCAAAATTTTTAGAAATGTCAGGCTATAGATTTGAAGAATTAGCTGATAGACGGCCCTGTTCATTTCATTCTTCGACCAGCCAACCGGATGACAATCATGATATAACAAAAGCGGTAAAATATGGAAAGGAATTGAAAGGCGAATATTTAAGTTACAAGAAAAATGGCCAATCTTATTGGGAATTTGTGACTGTTTCACCAATTCGCAATACACAAGATGAAATTATAAACTTCCTAATAATCAAACAGGATATTAGCGATCAAAAAAATCATGAAATTGAAATTATTCAAGCAAAAGAAATAGCAGAAGAATCTAGCCGTTTAAAATCGGTTTTCTTACAAAACATGAGTCATGAGCTTAGAACTCCCATGGTGGGTATTTTAGGATTTGCACAAATTCTTAAAGACGAATTATCGGATGCTGAGAATAAAGAATTAGCCGAACTACTTATTACATCAGGAAAACGACTGTTAAATACATTAGAATCAATTTTAGAATACTCTCAATTGGAATCAACCCGCTCTTATTTACAAATATCTGAATATAATATATCAGACTGTAAAGACTTCCTAAGTAATAAATTTAAAAGCCAAGCTGCGGCGAAGAAACTTAGTTTTGAAATATCACAGAACGAGGAAAATATAATTGTATTAGCCGATAAAAAACTTTTACATCATGCGTTGAGTAATATAACCGATAATGCTATAAAATTTACTTACAAAGGTGGAGTAAAAATAAAAATAGATCGTATGTATTATGATAGTAAAGAATGGGGAATTATATCTATCTCTGACTCAGGTATAGGCATTTCCAAAGAACAACAAAAATTAATTTTTAAAGAGTTTAGACAGGTAAGTGAAGGGACTTCTAGAAAATTTGAAGGAAATGGATTAGGACTAGCAATTGCTCAGAAAATTATTCAGCGTATGAATGGAGAAATTATTGTAGAAAGTTCACCTGCTAATGGTTCTAATTTTAGTGTTCTTATTCCTTTAGCTGCAGTTAATAATAATGGTAATGGGAAATTACAAACTGTTAATCAAGTTGAAATAAAAAAGGAGAAGAAATTCATGAATGAAAATGCTTTGCCTGAAGTTTTGTTAGTTGAAGATAATGAAACTAATAAAGAAGTTATTATGCTTTATTTGAAAAAAGTTTGTAAAATAGATTATGCCCCTGATGGTAAAACAGCATTGCTTATAGCATCTCAAAAAAAATACGCTTTAATTTTAATGGATATAAATTTAGGCAATGGGTTAAATGGTGTTGAAGTAACAAAAGAAATCAGAAAGATGGAAGGTTATAAAGATATACCTATTGTTGCCTTAACAGGATATGCTATGTTTGGAGATAAAGAAAAGCTGCTGGAAGAAGGATGCAGTCATTATATGTCGAAACCTTTTATGAAAAAAGAGATAGTCGAACTAGTCGATGAATTACTGCAATCAAAAAAAGATTATAATAATATTATTCTTAATTAAGATTAATATTTATTAGAATCCATTCCTTTAATATTTTTAAAAATAAAAATCTTTCACTTCGACTTCGTGCGCTTCCGGATCAAATTTCAACAGGAATTTAATAAATTCTGTTGCATAAACTTTTTCTTTCTGCTGCTTATATTCATCAACAATCTCTTCCAATTTATGATGATCAAGATTACTGTTTACATAGTGTTTTTCTTCGTGATCATCAAATAATCTATATATAACAGAACATTTATTCATCTTTTTCTCTCCTTTTAATTAATTAAAATTGAATCTGCATGAAGTATGTCAGAGTATAACTCTGATTTTATAGCTTCCGCATTTTTCTTTGCTTTTGATAACGAATCAATTATAAATCGCTTTGCAGTAAATATTCTGCGCTGATCTTCATTTGCTTCATTTAATAAAAGATACCCAATATAAAGATAAGAATACATCTCAACCAAATCTTTTGAGGCGACTTCCTGAAATGCATTGTCTTTTTTATCTTTTACATATTTTAAGCTGTCTAAAAATAATTCTCTAATTTCCTTTAGGTTATCGAGCAATCGCACTAAACTTCCTTTATATTCCTTCTTTTCACACTCACTAAAATATTCAGCAAGAATATCATTTATTACTCCGCCTGATGCGGCAACTATCTGCATCTGCGAAGTGCCTTCATAAATATTTGTTATTCTTGCATCACGTACTAAACGCTCAACCATAAATTCTTTCATATAACCGGTACCGCCGTGAATTTGCAAAGCATCATAAGTTATTTTATTTGCTGCTTCACTTAAAAGATATTTTGTAATCGGTGTTAAAAGTGCAACAACTTTGTTCGCTTCTTTTAATTGCTCATTGGCTTCCACAAATGATCTTTTTTCAGATTTCAATTCTTCAACAAGATCATCAAACTTTTCTTTTTTATCCAGCCAAAGTGAAGTTGCATAAAATAAAGATCTGTATGCTTCAATTGTAACCCGCATATCAATCAGCATATTTGCAATTACAGGAAGGTTATAAATAGGTTTACCGAATTGTTCTCTCGCTTTTGCATACTTCAATGCTTCTTCGTAAGCTTGTTGAGCAATGCCAAGAGATTGAGCACCAATTCCAACTCTTGCACGGTTCATCAAAAAAATAACATATTTTAACAAGCCAAACCTTCTTGTGCCGATTAACTGAGCAGGTGTATCATTAAATTGAAGCTCACATGTTGGTGAACCATGAATGCCTAATTTATGCTCAATTCTTCTAACTTTAACAGTGTCGTCTCCATAGCAAACAAACATACTTAAACCGCGAGCGTCTTTAGTCCCTGGTTCGGTTCTTGCCAAAACCAAAAGAACTTCACCATTACCGTTCGTTATAAATCTTTTCACTCCACGCAAAAACCAATTCCCTTTTTCATCCTGAGAAGCATTTAGTTTAACAGCCTGAAGATCGGACCCAGCATCAGGTTCCGTTAAAGCCATTGCGCCGGTATATTCTCCAGTAGAAAATTTGGGAAGAAATTCTTCCTTTTGAATTTCATTTGCAAATTGTGCAATCGTTTTTGCGATATCCTGAAGGCCAAAAATATTCATCAATGAAGCTTCGGCTCTTGATATTAATTCAACAGCCATCATATAGATTGATGTAGGAAAATTTAATCCACCATATTCTCTCGGCAAAATCATCCCCATCATTTCTGCTTTTGAAAGCATATCTAAAGCTTCTTTTGTTCCTTTTGCGTATTCTACTTTTCCATCTTTAAATATTGCACCTTCTTCATCAATTTGTGCAGCTCTTGGAGCAATAAAGTTACCGGCAATATCCCCAACAACTTCTAAAACTTTTCTATAATTTTCTTTTGCGTCTTCGTAATTAACAGGAGCATGAGGAAACTTTTCAGCTTGCTTATAATTATCTTCAGTCAGCTCAACAACTTTTTTAAGATCAATTTTTTCGAATTGATAAACTAAGTCTGAATTATCTAAAAAATAATTTGGCATATCATTATCTCAGCTTGTGTTTAAATACGT
Source organism: uncultured Ignavibacteriales bacterium (assembly GCA_963746735.1). GTDB lineage: Bacteria > Bacteroidota > Ignavibacteria > Ignavibacteriales > Ignavibacteriaceae > CAVSWT01. The sequence goes on from CAVVCO010000022.1 coordinate 88,290, forward strand.
TAATAAACATGGGAATTATTTGAGCTGCATCGCCTACAATTCCATAATGAGCAACGCCGAATATCGGGGCTTCAGGATCAGTATTTATTGCTATAATTTTATTTGACTCCTGCATACCGGCTCTATGCTGTATTGCACCGGAAATACCGCAAGCAATATATAGCTTGGGCCTTACTGTAACTCCGGTTTGCCCTACCTGTCTTTCAGGAGCAACAAAACCAGCGTCGACAGCTGCCCTCGAACCGGCAACTTCTCCACCAATTGCTGCTGCAAGATCATTGATAAGTTGAAAGTTGTCCACAGTTCCCATTCCATATCCACCAGCAACGATAATAGGCGCTGCCTTAAGATTAACTTTATTCTCCTGTCGATGCTGTTCTATTATTTTTATAATTTCATCAAAGTCATTTTTGATATAAGGAACTTCTGTTATCTTCCCTTTCACATTTTTCTCAATTGGCTCCATTCGCATAACACCTTCACGCACAGTTGCCATTTGAACTTCGGTATCGGGAGTAATAATTGTGGCAATTATATTCCCGCCGAAAGCTGGTCTAATTTGAAGTAGTAATTCAGGAAATTCTTTTTTGAGATAAGTAACATTTGAAATTTCTAGATTAGTGCAATCTGCAGTTAAACCGCTTTTAGTATGTGATGCAACTCTTGGAGCTAAATCTCTACCAATTATAGAAGCACCAAACAAAACAATTCTCGGCTTATGAGTTTCGATTAGTTCTATTAAAATCCGGCTATATGGCATTGTTAAATAGTGTTCAAGTGAAGGATCATCAATAACATAAGCTTCACTCGCCCCAAATTTAAATGTCTCTTCAGCAATTGATTTTACATCGCTGCCAATTACTACCGATTTTAATTTTCCGCTTAAGCTTGCAGCTAATTTTCTTCCTTTGGATAAAAGCTCAAAACTTACATCGGCTGCCTTGCCGTTTCTTTGTTCAACAAATACCCAAACATCTTTATTGTTAGTCCCCATGTTCAATTATCCTAAAATGTGATCTTCTAATAATTTGTCAATTAAATTTTCAATTCCGGTTTTGTTTGGTTCAATGGACTCATGGTTGCCGCCGGCTAAAACTACAGATTCAACTTTATGAACTTTTGTTGGCGAACCATGAACACCACATCTTTCTGCGTCAAGCTTTAGATCATCCATGGTCAAAGTTCTTATATAAAGATTTTTTGAAATGTACTCATCTTTGAGCTGGTCAATATACAAAAGAGAATTCCCTTCAGTTAGCTTTTCAAGTTCCATCAAGGTTTTTGAGTTTTTATACGCCATAATTCTTTTTGCTTTGAATGGACGAGGGAAACAAGAATCCTTAAGAACTGTAATTAAAACTGGGAGTTTTGATTCAAGAATTTCATATCCACCATCAATCTTCTTTTTTATCCTAACGCTAGAATCAGTGATTTCTAAAATTTCTTCAGCATAAGTTATTTGAGGGATATTTAATTTTTCCGCTGTTTGAGGACCGACCTGAGCTGTGTCACCATCAATTGCTTGTCTCCCCGCAAATATAAAATCGTAATCACCAATCTTCTTAATTGCTTCGGAAAGGACATAGGAAGTGGCAAGAGTATCGGCACCAGCAAATTTTCTATCACTTATCAAAACCGCTTCATCTGCACCCATAAATAAACATTCTCTTAAAATATCAGATGCTCTGGGCGGGCCCATAGTAATTACTGTTACTTTGCCGCCTTTTCTATCTTTAATTTGAAGTGCTAGTTCTAAGGCTGTTCTGTCTTCGTGATTAAAAATGGCAGGAAGTTTGGCTCTGTTAACAGTGCCGTCTTCTTTCATTACTTGTCCGGAAATATTTGCTGTGTCCGGGACTTGTTTTACTAATACTATACTGTGCATCCCCATGGGACCCCTATCTAATTTTTGAATAGGCAAAATTACAAAAAATAATTGCTATATCGCAATCAAAATTAATTATCATAGCCAGGTAATTTGCAAAAAACATTCCATCAGGAAATTTATAAAAGATTTAGAAATACAATTAAAAATGCTGGTTTTAGTAATTCTCTATTTCATTTTGAATAAAATATGGCTTTCAAAATTCAGATTTTCTTTTTACTGAGAATTCTGAATATTGTTTTCATGAATCTGAGAACAATGAGGATTCTAATCATAAATGAATTTAGGCAGAGATTAGTTATGGTATCCAGACAAAGAAAGGTAGCAAACAACTTAATAATTTCATTACAATAAATTAAACTTTTCTTAACATACACAACTTAAGTTTAATCAAATAAAAATAAAGGGAAAATATGTACGGACTATGGTTTGCACTAATTGGGAGTATTTTTGCTGTAATGTGTTCTTTAAATGCTAAAAAGAAAAACCGGCTTTCTGAAAACTGGTTTATATTAGGATTTGTATTTTGGTTTATTGCCCTATTTATAATTACAAAATTGCCGAATTTAAGTGAAGAAAGATTTTGAATTATAATTTTCACAAAATAGTTTACACTAACCTCCCAAAGAAGCCTTTTTAACTTTAATTAAAATTAAAAAATATAATGCAGTTTACTTTGAAATTGTATTGCTTTTAATTTTTGAAGTATTAGTTATTTCAAGCTCTCTTGAAAATTTATCCAACAAGCTTTTGAATTCCTTATTTATCTCAACATCATCCAGGCTTTTTGTTTTTGAATATGAACGTTGAAGCGCTTCGAAGTAGAGGTAATTTTTTTTTACTAATTCATCAAAATTTTGAATTTTTATCTTTTGGTTCATTGGTATGATTTCTTAAAATGACAATTTTAAAATGAGTATTTCAGAAATGATTGTCAAACAATTGTGTGTTAAATTTTTCTCCCCCCTTTTAAAAACATCAAATTTGATAACATTATGTTAATAATTTATTAAACGTTTGTTAACACGCACACAATATATTTTGGGCACAATAAAATAGGAAAAATTTAATGTTACTTGGACATATTTCAGATTTACATTTCACATCATTTTTTAAGAATAATAATCTCAGCAGCTTAAAATATGCTCTAGATTACTTAATAAGTTCTCATGTTGAACATATTATTATCACAGGCGATTTAACTGACAACGCCCAGTATGAAGATTTTAATACAATTAGAAATGTATTTAAAGAGTTTGGAATTTTGAGAAGCGACAGACTTTCGCTGGTTATCGGTAATCATGATATTTTTGGTGGAGTTCAAACTGCAGAAGATATCTTTAATTTTAACACAAAGTGTAAAAACACCGATTATGAAAAGAAAGTAAATGAATTTTACAGCATTTATAAAGAATGTTTTGATAACTGCTTTTATTTGAGTAAAAATGTTTTTCCATATGCAAAAATTTTAGATGACACCTTATTAGTTGGCATGAACTCAATTGCTCCATTCTCTAATTTTAATAATCCCTTTGCTTCGAATGGAATTGTTGATGATAAACAGTTTGATGAGGTAACTAAAATATTTGAAGAGAATAGTTCTATTAAAAATAAAATTATATTAATTCATCATCACTTCAATAAAATAAAAGTGAACAAAGAAAAATCTGGAGTACTCTGGCAGAAAATCGAAAAAAGAACTATGAAACTTAATGGTAAAAAAAGAATGTTCAATTTGTTTAATGAACACAGTATTGATGCTGTTTTACATGGGCATTACCACGAATGCAGTGAATATCATAGAAAAAATATTAGGTTTGTAAATAGCGGCGGAAGCTTTAAAGGCGAACATAACAATGAAATTAGTTTGTACTTGATAGATACTGAGACAAAGCCATTCACAATAGATTTTAGAAAATTAAATCCTTCTTACCAAATTCCATTCATTGAAGAAAAAGCTATTAAGAAATTAGAAGAAAAAATATTTTCTAATTAGACTAAATTGTTATTATGATCAATCTTATATACCGGCAGGCAGTTCTTCATGCAATAACCCTTTAATATTTCAGTCTGAGATTCCCCTTTTGTAGAAACGACAATATTGCAGTTTCATCACTTATCTCTCAATCAATCCTGTGAAAAATAAACTCTCTGGAAATCTTCTTTATTTAAAATTATTGATTCATTATTTTCAATAAATAAAATCAAATCATTAAACTTTTCATTATCATAATTCACTTTAAATGGCAGGTAAATTTTAAACATCTCTTCTTTATAAATTTTGTTTGAAGTATAATGAACTTTAATTTCAATTGATTCATTTTCAACACGAACATAAATTGAAATATTGCCGCACAAAAGTGGAGCGTTTTCTATTTTAAATATCTGATCATTTTCAAACCAGCTTTTAGGAATACCGCGAAGTAAATTTATTTCTATCAAATCATTCAAATAATAATTATCTTCGTACACAAATAAATCTCTTGCTAGCAGTAAAACTTCTGCCGCTGCCCAGCCATGGTGACCGTCTCCCATAACTCCTCCGTTAGTTAAAGGATGAATTGCTTCCGGATAGTTATTCGTTGAAGTTGAATATCCAATTACATCTGAAAATATTTTAAAACATTTTCCTCTTTCTCCGGCGAACAAAAACGCATGAGCTAATTGAATTGTTATATATGGGTTTCCGCCTGAATGAATTATCTGTTGAAAAAAAAGATTTTTATGAAAATAATTTTCATGAATAAACTCGAGACTTCTTTTGAACAATTCATTCTCTTTTTTGAATAACTTTAAAGGATATAAAGCTGAAATTGAACCAATCATTCCGCAATCAGGCTGACGGGAAGGTGCGGCGGGAACGACATTAAATTTATTTTGTGAAGAGCTTTCATTTATGCTATTTAAAATTACATTCTCGTAGTCTCTTAAGAAACTTAAAGCATAATTTATATTCTCATTTTTATTTAATAGATGACTGACAAACAAGAAAGATTTAATCCCTGCCAGGCTCCAAAAATTATCCCAGTAATAATAGTCTGATAGTCCTAAATGTTCTGCACTTATGCCTTTTGGAAGTAATTCAAAAAAATAATCCTCTATAAATTTTTTATCCTTAATTCTTTTATTGTCAATCCATTTTAGGCCTTTAATTAAACTCTCATATTGCTTCTCGATTATAGATTTGTCGTTACTAAGCAAACAATGCTGTGCAATCGTCCAGACAGCCTGCCCATTTGAATCCCACTCCCCTTTTTGCGATTGATAATAACCATTCTTTTTTTGGTATTTAGGAAAATTCATAACTATTTTATTTACTGCATTATGAAATCCAAATTTGTCTAATGCGTTTAATTGATAAGCTGCATCTCTAAACCAAAATTGATGATAAACTGATGGTCCAGGTGTAATAATATTTTCATCACATAAAAGAAGTAGTGAACTTAAAGATGATTTGATAATAGAATTTAATTTCTTATCCGGAGTTTGAATTTGTGTTTTGCTTCTTAGTAATTCTTCCCATTCATCAATTATAACTTGGTGAGATTTTATATTTTCGATTTGAGAAATATTTTGTTTTTCATTTAATGGAATTTCACAAATCAACTTTGCAGATTTTTTTGCCTCAATATTTTTGTGATAAACTGCTGCAATATTTGCAAATCCATAGTCACAACTAATTTCTTTTATTTCGTCTGAGATTTCACCTAGCAAATTTGCCACATCACCCTTAGTAAAATCTGAGAAAATTGTTTCGTCAGGAACTTCACTAAAAATTAATTTATCTTTTTCATTTATAACTACAGTATTTAATTCTTTTTGATATTGAATTTTTTCAACTGGACTAATTCCTTCCGGGTTAAAAGGCCTTATTGCTGCAATTAAATCTAAAGCAATTGAAACATCTTTTATATTTATTATTTCAGCTTCATGTATAAAATTAGAATCGGATACATACGAAGTTATTTCAAGATTAAATTTTTCAGTGGTAAATGTTGTTTTAACTATAGGCAAATCGTCAACTAAAAATTGTTCTGCTAAATTTTGATATGATGGAATAAATAAATCATTATTAATTTTTATCCAAAATTCAATTGACCATCCATTTCTGAAAGGAGTTGCAGTCCCCTGCTGATCGATAATTGGTTCAACGTTACAACTCATGTTTCCAACCGCTGTCCAATTTCTATGTGTAATATTTATTGACAATCCTAAATGCGAACGAGGAATAAATGATTTGCTGTTGGGATTATATTGCTGCACAGCCCAATAAGGAAGCTTCCATCCTGCTTTGTTTTGAATCATAGTAAAGTTTAAAAGTCCCCTTGAAAGTTCAATACTATTCAGAGGGATTAATTCAGTAGGAAGTGCGCTTTTACTTATTCCGCTGATATCGTTTGACAGTTTAAACATTTTAATCGCTAACGGCGGCACATTTATAAATTTTAATAATCGGTCAAATATTTTTAAACGATTCATTATTGCCTTAAAATTTTAGTGCTAAATATCTTAATTAGAATTGTTACTAACAATAAAACTTCATTCTTAACACAAATTTAACAGAAACTTAATATTGGGTTAAAACGTCTAAAGTATGTTGCGTGCGAGAATCAAGAAAGGAAAAGTCATGATTGCAGCACCATTTTACATTTTGTGTACGCTCGTATTTTTATTTGAATTTCTTTTTTCTAAAAGGAAACATCCGACAAACAATCACATAAAAAAAATGGGGCGGTTATGAGAAAGCTAAGGATAGCTTATTTTGCGGGAACTATGAAACCGGGGCAAGATGGAGTGACACGCGTTTTATTTAAGTTGCTTGATTGGCTTAATTATAATGAAATTGAAAATATGTTCGTCACAGCAATTGTTCCGGAGGATAAATGAACAAACCACAAAATATCTCCGGGTTCCTTCAGTCCAATTTCCATTATACAAAGAATACAAATTTGCTTTGCCCGGCTATAAAAACTTTCAAGATGAAATATTAAAATTTGAACCGGATATCATTCATATAAATTCTCCATGCTCTTTAGGATTTGCTGCTGTAAAATTTGGAGAAAAATTTCATATTCCCGTTGTTGCTACTTATCATACTCACTTCCCCAGCTATGCGAAGTATTACAAGATTAGTCAATTGGAAACTCTGTCTTGGGGCTATTTAAGAAAACTATACAATAGATGTGAAAAAGTTTTTGTACCGTCGTTACCTATTCTAGATGAACTTCAAAGCCATGGTTTTGCTACTGCCGAATATTTATCTCACGGTGTTGATACAAAAATGTTTAATCCTTCTTTTAAATCCGATAAATGGAAAATTTCTATAGGAATTAAAAACAAAAAAGTAATTCTTTATGTCGGCAGATTGGTTTGGGAAAAAGATTTAAAAACTTTCATCAGATATTTATTCCCAAGTAATGGCAAATAGAAATGATACTGTATTTGTTCTTGCTGGTGACGGCCCGATTAGAAGTGAGCTTGAAGAACTTATGCCTGAAGCAATATTTTTAGGTTATCAGTCCGGCGAAAAACTATCAACAATTTTTTCATCCAGTGATATATTCCTATTCCCTTCAACAACAGAGACTTTCGGCAATGTAATAATAGAGGCAATGGCAAGCGGTATTCCACCTGTATGTGCGAGAATGGGAGGAACTTATGGTTCTGTTGATGATAATGTTAACGGATTAATTTGTAATCCGAAAGATGCCAATGATTTTTATGAAAAAATCAATTACTTGCTGGATAATGAAAATGACAGAATAAATATGTCAATAAATGGAGTGAAATACGCAAAGGATCAAAGCTGGGAAAATAAATTCACTGAATTGTATGAAAGTTATTTTGAGGCTATTCTTAATTATGGAAAGCGAAAAACTCAACCAACCCTAGCTGCTTAATCAAAGTATGTACAAAAAAGAAACCCAATTTCTTTAAGAAATTGGGTTTCTAGATTTTAAATTTGATTTATTTTATTTAGCGTCTTCCATCATTACATCATATGAATAACCGTAACCAAAATCCTTATTCAAAGCAATCTTGCCTTCAAAAGTAACAACATCGCCTACTTTTACTTCTTTATTTGTTGTCACAGTTAAATCGAAATTATCTCCATTACTAGTACCGTCTTGAATATGAGCCCAGTTTTTATTCATAATTCCAGCATTATACTTTGTCACCTTGCCTCTAATCTTCACAATCTTATTTTCATAAGATTTTTTATTAGCATATAATTTAGCAATAGTTATTCCGCCCTCTGCCGGTTTCACAGACACATCTTCTTTAACAATTACGGGCTTACTTGGAGACGCTTTGGACTGGGTTTGAATCGGCTCTTTACTAATATCTTGAACAAATAATACAGACTTAAATGTTCTATTTAAATCACTACTTTTAAAGTTCTGCATCTCCATAGCCTTATCAAAATAAATTGTTTCTCCTTTTTCCATTGGCCTTTTTGTAATTGCAATCCAATAGTCTTTATCGTTTTCTTTCACTCTTAAATAGGTATAGTTGGAAGCATTTAATATTTCTTCAACAACAGCTTTATGTGATTCTGCTGCCATGGCATTTGGATTTACCTGATTTGGCTGTTCAGTTTGATTACCCTGATTGACTTTTGTATTATCAACCTCTTTTGCTTGTTTACTGCAGGAGCTTAAAACAAACAGTGCAATTATCGAAGCAAAAACTATTTTTAATTTCATTTTTATCCTTTATAAAACATTAAAAAATATCGGTGTGAATATAAGAAAATTTTTTTAGTATTTTTTCAACAAAATTTTTGCATCACATTTTTAATTCGATCCTAAATTATAAATCTTTTGTTTTTATTTCAAAAACACAGTTTTTATAGATTTTGAATATGAATCAGCATATAGTTTGATTATATAAACTCCTGACGAAATTTTATCTGAATTTGAATCTTCTCCATTCCAATCTATAAAATATTTTCCAGGTTTTTGTAATAAATTAGTTAAGGTTTTTATTTGCTCTCCAATCAAATTATAAACTATAATTTTTACATTTGATTCCTTTGCTATTTCGTAATAAATCCTTGTAGTTGGATTAAAAGGATTAGGATAATTCTGATAAAGCATAAATTTTAGCGGGCTAAGATTATCTTTGATTGAAGTTGTAATAACTTTTGTGCTGTCAAAATAAGTCCATCCTAAAGTTGAGTCTTGAAAAGGGACCTTAAATGTCATGTAATTAATGCTGTCAATATTGGAATCATTTTCAGCTATAAATTTATAATTTTGAATTTTACCGGATGCTGTTAAAGGATAATAAGCAACTCCGGACCAAAATGAACCATTTAAACTTGAATCTTCTCTTGACAGTATTAAATTCGATTTATCCCATGATAAAATGTTTATAGAATCTAATGCATTTCCTCTCACACCTATTTCTCCATCAGCTTCAGGATTGTATCTGCCGCTGGTTATCGCTCTGTTCATATTAACTCTAAAATAAACAGCAATGGAATCAACTTCATGTTTAAATGGTTTCCAATTTTGATTTTTAATTTCATTCGAAGGATTGTAGTATTCAATTTGCAAAACAGTATCCTTAATGCCTGCAATAATTTTTCTAAAATCACCAAACGAAGAATCATATGGTTGAATTGGGCCTTCTAATCCTAAATTAGCAAAAGTAGAATTATTCAGTGAAAATCCTGTCCAAAACTTGTAATGTATTTCACTTCCTGGTAAAACCTGAATTGTTTTCTCCCAATAATCTCCTCCAATATTTTTCAAAATGATTTGAGAATTATTGTTCCATGAAATTACTTCACTATCCGGTAAAACATCTTCCCCATTTACTACTTCCCCTCTAAGTTGAACAAATCCAGATGAACTTAATGTGTCCCAATTCGTAGATGTATTCAATTTAAAAGTAACATTAATAGGATTCAATTTAGTTGAATCAATTTCCTTAAAAGCTTTAATTGAATTAAGAACATTTCCTTGAAAATCAAAAAGAGTTAAATTTTCCCAAGAAGACCCTATCGGCTGCACAGAAATATATTCCGGGGCCCAATAAAATAATCCCTTACCTCGTCCATTAGGAACGTTTTTAACTATCTGAATTAAATCTTTTAGAAAATTATATTGACCATCAACAGTGGCAGGATAATTTTGATGAAGCTGTGAAGTATCCCCGATAATATTTGTAACATTATCATAATATTGAAGTGTCCATGGGTAAGCAGTCTCAACCACAATTACATCTTTATTAAATGTTTCTGAGAGATCGTTAAGATTTTGAGATAATTGCGTAAGAGTACCTTGCCACCAGGGGTAATAGGAAAGTCCAATAATATCAAATGGAACATTATATGCAACAAGCTTATTGTAAAAATACCTGCTGCCGGAATTGTTCCCGCCCCAATCAATATGTATCATGATTGGAATTGTAGTATCGTTTGCAGCATCTGATACTGCTTGCTCTGCAGATTTTAAAAGATTAGTGAATTGTGACCATTGCTGATCTGTATTAAAAGAGTCTCTAACTTCTCCTTCCGGCCAAAGAAATCCACCAGAGATTTCATTCCCTAATTGTACCATATCGGGCAGTACATTTAGTGAATCAAATGTTCTTATTACATTAAAAGTGTAAGTATAAATGCTGTCAACAAGCTGACTATATAAAATTGAGCTCCATGCTGCTGGTTTCTTTTGATTGCCTGGATCAGCCCACCAGTCAGAATAATGAAAATCAAGAAGAATCTTAAATCCTTGTGACTTTACTTTTTGAGCAAACTGAAGAGAACTTGATAATCCGCAGTAACCATCTTTTGGGTTATTCCAAAGGCGAAGGCGAATATAATTAAAACCATTTTTTCTAAATATTTTTAATGGTTCCATTTCAACTCCACTGCTGTAATATTTCCCGCCTAGGTCTTCAATTTGAGGAATGAATGAAACATCCGCGCCATAATCAAAATCTAAAGTCTGAGCAGTATTACTGACATTGAATGCTGTTATAATTGAAATGACAAAAATTACTTTAAACATAATACAACAGCATAATTATAATAAAATGAATGGGATAAAAATATGTTAAGATTTATCTAGCAAAAGCAAATTTGCATATTTATATATTATCGACAGCAGTCTCTATCTGCTTTATTTGCTTTATTAAATTTACGTACAATAACAAATCCAATTGCAGCAACAAAAGCTAAACCAATTACAATTTCCATCTACTCTTTCACATAGTTATATCTTACCGAATATCATTTTTCATCTGTTCAAATTGTTCTTTTGATATTTCACCTTTTGCATATCTCTTTTTTAGTACATCCAAAGGTGTCTCATTCGGCATTTGAATGTTGTTTCTATTCCTGTTTGATAAAAGAACAACAACAATTACCAAAATGGCGATCCAAAAAAATCCCCCAAAAGGTAATCCCCAAAACATGTCATGGAACATTTTCCTGCCCTTTATAAAATGAATAATGATTCTTTATTTAATCGAAACTTACAATTTTTCTTTCAAACCTTAAATAATATAACCGTCACTATTTTAATAATCAGTTTATTTTTTCTACTTTATTTTTTTAACAAATAGGTTTGTTTTCAAAACATAAATACAAATATTTTTGAGTTCATCTATTCTCCTTTTATAAACTCCGGAGACAACATGCTTCCAATCCGGGACAGAGTATTTATTCGTTTTCAAACGACTTCTTAATATGTTCTGCAAAATCTTTATCCCAGTATTTCTTTATTTTCCCATCTTCTAACCAGTAAATTCTTGGTGGAGATTTACCGATTAAATCGAAAAATTCGTTTACAGAAATTTTATGGTAAGGAAAATTTGTTCCGGTAATTTTATTGAATGATTCAACTGATACATTACCTTCTCCAAAAAATAGGACATAGAATTGTGGAAAGTTTTTCATTTGACTTTGCAGCTTGCCTATTTCTGTTGCCGCTGCCTGGCAATAATCGCATTCAAGATCAAAGACTGCGAGAAGTTTATCTCCTTCAGAAAGATCTACCCTTCCAACATTTTGAAAATGAGTGTATTTGTTGAATTTAAAATTTTTTATCGACTTTATTGGCGAAATGATAAATACAAAAGATATTGCTGCAATTGGCAGAATAATTAAGAATGATTTATTTTGATTTCTTACTTCAGATTTTAAGTAAACAAAAGTGATAAGAAATAATAAAAATATATTTTTAATTAATGATTCTAGTGGAGACATTTTTATTACATTTCCAAAACATCCGCAATTACTTGAATCCCCAATCACCATCAAATAGATCAATTGCCCACTAAATATTATAAGGAGCAAAACTGAAAACGGGGCAATTATTTTTTTAATGTTATAAGGCTGCAAAAATAAAATTCCAATTGAAAATTCAGCTCCAATTAGAATTCTTGCAAATAATGCCGCTACAGCTCGGTTAGAAAATAATCCTTGATCAATTAAAGTTATTTCGAAGACTCCAACAGAAATTAATTTTGAAAATGCGGAAAAAATAAATGTTCCGGCAATTATAATTCGGATTAAAATAAGAAGATTTTTTTTAGTCATGATATTGAATTGAATTTTGGTTTTAGTGTAAAAATAAATTTTTATACAAACTAATTTCTTTCTATTTCTAACTGAAATTTACCTCAATAAGTTATATTAATCACAAATCAATGACCTTAACAATAAATTAATTTGCCAGAATGGTAGCAATGGTTTATATTTCGACCCTTCAAGTTAAATAGTCGAATGGTTTAATTATGTCACAAGAAGAAAATATAAAAGAAAAAGAATTAATTATTACTGAAGCAGCAAGAAAACGCTTTGCACACTTCGGATTTTCCAAAGTTACAATGGATGAAATCGCGACAGATGTGGAAATGGGAAAAGCTTCATTATACTATTACTTCCCTACCAAAGAAGATCTATTCAGAGCAGTACTTGAACAGGAAATGAATGAGCTTAAAAAAAATATTGAAATAATTCTTGAGGAATCGGAAACAGCCACAAATAAGCTTTATCAGTATGTTGAACAAAGAATGAAGTTCTTCCAGATCCTTTTAAACCTGGGTACTCTAAGTGTTCATTCATACTTCGATCCCAAATCTATCTTCAAAAAATTATTTATTGATTTTGAAGAAGTTGAATTGAATTTATTAAGAAAAATTTTTGATGAAGGGAAAAAAAATAAGGAATTTGATAAGAAGATTAACAATGATATAGCAGTTGTATTTCTTCATATAATACAAGGGCTTAGATGCAGAGTATTAAAACAATCTAAAGGTCAGGGAATTGATGATGCAGTCAGAAACGAATTGCAGAAAGAAATGAACCTTGCCACAGATATTTTTATAAATGGAATTAAAAAAAGATAGTTACAAGAATTTTTATTTAAAAAGGAAAAACATTCATGGCAAATAACGATGAGATAAAAGTTCAAAACAAAAATGACAATAACGCAATTGTTGATGAACAAATTGATGAAGTACCTTTTTTCAAAAGAAAGAAATTCATCATTCCTCTATTTATAATTTTAATCGCAGCGGCAATTGGAATTTACTGGTATATAGGGCAGTTAGGATATGTTACCACTGATGATGCATATATTGATGGTAATAAGCTTTCTGTCAGTTCTAAAATTTTAGGAAGAATTACAGAATTAACAGTGGATGAAGCTGACACGGTTCAGAAAGGACAGTTGCTTGTCAAACTTGATTCTACAGATTTATTAGCGCAGGCACAGCAAGCAAAAGCAATGCTGGAACTTGATAAAGAAAGTGTAACCCTTGCCCAGGTTAACTTGAATAAAGCGCAGGATGATTACAACAGAGCTGAAACACAGTATAAAGACAATATCATTCCTAAAGAACAATTTGATCATATGCAGAATGCACTAGAATCGGCAAAAGCACAATTAAATATTTCCAAAACGAAAATCGGAACTGCTCAAGCTCAATTAAAAGTAATTCAAACACAATTACAGAATACCTCTATATATTCACCTATGGATGGGATTGTTGCAAAACGCTGGACATTAACCGGTGACGTTGTTGCACCAGGCCAGCCGATATTTACAATTTATGATATTAAAAATGTTTGGGTTACTGCTGACCTTGAAGAGACAAAATTATCTTCCATAAAAATTGGAGACAGAGCAGAAATTTCTGTAGACGCATATCCTGATCAAAATTTTGAAGGAAGAATTTATCAGCTTGGTTCAAATACAGCATCACAGTTTTCATTAATTCCACCTTCCAATGCATCAGGAAATTTTACAAAAGTTACACAGCGGGTTCCGATTAAAATTTCTATTGAACCAGTTACAGAAACAGGCAAACCTGATCCAAAAGATGGTTTAAATCTATTGCCGGGAATGTCTGTTGAAATAAGTATTAAGGTAAAATAATTCATGGCTAAGAATTCAAAAAATAGTAATTCTATAACCATTAACAACCTGCATACTCATCCAACTTATAAATGGTGGGTGCTTTCTGTTGTGATGGTTGGAACTTTTATGGCCGTGTTGGATGCCACTATTGTTAACGTCGGGTTATCAAAAATGATGGCTGGTTTTGGAACAAGTGTAGATAAAATCGAATGGGTGCTGACAGCTTATCTTCTGGTATTTGCGGTAGTTCTTCCTTCTTCCGGGTGGATTGCTGATCACTTTGGTTATAAGCGTTCTTACTTTTTAGGCTTATTTTTATTTACACTTGGTTCACTGCTTTGCAGTTTATCTCCAAATGAAAATGTTCTAATTATTATGCGTGTAATTCAAGGAGCAGGTGCAGGGTTTATAATGCCGGTGGGTATGGCAATAGTCACTAGAGAATTTCCCCCTGAACAACGAGGAATGGCTTTAGGTTTTTGGGGAGTTGCAGCAGCAGCTTCAATTTCTTTAGGGCCGATGGTTGGTGGTTACCTAATTGATAGTTTTAGCTGGCATGCTATATTTGATGTAAATGTTCCGGTAGGAATAATTGCATTAATTGCTACCTTAGTAATTTTAAGAGAATATAAAACTGAACATGCCAGGTCATTCGATTTTATTGGTTTTATTTCGATGACATTGTTTTTGGTTTTTCTTTTGCTTGCTTTATCAGATGGAAATGCAGCATGGAATACCGGCGGCTGGACATCAAATTTTATTTTATCATGTTTTGCTATTTCTTTTGTCAGTTTTGTAATTTTTATGACTGCCGAACTTACCGTTAAGCACCCAATAATAGATCTTCGAATTTTGAAGAACAGAAATTTTGGGATGGCAAATATAATGCTGTTTATTTTTGGATTAGCTTTTTTTGGAAATTCATTTTTACTTCCTCTCTACTTGCAGAACTCACTTAATTATACTGCGTTGCAAGCTGGACTCGTATTTTTTCCTGTCGGTATAATTCAAGCAATCATGTCCCCTATTGCCGGATGGATGACAGATAAATTGAATCCTAAAATTCCAATTTTCATTGGAATTGTGTTGACATTTTTCAGCATGTATTTGTATAAAGATTTGTCTTTAACAACTGAACATGGGGCAATAATGCTGCCTTTAATTATTAGAGGTTTTGGACTTGGTTTTATGTTTATACCTCTAAGTACAATTGCATTGAATGATATTCCAAAACAAAAGATGGCCCAAGCAACAGGATTGTTTAACACAATTAGGCAGGTTGGAGGAAGTTTCGGAGTTGCAATTTTAGGCACACTTTTAACACGACGTGTTATTTATCATACCCAAACATTTGGACAAGCAGTTGATTCCAACTCAGATATTTTTAAGCATACAATTTATGGAATGAGAAATTTCATTCAGCAATCAGTTGGCGGAACCGGAAATGAATTGATGATAAAAGCCAAAGCATTAATTCTTCAGAATGTAGTTGGTCAAGCATTCATCCAAGGAATTAATGATGACTTTTTAGTAGGATCATTGATAACTCTTTTCATTTTAATTCCTTTAGTATTTCTCCGCTATCATAAAAAGAAAACTGGAGAAAAAGTTGAACTTATGGACTAATGTGATTTTTATTAACGGAGCAAATTATATGAAATTCAAATATTTAATTTTATTATTTATTACAGTTAATTTAGTTGGAACACAGTGTATTGCACAGCAAAAAGAATCGAATATATTAACACTAAATGATGCGATTCAAAATGCTTTAACCAATCAGCCTTTGCTTAAACAAGCTGAAGAGCAAATCAATGCTGCCGAAGCAAGGATAAATCAACAGAATAGTTATTTCTACCCTGAAGTTGAAGGTAATATATCTTATACCAGGATTGGCCCTATTCCAGCATTCAGTTTTGGAGGAGAGAATTTGGAATTAGCACCAAACAACAATTATGATTTCCATGTTTCGGCAAGAGAACTGCTTTATGATTTTGGGAAAAGAGATGCACTGATTGAGCTCGCTAAAAGCTACAAACTTTCTTCCGAAGATAAAATTTCATTGATAAAAAATAATCTAGCTTATCAAACCACAAAAGCATTCTATTCAGTTTTGTTTTTAGAAAAAAGTATTGATGTAAAAGATGAACAGATAAATAATTTGAATGCACATATTGAAATGACTTCAAAGAAAGTTCAAAGCGGAAGTGCAACGGATTATGATATACTAATTACTAAAGTAAAATTGGCAGCAGTTCAAAATCAAAAAATCGATATACAGAATGCTTTAACAAAAGCAAAAATTTATCTTAACAGTTTGATGGGCTGGAAAGATGGGAAAGAAATTTATCTTTCAGGTGATTTTAATGCAGACTCAACTTCATTCAGTTCGGATTCACTTTTGACCGAGGCTTATATTAAAAGGCCTGAAATGGTTCTTGCCAGGGATGCTGAAAAAAGTGCCGGATTGAGCAAGCAGCTTGTTTCTTTATCTGATAAGCCCATGTTAGGTTTATTTGCAAACTATGGTTTTAAAAATGGATACGAACCTAACATAGAAGTTTTAAGAGGAAATTGGGCTGCAGGAGTGAATGCAAAGATTCCAATTTTCGATGGGAATTTGAAAGACAGTAAAGTAGAAGAAGCAGAAGCAAATTTGAAAACAGCATCTGCTAAAATTCTGGAGCTTGAAAGAAATATTAAAATGGATGTACAGCAATCAGTTGCAGATTATAATTCTAATCTTAAAAAATTTAGAACTGCAAAGCTGCAAGTTGAACAGGCAAAACAAGCTGTTCAAAGAGCTGAGATTAGTTATCGTGATGGAGTAATAACAAATCTTGATTTAATTGATGCTGAAACTTCTTTATCTGAAGCAGAATTTCTGAGCTTAAAAGTTGCTTATGAAAATGTAGTTAACTTGTATTCAATAAAAATGTCTGTTGGAGAAGAAATAAAATAGTTCCCTTTGATTAAATGTAAGCCAAAATAAATTCTGAAATTATTGAGTTAAGATGTTAAATAATGGCAAAAGAAAATAACGAATCTTCTGGAAATTTATTAAGACGTTTCACAGCATTTAGAGCATTAAATCATAAAAACTTTAGACTTTATTTCGGCGGACAAGGTGTTTCAGTTGTTGGAACATGGGTTCAGAGAATTGCATTAACCTGGCTTGTATATCGTTTAACCAATTCAGCATTTTTACTTGGAGTCGTTGGATTCTCTGGACAAATTCCATTACTAATAGTAACTCCATTTGCGGGCGTACTTGCTGATCGTCTCGACAAACATAAAATTCTTCTCTATACTCAAGCCCTTTCCATGGTTCAAGCCTTTGTGCTTGCAGCATTAGTATTAACGGATACAATTCAGGTTTGGGAAATTATTACACTTAGTGTTGTTCTAGGAGTATTCGATGCTATTGATATGCCGACCCGGCAATCTTTTATGGTAGAAATGGTTGGAAATAACCGTGAAGATTTAGGTAACGCAATTGCAATTAATTCGAGCATGGTGAATTCTGCACGACTAATCGGACCTTCTATAGCAGGAATTTTAATTTCATTATTTGGTGAAGGATGGTGTTTTCTATTAAATGCAATCAGCTATATTGCCGTGATTGTTTCATTGTTAAAAATGGAAGTTATTCATAAAAAAACTTCAACAAAAAAGAAAGATACTCTTGTAGAATTAAAAGAAGGCATTCAATACGCATTTGGATTTACTCCAATAAAAACAATACTTATTCTTTTAGCCGTTGTCAGTTTTATGGGAACTCCTATTAGAATTTTGGCTCCGGTTTTTGTTAAACAATTTTTTCATGGAGGGGCCGATCTTTTTGGATTTTTAATGGGTGCATCGGGGCTTGGGGCGTTAACTGGTGCAGTTATTTTAATGAATAGAAAAAGTGTTTTAGGACTTGGTAAACTTATAACTTATTCCGTTTTCATATTTGGAATCGGGCTAATAGCTTTCGCATTTTCACATATTTTAGTCTTATCATTAATTTTTATGTTTATGACAGGAATAGGAATGATGATTCAACTTGCGGGAAGTAATACAATGCTGCAGACCATAGTCGAAAATGATAAACGCGGTAGAGTAATGAGTCTTTACGCAATGGCATTTAGAGGAGTGGCTCCGTTCGGAAGTTTATTAGCAGGTATGGCTGCTGGATTAATTGGTGCGTCTTTAACTTTAGTAATTGGCGGAGTTTTTTGTTTAGCTGGTGGTTTGTATTTTTTAGTTAATCTTCCTAAAATGAGAGTGCTCATAAGGCCTATTTACACAAAACTAGGAATCATACCGGAGGCATTGCAAGGAGTTGAAACTGCAACAAGTTTATCTTATGAAGAAAAAGGTTAAATGTTTTTCTTATATAGTGAATTTGACATGAGTTTATTTTTCATTTGAAGCTAAATCAAAACTCACTTAAATTTATTGTGAATGTTTATTAGCTCAATGAAGTAACATAAGTTTTTTAGAGCAAGTTCATTTATTATGCAAATATATATTTTCAAAAAAATAACTGAGTAAAAATTTGTTTCAAACTTTAAAATCAACACCCGCTGTTTCAATTATTCTTACTGTATACAATAGAGCAGCATACCTAAATCGCTGCATTGATTCAGTTTTAAATCAAACCTTTAATGACTGGGAATTAATTGCTATTGACGATGGAAGCACAGATAATTCTTTAGACATTTTAAAAGAATATGATATAATTTCTGAAAAAATATCAGTCATTTCACAACCGAATATGAAACTGCCATTAAGTAGAAATAAAGGGATTAAACTTTCAAATGGGAAAAACATAACTTTTATCGATAGTGATGATCGTTATGAAAAGGACCATCTCTCAAAAAGAATATCATTCATGAAAAAAAATCCCGATATAGATTTGATTTATGGCGGAGTAAAAATTATTGGGGATGAATATGTAAGAGATAAAAATAATCCTTCCAAATTTATTCATTTATCTAAATGTACTATTGGCGCAACTTTTTTTGGTAAAAGAAATGTCTTCACTGAACTAAATGGATTTAAAAATTTACATACAGTGAGGACAGTGAATTTTTGACCAGGGCATAAGCCAAGTTCAAAGTTAATGAAGTAGATTTTAAAACATACATCTATCATAGAGATGTAGTTGATAGTATAACAAACACATACTCACCATAAATAATTCTGAATTATCTTTTAATGAAATATTTTTAGATGTTATTACCTCATTAAAATCAGTTTTTTTGTCTCAATAAAATTACCTGCTTTAAGCTGATAGAAATAAACTCCGCTGGATAAATTAGAAGCATTCCAATTTTCTGAGTGAAATCCAGCTGTTAATTCTTTTGAAACAAGTATTGAAACCTCTCTTCCTATAACATCAAAAACTTTCAAAGTAACATATGTTGTTGTCGGAAGGCTAAATGATATAGTTGTGCTGGGATTGAATGGATTCGGATAATTCTGATTTAAAACAAAATTATCCGGTAATTTATTATCTGTTCGTTCAACATCCGTAATCATTTCAGACAAAGATCTTTTCCAAACCGATCCGCCTAATAAACCCGTAAAATTTCCAGATAGTAGTTCATTATCTTTTATTGCAAGTGCGCCAATATATTTATTTTGGCCACCGGGCAAACCATCGCTAACATCTGTCCAGTTCCCTCTATTATCTGTAGAAAGAAACACACCTCCGGCTGTACCAGCAAAAATATTGGACCCACTAAAGGCAAAAGAATAGACATGACGGTTCGATAAACCATTATTTATTTGGGACCAACTTTTGCCATTATCGGAAGTTAAAAAAATACCATCCCCAAATGTTCCTACATACAAATTAGAATCAATTACTCCGAATGCTCTAATATCCCAGACTATAGGTTTATTTAAATAATTTAGCCTATTCCAATTGGAACCGTAATCAGAAGAAAACCAAAATCCCCCATCTGTTCCTGCAAAAAGATTTTCATCTTTCAGAACCAAAGTGTGCACACTTCCATTAGTGCTTGTAAGACTTTGACTCACATATGTCCAATCAATTGCATTTACAGATGAACGGAAAACACCTCCTGCCGGAACTGTTCCTGCGACACCTGCAAAAATATAATTTCCATTTGTAGTAAGCGACCAAACATTTTGATTAATTGGTAAATTTGTGTTATGCGCGAACCAATTTGTACCATTGTCTGTAGAACTATAGATGTTTCCTTCTTCGCCATTTGAATATAAAGCCGATGCAAATAGATTTGAGCCGTTCTTTACCAAAGAGCTAATGTGGGGATTAATAATTCCTTTATTTACAGCTTCCCAGCTTACGCCATTATCTGTTGAGCGAAATATGCCATTATTAGCAGTGCCGGTAAATATATCTGAACCATTAATTAAAATAGTTTTAATGCTTAATCCTGTAAAACCAAGATTAGCTGAGCTCCAACTGCTGCCATTATCTGAAGAACGAAATACACCTCCATCAGTTCCAGCAAAAAGATATGAACCATTTTCAGTCAGAGATTTGATATTTAAATTATCCAATCCATTGTTTACCACTGCCCAATTACTACCATCATCAGTGGATCGAACTACACCTCCACTTGTTCCGGCAAAAATATTACTGCCACTTACGACAAAAGAGCTAACATTTCTTATATTGGCTGAATCGGGTTCAATCCAGTTTTGTCCGAAATCTGTTGATTTATAAATTCCATAAACAAAACCATTTCCATAGTAGGATGTCCCGGCATAAAGATTTGTATTGCTTATCGCCAGGGCATTAACATTAGTATTTGTTAAACCATTATTTATTTCTGCCCACAGATCTCCATCAGTAACCGTAACATAGGTCCCACCAACTGCTCCTCCTGAAGTTCCTATTACAAGACTTATACCATTTGTTGTAAATGATGAGATTGGAAGTACAAAATTGGTGGGTAATCCAAAGCTCGCATCTGTCCAGTTATCACCTTCATCGGTAGATCGATAGACGTGATTATTAGAACCAGCAAAAATATTCGGCCCTCTGACCCCAAGGGAATGAATACTTGCCCCAGAAAAAACATTACTCCAGTTTGCTCCATTATCTGTGGATCGAAAAACACCATCATTGTTCCCAGTAAAAATTTTATTGTCAAGTACTATAAAAGAAGTTGGATAAAATGAGTTATCCGTCAAGGCCCAACTATCGCCATTGTTTGATGAAATGAATAATCCTTTATCTGTTCCTGCAAAAACGTAAGAACCATTTGTGGCAAGAGCATAAATAATATTAGCGGAAGGCCCGCTTGTCTGAACCCATTGAGCAAATAGTGGATTAGAAATAGTGCACACAGAATACAGTAATATAATCGATCTGAAAAAGACTTTCATAATTTTTCTTCCTTTTTACGAATTTTTGTTGGGAAACTAGGGCTGACAATATTCTGTGGGCAATATTGTGTTTTTGATCGAAATAAATTTGCAAATAAAATTTAATTAATCAATAATGCATTTGTTCTATTTATTGATTAATTCATCCCGGTCTAAAAATAAATTGTTAATAATTGTTTCATAATTCTGATTTGCCATTTATTCGAAGGAATGGAAATTAATTTATATTTTATTTAACTGAGCAGATGTAATTTTAATTAAATCTGCTCAATAACTAGACAATGAATTCGTATGAAAATTGAATAACCTTTATTATACTATTTAAATTAGTACTCAAGTTCCTTCTTCAAAATAATGGAACTGTTTCTGAAAACACATGACTAACATCCGTAGTGTTTGTAGTATGGCATCCAAAACAATTACCACCCTGTGTAAATGTTTCCATAGTTGTGTTTGACAAAATATTAGTCCCTACCTGGCTGGAAGGTGGGCTAGCACCAAATATTGTCCATGTAGTTCCGGTTTGAATATAATTTCTTCTTATATCATTAGGGTCTAACAAAGAGCGCACAGTATTATTAATAGCAATAACTTCAGCATTGCCGCCGGCATTATTTCCATTTAATCCCCAGGGCATCGTTCTAAGTACATCGCTCGGCCCTATTGATTGACCAGGCCTTGGGTGAATATGATCACCAACCATTACCATTCGTGATACATTAAATGGGCCTGTTGAGCCATTAGAACAAAAAACCCAATTGCCACTTGTGTTTTGAGGAATATTGTTAGTTCCACTTGAAGTTGTATAAGAATACTCCGCTGTCGGATCATTACTGACATGTTCAAAAGTTGCCCAGAGCATTTCCGGATGCCCATGATGAACGCTGTTAGCCGGGTTGGTAGAGCCAGTGCTTCCAACTACATGTATTCCTACCATTGCCAGTTCCACTGTTTTCGTTCCGTTGGGAACCCAATCATTAGGATTAGATTTATCATAAGTTGGAACTATGGCTTTCATCTTAATAAATTTATCTGCGTCCGGTAAACCTGCCGCTTCAACCCATGAAGATTTTATTTCTATAGCTAAAGCCATTGAATCTATTACGGGTGATCTTCCATGAGCAGATGCAAAAGTTGTAACAGCATTTAAATCAGATTGAGTTAAAGGAAAATGAATTGGCGATGGAAAAGGAACCGTTGTGCCCTGCATCGTTCTAAAAAGCATATAAACATTATTAACTGTAATTGAATAATAAACTAAAGAACCATTCTGAGCCATCAAAACACTGCCGTCTGCTTGTCCTTGTTCTACTTCATGAAAATTTCCAAATAAATCTAGGAAGAATATATTTTTATCAAATGTAATTTTTTGTACAAGAGAACTTCTATCAAAGTTTTCAAACCCTCGCATCTTTCTAATAAAAGGTAACGTTGCTGTATCCTTCTTAGCTTGAAGTATTGCTCGCGGCCCTTCAATTGTTTTCCCATTTGTATCAAAGAATGTTGGCTGTCTATTATCATTTAATTTTACATTCCCAATTTCAACTTCATTACCGTCTTTATCTAAAACTAATTGTTTACCATTAGGCCCTAAAACCGGTGGAATAATTTCTAATATCCTTAGAGATTTCTTTTCCATAATTACGTTTAGATCAAGTAAGCCTTTTTGAGCCGTACGAAGATTAAATGCTCTAATTAGTCCGGGTTTGTGAGGTAAAAAATGCCTATGGTTACTCCCATCTGGAAGTGATACATCAAAAAATACAGGTGAATTCATAACAAGGCCGTTACCTCCATATCTAGAGGGAGCAGGAGAAGTCAGCCATAAAAACATTTGCTCCGACCATTTATAAAAGCTGCAATTGGGTATATCAGGGAACAAAACACTATTAGCAGGTTTAACAGCACCATTGAGTGAAACACTCCCTGATTCAAACCAGGTATTAAATTCAGAAGCTGTTAAAGCATTTACACAGTTTCCTGCAGCATCGTTCGGCAATTGCTGTTGAGAGAATTGACAACCTCCGGCAAACAAAGTAAAAATTACAACTATAGTTTGAATAAAGTTGTAATTACTTTTTTTGTTAATCATAGGAACCTCCTTTTATGTTATTGGTTACTAATCGAATTACATCGTAAATAATGTTTTACATAACAAACAAAAGAGACACTCTTTTACAAAATGAATATTTCATTTCGTAAAAGGAATAATTCCGGAAAAGAGAAATCTATTTTATTTTAATTGGCCGACTGGAATTTTTAGAGAAAGAATAGAAATGTGAATGTCAACTGAATACTAATTTAACCTTGATGAATCTATAATCAATAGTTAATATGTACTAATATTTATTAATCAGCGTTTTAATAAAAAAAAATAATTAACTAAATAGAGATTGTGATTAATAACACTTATCAAATTTTAATTCAATTACCAACTGTTATTTAACTAGTAATGCTTTAACTGTTTTAACATAACTTCCGCTAATAGTTCGAATTAGATACATTCCTGAAGGAAGATTCGAAGCATTCCAATTAAAATTATATGACCCTGGTTCTAATTCACCTTTAAATAATATTTTTTATTTTTTGCCGGTTATATCGTAGATGGAAATCTCTAGTATAGTTTTTTTCAGTTGTTTCAAATCTAATATTTGTTTGAGGATTAAATGGATTTGGAAAAACACTTAATTTAAAATCTTTTACAACTTGAACATTTATTTCATTTAATACAGAAGTAATTGCTGTAGAGTCAAGGAAAAATGTATATGCCACTCCCCCTTTATTAAACCAGGACTTAGAGAGATCTGTTTTATCAAATTTATAGCCTTCCCCATCTTTCCTTGCCGGGTCATGGACAAGCGGATTGCCCTGTGAATCAAAACCGGCAAGCATCATTAAATGGCCGGTATATAAGTGGTTTACCAACGGACATAACAATTCTACCGCCTGCTCGTTAAAACATCATAAGCCTCGCTCCATGTCCTGTAACGTGAAACTTCTCCATTAAGATTATATTCAGCAGCATTTTGAACTGCTTTAGGCCAAATGCCAAACATTTTCCAGTAAGTATCATAGTTATCTTTAGCAAACTGCAGTGGATCAACATCAATATTATAGCTTTTCAAAACCATTGATACAGATGTAGGAGAACAAATATCCCCTCCTATTCCAGGATCGAGTGCGTACTGATAATAATGCTCAGTAGGTAAATAAATAGCTGGAGGTTTGTCATTTACAATTGAAGTTATATTAGCATTGTCGGTAGTACTTTGATCACTCACAAAATAGCTAAGTTTCCAAATTGAAGGTGATAACTCGCTACTTTTAGTTCTTCTCATTTCCACTTTAAATTGCCATTTAGAGTAGTATGAATTTAAAACAGTATAATCAACATCTATTTCTCCACCGCCGAAACTTACCAATCCATAAGATGAAAAAATGTTGTTTTTCCAATAACCAATAGTAAGCCATGGTGACCAGCTATTTTTAAAATATCTCATAGAAACTTTAAAGCTGCTATTATCGTTCGGAACATGACCATTCCATGAAGCTAACCCGCGGTTAAAAGGATATGCTGATGAATCTGGTTTGAAAATTACATAACCATCATTTACTCCATCAGAAAGTATTACACTTTTTCCATCTTTAGAAATTTCCATTCCACTTAAACTTTCAACTCTAATCATTAAGCTGTCTTTTTGATAGGAATAATATTGATCCTGGTATGGCTGACTGAATGCAATAACAGAAGAAATGAAAATTATAAATAGTACTTGTTTAATCATTTGTCCTCATTTTAAATATTATCCGTAAAACTTTCTTTTAATATTTATTACAAATGTAATCTAATGTATTACCAAAATAGATTCAATTAACATGTGAATTAAATATTATGATTAAATTTCTGAAAGAATAAAATTAAACTTATAATTATTTAGTTTAGTGAAATTTTTTGTTAGTTTGACTGTATGATTGTTGCTAACAACAATTCACTTTTTATTTGTTTTTAAAATCACCTTCTTTAGAAACTTTAAAACTGATAAAAAAAATTTAATTACAAAATTTAATTTATATGAATAACGGGAAGTTCAGAAAATACTGGATCATTTCCGGCACACTCGCCTTTGTTATTTTATTTGCTTTTCTTGTCGTTGAAATTTATACCCGCACAATTGAAGACGAAAAAAAAGATTACCAGTTTCAGCAGCTGGAGATGGCTAAAAACGCCGCCGCCGGCATCAGCTATTTTCTTAATCATATTTCTAACGATATAAATTTTCTATCCTCAATACCTGAAATAAAAAAAATGGACAACAGCTCAGTTAAATTTCTAAATCAGTTTTTATATTCTTATGAATCGAAGATGATTAGTTCAATATTTATTTTTTATAAATCCGGGGAACTGCTGTGTTCTTCAGGCATTCAAGTTCCGGAGATAACAAATAAATATGAATTGGAAAACATATCATCTGAAATTAAAAATGCAGGAACATATATAACTAAAGTTGTAAGAGATGAAAAAAAAGACAGCACTGCTGATGTTTATTTTGAAGTGATAATTCCGATTACAAATGAAACGAATAAAAACCCGGAAGAAATAATTGGATACTTAGGATACTTAATAAATTTTAATCTGCTTGTAGATCAGTATATAAAACCTTTGAAATTAAGCAAGGAGGATTTTGCATGGATAATAGATTCGGACGGAAGATTAATTTATCATCCCAGCCATCATGAAATGCTTTTCCGCTCAATCAACAATACAACTAAAGATTGTTTTGAATGTCACATTTCATTTAAAGCTCAGAAAATTATGTTAAAGGCAAATAGCCCCGGCATTGGAGAATATAATGTTATAAATGACCAGCCTGCTAAAGTTATGGCTTATTATCCCGTTAAAATTCTTAACGAAAAATGGATACTGGTTATTTCAGCAGATGTAACAAAAGTGACTGAAAGCCTGCGCGGGAAATTTAGAATATTTTTTTTACTAGGCTTTGTTATCCTTGCGGTAATATTGTTTTTCAGTGTTCTTATTTATCTTGTAAATTTAAAAAGAGTGCGTGCTGAGGAAGCGAATAGAAATTTAGAGCAGGTTCAACTATATCAGGAACAATTAAACCAGGCTTCAAAGATGGCTTCAATCGGAGAACTAGTTGATTCTGTTGCACACGAAATTAATACTCCTACCGGAATAATTTCTGCACATATTGATGGATTGATGCTCAAAGAAAATTATGAAGGTGAGGTTGGCAATGTATTGAACATAATTAAACGTCAGACTTTGAGAATAAGCGACTACACAAAAAGCCTTTTGAATTATTCCCAAAGAATGCCGTTTAAACCGGAAGCAATTAATATTAAAGATTTAACAGAGGAATGTTTGTATTTGCTCGGTCACCGTTTTAAAGCCAAGCAAATAAGTATTATAAAAAATTACGATAGGTCAATTCCTTTAATTAATGCCGATCAGCGGCAGCTTGAACAAGTATTAATTAATATTTTAAATAATGCCGTTGATGCTGTAAAAATACGCGGAGAGATTTCAGTTACAATCCACCCGGCAAATAATAAAATTGAAGGAATTGAAATAGAAATTAAAGATAACGGGATTGGAATAGCCAAAGAAAATGTTGATAAAGTATTTACCCCTTTCTTCAGCACAAAGTTAAAATCAAATGGTACCGGGCTGGGATTGTCTATTGCAAAAGCAATTATTGCAAGACACAAAGGGAATATTTCTCTTAAATCAAGCGAAGGAAAAGGCGCGGCATTTATAATTTTTCTTCCATTAAAGCCGGAGTAAAAATAGATGGAGACAAAAATTAATTCAGCCAAGATTCTTGTTATTGATGATGAACCGGATATGCTAAGTGGTTTTACAAGCATATTATCTGCCCTTGGTTTTCAGTCTGTTCCGGTTTCGGATGGTTACACAGCAATTGAATATTTTAAGAAAGAAGAATTCGATTTAATCTTTTGCGATTTGCTAATGCCAGGTATTGATGGAAATGAAATCATTAAAGAAGCATCTAAAGCTGCTCCCAAAACTCCGGTTATAATATTTACTGCTTACGGTACAATCGAAAGAGCAGTAAATGCAATGAGAGCCGGTGCTTTTGATTTTCTTGAAAAGCCTGTTGATACAGAAAAATTAAAAATTGTAATTGAAAAAGGACTAAGACAGAGGCAGCTGTTTAAGGAAAGAGAAAATCTTTTGAAGCAGCTGGATGATAAATTTAAGTTTGATAATATCATTGGCAATAGTGATGAAATAAAAAATATATTTGAAATAATAGAAACAGTTTCAAACTCCGATGCAAACATTTTAATTACAGGCGAAAGCGGCACAGGAAAAGAATTAATCGCTAGAAGCATCCATGCACACAGCAATAGAAAAACAAATCCTTTTGTCCCGGTAAACTGCAGCGCCCTGCCCGAACACATTTTTGAAGCAGAATTATTCGGTTATGAAAAAGGTGCATTTACTGACGCGGCTAAAAGAAAAATCGGGCTTCTTGAATATGCTAATAACGGAACTTTCTTTCTTGATGAAGTGTGTGAAATGAATTCCAGCTTGCAGGCTAAGCTTTTACGCGTACTTCAAGATCATCAATTGCGAAGGCTAGGCGGCAACGAATTAATTCATTCTGATTTCCGGATAATCTCTGCTACTAACCGTGAAATTAAAACTATGCTTGAAGAAAACAAGCTGCGAGAAGATTTTTATTACAGGTTAAATGTAATACATATTCACATCCCTCCTTTAAGAGAAAGAAAAGACGATATTATTCTAATTGCTGAGCATTTTTTGAATAAAGGTTCTGAAAAAGCCGGTAAAAATATTTCCGGGTTTTCTGAAGACGTAAAAGAAATATTTGAATCTTATAATTGGCCTGGGAATATTCGTGAACTTGAAAATGTGATTGAACGTGCCGTTGTTTTGACAAAGAATAATTTTATAAGTGCAAATGAATTGCCTGAAAGCTTAAGGCAAGGTTATAAAGGAAAAACAGTTGCTGTTGAATCAGAAAATACTCTGGCGGAAGTTAAACATAAAATAATTTCCAACATTGAAAGAAGATATTTATTATCTCTGCTTGAAAAATATAAAGGCAATGTAACAAAAGTCTCCGAAGAAGCCGGAATGACCAGGAGAAATATTCATAGGCTTCTTAAAAATTATGAACTTGACCCGGAAAAGTTTAGGCATGAATAAATTAATTTTAATTAAACAAAAATTAATGGTAATTGTAACGATGTTTCTTAATAACTTTTAATTAAATACATTCCGAAAAATGAATTGTAAATAGTTTTTGAATATGATCAGTCACGATAAATAAATATAAACATTCTGGAGAACCTAAATGAAAAACTCAATTATTTTTTTGGTATTAGTGCTTGTCTGCTCAACTGTTGGTTATTCAACAACACACATTATTGGCAATTCAGGTTTCACATTTACACCCGCCGATCTAACTATCAACCTTGGTGATACTGTTAATTTTGTAGTTGCATCAATTCATCAGCCGAGAGAAGTTGATAAAGCAACCTGGGACGCGAATGGAACAACATCAAACGGCGGATTTGACCTTCCGCTTGGAGGCGGTATTGTAGTGCTTACTCAAACAGGGACACACTATTACGTTTGTGTACCCCACGCTTCACTTGGAATGAAGGGCACAATTACAGTAAACGCAGTAACTGGTGTGAAGGACATAAGCCAAACAATCCCAGAAACTTTTAATTTGATGCAAAACTATCCCAATCCATTCAATCCGTCGACAACTATTTCATTTAGTCTTCCATCAAAGTCTTTTGTATCGTTGAAAGTGTATGATGTGATAGGAAATGAAGTAGCAACAATTGTCAATCAAGAGTTATCTGCCGGAAATTATACTAAGCAATGGAATGCAGAAAATATGTCAAGTGGAGTATATTACTATCAGTTGAAGGCTGGTACTTTTTCTGAAACAAAGAAACTTGTTTTGCTGCGTTGAGATAATTGCAATTAATTTACTGTTCAAGCTTATTCCGATTACGCATTTAGTTTTTAGAGCAAACGGCTTGTAATTTTTTTCGAAAAATTTGCTGCTTTAAGTTAAGACCTGCAATTGCATTTGCAAAAATGCCTTTACACTATATGATGTTCATCAGATTGTAATTGACTTAAATAGCACAAATTAATGGATGGTCCAATGCGAGCGCAAAGTAAATTTAAAATATGATTGATACTTAATATTTATTATAGTAGATTAATTCCAACACATTCCTGAAATACATTTCCCGCTGTTCCTGACCACTTATTAGAAATATTTTTTATCTGATTAAAAAACTTTATATAAGGTTTTTATGAAAACAAATATAGAATTCGATAAAGGCCCAACAAAAGCAATCGCAAAAATTTTTGCTGCTGCTCCGGATTACTCAAACCATAAAGAAAGCTTCTGGTATGATTGGGGCCCAATCTTTTACCGCGGGCGATTGGATAAAAGTGCAAAAGTTTTGTGTGTTGCTTCTGATCCAGGCCCAACAGAGAGAATTGGCTGCAGAGCATTGATTGGAAATGCCGGACAAAGAGTTCAAGGTTTTTTAGCTAAGCTGGGAATAACTGAATCCTATTTGTGCCTAAATGCTTTTGTATATGCTTTATATCCAAGTCAATTAGGTAAAGCAAAAAAAATTATCGAAGAACCTTTGCAAACAAAATGGAGAAACAAATTATTTAAAAAAGTAACAGGTAATAAGCTTCAAGCTATTATTGCATTTGGGATAAATGCTGAAGAAGCAATTAATCTTTGGCCTGAAAAAGGAAATATTCCTGTATTCAACACTTATCATCCAAGCTATCATGATCCGGTTAAGCTTATCAATGCCTGGCGGGATTTGATAACCAAGTTAAAGGGTGTTGTAACTCCTGATCCAGACGGAAATATAAATTTACCTAATTACGGTGCAAAATTTTCAGAAGATGATTATGCTCCAATACCTAAAAGAGATTTGCCTTTTGGATTTCCGGAATGGTTTGGTGATGACAAATGGGGAAGAACAGGAAAACCGAAGCACAATAATTGTGTTGCCAGGCCTAACCCGGATGACAGGCACACTTTAATTTGGATTGCACCGCAAACTTAATGAAAAAATAAACAGAGATACTTTATGGCAAAAAAACCTATTGACGCTTTATCAGGACCAAAATATATTCTCAATGGCAAAATCGTTACAATGGATGAGAATTATTCCGTTATAAATAGCGGAAACATTTTTATAGAAAACGGTGAGATAAAATATGTCCAAAGTAAAAAAGAAACTTTTCCGGATGATTTTAAAAATGCTCCAATAATTAAAACGGGTGGAACAGTATATCCCGGTTTAATAGAACTGCACAATCATTTAAGTTATAATATTTTGCCTTTATGGAATGTCCCAAAAACTTTTACTAACCGTAATCAATGGGGAGGAATTCCGGAATACAGAAAATTAATAAGCGGGCCGATGCAGGTTATGGGAAAAACTCCCGGTTACGTTCAAGCCATTGTAAGATATGTTGAAGCAAAATGCCTTCTCGGCGGAACCACAACTTCACAAGGAATTGCATTGTACAGCAATAATGGAATTCAAAAATATTATAGAGGAATTGTAAGAAATGTAGAACAGACCGATGAACCAGATTTGCCTGAAGCTCTTTCCAAAATTTCAGATGTTGAAGCTAGTGATGCAGATAAATTTTTAAGCAGGCTTCAAAAAACCAGCTGCTTGCTTCTTCATTTAAGTGAAGGTTTGGATACAAAAGCACATCAACATTTTGAAGCATTGAAATTGAAAGACGGAAGCTGGGCTTTGTGGAATTCCCTTGCCGGGATACATTCTGCGGCACTTACAAAAGAAGATTTTGAAATATTAAATAATTTTGGTGTATCAATAGTTTGGTCACCGTTAAGTAATTTACTTCTCTACGGAGGAACAGCAAAAATAAAAGATGCAAAGAATAGCGGTGTTTTAATTGGCCTTGGTTCAGATTGGTCTCCTTCCGGCAGTAAAAGCGTTTTTCATGAATTAAAAATCGCCAGGTTATTTTCAAAAAATAATGGAGACATTTTTTCTGATAGAGAATTGTTAGAACTAGTAACGATTAATGCAGCAAAAATCTTAAAGTGGGATAACGTAATTGGAAATATTAAACCAGGAAAAAGAGCTGATCTATTAGTTCTAAAAGGAGTAAGAGGCGATCCATATGCAAGATTGTTAACCAGTTCAGAAAAAGCTATTAGCTTGGTTGTAATTAATGGCGTTCCAAGATATGGTTATGTTAACCTGATGAAAAATTTTGGGAATGGCTCAGAGAATTGGAAACTTGGACGAGCCAAAAGAATTTTAAATTTAAATCAAGAAACTCAAGATCCGGCAGTTGGCTCAATTTCACTAAAAAATGCAAAAGACCTTTTAAGCAATGGACTTAAAAATTTAACTGCTCTTTCGAAGGATTTGGAAAAACCGGTTGCCCCTTTAATGAGTATTGCAGGCCCGCAGATGACAAACTGGTTTTTAGTTTTGGATCATACAGAATTGCCTGGAGAAGCAATGAGGCCTCATTTACCTTTAAACAATAATCAGCCGACTGCTGCTTTTATTGCGCCAGCCGCTGCAAAACCTCTTTCTGAAATTATAGAACCAATTGAATTGGATCCATTAACAGTTGCTGATGATAAAAACTTTTTCAGCAATATTAAAAACCAGTTAAATCTTCCTGACTATATCAAAAATGATCTTCAGAAATTATATAAGTAACGTAAAATGACTTTGAGTTATTGGTGATTTAATGTAATGTGACTAAAAGTTAACACCTCAATTTATCTAGAAAATTGTGAAAGAAATAAAAAATATTTGCTGTCTCAATTGATCTATCAAAGGAAGACAGTTTTTTCTAAACAGTTTTAATTTTCACCTCCTCTCTAAAAATAGTAATTCTGCTTGCAGTAGGCAGGCAGATGGTTTTTTATAAAACTTTTATTACATTTTCCCCGAAAAAATAA
Source organism: uncultured Ignavibacteriales bacterium (assembly GCA_963746735.1). GTDB lineage: Bacteria > Bacteroidota > Ignavibacteria > Ignavibacteriales > Ignavibacteriaceae > CAVSWT01. The sequence goes on from CAVVCO010000022.1 coordinate 120,956, forward strand.
AAACAGTATGGAAATTAAGCTAAACGAACTTGAACTAGTTGCACAAGGTGGACAATCAAAGATATATAGTCTTGATAAGTCATCTATATTAAGAGTGCCGCAAAGAGAAATCGATTTTGCTCAAATTAAATATGAATTTGAAGTCTATAAATTGATGCAGGATAAGATTTCAGTACCACAGGTAAGCAGTATTATAGAAATTGATAATAAGCCTTGTTTAATTATGGAAAAAGTCATCGGCAATGATCTTGTGTCCATACTTAAAAAGAATCCCCTATCAATATTGAAACTACCTAAACAACTAGCTCATCTTCATAAATATATTTTTAATGTAAAAATAAATGAAAAACTTTTGACAAATCATGCAAAGGCAAAATATTGCATAACCAAATCTCCTCTACTTAGTTCTAAACTAAAAGAAACATTACTTGATATTTTAAGTACTTTAGAAACTGGTGAAGCACTTTGTCATGGTGATTTTCATCCCGGAAATATTATCATGTCAAATGGAAAAGAATATATAATTGATTGGTCTTCTGCAAGTTACGGGTCACCTAATTTCGATATAGCGCATACATATTTATTAATGATTAATACGCCAAAATTGGACAATGTAAGTGATTTAGAATATAAAATACAAAAAATGATTACGAGATATATTGGTGTGAGATACTTAAAAAAAATATGCAGGATTCAAAATTTAAAACCGATAATATTATGGAAATATTTCCTAATCAAAGCTGCAGAAAGAACTTTCTATGGCCTTGAAAGTGAAAAGAACATTCTACTTAACTTCCTAAATGAAAACATTCATAAAGAACAATTTGATATTAAAAGTTTAAAGAGACTTGCTAAATAGTCCGCTCAAAACATCCAACGTTTTATTGTTTGGCAGTGGAAATGGTTAAACAACTCCAACCCGGAAGAAGCTGCATGGGATGAGAAACTGACCGAGAAGGAAAAGTTAGATGCAATCGCCTATCGCTCACAAAAAATAGGTGATCAGATTTATGTAGTGAATTGGTATCACGAACTTTCCGGGACTTACGTTACAATAATCCTTAACTTCAGAGAAAAACTTATGTGCGGCTCTGCAATTTTGGGTGCTAAAGTAGAAAGTACATATACTATATTTGATAAAAGTATTATTGAAGATTATAATCTTACTCTAAAATAATTTTTCCGGTGTTAACAATTAATCGTACTTATACCGATGTATTCTAAAAACTATTTACTATATTCATTTCGATTTAATTTGATTGAAACCGCACCGCATAATCATACTTAGATTAGATGAATAAGGGAAGCAAACTATGATAAACAGAATATCTTAAATGCAGCAATTAAATTATAATTATTCCTCTACCCTGTTTTAAAGTAAATTTAACTTTTAAAGAATATCTAACAAATTTTTATTTCCTATTGCTTTACAGCAAGAAGCTATTCAATCGTATATAACTATCATATTTAACTTATATACAGCTCGGAGCAACTAATTTTTGTTCTGCATCAAAGGAGGCATAAATGCAGAGAAGCATCGGATTTTGGCGTTCATGGGCGCTGGTTGTCGGGTCTACTATTGGAACCGGTATTTTTATGCTTCCAGCTGTTTTAGCGCCCTACGGCAGCTTGAGTCTTTTAGGATGGTTCTTTGCAGGCGGTGGAACATTATTCATTGCACTCACTTTAGGCTCACTAGCCCGGCGTATCCCTAAAGTGGGCGGGCCTTACGCCTATACCCATGAAGCATTTGGTGATCTCCCCGCTTTTCTTGTCGGCTGGGGACACTGGGTTTCTTATTGCGTAGGTAACGCTGCCTTCGCTGTTACGTTTGTTGGATATTTTTCTTTCTTTGTTCCACAGGCTGCAGCGCAGCCGGTTTGGGGAGTTTTTACATCTTTATCTTTTATCTGGCTGCTGACAGGAATAAATGCAGCCGGTATAAAATCTGCAAGCATTGTGCAGGTTATAACTACTTTGCTTAAGCTCCTCCCTTTATTTCTAATTGCAGGCGGCGGGTTTTTATTGGGAGATTTTACAAGTGTTCCGGCAACTAACCCGACAAACCAGCCTCTTCCACTTATGATTGCCGGACTAATTATGCTGACTATGTGGGCATATGTCGGCATTGAGGCTGCCACAGTTCCAGCCGATGATGTAATTAAACCTGAAAAAAATATCCCCCGTTCGCTTATAGCAGGCACATTGACTATTACAATTATATATGTAATATCTATTTACGGCATCATGGCGATAATGCCGGAAGCTAAGCTGGCGGCTTCCAAATCGCCGTTTGCTGATGCGGCTTCACTCATTATCGGGCATTGGGGCGCCGGACTTGTTGCTATTGGAGCAATCATTTCCATAATTGGCGCAGCTAACGGCAGTTTTATTGTACTAGGTATGATACCTGAAGCTGCAGCGCGTGATAAATTATTGCCTTCACAATTTGCAAAACGTAATAAATATGGTTCGCCTGCATTTTCCATTATTGTCTCAAGCATATTAGCATCTTTAATGATAGTTATGAATTACACCAAAGGTTTTATTGCAGCATTTGAAATTTTAATTTTACTTGCAACATTAACCACCTTACTCCCCTATGCGGCTTCAGCCTTATCTGATCTAGTAATACAGAAGCGTGATGCTGCCGGCGGGAAAATGAACCGGAAGGCTGTAATAATCGCAGTAGGCGCATTAGGATTTTCGCTCTTTGCTATTATTGGCTCCGGTTTAGAAGCAGCATTATACGGATTGATTTTATTAGCTGCCGGCCTGCCCATTTATTATTGGGCTAAAAGAAAGTATACTGTAAGCAAGAAAATAACATTACCGGATGCAGTGAAAGACTAAATATAAAAATGTATTTTAAATATCTTTTTATTACTTTCCTTTCGCTTATAATTAATTGAAGCCGCAATTACATTTACACGCATTGACTATATAATAAGGGAAGCAAACAATAAAGCAAAGAGTAGAAGATGGATAACTTAACTGTTAAATAAAAAACGATTACTACAAGAATTGCATAATAACATTCCTATTAGAAAACAATTTTTGCAGTACAATTATTAGTTAGGTTTTCGAACTTTATTTGAATGGACTATTAAAGATAATTACAGCATTAAAGAAAGAAAGGATAAGTCTTTATGAAAGTAGTTGAATATACAAAATACGGTCCACCGGAAGTGCTTCAGCTTAAAGATATCACAAAGCCAATTCCTAAAGACAACGAAGTATTAATAAAAACTTATGCAACAACAGTAACAGCAACAGACTGCACATTTCGAAAAGGTGAACCCAAGTTTTCAAGATTATTCACAGGAATCACAAAACCCAAAAACAAAACTCTTGGAAGTGAGTTTGCCGGAGAGATTGAAGCCGTCGGCAAGGATGTAAAACTATTTAAAGAAGGTGACAAAGTAGTTGGTACAACTCCCGGGTATGGTTCTTACTCAGAGTATATATGTTTGCCTGTAGATAAATCAACTCTTGCAAATATTCATGCTGATAAAAGTTATGAAGAAGCAATTGCCTGTTGTGATGGTTTTTTGACTTCATTACCCTTCCTGCGTGATAAGGGAAAAATTCAGAAAGGGCAAAATATTCTTATCATTGGAGCTTCAGGAGGTATAGGATCTGCCGCAGTTCAGCTCGCTCACTACTTTGGTGCAGAAGTAACCGGGGTTTGCAGTACATCCGGCTTAGAATTAGTGAAGTCTATTGGTGCTGACAAAGTAATTGATTACACTAAAGAAGATTTTACTAAATCATGTGAAACATATAATATTATATTTGATTTAGTTGGTAAGACAACCTTTTCACAATGCAAAAACGCACTAAAGAAAAACGGAAAATTTCTTCAGGCTGCTATTACGCTCAGCATTTTTCCTTCCGTTCTATGGACTGCAATGTTAAGCAAAAAGAAAGCGATGATTATGGCAACAGGTTTAAGACCTCCGTCAGAAAGGACTAAAGATCTGAACTTCATAAATGAACTTCTGGAAAAAGGGAAAATAAAACCAGTCATTGATAGAAAATATCCGTTTGAACAATTAGCTGAAGCCCACAGGTATGTAGATAAAGGACATAAGAAGGGAAATGTTGTGATAACTTTGGAAAATATTAACAAAACCTAACGAGCTGCTCAAGGCGACAGCGATTTTGCTCTTGGCAATTTCAGGGGGTGAGATAAGAATAAGAATATGAGTAAATCCTAAAAAGTTTTCAATTATTGAAATTATTTTTCTCTTGAAATTTTTATCTCACCCCATAAAGGTTTATGGTTAGTCGTTTTTTATTTAGTTTTTACTTGTCTGCCTGTCGGAATTTAGATCTTCGAGAGAGATATTTCTTATTTTTTTGCTGTAATTGTGTTCTCCAGTTAATAATTAATCGTAATTATACCGATGTATTTTTACAAATTATTTATTACATTCTTTTCGCTTAAATTTAATTGAAACTGCAATCGCATTTTTTTGCTGAGCCAGGATGAATAAGGGAAGCAAATAATTATTATCTGATTCTTTTTTATAACTAAGTAAAATCTAAGAATTGCTAATATATTTATGGCTCAAAAAATATCCTATATACCTATTACTCAGTGCTATTTAGAAATGGCTCGTAGTTTAAATTATGCAAATGTCAGATATAACAATGAAGTAAAAGATGATAAAATAGATAGAGAATCTTCATTTACTTTTTCATTCGCTACACTAACTACAATATATAGTTATTTGGCTGTAGAATCTTTTACTAACTTTCATTTACATGAATTATGGAAGTCTTCAAGATATAATCATCAACAAATCGAAGAACTTAATAAAACGCATCCAGAATTTAATGCGAAAGCATTATATGATGATTTTTATAAAGAATATGGAAAAGAAGATAATTTTGTTAAATTAAAAAATACTCAAGTCGGCAAGATGAAAGAAAAAATCAAAGTTCTATGTAAAGAGTTTAATTTCCCACAAATATATGAAAAAGAACCTAAACTTTGGCGAGAGTTTCTAGAATTACTTGAAAAGACGAGAGATTTCTTGGTTCATCCAAATCCTGCAGAAGATTTAATTCAAAAATATTGTAATCAACTAGTTAATACTGAAAAGCCATTTATAACTTTTCCAGATGTCGCTGCGAATATAATCAAACATTTTTATAATTCTAGTAATTCTAATCCACCAAGCTTTTTGGAGAAGAATGAATTATTTTTTATTTCTGAAATTGTAAAAATGTGAAAACATTTATTACAAATAAATCAATCATCACAAATTCATTTTATTACTTTTTAATTATAAAAAGTGCAGCTTCTTTCCATTTCCCACTGCGCAATCCATTTCTCACTTCATTATTTATAATTAACCCTCATTTCTAAATAAAGCAGAATTTGTGTGAATTTGATTTCACACTCCACAAAAACAAAAACTTAGAATAGCTTCTGTTTTCGTACTTTTATTAAATGGCATAAATATTTACTAATAAAATCAGTTCTTGTAAATATTGGATTGGTCATTTGGAGCGAAAAAGATTTCTCAGTCGAGGACCTACCTGCCGGTAGGCAGGCTCCCTCGAAATGACAATACACACTAAACAGTATTTACTTGAAAGATAAAAACCAAAAACTTCTATATCTGATATGAATACAAATATTGAAGATCCAAAAAAAATCAAACGGAGAGATTTCCTAAATAAAGTTCTTAAAGGCGGGTTCCTCGCCTGGCTGATTGCCATCCTTTATCCAATCTTTAATTACCTCGAACCTCCTAAAGCAAAGGAATTAAAAATCTCGCAGCTTAATATCGGCAAGACAGAAGACATGGCTAAGGACAGCGGCAAGATTGTAAAGTTCGGCAGCAAGCCGGTAATAGTAATAAGAAAAGCTGATGGAAATTATATTGCTTTCAGCGCTGTGTGCACACATTTAAGCTGCATCGTTCAATACAGAAAAGATTTTGGACAAATATACTGCGCCTGCCATAACGGGAAATATGATTTAAATGGGAAAAATATCAGCGGCCCTCCTCCCGCCCCGCTTGATAAATATAATGTAGCTATTAAAAAAGATGATGTATTCATCTATAAAGATACAGGCTGATAATGGAAGAAGTAACAGCAAAAGAAACATCAAGAAAAAATAAAATTTATTCCTGGCTGGATAAAAGATACCAGGTAAAAAAGCTTGAAGAGTTTGCTAAAAAGAAATCCGTTCCGCAGTTCAGGGAAACTATCTGGTATTATTTCGGCGGAATAGCTCTGCTGCTTTTTATCGTACAGGTTGTTACCGGGATTTTATTATTAATGTATTACAAAGGCACCGAAGACCTGGCATTTGAAAGTGTGCAGTTTATAAGTACAAAAATAAATTTCGGCTGGCTGATAAGATCGGTTCATAGCTGGTCGGCAAACTTAATGATACTTGCTGTATATCATTCACATGTTTTCCGTTTACTTTTTAAAAGCATTCAGAGAACCTAGAGAGCTTAACCTGGTATTCCGGAATATTTCTTTTATTCTTGTCTCTTGGATTCGGCTTCAGTGGTTATCTTTTACCATGGAACACACTTGCTTTCTTTGCTACAAAAGTCGGGACGGATATAGCAGGCCAGCTTCCGGTTGTTGGTGAATTCATACTAAAACTATTAAGAGGCGGAGATGATGTAACAGGCGCAACTCTTTCACGCTTCTTTGGATTTCATGTAGCAATCTTCCGGGAATTTTTGTAATTGTTCTTTCTATTCATCTTCTGCTTATCCAACGACAGGGCATTGCAGAACCGGACGAATGGAAATTAAGTAACAGCAGTGAGAAAAAGAGCATACCTTTCTTCCCGAATTTTGTTTTAAGAGAGCTGCTTATATGGTTAATCGTAATTAATATTTTAGCAATACTTGCAGTGTATTTCCCATGGGAATTAGGAAATAAAGCTGATCCGTTTTCATCTGCACCAATTGGAATAAGGCCGGAATGGTATTTCCTGGGAATGTTCCAGATATTGAAATTACTTCCGGGGAAAATGCTATTTATAAGCGGCGAACTTTTCGGAATCATTATGTTTGGCGTTGGTATTACACTTTGGGCTTTAGTCCCCTTCTGGGATAGAAGAACCAAAGCAGGCATCAGGAATAAATTAATAAATTACATCGGCATCTTCATTCTAATCTTCTTTATCATTTTTACAATTTTAGGATATACTCTCGATTAGAGGTTTAACTAAATGAAATATATAAAAATAGTTTTTTTGATTTTTCTTTTTTGTGCTTTTAACTCATTGGTATTTCCGCAAAGCAGTAAATTAGAAAATGATCAATGCATTGAATGTCATTCTGCCGTAGGCGAAGTAGCGGATTTATATAAAACAGATGTTCATTATTCTTATGGAATTTCCTGCGCAGGCTGTCATGGCGGCGATTCAAAAGCTGAAGACCAGGATATAGCGATGAGTAAAGCAAACGGGTTTATTGGAGCGCCTGCTAAAAAAGATAGATACCTGGTTTGCATTAGATGTCATAATGATCAAAAAATTATGGATTCTTATGGCTACAAAAAAACAGCTAACCAATATGAACTTTTAAAAAGCTCAGTTCACTTTCAGCAATCTTACAACAATGAAGGGCCGATTGCTGATTGCGTTACCTGCCATGGCGTTCATAAAATTGTAAAAGTAACAAATCCTAAATCGCCTGTTTATCCGACTAATATTGTTGCACTTTGCGGAGGCTGCCACAGCAATGCATCATTTATGAAACTCTACAATCCGGCACTCCCGGTTGACCAGGTAGTAAAATATAAAACCAGTATTCATGGAATAAAAAATTCAAAAGGCGATATTAACGTTGCTGAATGTGCAAGTTGTCATGGGAGCCACGGAATAAGAGCAGTAAAAGATCCGTTCTCAAATGTTTATGCAACTAATATTCCAAAAGTCTGTTCGTCATGCCACAGTGATAAAGAGAAAATGGCTCAATATAAAATTCCAACTGATCAATACAGCTTATATGTTAAAAGCGTTCATGGAGTTGCGCTTCTTGAAAAAGGAGACTTAGGTGCACCATCATGCAACGATTGTCATGGTAATCATGGTGCAGTTCCTCCGGGTGTTGAATCAATTTCAAAAGTCTGCGGAAGCTGCCATACTTTAAATATGGAGCTCTTTGAAAAGAGCGTTCACAAACAGGCATTTGATAAAGAAAATTTACCGGAGTGCGAAACTTGTCACGGCAACCACGGAATAAAACCCGCAACCGATGAATTACTTGGTGTAGGACAAAACTCCGCTTGTATTAAGTGCCACAAGCAAGGTGACAATGGTTATAAAATTGCGGCCAATATGAAAAGTCTGGTTGACAGTTTAAAGCTTGAAGAAACGAAAGCAAAAAATACACTTGACGATGCAAATCAAAAAGGAATGGATGTATCGGATGCGCAGTATTCATTAAAAGATATAAGGCAAATATTAATTCAAACAAGGACAACACTGCACAGCTTTGACGAGAAGAAATTTGATAATGAAATTAAATCAGGGTTTGAAATTACAAAAGGTGCAAATGCTAGAAGGCGTCAGCGCAATTGATGATTATTATTTCAGAAGAAAAGGTTTTGCCGTTTCAACATTGATAGTAACTCTGCTGGTTATAGGATTGTATTTCAAGATAAGAAGGCTTGAGAAGAAAGACGAAGAAAGTTAAAAAAGTGAATCAAGTTGACTACCTAAGAATAAAACTGTTAAAACAGTTAAATATTTAATTTTTTAGTTCTCATTAACACCGGGATTAATCCCGGTGTTAACCTAAAAAGTAGAATAAAAAAACCGTTTCAACGGTTTATTCCGAATGGCAATCAACTTAGGTAAGTAATTAAAAAAATCATTCATCTCTCCTTATCACTGAATGATTAATAATTTAATATTATTAAGAGGTGCAGTAATGAATGAAAACACAGAAACAACCGGCAGCCAGGACAATACAGAGCTTATAAAAAATCTTCAGGCAAGATTAACCCAGCTTGAAAATCAATTAAGCCATCCGGCAATTCCTCAAGAAATTGAAGAAGAAAAAGTATTATTGAACGTTCCTAATAAAGATGGAGACGAATTTGAATTCAGGATCACTGAATTCTGGCTGCCCAAAATTGGAATTTTTATTTTTATAATTGGATGCATTTTCAGCCTGACACTTCCCTTTGAAGGAATCAGCGCGGTTATTCCATCCATTTGCGGATACGTATTAGCATTAGGGATTTTGTATTTAGGATTTTATAGTAAAAAATCTTTTGCTCAATTATCAGGTTATTTTATCGGCGGCAGTGCCGCAATTGCTTACTTATCAACTTTAAGATTGTATTTTTTTGGTTCGCAGCATGTATTCAGCAGCTGGGTTGTTGAGCTCATTGGTTTGCTGTTTGTAGTATCAACAACATTATGGTATGCGGTAAAAAATAAATCTGTTTACATAGCAATATTAGGAATATTCCTGGGATATTTTACTGCAATGACCATTGAAAACTTCTATCTTTTTTTCATTGCAATATTAGCTACATCTTCTTTTTCTGTTTATTTATTTTTAAAAAATAAATGGCAGAGCCAATTGGTCTTTGCAATTGTATTGGCTTACCTGACGCATTTCCTCTGGTTTGTTTACAACCCGTTTTTTGAAACAACTTATCCCCTATTAAAAAATGAAGTCAATTTAATTTTTATTATTTGTTATAATTTGATTTTTGCAATTGCAATACTTAATAGAGAAAGAAAATAAATCGGAAGAATTTTTGGATATAACCAGTTCTCTTCTGAACTGTGCAGCCGGTTATGGATTATTTTTAATAATCACATTACTAAATTCTGCACCTCAATTCGGGATATTTCATTTTACTGCTTCTATAGCATTCTTAACAGTTGCCATTCTTTTTTGGGTAAAAGAAAAAAGTTTATTCTCAACTTTTATTTACGCCATGACTGGTTACGCTGCAATAAGTGTTGCAATAATTTATCAGTTCGATAAACCATGGAATATGATTTTACTTTGCTGGCAAAGTATATTGGTTCTTTCAACAGCAATTTGGTTTAAATCTAAATTTATAATCATAGCAAATTTCATAATCTTTTTTATTGTGCTGATATCATACCTTGCAAATTATTTTTCATTGCAGACAGAAGCCATAAGCTTCGGCTTAGCAGCTTTAATAAGTGCAAGATTATTAAACTGGCAGAAAGATAGGTTGGAGTTAAAAACCGATCAGATGAGAAATGCTTATTTGATAATAGCACTTTTCTGGATCCCTTATGTATTTTATTGTGTTCTTCCAAATGTATACACAGGATTAGCTCTTCTTGTATTGGCATTAGTTTATTTCGGTATGAGTAAATTATTGAAAAATCTTAAATACAGGCTGATGGCAGTAATGACATTGCTTATCACGGTATTTTATTTAATGGTTTTTGGAATTACAAATCCTGAAATAACCTATAAGATAATTTCATTTCTTGCAGCAGGTATTGTTTTGATTATAACATCTGCCGCATTCAGCAGGATAAAAGCCAGAACAAAAAGTGAAGTAAAACTAAAAACGTAAAAATTAATTAATAAAATATAGTTCTGTTGCTGCATCAAAATACATGATTTTGAACTAAAGTTTTATAATCTCTATTTAATAAGTAAAGCTATTTACATTTTTAGTGCAGCTTCCGTTTACTGTTCGAATTAAGTACATACTTGAAGTAATATCCGATGCATTACAATTGTGAAAGAGAAGTCTTACCAAACTTTATGAATATAATTAGTCTTTTCAAACAAGGTTTAATTTAACTAAGTCGACCGAAATCACACCAGCATCAAGATCAGAAGATGAGTTGATGTTTTTTAAAAAACATTTCTTTACTTTTTCTTCAAGAATTTTTCCAAATATTCACTCAAAAAAAATATTTTATAAACATTATTAAGAATTAATTAAAAGTTATAAATTAAATAACAATAGAATTAATCTATCAAATTACAATGTTGTTATTAGTTGTGTGGATTATTTAACAAAATAAATTGAGGTGTGATTATGAAAAGAATAAGTTCGCTTTTTTTCATGTTCGTTTTATTGTTGTCTAGTGGATTACTTGCGCAAAATTCATCAAGCATCGCAGTGGATAATATAGCAATATGTACTTCCATAGAAAAGTGGCAGCCTGTTGGAACTGATTCTGTATTTTCGGCAGACGCTGGCAAATTATATTGCTTTACTAAAATTAATAGTCAAACTGATACTTCAGAAATTTCCCACGTTTGGTTTTATCAAGACAAACAAATGGCTAAAATTAATTTGCCTGTTAAAGCTAAATCATGGCGTACCTGGTCTGCCAAAACAATTATGCCGGCATGGAAAGGAAATTGGAAAGTGGAAGTACAAGATTCAAACGGCAATGTTATTGAGAGTATATCCTTCAGATTAAAGTAGATTAAGATTTAAATTTATTCTGAAATATTTTAACTTTTGCATTAACTGTATTTACAGGATTTTTTGTGATAATGAATCCTATTTCAAATACGTTTGTATTTTTAGGTTTAGTCAGGGATAAAAATGAAAAAGAAAAAATAATCTATTTCAAAAGCTTCCAGATTAACTGCTTTTCTTTCCGTATTGTTCTTTGTAATTCTTAGGAAATACCTTTTTGAATTATTAGGAATTACAATTAAAACCCTTTTTTGATTAATTATTATCTTAGTGAATTAGGATAATATTATTTTAAAACTTTATTATTATTTTACAAATCTTAAAATCATCATTAATACAAAACAAGCTTTCAAATATTTTAACAATGAACAATCCATTGGGAAGATATTTATAGAAATAAAAAATAGGAAATCAAGATGCAAGACATATGTGAACATATAGAACAAATAAAAACCGAACCTAAACCCAATACTCTTGATGGTTGCGAAGAGTGTTTAAAAACCGGCGATAGCTGGGTTCATTTAAGATTATGCCTCATCTGCGGTCATGTAGGCTGCTGTGATAATTCAAAAAACAAGCATGCAACCAAACATTTCCATGAAACAAATCACGCTGTTATAAAATCTTTCCAACCGGGAGAAAATTGGAAGTGGTGCTATATTGATGAAATATTTGTTGAATAATATAATAGGATTTAATTATGAATAATAAATTATGGCCCGAGCTTCCTTTGGAAAAATGGATAGAAACTTATGACATGCTTCATTTGATTTCTCAAATTATCGGGAAAATAAAACTGCAGTTTGTACCTTTCAAAAATCATTGGTGGAATGTTGTACTATATCCATCAATTACAGGGTTAACAACCGGAATTATTCCGTATAAAGAAAAATATTTTGAAATTGATTTTAACCTTCGTTCACATAAAATATTTTTTAGATTTAATAATGGCCAAAGTGACTACATAAATCTTCAAAACGGTACAATAAAAGATTACTATAATCAGATTAAAGAAAAGTTATTAGACCTTGATTGCATAATAGGCCTATGGCCTATCCCTGTTGAAATGGAACAGCGTATACCATTTAATGAAGATAATAAAATGAGAATTTATAATGAGGAATATGCAGAAAAATTTCAGCAGATAATTTTACAAGCAAGCAAAGTTATGGAAATTTTCAGAGCAGGCTATACAGGGAAATCAAGTCCTGTCCATTTTTTCTGGGGTGCATTCGATCTGGCAGTAACATTTTTTTCGGGTAAACCAGCACCTGAACATTCCGGCGCCCCTAATGTTGGAAAAGATGTTATGGTTAAAGCATACAATGCCGAACTTGCCAGTTTTGGGTTCTGGCCCGGGAAAGGATTTGGTGAGCCGGCATTTTATTCATACAGTTATCCTGAACCTGATAAGTATAAAAATTTCAAAGTTGAACCTGATGTTGCATATTATAATAAAGATTTAGGAGAGTTTATTTTGCCTTATCAAATTGTACAAAAACTAAAGAACCCTGATAAAGCAATTTTGGATTTTTTTAAAAGCAGTTATAGAGCGGCAAAAACATATGGAGACTGGGATAGTAGTTTAAGTACTTATTAGTTTGAATTTTAGGCAGCTTCATTTGACTAAATTTAATTGAAATCCGAAATAATTCAGCAAATTATTCAAGCGAAAAACTAATCTTTCGCCACTGGAGTTTAGGCGTTCTTTTATTTAGTCTATGCTGTTTTGTAACCTAGGGACGGCAGCTTTTCATTTTAGCAATAATATTAATTCAACATGTACTAATATTTTATTAATAATTATATTTAGAATTAATAAATCAATAGCTTTTAAAATTATTATCTAAACATTTAAAGGCATTCATATGAATGAATTACAAATCATTAATTCTATAACGAAAACAAATTTAAACCGCAGATTTTTATTTCTGCTTTTAACCTTCCTTACAGTATTCTTTACTTTTTCTTTTTCAAAGGATAACAAAATGAATAACGAGAAATTTGCAAATGAAAACTTACTTAAAGTTTCCGGCGATCATATGATCAATCAAAAAGGTGAAACTATTATTTTGCGTGGTTTCGGATTAGGCGGTATGCTGCACATGGAAAATTTTATTGACGGCTATCCATCCAATGAAGAAACAATGAGAGAAGGCTTGCTGAAAGTACTGGGCAAAAATAAATATGATCTCTACTTCGATAATTTTCTTAAAAACTATTTCACAGAACCCGATGCGGAATACATACAAAGTCTGGGATTAAACCTGGTTCGTATCCCTATCAATTACCATCTTTTTGAAGATGATATGAATCCGGGAGTAATTAAAGAAGAAGCGTTTAAATATCTTGACAACGTTATTGATTTGTGTGCAAAGCATCAAATCTATACAATCATTGATATGCATGCTCTGCCGGGCTGTCAAAATCAACACTGGCACAGTGACAATCCAACTCAAAAAGCATTCTTCTGGGTGCAGAAAGATTTTCAGGACAGAACATTACATTTATGGGAAATTATTGCGGACCACTACAAAGACCAGCCATGGGTGGCGGGTTATGATTTAATAAATGAACCGGCTGATCCTTCCGGCGAGAGACTGTTCCCCTACTACAAACGATTGTACGACGCAATAAGAAAGGTAGATCCAAACCATATAATGTTTCTTGAAGGTGATAACTACGCAAAAGATTTTAGCAAGTTTACAGAAGTCTGGGATAATGTTGTTTATACAAATCATGATTATGCTCTTCCAGGATTTACCGGAGATTACCCCGGCACTATCAATGGGAAGTATTATGATAAAGATGCACTTGAAAAAGATTTTCTTGAAAAGTCAGAATTTATGCTATCCCACAAAGTTCCTATTTGGGTCGGCGAGTTCGGCCCGGTTTACACCAATGATCCAGAAGAAAGATGAAACGCGTTACCGTGTACTGAAAGATCAATTAGCATATTATAAAAAATACAAAGTAAGCTGGTGTATCTGGCTTTATAAAGATTTAGGATTGCAGGCGATTATACATCAAAAAGAAAACACTCCATACATGAAACTGATTTCCTCTTTTCTGAAAAAGAAAGAATATCTTGGAGCAGATGCATGGGGTTCTTCAGATAAAAATATTAGGCAGGTGATGGAGCCTATAGAAGAGTTGTTTAAAAAAGAATTCCCCAATTATGATCCCTATCCGAATGGCCAGGAAAGACATATAGCTTTGCTAGTTAGAAATATTTTGATTGCCGAAGCACTTGTACCGGAATATTGTAATTTGTTTAAAGGACTATCTGATGAAGATTTAATTTCTATAGCTCAATCGTTCAGGTTTAATAATTATGTAAAACGTCAACGGCTTGAAGATATATTAACCGGCAGAGAATAATTTATAGAGACTTCTGAAAAATTGATCGTGGCATGTTGAGTTTATCGAAGTATAACAAATTATGAAAAAAATAAATTTCAACTAGCCTATCTACCGAAAGAGAGTGTTGCGGAAGTCTCAATTTGTCAGTCCGAGCTTATCGAAGACTTTTTTTGTAAAGAAATTCATATTTCGAATAGTTCAATGTCGCAGTTTAATAAGTTCTGCAACACTCTAGTATGCAATCCTTCGGGATTTTCAGCTATTTTTATTTTTGGATTTTATAGTAATTTCACACCTTCGGTGTTTGTAATTCTTTTAAATCAATCTCTTTCACTCTCTTGCAATTTTCCCACTTTGCAATTCATTGCTCACATCAATATTTACAATTAGTTGTACTTAATTATTACAAATGTAATATCATCGGTTTGGTAGCTGCCGTCTAACCAATCATTTATTGCCGTCTTTAAATGATTAATAATTTCTTGAGGTGATTCATCCTTATGCCGGTATATTATTTCCTTCACTTTCTCATATTCAAACATTTTTTTATCTTTGTTAAACAATTCCGGCATACCGTCGCTTAATAAAACTATCATGTCCTTTGGATTCAGTTTCAAAGAATGCAGTTCAAATCCCAATTTATTTGTTGCTCCCAAAGGCATTCTTTTTATAGTAATTTCTTCTAACTGGCTGGACTCATTTCTGTAAATAATTATTGGCGGCATTCCGGCTGAAGATAATTCAACCGAATAACCATCTAACTTTAAAAGAGTCAATCCCATATAAAGGTTACCAAGCTGCATTGACAAGAGGATTTTGTTTATTTGATTCAATGTTTCGGCAACAGATAATTTAGGACCATATTCAAATAGAAGACTTTTGATAATTGCTACTAATGTTCCGGCTTTTATACCATGGCCGGTAGCATCTCCGGCAGCAATAATTGTTGACCCGGAATTATCTTTCATTACATCATAATAATCGCCGCCCACTTCAGAGGCCGTCTCCATAAAAGCAGCCAACTCCATTAGTTTAAACACGGGAAGAGTTTTAGGAAGCAGAGATAATTGCAAGTCTCTTGCGGATTCCAATTCTTTACTCTTTCTTTCGTTTTCCACTTCAATGATTCTGCGTTCTAATTCAAGCTTGTTTGCCATTCTTTCCTGCTCAATAGTTTTTTCCGAAAGCTGCTTTACTTTTACCAGCTGCTTTTCAAGATTCCTGTTAGTGAGTGAAAAGTTGTAAGAAAGAAAGATGGACATTGAAATAGCTAAACCAAGCATTCCATAAACAAAAATTTGACTTGTGTTGAATATAGGTGTAATTATTGCAAAGTCAGTTAATATTTGAAGCCCGATAAAAGTAAATAAGAACAAAAGTCCCGCAAACATAATCCAGCCACCTTCTTTTAATGAACGAGTTTTTGAAAAGACAGAAGTCAAAATTAAATCCAGCATTGTCATACCAAAAAATATGTAGTTTGTATACGTTGTGTCACCGCCTGGATTAATATATGAATAAATACTTAGTGCAATAAAAAGAATTAGAAAAAGGAGCCAACGCTTTGGAAGTTTACCATATTGTATTTCATAACCCATTAGCAATCCAAAGAATATTGCTATAGGGACAGATAAATTGTTCAACCTATAAAATAAAATTATAGTATTTGGATCGGTAGAAATAAATTTTTGATACCCAAAATAAGTTATGCCTCCGAATCCAATAATACATATTGCATAAAATAAATTTTCTTTTAACTTCGGATAAAAACCATAAAGTGTTATATGAAGCAGAAATAAAATTAAGGGGATAATTGTAAAAATCATCTGCCTCAATGTCATAGTGTATATTTGGTTATAAATATTTGTAAAGGTAGTGTTTATATCTTTTAAATAGACAATGAAACCAGGCGCAAAACCTAAGTTTTCCTGTTGATTCCAGTTATAATTTGCATACTTAATTGCTATCACTTGATTATACTTTGGTTCAATTTTTAATTCTTTCCATGTTCGTACTTGTGATGGAATAAATTCCTTAGCAGAGTTTCCAATTTTGCCAAATGAATAAATAAGTTTCCCATTATAATATATTTCAGAAGCTCCCATTTGATTAATTGATATTGCAAGGGATTTATTCCATATTGAAGTATCTGCAATAAAATGAAATCTAAACCAGCCAATGCCATCCCATTTAAGATCGGTGCTGTCTTTCCAAAAAAGATATGTATCAACAGTGCGCCAGCTAGTGTCATCATAGTTTTCTGCGGCCCAATCAAAATTATTACCTGGATGATATTTCCAGAAATTGTCCAAGGCCATTATAGTTTTGTTTGGCTGAAATCTTTGCTCATCAATTACAACAACACCATTTATAAAATTGTTTTTCCAGCTATAAACGTTAATATTAATTAATGTATCGTGTTTTACTTTTAATTTTAGATCTTTAAATAATTCTCCATTTTTATCCAAAGCTTCCTGCCACCAAGTTCCGCCAGTAATTTTATATTCTAAGTTTTCCCCATCATTAAATGCTATGGCTTTTGTGAAAGTACTATCATTGATCATTTTGAGCCGAATTAAATTAGGTTTCCAATCACCTAATTCAGGTTGGTTTCCGGCAATGAAAACTTTCTTATTATCAATTGAATTTTTTAGTATAACTCGGAATGTAACCTTGTAAGATTTTGAATTGTTGGTGCTGCATCCCATCAGCAAAGTTGAAATAATTAAGACAGAAAGGAAATTAAATTTAATAAAATCAATTTTATTGCTGCTAAGTGAACTTATTGAATTGAAGTCCCCTTTACACATTATTTAACATTTCCTAAATATTTGAAAACATTTAACTCATTTAAAATTCCTCAAAAATAAATTGATAGTCAATTATAATTTTATTGGGTTAAGAACGACTAGGATAAGTATATTTGTAAAGTAAGATTAGTTTTATAATTACAAATCGGAATTATTTTAAAATAAACTTTAATCTAGGGACACCAAACCAGAATCAATTAATTATTCCAATAAATTAATTTAATCAACTGATGAAACGACAAGCTTATTTTCTTAAAAGAGCAGGCTCAATTAATAATATGAAATTAATTGAACAAGATCTTCCCGAACCGGGAAAAGAAGAAGTTACCATTGAAGTTAAATCCATTGGTTTAAACTTTGCAGACGTTTTTTCAATTCTTGGTTTATATAAAGCTGCACCATTTTTTAATTTAATTCCAGGACTAGAGTTCTCCGGAATTGTAATAAAGAAAGGAGAAAATGTTAAGGGCTTTTCTATTGGAGATAGAGTTTATGGAGTTACAAAATTTGGAGCTTATGTTACACATATAAATATAAATCAATCATACATTTTGAATTTACATGATGATTGGAGTTTCCAGGAAGGTGCTTCATTTATTGTTCAAGCTTTAACTGCCTATTATGCACTCGTTAAACTTGGAGAAATTAATCAAAGTAAAACTGTTTTGATTCACAGTGCAGCGGGCGGAGTTGGACTAAATGCGAACAGAATTGCAAAGAAATTTTCTGCATTCACAATTGGGACAATTGGCAATGAATCAAAGAGAAAATTATTGGAATCGGAAGGCTATGATAAAATAATTGTAAGAGACAAAAATCTTAAAAATAATATTAAAGAAGCTTTAGGTAATCGTAAATTAGATATTGTTCTTGAAGCAGTCGGAGGGAAAGTATTTAAAACGTCATTTGATTTATTGGCTCCAACCGGAAGATCAATAGTTTATGGCGGCGGAGCATTTTCTACAGGTAAATCCGGTTCAAATATTTTCAAACTTGCATACAGATATTTAACCCGTCCCAAAGTTGATCCCTTAAGAATGATTGAACAGAACAGGGCTGTGATGGCATTTAACTTAATTTGGATTTATGAACAAACAGAATTTCTTAGGAAAATGCTTGATGAAGTTTTGGAATTAGATCTGCCAAAACCAATTATAAATCATCTATTCTATTTTGAAAACTTACCGGATGCGGTGAGAGAATTAAAATCCGGACAAACTACAGGGAAAGTTGTGGTTAATATAAATTAAGATTCCTATCAAGTTTAAGATTAGCTGAAAAGATTTATAGCTTAGACTAATTCAAATTTAGAGCAGTATTTCAAAATTAAAAGATTGAAAATATTAAAGAATAAATAATCGAATTCGGAATTAATTTACAGCTTATTTATTTTAAAACATTTAACTACCGAGTATTTTATGGAAGTTGAATTTTTTTAATTTTATTTGACTTAAAAAGCAAGAACAAAATGGATTCAAAAGGTGAAATAGCAATTTATAAATCTCCTGAAGGTGATAGCTGAATTAGAAGTGAAACTTGAAGAGGAAACTGTTTGGTATCTCACAATCACAAATAATCTGAATTATTTAGAACCACAAGACAAAATATTAGGTCTTCATATCAAAATATATTTAGAGAAGGAGAATTCCTAAAAAAAGCAACTGTCAGGAATATTACTTGACAGTTCAAAAAGAAGGAAAAAGAAACGTTATAAGAGAGATTGATCATTATAACTTAGATGTGATTATTTCCGTTGGTTACCGGGTCAAATCAAAACGCGGCACTCAATTTCGTATTTGGGCTAAGTAAAGTGTTAAAGGATTATCTTGTTAAAGGATATGCATTAAATGAAAAAAGATTGAAAGAGCAGGCTGATAAGGTAAAAGAATTGGAAAAATCAATAGAAGTATTTAAGAGAGTTGCTGAAAATTTTCAATTACAGAAAGATGAATTTACAGGAATATTAAATGTCATTTCTGACTATACTTATGCGCTTGATATCCTTGATAAATATGATCATCAAAAATTAAAAGTGGATAAAGTTAAAAAGAAAGAGGGATATAAAATCACTTATAAAGATACTATTGAAATAATTGAAAATCTTAAAACAAAATTCGGAGGGTCTTCACTTTTTGGTAAAACAAAAGATGAATCCTTAAAGAGTACAATCGGAACAATTTATCAAACATTTGATAAAAATGAATTATATCCAAGTCTTGAAGAAAAAGCAGCTATCCTGCTTTATCTTGCAATTAAAAATCATTCTTTTATAGATGGTAATAAGAGAATTGCAGCTGCCCTCTTCTTGATGTTTTTGGATAGG
This sequence comes from uncultured Ignavibacteriales bacterium, assembly GCA_963746735.1. Taxonomy (GTDB): domain Bacteria; phylum Bacteroidota; class Ignavibacteria; order Ignavibacteriales; family Ignavibacteriaceae; genus CAVSWT01. The sequence goes on from CAVVCO010000022.1 coordinate 140,888, forward strand.
AATAAATATCTTTATAAAGAAGACGGTGAAAAACGGATAGCAGATAATGCTTTAGTAGCTTTGTGTTTGTTAGTCGCAGAAAGCAATCCAAAAGAAAAAGATGTTATAGTAAAAGTTATAATTAATCTTATAAATAAAAATAATTTTTAATTATATCTTAACGCACTACTTCGATTTACTTTTTCAAAAACGTTCCATCTTGTAATTCTTGAAATGCTTGTTGTAATTCTGCTTGCGTATTCATTACTATCGGGCCATACCAGGCAACAGGTTCTTTTAAAGGTTTTCCTGAAATAAGTAAAAAACGAATCCCTTCCTCCCCCGCCTGCACTGAAATCTCGTCACCATTATCAAATAGAATAAGTGAACGATTATCAGCATCGATTGGTGGTTTTGTATCAAGCCAGCCAACACTTTCTGTTGGAACCGAAAGCGGCTCAGAAGCATTGCAGAATTTTCCTGAGCCGGCAAAAACATAAGCAAATGCGTTATTTCTTGTGTCAATCTTTATTGATTTTCTTTTACCAGGCGGAACAGAAATATCCACATAGATTGGATCTGCGGCTATACCGTCAACCAATCCTTTCTTGCCCCAAAAATTACCGCATACAACTCTTACAAATGTTCCATCATCATCAGTCACTTCAGGAATGTCTGGAGATTTAATTTCTTGATACCTAGGAGTCGTCATTTTTAAAGCAGCAGGAAGATTTGCCCAAAGTTGAAAACCATGCATCCTCCCTTTCGGATCGCCTTTCGGCATTTCTTGATGGATTATCCCGCTGCCGGCGGTCATCCATTGTATATCGCCTGAAGAAATTACTCCTTTATTTCCCATGCTATCACCATGTTCAACACTTCCGGCAAGAACATAAGTAATTGTTTCTATTCCGCGATGAGGATGCCAAGGAAATCCAGCAAGATAATCTTTCGGATTTTCATTACGAAAATCATCAAGGAGTAGAAATGGATCTACTTCAGCAGGATCCCCGAAACCAACAGCTCGACGAAGATTTACTCCAGCTCCTTCAATTGTCGGCTGTGCTTTTAATATTTTTTTAACTGGACGGATTGACATAACAGTTCCTTTCTTAAATTCTTAATCGATAATTCAAATATTTTTTAATCCTACTTCCAATATGATCTACAATATTGACATTTATTATTCTTGAGATAATAACTGTTCCACTGATGTTACTATATCTGGATGCAGATTGTAATTCTCTAGCTTATTAATTATTCCAGTCTTGTCATCAAAGACATTCTTAAATTGAAGCTCTTTCAATATATGATGAGTTCCCTCAAGTAAATATATTGAATTACTTTTTCTGACTAGAGTTTTTAATAAGGGTTTTATCGACTTTTCCCCAATATTAATTAGTCCTTCGGCTGCCATCCACCGTAAGTCAAAGTCTTCATGCTCCAATGCCTTAATTAGGATTGGTATAGATTCGGGATTATTAATTTGGCTTAAAGTTTTTATTGCCTCCCACCTTACATACTCTTTTTGCTCCTTATCTTTCGGCTCATTTAATAATCCGCTTAAATATTTTATCGCAGGTTTGCCTATCTTCACTAAATCATATCTTGCCATTTTTCTCTGAATTCCGTCTTTGCTATAGAGCTTTTTTATAAGTTCTTCTATTTCGTTCTCCATAAATAATTCCTTTCGTTATCTTGCTAAAACAAGATTACCATGTTCAATAATTTTATAAGTTTTTAAAATAATTATATAATTATTTTTCAATAAGTTAATTGCTTACACTCCATGTTCTTTACTAAAAAACTTGTGAAATATTTTATTCTCTTTAATAAAGTTTTTGTAAAAGAATACTTTGATCATATCGTTAAACAAAAACCAGGCTAATGCGTAACCAGTTACAATCAATCCCCATTTCCATCCAATTGCAGGCACAAATATTCCGTATACACCAACAAGCAATCCTAAAATTGCCGTGGATAAAGAAGCAAGTAAAAGTGGTTTTGAAGGATAAGGCTTTTTGAAAAACCAATCATTTGTTCTTGTATTAAAAACCGTGGCATGACCGGCTATAATAAGTTTAGTAAATATTGCAGCCTGGATTAATGGCTGAGATAAATTTGAATAAGTTTCCAGCAGGAAGAAAATTAAGAAAGATGAAATTACTCCCGCAACACCCAGCAATGTCGATAGACCAAACAATTCTGTGTTATTCCATTTAACCGGAAATGGATCTATCTTCGTATTATCATAAGCTATGGTTATGATTGGTATATCGTTTAACAGTGCAAGCATTATAATCATAATTGCTGTAACCGGGTAAAAGTTAAAAATCAAAATTGCGAGTGTCATAAAAAGAATAACCCTGATTGTTTCAGCGATCCTATAAATAGCATAGCTGTTCATCCTTTCAAAAATTACACGTGCTTGTTTAATAGCATCAATAATTACGGAAATACCTGGAGCCATCAAAACTAAATCTGCTGCTGCTCTTGCCGCATCAGTAGCTCCTGCAACTGCAATTCCTGCATCTGCTTTTTTAAGTGCCGGGGCATCATTTACTCCATCGCCGGTCATCCCCACAATATGACCTCCTTTTTGAAGCTGTTCAACAATTGAATATTTATCTTCAGGAAATACCTGCGCAAAACCTCCTGATTCTTCAATTAATTTGAGCATTTCCGATTCATGTTTTTTACTTCTATCTTTTCCAATATTTTCAGTTTGAAAGGTGCTTTCAATTTCTTTACTTACTTCCTGTGCGAACTCTTTTACTTTTAATTCCGGTAAATCTGGATTTAATTTCTGGTGTATTGTTTTTGCGAGAATTTCTGTCATTTTTATAAATTCAGCACTATTATTGTTTTTTAGTTCATCTGCCTCAAGTATATTAGAATTCAAGCCCAACTGATCGGATATTTGTTTAGCAATGGCAACATTATCACCTGTTACCATTTTTACATTTAAACCTAATTTATTGGCTTCTGCTATGGTTTCTTTTGCATCATCTCTCGGTGGATCATATAAAGGAATAATTCCTACAAATTTAAATTCAGTATCTTCTCCTTTTTTAATTGCAGTTCCAAGGGTTCTGTAACCTTTGCCGGCAAAGTCATTAACCGATTTAGAGACTAAATTAGCATCTACACTTTTTGAGGATAATTTTAGAATTACCTGAGGAGCACCTTTAGTTATTATAAATTTTTCATTATTCTTAATTGCTACTGCTTGTGTACGTTTATTAACTGGATCAAAAGGTGTAAATTTTTCTACTTTATAATTTTTTAAATCTTCGTATAAATTATTTTTCTTTAAATAATCAAAAATTGGTATTTCAATAGGATCCTTATTTTCCTCTTTTGATGAGAGTGCTGCGTAGATCATTAAATCTTTTGCATCAAAACCAGGATAAGTAACAGGATCAGCAACAGTCATCTGATTTTTAGTAAGTGTCCCGGTTTTATCGGAGCACAATATATCTATCCCGGCAAGCTCTTCAATTGATGCAAGCCTGCTGACAATTGCTTGTTTCTTTGCGAGAGCAATTGCTCCAACCGCCATAGTAACTGTTAATACGGCTGGTAAAGCAACGGGGATTGCGGCAACAGTAAGAACAAGGGTAAATCTTAAAATTTCAAGCATATTTTCTTGTCTGTATAATGCAGTTAAAATGATAATTACAGCCATGAAAATGGTAGTGAAAATAAGATAATTCCCTACTTTTATTACCATCTTTTGAAAATGACTTTTTTGTTCTTTTTCAGCCTTTGCAACAAGCGACACAGTCTTACCGAAATAGGTATTTAAACCGGTCAATGTAACAACAGAAATCATTTCACCTTGCTTAGCTACGGAGTTTGCATAGGCAGTATCATTGGAATGTTTTGTTACGGGCATCGATTCACCGGTTAATGCCGATTGATCAATCTGAAGATATTCTCCTTCAATCAATTTTACATCAGTGGGAAGTATCTCTCCTATTTTTATTTTAATTATATCTCCCGGAACAAGTTCCTTAGCATCGATAGAGTTAAATTCTCCATCACGCAACACAGTGGCTTTCTTTGCAAGCTTTTGTTTGAGAACACTTAAGGCGCTTAATGCTTTACTCTCCTGCCACAAATCAATAATTGCATTAACAAAAAGTAAAGTAGTAATAATTCCGAAGTCATCCCATTTTTGAACTGAAGCTGAAAGGATTGCGGCAATTTCAATCATCCATGGTATTGGACCCCAGAATCTCCTTAAGACTCTGTGTAAAAATGTTTCTTCTTTTTCCGGGATTTCATTCAATCCATATTTTTTAATTCTTTCTTTTGCTTCAGTCCCGGTTAGTCCTTTTTCTTTATTAGTGTTTAATTCTTTTAAAACTTCATCAATACTTTTTGATTGAAAATAATTTTTATCAGTTTCATCTTTTTGCATTATAAGCCTTCCTTTTACTAAAAATTTTATTCAATCATTTGCAACATGGAATATTTACCTTTCACTTTAATCTATTATTGTGTTTTAAAATAAGCTAAGATTATTATATAACTTTTTATTTGATTAGATAATTACTAAAAGGATCTGCAAATGATTAATCAACAGCAAAATATTTCAAAACAAATCATACATTATGTTCAATAATGATAGAATCAAAATTAATGTTTTTGCCGAATTAATATTGTGCTAATTCTCAATATTAAAATGCTAGTAATGTTGAAAAATTCAGCTTCATTATAATAATTCAACAATCAATTTTAAGATTATGAAAATTGAACTTCAAAACCCTAAAAGTAAATGTTAGACTAAGTTGAGATTAAAAATGTTTTAAAATTAAAAAACATTAATGGTAGGTGTTTAAAAGAGAACAGCCCGTTTCAATTTAAATTTGAAACCGGGCTTTGTTTGAGCTGGTGATGGGACTCGAACCCGCAACCTGCTGATTACAAAGCAGAGGGATTTTAAATAATTTAGTTAAAAAATAAAGCTTTTTAGCTACTCCCTACCCTCTCCCTACTGTGAGAAAGGAGCTTCAGAAATGTTTCTTACTCTCACAAAAAAATCGCCTTACTATCAATTAGTGTATGAAGTTGATGGATTAAGAACCACAGTTTCAACAAAGACTAAAAATAAAAATGAAGCAGAATTTTTTATGTCTTCATTTAATCCGGAATCTATTTCACAAAGAGAAATTATATCTAAAATAAAAGCAATCAGAATTAGCAATTTTCAAAAAGAGTATTTGAATTATATCACTCCCACAAAATCGAAAAGCTATTTAAGGTCGGTTAAACTTTCATTTAATCAATTTCAAAATTTCACAAATGATCTTCCTTTAATTCGAATTGACAATCGACTTATCGACAATTTTATTACAAATGTTTTTTCTAAATCTAAGTATGCTGCTGCGCTTTATCATAGAACTTTAAAAGCAGCTTTTTCAAAAGCTGTGGATTGGAATTACTTAGAAAATAATCCATTTAAAAAAGTAAAACTTCCCAAAATCCCAAAACATAATCCTTTGTTTATAACAATTGATGAATTTCAAAAAATAATTTCTAATACAAAAGAAGACTACTTAAAAAATATTTTTTATACTGGTTTTTATACCGGTATGCGTCTTGGAGAAATTCTAAATATGAAATTGAGTTGGATAAATCTTAATGATAAAATTATTTCTGTGAAGTGTGATGAATATTTTCTGACTAAAAGTAAAAAAGAAAGAGTAATACCAATCAATAACTTTTTAATCCATATTTTGATTAATCAATATCCAAAAGTAATTAATATAAATAAAGATGATTTTGTTTTTAATCGTATAAAAGGAATAAAGTTAAATAGATTAATCCATTCAAAAAAGTTAAGCTTCCCAAAATTCAAAAGAATAATCCTTTATTTATTACTATGGATGAATTCCATTTAATTATAGAAGCTACTCAAGAAATATATCTTAAAAATATTTTCTATACGGCATTATATACTGGTATGCGTTTAGGAGAAATTCTAAATATGAAGTGGAATTGGATTAAATCTTAATGAGAAATATATTACCGTTAAATGTACTGAAGAGTTTTTAACCAAAAGCAAAAAAGATAGAATAATTCCAATTAATAATGTTTTGCTTCAAATATTATTAAATCAATATCCCAAAATCATAGATATAAATAATGATGATTATGTTTTCAATCGTTTAAAAGGTATAAAACTAAATGAAGATTTCATCAGCAAGCAATTTAAAAAATCTGTTCGCGCTGCTGAATTAAATGATAAAATCCATTTCCATACTTTGCGTCATTCATTCGCTTCAAACTTAGTCCAAAAAGGAGTTTCACTTTATGTAGTTAAAGAATTGTTAGGCCATGAAGATATTAAAACAACTCAAATTTATTCTCATTTACAACAAGAAAATTTATATCAAGCTGTAAATTTATTATAAATATAGGGGCTAATAATAGCCCCCTAATAATTATTTCATTAAAATAAATTTCTTCGTAGCGATAAAGTCCCCAGCTTGCATTTGATAATAATATATTCCACTGGCTAAATTGCTCCCATCAAATTTAACTTCATAATTACCAGAATCTTTTTCTTCATTTACTAGTGTAGTTAATTCATTTCCCAGTATATCAAAAATTTTTAGTAAAATATTTCTTTTTTGTGGTATGGTATATTTAATTGTGGTAATTGGATTAAATGGATTTGGATAATTTTGAGCTAAATAATATTGCTTCGGAGATAAGTCAACATACGCAATTGCCTCATTTGAATATTTATAAGTACCATCAAGGTCAATTTGTTTTAATCTGTATTTAATCATTCCCTTATATATCATTTGATCAAATGTATCTTCATATTTATAATGCGTTTCTATGGTCGTAGTTCCTTTACCCTTAATAAATGCGATATCACTCCATATATCATTTAAATTGCGTTCAATAACAAATCCGTTGTTGTTAGTTTCAGTTGCAGTAGCCCAAATCAATAATATTTGATTATCATTATTTAAATTACATGAGATATTTAAAAATTCAACTGGTATATTTGAGCTTTGAACAAAATCAGAATAAAATCTTGGTAAAAGTTGATACCCATCAAAATAGAGATTATTTTCAGTAGTAAATTGTGAACCAATACATATTAAATCAACTGGCCAAGTTGGTTCTAGACTTCCATCAATATCCGTATCACTATCCATTCTTAAATCAACAACACCTGAACCGTCTGTTACTTTAATTGTAACACTTGAATCTAATGGTGGCCATTCATAATTATTTAATTTAATTATTGAATTGAATTTTAATAATTCCCCCTCATACATTTCAGGATTAGCCAAATATTTTGCTATTGTTATCTCATATGGTTTAGGTAATACTTTATTTGAATCAATTATTGAAATTGCTTTCGAATTTTTTGGTACTATTTCTGTTAATCCTCTAAATTGATCAACCTGCCCTATTATTTCTAAGCTGTCCCCAAGCCTCAAATCTGGAAAAGCAGTCCCAGACAGAAATTCATTAATTCCGGCACTTCCGTCCCAAACGAAATACGATTGATTTAAAGATTGATAATTTTCAGAAATTACTATTCCATTTAATTTTACAATTTGTCCGAGTTTATCTGGGCGCCCATCTAAATTATTATCCTCTCTAGCCGATGCGATATTAATGCGATCTATAATAGGAAATATTGGTCCTAACTCTTCAGATGAAGTACTTCCTATTGAGTTATAACATACAACTTTATAATAATAATAAATATTTGTTAAACCTACGTCTTGATAGTCTGTTGAGTTTGCTGGTAATATTATACTTGCGTTGAAGTAATCATTTTCTGTTCGTCTCATTACTTCGTAAAATATTTCATAATTATCATTATCCTGCCAACTTAGATTTATTTGTGAACGACTTGCTGCGACACCAGTTAAATTTGTTGGTGCTTTTGGTAATTCGGTTTGAGTGAATCTTGCAGTAAAATTTCTATCAGAAAAAATCTTTATACTTATTGTAGTGTCGGTGGATATTAAGTTAGGACCTTCATCATACCAACCATCAAATTTCCAACCTGGATTCGGTGTTGCTGTTAATATCGCTATTTCTTGATAATTATAATAACCGGCTCCATTTAATGTGCCTCCAAATTCTGGCGATGCTTTAACAGCGACATTGTATTTTCCTGGTTCCCTAATACATTGATACTAAAGTCGTCAATAAATACTCCCTCGCTACTGCCTTGCCCATCACTTCTAAACACAATCATAATATATATCGTTGATTGGCCAATAATAGGAAATGGTAACGATTTAAAATCTATCACCTTTTCGACGAAATCATTGTTTGATGTTCCTGATATTACATCTCCTGTCCAACGCCAATATTGATATCCGTCTGTCGAAAAATTTATTTCCAAATAGTCTGACGAAGATGCTGTTTCCATCCAATACCATAAGCTTAACTTTCCATCAATAGCATTTTTCAAACTAAATGGTCCATATCTCATTAGTGAAATCATATTTGGTGGATAGTTTTCGCCACACAAGACACCATCTGCCCCACTTCTTGCACAAAATGCACTGTATTTTTCCGAATGCGATTTGCAATCAACTCCACCCCAGTATGCTTGTGCACTACCTTTGTTATAACCAACTTGAATACTAGGGTCTACATTGCCATCAAACCCTTCATGTACAATATTTACCCAACCTTGTGAAATTTTATAATGGGTGGAATTTGAATCTAGCTGCAATGATTTTGTTGAATTAAACGAGGTTTTCTCCGCATCAAATTTCCATAATAATAAAGAATCTTTGGGAAGAAATACTGGATTGAAATTATATATATTCTGTGGAAATATATTTTGATAATTAGTTATGATAATAAAAAAAAATAAGTATAAAATTTTTCTCATAGCCCCTCCTAAATGATTATGACAATAAAAATAGAAATAATTAAAGTGAAGTTTTTACTTCAATACCAATTATAATGATTCTGAATTATCAATAAATCCGATTTACATTTTTAAAATTTTGGACGTCTGCCAATTTTTTTACCTCCATCCCATTTAAAATGTAGTTATATTCTTCAATTTCATACTCATTTTCTTTGAAGTAGTATTCTATCATAGTATATAAATAGTTTGATTAAATTTATACCAGGCAATAATTTATTTTAATTAAAAGACTGGTACTGCCATACAATTTATTATTTCAACAAAACAAATTTCTTTGTAGTAACAAAATCCCCAGCACACATTTGATAGATATACACGCCACTTGCAAGCTTACTACCATCAAAGTTAATGATATAACTTCCAGCATTTCTTTCTAAATCAACAAGAGTACTGACCTCTCTTCCAAAGAATGTCAAATATTTTTAGAGTAACCTTACTTCTTTTAGGTACAGAATATTTGATTGTTGTAATTGGATTAAAAGGATTAGGATAATTTTGGCATAATTCAAAATCAGTTGGTACTTCATTTTGTTTGTTATTAATCGCAGTCGTCTTATCATAAAGAGAAATAATAAATTCACTTTGATAATTGTTCCCAGCGCGTGATTTGAAATTAATATTAATCATATGATACCCCGGTAAAATTGTTCCTAAGGTTTTTAGGGCATCCTTCGCTTTAAAATTCGATCTTTAAAACTTTTCCATTATAATTAGTAAAACTATCTAAAATAGCTATGCTTCCATTTAATGGTGATAATGTATCATTCATTTTTATACTTGTTGTATCAATAAAATTATAAATTGGTGTTTGAAGAGTTAGATTTCCTAAATAAACATTTAATATAAAATTATCATCGCTGTCCCAATTTTTTTGCCAAACGTAATTATTACATAATGCCTTAGCTTGTATTGAATCCGGTACAATAATCCCCTCATTATTCTTAATAAGATTAATTTGAGCTTGTAGGGAATCACCAGCAGTTAATTGAAGTTGATCATTTAATTGATGTGTAAAAATATTGTTACTAGTAGTATCGCATGACAATAAACTAAGCTTATTTATACCATCTTCCTTTTGTTTTAATTTATAAACATAATTTAAATTATCTGCATACTCTAAATAAATAAATTGCTTGTTATTATTTAGTATTCCATAATAAGATCCTGGGATTAAATTTTCAAAGTATATTAAATTTTGTAGATTGTCATAAATAGGTCCGGTATGATTTCCTTTTGAATCAAATAAATGTAATTCAGCTGATATTGTATTTTCAATTTTCTCTTGTGTTGAATTATTTATATTATTATCATTTGTTTCCAATTCAATATTAAATATTACCTCTTGTTACATCAGAGTTAAAAAATTCTTTTTCTAAATCATCAGCTTTTGCATTTTCTCCTGCAATTATATTAATATTATTTACATCAACATACCATTTTTGTGGATGTCCCCCTGTCCAATTAGAAGGAGTTGGAACTTGATCAGCTAAATTAGCTCCAACATATTGGTAACTTCCTTTTACTCTTACAGTAGAACCAATTTCAGGAAGTTGATTGAAATTTGTTACTTTGCAAATTGTTCTTATTACTTCTCTATCATAAAATACATTCAATAATGAACCAATTATAGGTATATCTCCTGCCGGATCATCTTTTATAGTAACTATTGTAAAATAATAGATTTCATTATTTGGATCTTTCCATGTTTGATGTACTACTCCATCTTGTGTGATTAATCCATCTTTTGGTCTATAATTAACAGTACTTAAATAAATACTATTATTATCAATATTATTATTTTCAATAAAAACTAATGGTTCTAAAATAGGTAATGATATATTATCATTGTTACCAAAAATACTTGTAGAATTTTCATCAAAATTTTTTATTATTGCAATAACTTTTACTGGTTTATTAATTTCTGGTATATCCCAAAGATCCGGGCTATCAGTATGAAAAAAATTAGAAAATTTATTACTTGTATTAACATGATTTATTCCGGCTACTGTATAAATGTATCTATATTTGTTTTCATCATTTAAAATTTTATTCAGTACATAATCCAATGCTTTGCTTTTTAATCGCTTCATTATTTCTTCATCTGAAATAACTGATTTGAATGTATTTAATAACAATCCTGTAAATAAATCTGTTATTAGACCTGATGCTTGTAAACCATCGCATCCTTCACAATGGTCTATTTTACTAAATGGTAAATATTCAGTAGTTATAATATCCCCATATTTGATCGTTTTGTTTGCAACCGCAATTTGTAATTTAGGAATACTAAAAGTTTTATCTGATTCTGGTTTAAAAATATTTAACTCGTAAGATTCACTACATGTTATTTCTCTATTTGCACCAATATTTAGAAAATCACTCACTGAAATTTTAAATTTTATATTAGCAATAGATTTTGATGGCCAATTTAATATTTTAATTGTTACTGGGCTATAATCTATTGTGCTGTTTGCATTAATATTTTGTGGCAATTGTCCAAAAATATCTTGAGAAAATACTAAATCATTATTATCAGTGGTTGGTAGCACATTTTGAATGGTTAAAGATTTATTAGTATTGTTTTTTAATTTAATTGCAACTTTAAAATTTTCGCCTGGGGATATTTTTCCATCCTTTAATTCTGAATGTTCATCTATAATTTTAGCACTTATAAAAGAAATTTCTTTTGGCTGCATTTGAAAGGAAAAAGGTATAAACTCTACATTATCGCTTACTGCATTTCCTTTTCCTGCTGGATTCAGGGTGGGATGATATGGACCGGATGGATCACCCCAATAATTATTTTCAGCATTAATTGTAAAATTATTTTCATTTTTTAGACCATAAAAAGAGTTGCTAATAATATCGTTGTTATTTACATTATAACTGCGCCCGCCTGAAATATGAATACCAACTTGCCCACACAATTGGACCTTATTATTTATTACATTACAATCAAAATTATTAATGTCGCCATAAAGCCCTATTCCGTCCCAAGAGCAATTGCTGACTGTATTATTACTTAAAGTAAGGTCAGCGTTAATAGTATTTATATTTATACCATCCTGATCACAATCCCTTACAGTATCTGAATCCAATGTATAATTTTCCGTCAATCCGGAAATTATAATTCCATATCCCGCTGATTCTTCTATTGTGCAGTTTTTGACTTTCGCAGTACAATTAATTATTGACAGTGCACTTTTATTTGTTGTAACAAAATTTCCTCCACATCTGATTAAACAATTTTCAATATCGTTATTGCTGTTATAAATGGCTATTCCCCCAAATTGACCCCTACCAGCCGACGTCGAAGTACCGTCCCCGTTTGTATCACCACCATAGCTGTCGTCATATATCGAGGTGAATACTACTCTGTTATTTGCTGTACCCTGTGCATCCAATATTCCATACACATTCATCATAGTGTTCATATAGGCTCCACCAGCACTGAATTTTATAACAGTTCCTGCTGATATATGCAAAACTCCTGTATTGGATATTGAAAGACCATTTTCTATAACATATGGGCTTCCAGATAATCCCCAGGTGGTATCCGAATTAATAATCCCACCACTAATTATTGTTTGACAATTCAATACTGATTGAAGTATTAAAATAAAAACTGTACAAAATTTTACAACATCTTTCATAAATAACCTAGTGATTATATTATATGAAATAATAATAGAATAAGATTTATCCTTTAGGGAAAATTAATTTTGCCTTTAATATATTAAATGAATGGTGTCTCTATATTTTAATCCCCGCCCTCAATTATAGTTTAAACTTCAATTAATTTTGACTTATAGTCAATTAGTTTTAAACTTATTTCCATATCCCCCCTCAAACCACTCAAACTCCACAAATTCATTCCCTTTTCAAACAATCCCTGGTAAAACTTCCGGTCAAACTTCAATAAAAACTTTTACCGTAGTTATTATCATTTTTTCCTATATTACAGCACTTTTACCACTTTGACCGTCTTCAAATAGTTCCAATGGTTTCAACTTACTTTGCAATTTCTCTTCCTTCTTTTCACCAGGTAATTTATAAAATCCAAATTTAGGTCTCTCAATTATTTTGTCCATTTCCATTTTGTTCAGAAGTTTACTTACGTTAGATAACTTTTTATCAACCGCATCAGCTATTTCACTTGTTTTCATAGTCCTTCCGAATTTTTTCAATATGTCATATATTTCCTGTCTCTCAGCAGTAGTTTTTATTTCTTCTTGAACAACATTCCAGCAGCATAGCTTTTCGTCGAATATTAATTCATAATTAGTCTCTTTCAATTCTCTCCCCCTCACATATAGTTTCCCATTGTTATTATCTCCTCTTTTTAACACCATCATTGTATCCATAGCTCCGGTTATACCTGTAGTTCCTGAAATCTCATCAAATACATCATCCTCCTTTATTTTTTTTGTATGATGAAGCAGCAAAATACAAATGTGATTTTGAATTGCAAATTCTTGAAGCTTAGAGCAAATTTCATAATCCGCCCTATATGAATTGTTATCCATACGTCTTTTATCTGCAATTGCTCTCCCGAACGTATCAACAATTATTAATTTTATAGTAGGATCATCCTTAATTATATTTTCCAGCTCATCGATTCCCCCCTCATTTAGTTTAGGCATATCTTTATTCTCTTCTAAATAATATAAATTATTCGGAGCTTCTTTATCTATTTCAAAGCTAAGTATATTATTCATTCTATCCTGGATTCTTCTTGTATTATCTTCAAGTGCTATATATAAGACAGAGCACTTTTCAGCATCAAAAAATCCCATAACCTTTGTCCCGTCTGCAATTGAAAGCGAAATATTTTGTGCAAGAAAACTTTTACCTGCTTTAGGTCTTCCAGCTAATATAGTTAACCCTTCCGGCAGTAAATCTTTTATTATAAATAATATTGGTGGAAGCACCATCTTTTGAATTTCTCTTGCTGAAATTAATTTTAATTTTGATTTCTTCTCTTTCCTTAATTTCTCCCATTTTATAAATTTATTTTCATTAAGAAATTTTTCATTAGTTTTATTAAAATACTCCGTAATATCTTTATGCTCATTTAAGTTTATGACTGTCTTTTGTTTTGAAATTATCTTTGCTAATTTTTGTGCGCCCTTTCTTCCTGGATCATCACTATCAAAACAAATAAAAATTTCATAATCCTTAATTACTTCATTTAAGTTCTCCGGATAATTATTTACTCCTGGAATACCAATGCTGATATATCCTGCTTGTTCTGCTCTAATTGTATCAAACTCGCCTTCGCAAATAATTATTTCAGTTCCTTCATTTAAGTCTTTTAGTAAATCTATATTAAAAATCCTTTTTGCCTTTTGCCCATATAAGCCTATATATTTATTATCAATGTCATTATTTTTTGTTGGTAAATATCTCCCTCTTAAATAAATTATTTCATCATCTTTTAAATAAGGTATAATCAAATTATGCTTGGAAAAAACAAATCTTCCTTTTTCATTAAACAGTCCGCAAGCTTGAAGTTCATACAAAGTATAATTTTCAAGTAAAAAATCTATCGAGCTTTTTATATTACCGATTGAAAATAATCTGAATTTTTTAATTGTATCAATTGTCAATCCCCTTTTGGTTCCGGTTAAATAATTTAATGCAATATCATCCGGTTCACCGCAATATTTCTCTAAGGCAGTATATATTTCTATTTTTCTTTTTTCACTTAATTCAAGTTTAATATCTTGCACTTTAATTTTTCCATTCCCATTATTTTTCAATCCTAATTCTGTTGATAATAATTTTATTGCTTCAGCATTATCTATGTTTTTTACATTTGAATAAAAATTTATCACATCTCCTCCTCTGCCAACTGAAAAGCAGTAATAAGAATTAGTCTTTTCAAAAAGCTTCAATGATCTGTTTTTTTCTTCTTTATATATAGAATAAATAAAATTATTTTTTGTAGGATGTAACCCAAATTGCTTAGCCAAATCGACTATATTTATCCTGCTTTTTATTTCTTCAATTAAGTCCATAATTCTCTTACTTCTTACTTCTTACTTCTTGCTTCTTTCTACTTTCTTCTCACTCTCCTACAACCTATTCACCGCATCCCTCAACTCATCTAGACTAACTTTAGAATACACTTGCGTCGTAGAAACGTTTGCGTGCCCCAGAAGCTTTTGCACTGTATAAATAGGCACCTTCTTATTTACCCAATTGCTTGCCGCTGTTGCGCGTAATGAGTGCCAATGCAGTGCTTCATCAAAGCCGGCTTCTCTAATCACTTTCTTAAATGATTTTGAAATAGTATCCAGCTTATAAGGCTTGCCGTTGTTTTGTGTGAAAACAAATTCTCTTAATATGTTTCCATTGGCTAATTGTCTATTTGAATTTCTAACTAATATTTCTTCAATTCTGTCATTGAAAGGAATTCTTCTAATTCTCTTTGACTTAGTATTAAAATATTTATTTCCAATTGTCAGTACTCTATTATTAAAATCGACATCAAGCCACCGCAAATTTGCTTCTTCAGCTAATCTTAACCCGGTATCCTCAGCGAATAACACCATATCAGCAATTACATTTTTCCCTTTTCCGATTAGCAAATTATGCGCTGTATTTATTTGCTCAGTTGTAAAGACAGCTGGATCTTCCTTTTGCCTTTTCGGCAATTTTATTTTATCAAATGGATTTTGCATAACGTAATCCCAATCTTTGAAAACATTAAACATTGCTCTGTAAACACGGTGATAATTGGCAACTCCAAGAGGAGCAGTTTTTGAAATTTTTATAATCAAATTTTCTGCATCCTTATTCTCAATAGTATTTAATATTCTATTGCTTGGTATGAATTCTAAAAATCTTCTTTCTGATGTTTTTATTAATAAAAAGGTCTTATGAGCTAACTTGAATTCAGCATATTTATTCATATTCTCTGAATCCCTGCTCAATAGGAATATTTTTTGTATTCAATTGAACATTGCCGCCGAATATTGCTGAAAGCAATTTCATCTTTTGAATATCTTCGACCGACAAGGAGTTTAATACTTCACTAAATTCCATTTCTAAAACCCTTTTGAATTTTGACCTTTGACTTTTGACATTTCATCTTTTACTGATTACTGCTTAGAGATGACTGATTACTATTCACCTCTTTGACCATTCCCTCCAGCTTCACAATCGCTCATGAAAAATTATATACCTCTCTGCGATTGTAATAGATTGTTGCTCAATCTCCTTAAACACATCATCTTCTTCTATCTTGGCTCCTATCTCTTGTCTCTTAATATCTACTTTTTGAATCTTATCTCTTGATTCTTGTTTCTTAACAATTGTCTCTTCAGTGTTATTTCCTGATTCTTGTCTCTTAAAAACTGTTTCTTGGCTCTTTATTCCTACATCTTCAATCTTAACTTCCAAACCTTGTCTCTTGACCACTGTCTCTTGTATCTTACTTCTTAATTCTTCCAGCTTTCCCAAAGCTTCCCGGCAATTAAAAATTATTG
>CAVVCO010000023.1:0-83456 GCA_963746735.1 uncultured Ignavibacteriales bacterium
AATAAAAAATCAGTTGGATAATAATTAAAGATAATGAATCTTCAAAATAAATTGTCTTAGAAATAACATTTTTCAATTCTTGTTCATTATTTACCGGGAACCTTCCTAAATCAACATCAGGGTATGTATTGTTTTCATATAAATTAACTGAGTACCATTCATCAATAGAAACAGAATCCTCATGATACTGTTGAAGATATGCAAACATAGATGGAACTTTAAAGGAAGGAATAAATTTTGCTCCTCCAGCTAATAGTAAATATCTTGGCTTTGGATTATTCCAGTAAGTTAAAGAATAACTTATGAAATCTCTTATCGAATTTGAGTTTGTTGTATCCGGGAAACTCCGAATATATACTTTGAAGTTCAGCTATTTTGACATTCAATCCTTTTTGTTGACGCCATTCAACAAACGGTTTAAGAGTTGCAGAAAATTGTGAAGGTGATATAATTATATAATCAGCTTGATTATTTTCACTTTTCAACTGTGCATTTAAAGAGGGACTAAGAAATATGAAAATAACTATTGATAGGATGGATAATTTTAATTTTCTTAAAATCATTGTAATAAACATTTATTTGCTTTAGGATATTTCAAAAACAAATTTATTGTATTTAGACTTTATGTTAAATACATACATTCATAATCAAATTCTTTAAGGGACTCTATTAGCTCGCAATCATCGAACACAAAATTATTATTGTTAGAATTAACAATCACTACCTTCCCTACTCCTGAATTTAGTGCTGCATTAATTCCTGATATTGAATCTTCAAAAATTATTATATCTTTTTTATCAAGCTGCATTTTATTTATTGTTACCAGATAGATTTCAGGATTAGGCTTGCTTTTTAATTTACCGTCGTCATAAATAATATATTCTTTATTAAACCAATTTAAGAGATTATATTTTTCAATATAATATTCTACATTGGATTTACCTGAAGAAGTTGCAATTGCAATTTTAATATTGTTTGTTATTGCAGTATTCAAATAACGCTATGGCTCCTTCTGCTAATTCCAGTTTTGAGTTATTTAATAATTCCCTGATACAACGATTCTTTCTCTTCCGACAAATCTGATATTTCTTTTGTGCTTAAACTGTTATTAAATATTATTTTCAATATAACATCATTTGTTTTACCATGAATCACTTTATTCTTTTCATCATCGGATAGGACAACATTATGCTTGTCTAAAAAAATATCCCAGGCGTGATTATGTAATTTTGTATCCCACAATAAAGTGCCGTTAAAATCAAAAATAATTCCTTTGTATTTTTTGCTGTTAGGATTATTCATAAATTATTTTATCAATTTCTTTTCAAGATAATTATTTATTTCTTCTTCCCAATCATTCAAATTATGTTTATACAACCTTTGCAAGTGATTTTCATTTAATTCATTACCTAATTCATTTAACCCAATAAACGTATAAGTAACTTCTGCTGAAGTTTTACTTCCTTTTATTGGGACACATTTAACTGTAATTGTCCAATATCTATTTTCTGTTGATACTAAATATTGAATTAAGAATTTCACAGGTTCATATTTTGAAACTCTCAAAAGATATTCATTTCATCCCCATTCCCTTCAGTTATAAAGGTAGTTCCTTCTTCAATAATTTCTGTTTCCGGATAGATTAATGTTGGGTTCCATCCTTCAGCCCATTTTCTTTCTTCAAAAGCACCAAACAGCGGGAACACTTTTTCTATATCTCCATTTAAAGTTATTGATGCAGTTTTAGAAATTTTTTGTGATTTAAATTTTGCATTATCCATTGCTTTACATCATACTATTAATTGAGAAGAGACTATATTTTTTATTTTTAAAGATAGTAAGAAATGAAATTTATTTTGGGATCGTATTTTACAAATAAACTTCTATTTGGCAGAGGAAATAATTCAAGCAGACTACTTTTCCTTAATCTGAGCTAGCAATCCCTTGCATATCGATAACATTCCAATGCTCGGCATACTTCCCATTCTGTAATTCGAACAATATCAATTACATTCATTTCAATTTTTTTATTTGTTGCTGGAATATTCATAAAGGTTCCGGTATGAGTTCCGTGAATTGTTTTTCTTGATGTTACTTTGTCACCTTCACCTACTTGATCATGAATTTCAACTCTTATATCGCTAAAGGCTTCCCAAAATATTTTTAAGAAACCTACCATTCCATCAGCACCTGCAGAGAAACCAGGCTTAACAGATCTGTTAACAAAAGTTGGGAGAAAAAGTTCATTCATTAACTCAATTTTTTTGTTTTCAATTACTTCTTTATTAAAACGCCTTACTACAGATTTGTTTTGTTCGATTGACATGTTAATTCCTTTCTATAAAACTTTAATCTATTTCCTAATTAGAAAATCTTAGTGAGTCTAAGCGTTCTTAGTGACTTAGTTGGAAACAAACTCAATCACTTAGATACATAGAACACTAAATGATACAAGAAAATCTATTTCACCATCTCATATAAGTAAGCTCAAGACTCAAATCAAATACATGCTTTCACACTTGCTTATTATTAACTTAAGATGAAATGCAGAAAACTAAAAATTTATAATGTTTATAATCTTTTTGCACGCCGGTATTGTTTGGGCCACTCAATATCCGCTTTTAGTTTTTCCGAAGCATAAAGAGGCCAATAGGGATTTCTAAGCATTTCTCTGGCAAGAACTACCAAGTCTGCCTGTCCTGTTCTTATAATATTTTCGGCTTGCTCTGGAGAGGTTATTAATCCGACACCTGCAGTTAAGATATTAACTTTTTTCCTTATTTCCTCGGAGAAAGGGATTTGATACCCCGGGCCAACTGGGATTGAAACTTTTGCAATATTACCTCCGCTTGAGCAATCAATTAAATCTACCCCTGAATCTTTAAGCCATTCCGCAAGTTTAATAGATTGCTTTATATCCCAGCCATTTTCAGCCCAATCTGTAGATGAAATACGTACCATCAAAGGCATTTCTTCTGGAATTACATTCCTTACATTGCGGATTATTTCAATTGCCAAGCGGCATCTGTTTTCAAGGCTTCCACCATATTCATCCCTTCTTAAATTTGAAAGCGGAGATAAAAATTCATGGATTAGATAACCATGGGCCATATGCAGTTCGATTATTTGAAAACCTGCCTCAATACTTCTTTCAGCTGCTGATTTAAATTGATCAATAACCGTTTGAATATCCTGCTTGTTCATTTCTTTAGGTGATGGATAGTTCTCGGCAAAACTGATTGAACTTGGTGCAACAGTCTGCCAACCTCCTTCATTTAATTGTACAGCACCTGTTCCCTTCCATGGTGAAAACGTTGATGCTTTTCTTCCAGCATGCGCTAATTGTATTGCAGGAATTGAATTTTGTTCTTTTATAAAAGAAGTAATTCTTTTATATGCCTCCGCATGTTTTGAACTCCAAATTCCAGCATCATCGGGTGAAATTCTCCCTTCCGGAGAGACTGCAGTTGCTTCCGTAAATACTAATGCCGCTCCACCTACCGCCCTGCTTCCTAGATGGACTAAATGCCAATCCGAAGGTAATCCATCATGACTTGAGTATTGACACATTGGAGATACTGCAATCCTATTTTTTAATTCGACACTTCTTATTTTAATAGATGAAAAAAGTTCACTCATCATAAGCCTCTAATTTAATCGATGAAATTTAATTGAAAATCTTTTTTTTATACAAAGCCTAGGTGCCTAAGTGGTAAAAAACAATTGACAACAAAGGCATTCAGTTCACAAAGTTTCATTTAGAATTTTAAGGGCAAGCGTAGCCTTAATTAAAAATTTGTCAGTTTAACACCTAAATCCCATAAACGTTTTCTTGCCTGCTTATCATAAGCCTGTGAATCAGCTCTTGCCTCGGATTTGACATTAAAATATTTCCCGGTAATATTATTTAACTCAGGAGAAGTTGCGAGGTAAACTTCTGCATCTGCACCCGTTTCAGGTTTTCCCCATGGATTAATATTTGAACGCCTAACCATATTTGTATCTAGATAGGTTCCCGGATGCAAGCTATTCACAGAAATGTTTTCATCTTTCAGTTTCACAGCAAGATCAATTGTAAACATTATTAATGCAAGCTTACTTTGACAATAAGCTTGTGTTGCGTTAAAATTTTTCTCAAGCATTATATCATCAAAATTAACCGGACTTTGTCCTGCAGAACTTACATTTACAATCCGTGAAGGCGAGGCTTTTTTAAGTTCAGGCAGCAGCAATTGTGTTAATAAAAAAGGAGCAAGATAGTTTACAGCAAAACGGAGTTCATAACCGTCTTTGCTATATCTTTCATCTGCAAAACCAACGCCGGCATTATTAATTAAAACATCAATTGCTTGATATTCTTTCTTCAACTCTTCGGCAAATTTTCTTACTTCATTTAAAGATGAAAAGTCTGCTGTAAATCCGACAACCTTTTGATTATTAGATTTAGTTTTAATTTCTTCAACTACTTTTTTTACTTTTTCTTTATTTCTTCCATGAATTAAAACATGTAGCATTTTCTTTCGCTAGTTCTAAAGCTGTTAATTTTCCGATTCCGTCTGTTGCGCCGGTAATAAGAATTATTTGATCCTTTATTTCCTTCATTATTAATCCATAGTTTATTTCTTTAATATTAAATTCTTTTATCAAATTACAACCACAATCTTTCCATTCGTTTTTCCTGTTTCAATCTGCAGATGAGCTTTTGGAAGATCTTCAAACTTATATTTCTCAGAAACATGAGAATGTACTTTTCCCTTCTTCTAAAAGTTTGGCTATTTGTTTCATATCCTCCCCATTAGAACTAACTAATATTCTAAAGGTTTGTAAATTTTTTGCTTTAGCTTTTTCTGCCGGTTCGCCTTCAAATGAAGATTTAATTGAAATTATTCTTCCTCCGTTTTTTGCTGCTTCAATAGAATGAAGAAGATGTTCGTTTCCAGGAATTGAATCAAGAATTATATCAGCATCATTAATTTTTTCTTCAAATTTTTCCTAAGTATAATCTATAAATTCATCAGCACCCAAGTTTCAAAACAAAATCCCTTTTCGAAGATGAACCGGTACCAATAACATAAGCTCCAAAACTTTTTGCAATTTGAACTGCATAATGGCCAACTCCCCCGCCAGCAGCATGTATAAGAACTTTATCCTCTTTTTTTATTTTTGCATTGGTTACTAAACCCTGCCAGGCAGTTAATGCGGCAAGAGTCGCAGCGGCAGCATCTTCAAACGAAATATTTTTGGGCTTTAAAGTAATTTGATTTGCTGGGGCAGCAACATACTCTGCATAAGCTTTTCCATTTCCCGGAAAATTAATCATTCCAAAAACTTCATCGCCATTCTTAAATTCCTTTACATCACTGCCAACTTCTTCAACTATTCCGGAAACATCCCAACCTAAAATAAATGTATCTTCATCTTTACCAGGTTTTAAGATTCCTTGTAAAGAAGATTCATTTTTTCTAACAAAAGCATCGACAGGGTTAATTGAAATTGCTTTTACTTTTACTAAAACTTCATCTGCTTTAATTTTTGGTTTATCAATTTCTGATAATTTTAAATTTTCAATTCCACCGTTTTTTTTAAGCGTGTAGGCTTTCATTTTTGTTCCTTATTTTTTTATCTATCTTGAGACAGCATTTGAAGCATCCAATATGGATATACTCTTGCAGGTGTGCTCAATTCGTCTAATCTTGTAACTTCATCGGAAGTCATTTGCCAGTCTGATGTTTTTAAATTATCTGTAAGCTGTTCTTTAGTTTTTGCACCTATGATTACTGAAGAAACAGCGGGTTTTCTTAGAAGATAATTGAGAGCAGCCTGTGTTATTGTAGCTTCATGATTTTTAGCAATCTTTTCGAGCTCATCAACAATATCAAATCCTTTTTCTTCGTCAAATTGTAAGAACTGGTTTTTCGGATCAGACCGTCTTGCATTTTTAGGGCGTTCTTTTCCTCTTCTATATTTACCGGTTAAGAAGCCTCCTCCAAGAGGACTCCATGGTAATATTCCTAAGTTTTGATCAAGGCAAAGGGGTACAAGTTCATTTTCAAGATCGCGTGAGATTAAGGAATAATATGCTTGGAGAGTTATAAATTTCTCCAGGTTCTGCTTATCGGAAATTGCCAATGCTTTCATCAACTGCCAGCCGGTATGATTGGAAGCGCCGATATATCTAATCTTCCCATCTCTTACTAAATCGTCAAGTGCCCGTAAAGTTTCTTCCTGAGGTGTATACGGATCGAAACTATGCAACTGATACAAATCAATGTAATCAGTTCCCAATCTTTTTAAGCTTGCATTACAGTTTTCAATAATATGATGACGGGATAAACCAACATCATTAGGCCCCTCGCCTGTTCTGCCTCTGACTTTAGTTGCAAGAATTATTTCTTTACGATGATTACCTAATGCTTTACCCAACATTTCTTCAGCTAAGCCTTCAGAATAAACATCGGCCGTATCAAAGAAATTAATTCCACCATCCAATGCAAGTTTTATAAGATTCATTTGCATCTTTTTGCTCAAGTTCGCCAATAGCTTTCCAGCGTCCTTTTCCGCCAAAAGTCATTGCACCAAAGCAAAGCTCCGATACTTTTACACCACTGTTTCCAAGATATCTCATTTTCATTTTTAATCTCCGATTATTTATTAACTAGTTTCATTGCCCCATCACTATAACGCTGGCCAATATTTGGGTATTTTGCAATAAGTTTTTCCAAATTCTCCAAATCTTCTTTTGTCAAAACTATGTCGACCGCGGCAGCATTTTCTTCAAGATATTTTATTCTTTTAGTTCCGGGAATAGGGATGACATCGTCTCCTTGAGCAAGTACCCATGCTAAAGCTAGCTGTGCCGGTGTACAATTTTTTGATGAAGCTAATTCTGAAAATTCATCAACTAAGCTTTTTATTGTTTTCCCAGCTTTCACCTTTGAATCTTGGCAACGTTCTTCTGAAATCATCTTCAGGTAATTCTTCTGCATTGCTTACAGTTGCAGTAATTAAACCTCTTGCAAGCGGACTGTATGGAATAAATGTAATACCGAGTTCTCTGCAAGTATTTAATATTTCTCCTTCTGCATCCCTAGTAAGTAATGAATATTCAGTTTGAAGAGCAGTGATAGGATGAACTTTATACGCTTTGCGAATTGATTCTGCCGATGCTTCGGATAATCCGATATATTTTATTTTGCCATCTTTCACTAAATCTGCCATTGCACCTACAGTTTCTTCAATAGGAATATTTTGATCAACACGATGAGAATAATACAAATCGATTGTATCTATTTTTAATCTTTGCAGACTTTTTTCAACTGCTTGCTTAACGTAAGCAGGTGAACCATCAAAATAAGTTCCAGTACTTCCACTAATTCCCTGCCCTCCATCTTTGGTACGGAAACCAAATTTAGTTGCAATAAATAATTTTATCTCTGTTTGGAACTAAAACTTTAGAAATCAATTCTTCGTTATGTCCAAAGCCGTACATGTCGGCTGTATCCCAAAAGTTTATTCCAAGTTCCAAAGCACGGTTTAGTGTTTTGATTGATTCTTCATCGTTGATGGGTCCATAAGCAAAGCTCATTCCCATGCAGCCCAAACCAACTGCGGATAAATTTATTCCTGTGTTACCTAATTTTCTATATTTCATAATAATTACCTTTCTAATTTTTTATTTATCCACTAATTTCTGCGTTGATGCATTGTAACGGTTACCAATATTTGGATATTTCATTAGCAACGATTCTATTTGCTTCATATCTGCATCTGTTAAATTAACATCTACTGATTTTGAATTTTCTTCAAGATATTTAATTTTTTTAGTTCCGGGTATTGGAATTATATCATCTCCCTGAGCAAGAACCCATGCTAAAGCCAATTGAGCGGGCGTACTGCTTTTCTTTTTTGCAAGTGAATCAAATTCTTCAACCAGATTTTGATTGTTCTGCCAATGTTCATCATCAAACCGCGGAATATTTTTTCGGAAATCGTTTTCCGGGAATTCTTCTTTTTTAACTGTATTGGTCATTAAACCGCGTGCAAGAGGACTAAATGGAATGATAGATATTTTCAATTCACGGCAAACAGGAATAATCTCATTTTCAATGTCTCTTGTCAGCAAAGAATACTCACTTTGTAAAGCGGAAATAGGATGTACTTTATTTGCTCTTCTAATTGAATCTGCAGAGGCTTCAGATAAACCGAGATAACGAACTTTCCCTTCTTTAACAAGTTCAGACATTGCACCCACCATATCCTCAACTGGAACTTTAGGATCGATTCTGTGAGCGTAGTATAAATCTATTGTGTCAATCTTCAATCTTTTTAAACTGGCTTCTACGGCTATCTTAATATATTCAGGTGAGCAATCAAGATAAGCATCATCCATGCTTTTAAAATTTTTTACGCCCTCCTTAATTCTAAAACCAAATTTAGTTGCAATAAAAATTTTATTACGATTCGTAGATAAAACTTTGGATACAAGTTCTTCATTTTTTCCTGCACCGTAGAAATCGGCAGTGTCCCAAAAATTTATTCCAAGTTCCAAAGCTTTATGTAATACTTTTATGGATTCTTCATCATTTCCTACTCCGTATGCATGGCTCATTCCCATACATCCTAATCCAATAGCTGATAAACTTACTCCGGTGTTACCGAGTTTTCTAAACTTCATGGCTTCCTCACTTATTAATTAATTCTTTGTGGAATTGTGATGCAAATTTAGTTTTGAGAGGCCGTTAAACGGTAATAAAAATCAAACAGAAAGTTATAATATTCAAACAATTAATTACGAAGTGATTTAGGAGACAGTTCCGTATGCTTCTTAAAAAAGTTATTAAAATATGTAGGATATTCAAATCCAAGGCTGTAAGCTATTTCGGAAACATTCCAATCTGTATGGACAAGCAGTGCCTTTGCTTCTTTAACTATTCTATCGGCAATATGCGTTGTGGTTGTTTTACCGGTGACTTCTTTTACAGCTCGATTTAAATGATTAACATGTACGGAAAGATTCTGGGCAAAATCAGTTGGTGATTTAAGCTTAAGAATGTTTTCTGGAGAATCAATTGGGAATTGCCTTTCCAGTAATTCAATAAACAAAGAAGTAATTCTTGATGATGCATTTGTATGCTTGTAAAAAGTATCTGCCGGTTTAAGCTTTAATGCCTGGTGAATAATGATATCAAGGTAATTCCTTAGCAAATCATATTTATATATATAGTCGGATTCAATCTCTGAAAGCATTTTCTCAAAGATATAGCTTAACGATTTTGTCTCCTCTTCATCAATAAAATAAACAGGCTCGCCTCCGACTTTGAATAATGGGTGTTCAATTAAATTGATGCTGCGGTTATTGGTTATGAACTCAGTTGTAAAAAGACAAAAGTAACCATCCTGTTTTTTTGAAACCGGCTCCCATGAATACGGCACATTAGGGTTTGAAAATAATAAAGCGTTTCCATTAATCTTTATTGCTTTGTCGGCATAATTAAGAACACCGGTTCCAATAATTAAAGAGACTTTATAAAAATCTCTTCTATTATAAGGTATTACTCTATTGCAAAGATTGGAGCGGGAAAATACATTAAAATGCCCAATTTCATTTGTGCTATTATTTTTTATGGAATTAGGATTAAATTTTAATTCAGGTTTTGATTTATAAAAATCTTCCAGTGTTACACTTTTGCTCATCTTTTAAACTTATGAAATTCAAACAATGGGCGAAAATATAAATTAAGATTTGTAAATGCAAACCTAATTCTTTTATCCACTAAGTTACTTGTTATTTTCTGTATAAGTATCCCAAACAGCTTTAGAAATATCTGCTATAACTTGATCCCTTGCTTCCTCTTTTTCAGAAGAATCTGAAACAAAAACCACAATTGCATATTGTTTCCCATTTGGAAGTGTTACAATCCCTACGTCATTTGTTGCAGCAGCAATTCCATCTTTAACACCAGATGATCCGGTTTTATGAGCTACTAATGTTCCTTCAGGTAACTCCCCTTTTATTCTTTTTGCTCCTGTTACAGTTGATTCCATAATATCATAAAGATAATCTCTACTTGATTTAGAAAGGATACTATCGCATTTATATTTATAAAGAAGCTTTGCCATCGCCATTGGAGTTGAACAGTTTTTATACTGAATGTTCCAATCTTTATGCATAGCTTCTTCATTTGCTACAATATTCAAATCTTTAATTCCCAGCTTATGAATGTAGGAATTGACTTTGGAAGTCCCGCCAACTAGTTTAAATAGAAAATCGCACCCATTGTTATCACTCCATGCGACAGTATTTTGTACTATTTCATCAAGTGAAACTTCTGCATTGCCGCCCGGATATTTTTCTCGTAAAGGGCTCCATGTATTAGGAAGCAAATTTTCTTTTGTCAATTGAATCTTTTGGTCAAGAAATAAAACGCCTTTGTCAACTTGATTAAGAACATATAAAGCTAAAGGAAATTTGAATACACTCTGCATAGGATAGCAGTAATTATCATTTACAGTCAGCGTATCTTTATTTTTTAAATCCATTACAGCAACCCCAACTTTGCCTTTAGCTTGCTTAATAATTTTTTCAATATTTGATCTTGCGGATTCAAGCTGTGCAAAGCTGAATTGAGAACTTAAAAAGATAATTAATATCCAAAAGAAATAATTTTTCAAAGTTGATTTCATAATAATTTCCTTAAAACGATTTTTATTTTGTCCGCTTCCAGCAAGCCAATAGGTTTGGTTTTTATTTTTTTCAAGCTGCTGCAATTTAAAAGAAATAATATAAAAAAATGTTAAATGCTTTTTGTTGCCTTAAAATATTTAACTAAAAAAACACTGCTGACAATCGCCAGCAAACTAAAAATAATTGAAACAGATAAATCATCATTCAGTCCTTTAATCTTCAACATAATTACCATACCGATTAGTGCTATTGCTAAAATTATAATGAATACTAAAGAAATTGGAGTTAAGATAAAACCTAATTTATGTTTTTTAATTAATAATATTGCAGTTATTATAAATCCCGGCAGTGCAATTGAAATATCTAAAACATGAACCGGGTTAACCAACAGTTTATCATCTTTAACTACTTTAGGTACTGTATTACTTAAAATTGCGGGGACAACATCTTTAAGCCAAAGCAAGTAAAACATAGCTGCAATAATAATAAGATATATAGCTATTGATTTTATTGGTGTTTTATCTGAAAATAAATTTTGAATGTCGAGGTTTGTTAATTGAACTACCATAATTATAAAAGTATAAAGGGATGTTCCAAGAATTAAGCAATAAAGTAAAAATAAATTATTAAAATGAACTCCCAAACTATAGATAACGTATGAATACAAGATGTAAAATAGTATTCCGCTAAAAATGAAATAAGAATATTTATTTCCCTTTCGAACAAATACTAAAGATAATATTAACAACGGGACAACAATAAATAGATCTACAATATCCTGTCCCATCCCTTGAACTGCCATTGAGAGTGAATCACGTTCATAAGTGCCTGGAATAAACGCACCGAAATAAGAGACAATAGCAAGTGAAATTGATAAAATACTTGCTAAAATTGTTATTAGTTTAATTTGTTTGAGTTTCATATTTTCCCCGATTCTACAAAATGTTTGTCATTTTATTCACAATCAAAAATTAGATATAAATTAATTGAAATGCATTAAAACTAATTCAATTTATACTAGCAACATTTGATTTTAATTAATTCATTTTTATTTTCTAATTACAATCAAACACATTCATACATTCTTCCTAAATGAAGACAAAGATAATTTTAATATTTACCGCATTATTAATTTCTATTTCAGGAATTCGCTGCAGTAAAAGTGAAAAAGAATTTACAATCTGGATTGGCGGTTCACCGGAAGAAGTTGATTTTTGGGAAACCCTTGTAAGTGAGTTCAATAAACAGACCAGCAGTAATTTAAAACTTGTACGCCAGCCTACTTACACTGACCAAAGAAGACAGGGTTTAATAATTTCTCTTGAATCAAAACAGCCAAACCCGGATTTGTTTTTAATGGATGTGGTATGGATAAATCAATTCATAAAATCTAATTGGCTGGAACCTTTAGATAATTATGTATCTAAAAATGATTTTGATACAAACGTATTTTTCCCAAAAGTATTAAATTCTGTTGATAGATATAAAAATAATTTATATGCTCTCCCCGTTTTTCTTGATGTTGGACTTCTTTATTACCGCAAAGATTTATTGAATAAATACGGCTTTGCTTCACCCCCACAAACCTGGAACGAATTGATAAACCAATCATTGAAAATTCAAAAAGCAGAAAGAAAATACAATCATAATTTCTATGGCTTTGTTTGGCAAGGTGCTCAATATGAAGGATTGGTATGTGACTTCCTTGAATTTATTGCTTCAAACGGCGGAAGTATTTTGAAAGATGAAAAGATAAATTTGGATACTCCGGGAAATGAGAAAGCACTTCAAATGATGGCGGACTTAATTCATAAATATAAAATTTCTCCGGTCAATACTTACACAGAAATGAAAGAAGAAGAAGTGAGAAGAGCTTTCCAGAGAGGCGATGCCTTGTTTGAAAGAAACTGGACATACGCAATGAAGCTTGCCCAAGTAAATGATTCACCTGTAAAAGGAAAAACCGGTTTAACAGTTTTACCGCACTTTAAAGGCAATCAATCTGTTGCAACATTAGGAGGTTGGCATATTGGAATTTCACGTTTCTCAGATGAAAAAGAAAAAGCCTGGAAGTTTATTCAGTTTGTTTCATCTTACGAAGTTCAGAAAAGTCTTATTCTAAATGTTGGATGGAATCCCGCAAGAAAAGATGTTTATAATGATAAAGAAGTAGCTGCAAAATTACCTACAGTAAAAATATTATATGATGCTTTACAGAATACCGTTGCAAGGCCGACTCTGCCATATTACAGCCAGGTATCGGATATAATTCAAAGATATGTTAATGATTGTCTTTCCGGAAAAATAAAACCGGGTGAAGCTTTAAGAAAAATGCAGAGCGAGATAAATGAACTGGTGAAGATTTATGGCTCGAAGTAAAACCAAATATTCAGGCAGCCAAACATGGCAGGCATACATTTTTAATTCGCCGCTAATTCTGATAACATTAATTTTTGTTTTCCTTCCCGTTGCCGGAACATTACTAACAGGCTTTTTTCGTGATGTTACTTTTATGCCGAACAAGTTTATTTTTTTAGAGAATTTCATTCGGCTTTTTAATGATATTCATTTCTGGCAGTCTATTCGTTTCACTTTGATATTTGTTTTTGTTTCTGTTGGATTAGAGCTTGTGCTTGGAATGATGTTCGCTTTAATTTTAAATGAAACTTTCCCGGGACGTGGATTGATGCGGGTTGCAATATTAATTCCCTGGGCAATTCCGGTAGCAATATCAGCACGCATCTGGCAGTTGATGTACAACTTTGATTTTGGGATTATAAATTACATTGTTATTCATCTTGGCATTTCGAGTTCTCCTGTAAACTGGCTGGGTTCTTCCGTTGGGGCATTCTTTTCAATTGTGATAAGTGATGTATGGAAAACCACCCCATTTATTGCCATCATTTTGCTTGCCGGTTTGTCGCTCATTCCTGAAGAGCTTTATAAACAATCAATGATAGACGGAACAAATTTCCTTCAACGTTTTTATTATATAACGATTCCGTTACTCAAGCCGGTAATTATTGTTGCTTTGCTCTTCCGTACCATTGATGCGATAAGAATATTCGATTTAATTTATGTGTTAACCGGCGGCGGACCGGGAGGAAGCACTTCATCAATTTCATTATATGCTTTTAAATATTATATCTCTGGAGATTACGGTTACGGATCTGCTATTTCCATTGTAGTGTTTTTGATTGCGTCTGCATTAGCGGTGCTTTATATAAAGCTTGGAAATTTTGCTGGGGAGATAAAATGAAAGAAGAGCGAATTAAAAAAATATTACTATACTCTGGTGCAGCTTTCCTTTTTATTTTCTGCATTGCTCCATTTGTTTGGATGATTATTGTTTCCCTTAATGAACATCCGGATTTTTTATCTAATAATGTTCCTTTTATTTTATCTATTAATAATTACATTCAGGTGCTAACTTCCAAATCAGTGCATCTTTTAGATTATTTAAGAAATAGTGTAATTGTTTCTATGGCTGCTGCTTTGTTCGCGACATTTTTTGCAAGCCTATCTGCTTATTCAATTACAAGACTCAAATTCCCTGGCAAGATTTTTATTCCACTGGCGCTGCTTGGGTTTTCAATGTTCCCGCAAATAAGTATTGTAGGTTATCTTTTTAAAATGATGACAAACTTCAACTGGATAAATACTTATTATGCCTTAATATTTCCTTACATCACTCTTGGACTTCCTCTCGCTTTATGGATTATGCTAAGTCATTTTTCCCAGTTGTCAAAAGAGCTTGACGAAGCTGCACTTGTAGACGGTGCTTCGCGATTTCAGATATTAAGAAGAATAATTTTTCCACTTGCATTGCCGGGAGCTTTTTCTACTTTCATGCTAATCTTCATTTATTCTTTTAATGAATTTCTTTTCGCTTTGATGTTTACAATTGATTTTAAGGCAAGGACTGTTCCGGTAGGTATTGCATTGTTTGAAGGGCTTCACGGGCAAATTCCATGGGGATATATTATGGCTGCGGCTGTAATAGCAATTATCCCGGTGATTTTATTAATAGCTTTATTCCAGAAATATATAATTCAAGGATTAACGGAAGGAGCAGTTAAGGGATAGGTTAATATTATAATTTAATTCGAATTACTTCTATATTAAAAATGTTTGTACGATTTATTAAATCTTTATGTGAAAGCATTTTATTGTTAAAAGATAAATCTTGATTTTGATGCGGCCAGTCAGCTACAAATGAAGTATAAAACATTGCCCCAATTACAGGACTAAAAGCTATAAAAATTGCACCAGCATTTGGAATAGTTGAATATTGAGATGCAAGCAAGGCGGCAGCTAGAGCACCAGCAGCACCGCCTATTACAGAATGTTCAACTGTCTTCCAATAAGATATTTTTGAATTCTCCACATGCGCAATTAAATAAACACCAGTACCAGCGCCTAATATATATGCGGAAAATGTGAGGATAGCCCATGTTGTTTGTGATACATCTGTGCCATGATTCCATGCACTGTTCCAAGCCCCTGCCAAAGGAGGAATAGAAAATATAAAAGCTAACCCAGTACCAACAATAGGCTGAAGAGATAGATTCACTAATGAATGTTTATGAGACTCAATGTTGTTTAACAATAATGGACTGCTGGATTTGAAATTCAATTCGTCGCTATAAACAATTTTATTCTCAATATTCCTGAATGAATATGATTTATTTTGAGCAAATATATTTGCAGTAATTAAAATGATAAATAAAACAAATGTTAGTTTCATTTTCGTTTAAATATTTAATTGAATTATTTTTTTAATCGAAGAAATATCTGGTCTTTTGTCTACCCTATTTGCGTCTGTTAAAAGAAAAGTTACAACTACTGAAATTAAATTAATTTTTTTATAGCTAATTTGCAATGAAATACATTTACTGGTTTTGCAACTTCTCTTAAAATAGGGTCCCCGAATAAGAGAATTTTAAGTTTATTTGTTTTCAATTAATATCAATCATAAATTAAATGAAAGTTTTATCCCGTCAATCACCATTCCCGTCCCCATAATTGCAAGAATTAATCCCATTATTTTGCCAATCACCAGTATTAGATGATTCCCAATTTTTTTTACTATCAATTCACTTAAAGTAAAAGCTAAATAAGTTAGGAAAATCATCAAAGCAAAAATTACAATCACAATTGATAGATGCGTAATACTTCCGTTTGTAATATAGTTCATTGCTGTTACTATTGTTCCCGGCCCAGCAAGTATTGGAATAGCTAAAGGAGATATTGCAACTCCGTCATCCGGTTCTACATCATCCTGATGATGAATCTTTGATTTCTTTGACTGCAGCATTTCAAATCCGACATAAAATAAAAGTACTCCCCCTGTAATTTTAAAAGCTGGAATTGTAATCCCGAATAACTCAAAAAGATATTTACCAAGAATTACAAAAAATAGTACAATAAGAAAAGCTGTCAGGCAGGACGTTTTTGCAATTGATTTTCTTTCTGTTTCATCTTTATCTCCCACTAAGCCTAAAAATACCGGAGTATTTGCTATTGGATTCATAATTGCAAAGAATCCCATAAATACAGTTAAACTAAATGTTAAGATATTTTCAGACATGTTATATTATGCTTAAATGAATAATTAATTATTTCTAATTTATAAAAATTATAATTAAGTGTTTTAATCAAATACAGTATCTTATTGTCTACATGTTAAATAATTAATATTTAGATGTTTTCGCTTACTCTTAAATACGAATTTAATTTTAAGTTTACTTCTAATTTATAGTTTCCAGTTTGCCCAATGCCTTTTGTAAGCAAATTGATTTTTTGTCAATCGTCGTTGCTTTTAATATGGGTAAGATAATCGAATATTGTTTTGTTTTGTCTAAAGAATTGAAATTTTTTTTAGCGTTTATATTTTGATCAAGTATTTCTTTTAAATTCTTTTGGGATTACGAAATTTCTTTGAGGTTCATATGCAGAGCTCCATCGTCCATCTTTTTTAGCTTTTTCAATTTCAATAAATCCATTCTTTTTCATTCGATTGGATTTAATCAGTTTTTCAGCTCTTTCTACATTAAGCTTTGACCACGGACTTTTATTATTTCTTGGCGAATATCTTTGTATATAAAATTTATTATCAAACCTCTTTCTCTGACTATCAATCCAACCATAGCACAAAGCAGTATCCAGTGCTTCTGAAATTGTAACTGACATTTCTCCGGAATCTTTTTTAGCTATCTTTAACCAAACTCCTTTTGCCACTTTATAATTAGTCTTAAGCCATTTTTCCCATTCAAACCAGGTTTGAACATAAAATTATTTCTTCGTTTACAGATTTTACTTTCAACTATTGATTACTCTTTAATTGCGAACAAATTTCTAAATAATGGGGATTGTACATTATTCCCAATATGTTACCAAAAGGATCTACAACTGTAGAAGTTATAAATCCATGCCCTCTATCTTGTATAGGTTCAAGTTGTTTGGCTCCCATTGCAATCGCTTTATTTACAACTGATTCAACATCATCTACATGCCAGTATACAACAACTCCTGCTCTGCCTTTTGTGCTTTCAGTGCCCGGAACATATTTACTATCAATAATTCCTAACTCATGCTGATAATCTCCCAATCTAAATTCAGCATAGCCTGGCCTTTCAAAATACGGTTCTATTCCTAAAAATTCCGTATACCAATTTTTAGCAGAATTATGATCTTCTGCAAAATAACTGACAGTAGTTAGACCTCTTAAAGTATTTGGCATAACATTTCCTATTTGATTTAAGATAATTATTTCTTTGAAGTAGAAAATTCTTTAAAGAAATCCTCTACATTTTTAAGATGATTAAATCCAAAAATCCAGCAGGATTCAGATACATCGGAAAAGTCCATCCCTCCTTTGGCTATAGCAGGATTTTTATACCGTCCGTCTTTACCATTGTATTTATTTGCAATTTCAATTGCCTTTTCCCAAATATTTTTACGCCGTGAATCAGTAATATATTTTTTCCAATTAACTTTTTCTT
The DNA here is from genome assembly GCA_963746735.1 of uncultured Ignavibacteriales bacterium. Taxonomy (GTDB): domain Bacteria; phylum Bacteroidota; class Ignavibacteria; order Ignavibacteriales; family Ignavibacteriaceae; genus CAVSWT01. Next base: position 17,689 of record CAVVCO010000023.1, read on the forward strand.
CTGTGGAAAATCCAGGAGATCCGTTACCAATGGTATTCCCGTCCGGAATTTTTATATAGTCGGTATTCTCTTTTACATAAGTTAAATCATCCGGCGATGTGTTGTTTTCATTCCAATCACTATGCTGCACAATATGTATTCTAGATTTAGTTTTAATTGATGGTGATATAGTTTTAATATTTTTTATAAGAGAAGCAGAAAAATTAGATTGCCCCGCTTCAGCAATCCAAATATCTCCCCCGTCTTCTAAAGTATTTGTAACAATTTTTGTGACTTCACTCAGAGCTTGTTTAAAATTAGAGTTTGCATCAGACCAGTGAGAACCGAATGCAATTTTAAATAGATCATTAGGCGGGACATACAAGCCTTCCTGTATTCCATATGCACCGGCAACTGCATGATATTTAACATTTGAAAATCGAGGATCAGCCAACATGGTTGCTACACCGGCTATCGAATAGATATCGTCAACGTCGGTTTTACAATCAAATTGTGCTAAAAATAAATCCTTCTCAATATTAAATTTACCGATTAGTTGAGCTTCAGAAGAACTATATAAAGTAATAACAATAAAGGCTAATAATATTTTTTTCATGAAACCCTCTTTACTTCAGATAGATTTGAAACTGTTACAACGAATATAATAAATCTTAAGTTTTTAAGAATTATTATTTATTTATGAATTGTTTAGCAGTACTGTCCAAAATAAATCTATATATGAATAATTTCATCCCTTCGGGCTTATAAAACAAACACCGAAAGTGTGAAATTATTATAAAAACGATAAAAGTGCAGACCAAAAATCCAGAAGGGATGACATAAAATATTAGTAAAGTTTAATTTCAATAGAAGAACAATATTTATTTTGGACAGATATGTTGTTTAGCTTTGTGCTTTTTATAAATTGCAAAGAAATATTGAGCAATAATTTTCTAAATACTTGCTGGAACTTTAAAGTTTCATTGAGATTTTTATGTCAAAGAAAACTATCCTCTTCTTTTGCTTTTCCAATTTCAGTGGAACTGTATTTCTTCATTACTCTTTTAATTTTATCTTTGCTGCCCAATCTCTTGAGGATAAATTTTCTCCATTGGGGAATTCTGGAATTTTAAGTCTTCCTTTAGAATCAGCCTTCAATAATTCTTTCTTATCCCATTTGCCTGTAATTGTATCAAACCATTTAAAGTAATATTCTTTGTTTGGAATAAAATTATTGAGTGCAGGCAATACTGATTGATTTTCAAAATAAAGTAATGCGAAATCTTTTGCAGAGGTTCTCATCATATACGCCCAGCCATCTAATCCGTCAGTTGGGCTTCCGGGAGCTTTGTTAGGAATGACATCTTTTCTAGCAAGTAAAAGATCCTGATATTTTTTACCTTCGGATAAAATAAAGGCATTCAGGTATTGCATATAATTTGCGGATTCATACTTAAATGCATCCCAAATATGCGGCCGCGCACCTTCAGGCTCTCCTATTGTTGTAAAATCATAAGCAGCAGTACCATGAACATGCCCAGATAATCCTCCGGATAAAACAGAACCATACATTTGAGCTCTTGAAAAATAATTATCTCGCGCCGAGTTTACCGGAGGACGTTCTCCATGAGGTTTATTTATTTCATGATTCCAACCTGTATAATATGGTTCAAAATTAATTGCAGGATAAGGCGGGTTAAGTTTGAAAATTGTTTCTAATGAATCAGCAATTCTATGATCTCTAGGTTTATTACCGACACTGTGCATTGTAAGCCAGGGGCAATCTTTATTATGGCCAAACACTGTATAAGTTGAACTGCTTATCAATGCTGTTACGGGCTGGCCAAAAGGCATTGGCCCATATTTTTTCAAATGATATTTCAAGGCTTCGTTAAATTCTTCAGCGGTCAAACTAAAGTCTTTTGGAATCCAATCCAGATGAATACCGCTAAAAATAATATTGAAAGCACCGTAACGTGAAATTAGATATTGAAAAAACAGTGAAAAAGTTTCGTTAAAATTAAAATAGGCTTTCCATGAAGGGCCGACATCCCGTCTAACTGTTTCAAGCAGAGCAACAAATCCTTGTTTCTGTAAAAATTTCATTTTCTTATCAAGACTTTTAAAATACTCAGGATTTATTTGCGTGAAGTTCGAAACTCCTTTATGAACTTTTGACATTTCAAAAGGTAAATTTCCATATTCATCACGCATATTCTTTGCAGTAAATGAACCCCAATAACTGGAACCGCCGGAAGCATCCACGCCCATTGCATCTTTTACATCATAACCAAATTTTTCCCAGGCATTTCTTATATAAATATTATTTGAATCAGCATAAGTGCTTGGATGAATATCAGAATCCCAATTGGGAAAGCATGAAATCATACTAACAGAATTGAAGCCTTGTTTTTTTCTATACATCACTGCATCTTCAAATCCCATTCCCGGGCCTGGTACATAATTATCAAATGTCTCAGCGTTTCTAAAAGGTAATCGCCAGGTACTTGCAGCCAGCCAGGTATCACCAATCATAAAGAAAGGTTTCCCGTCTGCATATTGAAGCGCATGGCCATTTGGCGTTGCTCTTAGAAAACCATTCCTATTTGGATCCTCTTGCTTCTCTTTATCCGTCCATTCAACTGCATTAAAAGAACCTGATTTATTATTCAATCCTTCATCATCAAGTTGATTTGAATTGCTTTTCCATTCCCATTTGCCTGGCTTTACAGCAACTACACGAACAATAAAATTATTTCCTCCATCCCAGAATCCATAAACACGTTTAGAGAAATCCGGGCCTTTTAATTCAACCCAGCATGTTACTTCCATGTAATAATTATTATAAACTTTTTCGGCATTTAGTTTAATCTCCTTCATTTCCCAAACATGAGTGACGTTTTTATCTTTTGCAAAAATGTAATGAGAAGAATTAATTATTGTTATTAGAAGCAAACAAGCAACAAATATTTTTCTTGAAAATGTTTTCATAATTCTACCAATTATCTACTAATCATTTTTGAGTGAGAAATGTAATTTAGCCGTGTTGCTTTTGTTTTGATTTTCCGAAGCATAAAAAGAAGCATCTATTGCTCCTAATGGACGAAGCAATAAGCCTTTAGTTGTTCCATCTAACAAGCGCTGTAAAACCGGTTGAGATATTGTGATATAATTTTTCCCGCCTGGCTCTTCAATTACATCAAAGTCGTAAACCATTTGAGTATTAAAAACCTCTGAATATTTTTTATTTTCTGTTAAAGAATTGTAACTAACTGTTTTTTGATCCCAAAGCGGGTCGCCACCAAGAATTTCTATTACTCTTACTTTCCCAAATTCAATTCCAAAATCTTCGCCGAATGCTTTAATATAATTGCCGCCGCTATGCACCGACTGAGTAGTTAATTCCAGCAAACCGGCTTTTGAAATTTCTGCATTTTTGTATTTTGAAAAATCCCATTTAAGAATTCCCCACTGTTCACCGTTAATAGTCAGGACACGAATATCGCCTTCCTTTTCTTTAACATGTAGATCGTTAAAATTAACTTCAGGAAATTCTGAATTTATAACACAATCATTGCTGACATCAAGTTGATTAGAAAAAGTTTTTAACTCAGGAATTGGAGGATGATAAGGAATTGGATTCCCTTTATCAGCACCAGCCTCATTAGTATTCACTATATCAGCACGGAAGTAATCAATATCAACAGAATATTTTTCTAAGCCAAAATCAGTTGCACATAATTGAACATAAACAGTATCTCCAGGTTTTGCGTCAAATCTTTTTGTTGTCATACTAATCACATGCCAATTTGTAGTATCAGGAATATCATACTCCATTAAATCAATATGGAAATCAGTAGTGCGGTTTGTATTCACCATGAAGTTTAACCTATGCGGTGCAGTGTGAACACGGACTTTTGCTTCAACACGTAATTGATATTTGGTATCTTGCAGCTTTGTTAAATCAAGCCATTTTGTAACATCACGTTTAATCAGTGTCCAGTAAACATTGTACTTGTCTTTCGATCCGTCAACAATAATTGTTGCATATCCATTATGAGGTATGAAACTCATTCCAGGTGTACCGTCACCAACCATTGTAAACCATCCATCAATTTTTGCTTTATCAAATTCATCCAAGAATTGTGCTTTACAAGTTGAAATAAATATTAAGAACAATACAATAGTTTTTAAATTAAATGATTTTGAGTACATGTTTATATATCCCTTTCCCCAATATTTGATTAAAGATTTGTAAAATAAAATATCAATTATAGCTTAAATGTAATTTTTATTAAAAACTTCATTTTAATATAAGACATAATTATCCAATAAGTATTGGAAGATTTTCATGTAATACATATATTATTTTCTCATCATTTGGAAAAACTTAAAGCAATAATTAATCTACTTTCTTAGGCAGCTCCGCTGTCTCCGGGTTCAAAGGAACAACTTCTTTAAATAAATCTTTTTCAGATTTTATTTTATCTTCATTTCCGTAAACGCAATATGCTTTTTCTGCAATTATATCTTTTACAAGATTACTCATCGATTTAATGTCGCTTGCCGAAGTTGCCAAAACTTCATCCCGAATATTTTGTACGTATTGTTTAGTTTCGTTTTGTAGGTACCGCCTAACAGCTAAATCACCTTTACCGGATGGAGTAAGAGGCCTATCAAGACCTGAAACAGTTCCGATTATATATCTTGTCATAGCTTTATCATCTGCACTAAAGTTATTTAAATATCCAACAGTGCCGTCATAATTATTTAAAGTTTCTTTTAAATGCGGATCACGGTAAGAAGCAAAATAACCAAGGCCTGTTGGTGAAAATCTTGCCCAGCCGCCGTAAGCACCTCCTAATACTCGCACCTGGTTCTGCAGCCAATCTGTTGAGAGAATTTGATTAAGCACATAAAATTTGCCGCTCCAATTGAAACCTAGTTTTTTATAATCATACCCTTCAATTACATACTGTACTTTTGAAGCAGTAATAAATCCCTCGTTCTTTTTCTCTAAGTCAAACTTCCATTTGTTATATGCGGCTTTGCCTTCAGCCATTTTATCTGCATATTCATCAAATCCTTTTAAGTAAAGAGGCATATCATCTTTTGCACATGTAACTGCGGCGATGCAGTTGTCTTTTGTAAAAAGCAGCTTTGCAGTTTTAATCAAGTTGTCCATTATCTCATTTGCTTTAGCATCATAATTTTTTGCAAGCCCGGATATAAACCGGTAATACGAAATTCCGTCTGTTAATTCATTGAACATCCCCTGGTTGCTGATATAAGATGTTAACCTTGTTTGAGCATACTTGTAACCATTCGATTTTACGCTTGCTTCAATTCTTGATTGATCTCTTGATAAAACTTCTTTCAGCCTGTCTTTATCTGCATACTTTGTTTTATTAATAATCTCACCCATCAAATCGAACATCTTTCCAACTTTATCATTCATCGCTTTGGAAGATACTACAAACTTAGGAATCAAACTGGAGTCGCTCATATCTTTTACATAGCAATCAAGATAAGTATTGAAACCGCCGGTATTAATATTTAATTGTTTTTCCAGATCCGAATAAGAATAATTTTCAGTGTTCATGCTGCCCATTACTTCTGAAAGCAACGCAGCATAAGGAATCAGTTTTTCAGGCAGAACCCGCATATCAAAATTAAGCTTTGCATAAACTACTCCGTTTGTAAATTCGTTATGAGCAAGCAAAGGAATATCTTTTACACTTTCTTTATCCAGTGAATACCAGGCTGCTTCCGGGTTAATATCTTTAAGACTTAATAATGGAATTGTCGCAAGAGCCTCAGGAGAGTCTTCTTTTTTCTGATAATCTTTCAGCTCAATAGTATTTTTAACAAGGTCTTTAATCTGCTGTTTGGAAAGAGACGCTTTATAATCCGATAATTCCTTTTCAATTTTTTCATCATTTATTTTTTCAAGTCCTGGCTTGGGAACAAGAGTTAATAATAGTGAATGAGGATTATCAATCATATCTGTCTTAATAATATCCTCAAGGTATTTTTTATTTATACCGGATTTTAGCTTAGCCAGCGGTTTTTCATATTCAAGGCCGGGGAAAGGGTTATCAGCAAAAAACCAGCTTGAGATAGCATTAAAATTGTATGATAAACCTTTTTGTGCATCGTTGCCTTCACGAAGATTGAACTCTGTCCTGTTAAGTGCACCTTGTACAGCAAGTGAATCCAAACCATTTTTTGCTACTTCTTTCAGCGTGTTAAGAACTACTCTCTTTAAATTTATCTTTGTCGGTTGGATTTGCATTGTGCACGGTTATTTCAAATACATTCTGCTCAATATCATCTACACCGGCACTAACTTCTTTTCCTATACCAGCCTTTTGAAGTGCAAGTCTAATGGGTGCAGATTCCTGGTTTACAAGTAAATCGGAAAGCATATTAAGTGACATAACCAAAGCGCGGTCAGTATTTAATCCTATAACAAAACTTAAGCTTAAATAAGTTTGATTATTTATATCGCTGCCTTCCGTAACTGAATAATAATTTGTAACCTCCTTCATCTCCTTAAAAGGTTTTTGAAGCGGTATTTCCGAATTAACATCTATCTTATTGTAGCTGGATAAATAATCTGAATCGATAAACTTAAGTTCCTTATCCAGATCCGCATTACCATAAAGATAGATATAGCTGTTTGATGGATGATAGAAACGCTTATAGAATTTTACAAAGTTTTCATAAGTTAATTTCGGAATTGCCATTGGGTAGCCGCCGGATGAATAACCATAGCTGTTATCAGGAAAAAGATTTTTATAAACATCGTAATTAAGCTCGCGAGTAGCACTTGAAAATGCACCTTTCATCTCGTTATAGACAACACCGTTGTATTGTATCGGACTGTTAATGCTGTCTTCTTCATAATGCCAGCCTTCCTGCTCGAAAATTCTTTTATCATGTATTACAAGCGGATTAAAAACTGCATCAAGATAAACATGCATTAAGTTGAAATAATCTTTGTCGTTCATGCTGGCAACTGGATATATTGTCATATCACTCCCGGTCATTGCATTTAAAAATGTATGAAGCGATCCTTTTGCCAGAACATCGAACGGACTTTTTACAGGGAAATTTTTTGAACCGTTAAGAACAGAATGTTCCATTATATGCGGGGTACCGCAGTCTGATTGCGGCACAGTTTTAAAAGCAATGCTGAATGTTTTGTTTGGATCATCTGCAGCGATCTTTAAAAGCCTCGCACCACTTTTTACATGAACGAAGTAATAGCATTCTGCATTTACTTCTTTAACAAATTCTTTTTTTAATAATTTAAATCCATGGTAAACATCTCCCTGGTTAAATTGTGCGAAAGAATTAACTGTAAATAATGAAAATAAAAGTCCTATAACGATTAAAAAGATTTTCCGGTTTAACATGACATTCATCCCGCTTGGTTAGTTATTTTATTTTAATATTGGTTTTTACTTATGTAAAAATAATTAGAATGGAATAGAATAACACCTGATAATTGATGGCAAGAATTATTTTTTAAAAGTCCCTCTTTAATAATAGACCGGTTTGCAATTTTAATAGTGCATAAAATCAATCTTAAATTTTGAAGAACATCCGTTCATATTTATCGGAGAGATGGTAATTATCAATTTTTATAGATCAAAGTTGTTATACTATTAAAACAAAAAACAATCGGCTAATATAACTCTGATATTAATTATTCCGATAACATGTCGATAACCAGTTCAATGTTCTAAATAAAATTAATTCTAAATACCATTCTATAATTAACGTACCTCGCCAGCAGCATTTACAAGTACTACATCTGAGAGTATTGCGGTATCAGCTTTGTCAGGCACATGAGAACAAAAACCTATTCCAACATAAAACGGTTCTTTAATAGACAATTGGATTGGCGAGCCGAATTGGTTCATTGGCTCTCCATTCATGCTTACAAAAAGCGATATTGAATTGCCGTGTTTCTCAATTCCAATGCGTTTTGCATGAGCGGTGACAAGATCATCCGGTGATTTACCGCCGGGGAGTCCGCCTCTGCTGCCAATACGATACTCCATATCTTTTATACGCTGGCCCTTTTCTGGACGCCATGCAAGGTGAATCATACCATCACCATGGAGCGCAACAATTGCTTCTTTTGAATCATCATCAAGGCTTTCACGTATGATAAGGACGGCTTTACGGTCAAAGTAGCCTAATGAATCCGGATAGCTTATGTCCGCTGCTAGAGAAACATCGCCTGACATTTTTTTCCACAGAAAACGGAATTCATCTCGCACATACCAAATATTGTAACCAGCTGAAATGATTGTGTACTGTTTTGTTGTTGGGTCATAACTGGAGCTGCCAGGCACTACAGCTGCTCCAACATCTGACTGGCCTTCAAATATTCCAATTGGCGTGTTAGATGTTCTAGCAGGCCTGTGAAAATCAGAAGGAGGCGATACTTGCGTATGCGTTTCTGATCCAGGCTGTGCCCATTCAGGCACGTCTTTGTTTTGAGCAAAAACAAAATATGGCGAGGCACAAAGCATTAATCCAAATATTAATTTCATAAATACTACCCTTCCTTTTATTTAAATTATAAACATTATGAAGTTACTTCTTCACAAAATTCAATTAAGTTCGTAAAACTCTTTAATGCATAGTTGTTTTTTCCTCCACCAACAAGAATACAATCAATACCAGCTGCTTTTGCACCACCGAGATCTCTTCTAATTGAATCGCCCACGACAAGACAATTTTCTTTTGCGATATTTAATTGATTAACAACAAGCTCAAAAGGTTTTGGTGATGGTTTAACCATTCCGTGATCAGATGAAAAGGATATAGAAGAAAATAGATTATTTATTCCCACTTTTTTAAAAGTTTCCAACCATCTCTTCTTCGGAGACCAAATATCAATTACTAAAGACAATATAAATTTCTTTTTTAACTTAAATAATGTGTTGATATATTCTTCTGGAATATAACCGTGCTCGTGGTAAGAAAATGTTTCGACAATTTTTTCCATCTCCATAGATGAAATATTGATATTTGTAACAGCATCAATTGCATTTTCAACAGATGGAAAATTATTTCTGTATTCTTTCTTTGGGTAGCGCTTTCCAAGATAGTTAAGAACTTGTCTAATTATTTCATTTATATCTTTTTCAGAAAGTTTGCCGCTAATTTTTTTATAATAAATTGAGTAATCTTCATTCTCATTAAATCTATCTTCACCAAACATGAAAGTATTGTTCATATCAAGTAAGAGTGCTTTCTTATTTTTAAGTTTTTGGTGAATCATTATTTAATAAGCTATTTTTTTATTTATAGATTTTAAAATGATCAGAAACAATAATTGTAATTTAACAATCATTCTGTTCCGGATAAAACATATTTAACTTTGTAAATATCCAACCTGCCTTTTGAATTTTCTTCTTTGTGTGTTGAATAATAAAAATATGAATGATTTATTGGATCAAGTGAAGAGCCAAAATTCCATGTGTTAGAAATATTAATATCCTTTCCTAATTTTTCTGGTTTTGTATATCTATCTTTTGATAAATAACTTATAAATAAATATGCTTCATCTTCGCTATATTTTTTAGTAAATAATATCGTCTTACAATCATTCAAAAAGGCAGGATCAAAATCATCTTCATCTGAGTTAATTTCAGTAATTTCTTTTGGCTCACTCCAACCGTCTTTAACTTTTTCACAAATAAAAATATCATGCTTTCCTTTTCCGCCCAGACCGTCTGTACAAAATATAAATTTTTTACCATCAATTGATTCTGCCGGGCCCCATTCATCCCCGCTTGTATTAATTTTATTTCCCATGTTTAACGGCTGGCTAAAACTTTGATTTAAGGAATCATATTTAACAAAATAGATATCAGTACCTCCTTCCCCTCCTTGGCGGTTTGAAAAGAAATATAATAACTTACCATCTGCTGAAAAACTTGGATCAAAATCATCATCAGCTGAATTAAAACTAACTGGTTGAGGGTTAGACCAGCCGGAATCACTATATGCTGCTTCCCAAATATCCAAACCTCCCATTCCTTTTTCACGTCCTACAGCTCCCCATAAAACTATTTTTCCATCTTTTGAGAATGTAATTTTAACTTCTGACTTTTCAATACATACAATGTCTGGCGCAAATAATTCTGGTATTCCTACAACCTCAAAAGATTGACAAAACAAAGAGATATTTATTAAAAATATCAATATAAATAGTGGTTTCATTACTACCTCATTTTTATTTTCAATGGTATAACGACGTGGCTTTAACCAGCAGCCTAGTAATGCAATGTCGATTAATCGCAACTACTTTTTTATTTATAAAATGTTCCTTAAAACAAGCTCACTGAAATGGTCTTTTATATGTAAAGTAAAATATTTATCATATTGATTTTTCGTTAATTTTCCGAATAGCAAATGCGGTTTCAACTTTTGATCAAACGCATTGAAGGAATCAATTGTATTGATAAGATGTTCAATCGCTTGAGAAACATTGCCGTTTTCTTGAATACTTGGTGCACCTGGAACCGGTGCTTTAAGATTGTGACTCATTTTACCTTTTTTTAAGAAATGAGAGATAGCCATTTTACCCACTGTATACTGAATTATAATATTTTTTTGTTTTGGATACCCAATCATTGAATATTCAATTGTTTGAGTACAGTGTACTATTATCTTGTATAAAGACCAATTTTTACCCTGATACAAATAAACATTTTTTGTATTCATAAATATCGTTTTAACATCAATTAGATTTTTGGTATTTCCAAATAATTCCATTATTCCATCCTTTACTAATTATCAATTAGCGCCGTGAAAGCGGCATCAAACTAACGGTGTTGTGGCTAAGCCGCAGCCCAGAACAACAATGCCGCTTAGAAAACAACTGTCGAAGATTTAGCAAACCATATGTAAATTTTTTCGTACACACGGTTTGTAAGTTTATTAATTAGAACGACTACTTAGAACAAGTTAGCTGAATCGGAACGACCAACATTAAAATTTATAAATTGCCGAATGCGAAATACGCTGTCGGCTTGATGGGCTTGTTATACGCTATTTTTTTATTAGTTAATTTTTTCATCTAGCCAATGAATTATATTGAGCAGCAATTTATGATTATCCACGGCATCAAACCTGTTCATTCCCATTTTTCTATTCTCCGGTTCGCTGATTTGGGCTGAGAACATCGATGCTTCGCCGAACACAACAACTCTTCCCTTGCCGAATTTTTTATATGCTCCCTGGTTCCATCCTGTAATTTTCATCATTTTTGTGCTACTGTGAAAAACCCATGCTGTATCCGGCAGTAGGATCATACTGCTCTCGTCAAAAATTAAGATTGGATTTGCGTCATTCGGGATTTGAAATGCTTGGCCCTCGGTACAAGGTATCTCCTTAACGGTTTCGGAACTGTCTCTTCCCAACGTAATTATATTTTTAGCAATTGTGCCGTCACTCGCTCTGAAGTAGGCGGGATTAATTACATCAAAATTAAACCCATTGAAAAATTTGAATCCAAAAACAGCTGCAAGTTTTTCCGCAGCTCCTGGCCATGGCATATGATCAGCTATTAAAAATAAACTTCCACCATCATGCACCCACTTTTCCACAATTTTAATTTCTTCTTCTGTGAAAGCTGAGGGGGTGGGCAGACTCCAATTATTTACATTAACTTCATTTAAGGCATTAGCAATTACAAGAATTTTACCTGTATCTAATCTCTTTTTAGTAAACTCTCCTTTATATCCTTTCACTACATATCCATCTTTTTCTAAAAGTTTTGCGAAGGGCAAATACCTGCCCTCTTTTGTATGAAAATTATGATGTCCTTCATCAATAAAGATCAAAGAACCTTTACCGGTTTTATATTCTGGATTTCTAATTATGGGATTAAAAGTAGTATCGGGAATTTGCTGCGAAAACAACCAGCCTGGGAAAATTAAAATAATGAGAAGGATAAAATTTTTCACAATTTATTTCCTTTATGTATTTTTATATAACATCAGAATATTTAACTATGTAATTATTTTATTTTGTTAATTTAAGAAACTTATGCAAAGAAATTATATAAAGATAAATTAACCAAACGTATAACTCTTAATTATACTGAATTAGATTTCTTGTTCAAGATTGATATACAAGAATTTTATTCTCATATATCAATTTCTATAATTTAATTTATCAGGTTTAATTATCTATTAAAAAATAAATTAGGAATAGTTCTCAGTATAAGCAGCAGTTAATATTTCTTAAATTCTCGTCACCCCAATACCCGGCGAAGAAGAAATACTTAACTTCCCATTTTTAATTGCTGCCCCTTAAAATATTGTTGCTAATTAATAAAGCGCCTCCATAGTTCACATCATCAATTTAGTTTTTCTGTTTCATTATTGTTTTTCATATTACTGGATCATAATCTCATCAGCAAATAGCCAGGCTTTCCCGCCGGCACCTGCATGCCATGCTGGGCAAGTTTTAATATTTTTTGCACGAACCCTAATAAAGCGCGCATCTACCTGATCAAAGTTTAGCGTTACATTTTTAATTTGTTTTAATTTTGACGGTTCATTAGCATTTAAAACAATTTTCTTCAAAGGAATAAATTCTTTGCCATTTGTAGAATAGAAAAGTTCAATCTCTTCGGGCAAGAAAATCCAGGAACCTAGATCTAGAAGAAAACTAACAGTTACCTGTTTTACAGCCGCTGGCTTACCAAGATCAATATCCGCTTGCAAATCTCTTCCTTCAAATCCCTGCCAGGCTCCATCTTTAAAATTGTCAGTACCGAGCTTATTATCAATAAGTGCATTCTCTCCCCCGCCGCTGTATCTATTATCAACTCCTCCTTCAATCTGAATTATTTTTCGCGGAAGTGTAAAAAATATTGTTTGTTCAGCAATCGAGCTTGGTGCCCAGCCATTTTTAATCGCAATAGTTTTGACTGTGGTCTGCTGATTAACCAAAATAGGATTTTGATATAATGTTGATTCCTCTGTTGGATTGGTTCCATCGAGTGTATAATGAACTTCTGATCTGGGGGTCTGCGGTACAATTATAATTTTAGCTTGACCAGGTTCTTCGATAAGAGTGTGATCCGGGATTATATTAGGGGGTGATACGGGAAGTTGATTTAAATCTGCCTTTGTTTCTACACTTTCCTGGCCTTCAGCGGAAAAAGTTTTAGCTCTAATTATAACACCGCCTACTTGATTAAAAGCTTTTTCGAATTTCCGTGAATGTCTATCCGGTTCACTGCCGTCTGTTGTGTAATATATTTCGCTGTTGGAATCAGCGGTTATGAGTTCAGTCTGCCCGGTAATTTTATTCCTATATAAAACAGGTGCGGATACTATTTTAACTGGGTTTGATATTTCAAAAGAATAAGAGCCCGATCCTACTGTTACTAGAACACGTCCATTCTCTTTTCCTATAATATTCAACTCCATTCGGAACTATCTAAAGGAGTTCCGCTTTCAGAAACATCTTCTTTTTTAGTACATGGTAGATAAATGTCAGCGGTTGAATTCACAGGGATATCTACTTTCCAAATCAGCTTGCCGTTTTGCTGCTTCAAGTAACTGCTAATCTTCCCGAATGGTGATTCGTGGGAAGCATTTACAAATTTAAGATCAGAAAGTATTTGAGGGTCTCATTATAATTTTTTTAAATCCCGATGATTTCTCATCTGATTTAATCCCGGCAAGATCTTCATACATCCAGGTAATTATATCGCCGGTAAGCATAACATGATTTTGTGAGTTCATACTTGGATCGCCGGTATCACCATTCCACAGTTCCCAGATAGTTGTTGCACCTTTTTTTATCATGTAGCCGAAACTTGGATAAGTATTTCTAGTCAGGATTGTATACGCCAGATCGGGCCGTCCATTTTGGCTCAAAGTCCGCATAAGCCACTGACAACCAATTAGTCCAGTGCAGGCATGGCCAGAATCTACTGTAGAGATTTGTCTATTCAAGTTTTCAAAAAGATTTTTCATATTTGATTGTTCGGTTAGCCCAAGTGCAAGAGCAAGAACTGTAGAAGTTTCAGATCCATTATCATATCTATTTTGTTTCTTGTTAAAAAATTTTTCATTAAAAGCTTCTCTTAAACTGCCAGCTTTTTCTGCATAGTAATGACTATCATCCAGGTTGCCAAGAATATTAGCATACTTTGACATCAACTTTGAGATATAATAATAATAGGCAGTCCCTATAAGCTTACCATTCGTTACTCGGTTTGTATCTTCGGTCATAATAAGTTTCCGGTTTATGGGAGGAACACACCAGTCTCCATAAGTATCCCGCGGCATGATGCCTTTGTCAAGATAGCTGTCCATGTGAGTAAACCATTTTTTCATGGAGGGAAAATTCCTGGCAAGAATTCGTTTATCTGCGAATTGATTATATAACATTTCAGGAATAATATGATATGTGCCGCCCCAGGTGATATTATCATTATAGAATGACCAATAATTAGGTGCAAGGTCAGGCAGGCTGCCGTTATCGAGCTGGGCATCATGTATATCCTGCATCCACTTTGTGTACAGTTTCGAAATATCAAAAACAAAACTTTCGCCTCGAGATTCAATAGCGCGATCACCCAGCCAGCCATGGCGTTCATCTCGCTGCGGACAATCAGTTGGAATACTTCTATAATTTCCACGTATTCCCCAAACAGTATTATTATAAATCTGATTAATCAAATCATTTGAGGTTTGAAAAGTCCCGGTCTGTTCAAGGTCGTCATTTACAACCCGGCCTGTGATTGATTCAATATCAGGTTTGCCGGGATAACCTGTTACTTCAACATACCTAAAACCATGATAAGTAAATCTCGGTTCGTAGTATTCAATTCCCTGTCCCTTTAAAATATATGTATCAGTTTGTTTTGCACTGCGTAAATTGTCTGTGAATAATCCGCCATCTGTTTTTAATGATTCTGCAAAGCGAAGTTTAACCTTGGTTCCCGCCGAGCCTGCAACCTTCAATCGAACCCAGCCAACCATATTTTGTCCCATATCAAAAATAAAAGTGCCTGGTTTCCATTCACTAACTTTTACTGGTTTAATTTCCCCCGTTACACGAATTGGTTCATTCATCTGTGCTGAAATTTGTGGAGAAGCGGGTTCAACTAGTTCGGCTGTCATCCAATTAGTGATCATCAAATCCCGGTTCATTCCAGCTCATTCATTTCCAAACGAGCATCATATTCTTCCCCGTCATATTCATTATTTGCTCTAATAGGGCCGTTGGCAGTTATTTTCCAATCTTGTCCGGAGGTGATATAATCTACAGTACCGTCATCATATAATATGCGCATTTGAAACAACAGCTTTGGATAACCGAAGGACATCGTTTTTACGGGTAAAGTTAGGCGAGGTGCAAAAAAACGGCCGTTACCCAGTATCACACCAATGGCATTATTGTTTTCATTAAGATACTTTGAAACATCAAACGTCATGTAATAAGCTCTTTTATTGTATTGGGAAAGTGCTGGTGCAAGCACTTGATCTCCAACCTTTTTTCCATTGATGTAACATTCGAACAAACCCATCCCGCAAATAAAAGCTTGTGCATTTTTAACATGCTTTTTAATTTCGAATTCTTTGCGCAGCATCCTGGCAGAAAGCCGGCGAAACTCATCGGCAGAATTATCGTCACCGATATCTTTATCTAAACCAATCCATTTCCCTTTCCAGTCGGAAGGATTCAATAATCCCATACTCCAATGCTGTGTTTCGCTCCAACCGGATGCAATGCTATCTTTGTCCCAAACCTGAACTTTCCAGTAAATAAATTCTTCTGAATGTAATTCACTTCCTGAATAAGTTAATTGAATTGATTGATCGGAGTTTATTTTCCCGGAATCCCATAGATTGCCAATTTCTTTCTCTAAGTTTTCCTGATTGTCCGAAACTAAAATTCTGTATGCAGTTTGTTTTTGTCCTCGAACCGATGATTTCATTTTCCAGCTAAGCCTTGGATTTACAACATCGATTCCAAGCGGATTTTTCAATCCCTCACATCGTAAATCATAAATTTCTAAAGATTGATTTTTATTCTTATTCCCTTGGGCAGTCGTGCTTTGATTTGATAGTAGAATAAAAATTAGTGAAACAATAAATGCGGATATGATATTTGATTTAAAAGATGATTTCATTTTAAAACCTGTATTAAAAAATAACGATCTGTATTTAAGCTATGGCTCAAAACAAGGAATTTATATTTATGACTCCAGTCGAATATTCAGCAAACCATGATTAACTTATTTTCACAAGCATAGTCTGCAAAATAATTAATTCATAAGTCTAAATTAAACAATAAACTTTATGCGGATCATCTACTTAAAAATCTAAATAAAGCCAAGTACATACAACGCTGTCAGTTTATAATGTTTTTTATATCGATATGCAATATAATTTCATG
This sequence comes from uncultured Ignavibacteriales bacterium, assembly GCA_963746735.1. Taxonomy (GTDB): domain Bacteria; phylum Bacteroidota; class Ignavibacteria; order Ignavibacteriales; family Ignavibacteriaceae; genus CAVSWT01. The sequence continues at coordinate 34,123 of CAVVCO010000023.1, forward strand.
ATGTAAATAATATTTGACATTATGGATAATATCTTTTACATTTTGTATGGTATTATTAACATTTTTTATAAGGAATTTTTAAAATGAATCTTAAAAAAGCAAATCTCAATAGAGAAACTTTCACGTATTCAGAAGTTACATTAACATTTTTCTTCTTCGCTTACTTTTTATTTCTAACATTTAGATCGACTAACTTTGTTTCAACTTACATTATTATTTTTATCGGTTTTGCTGTGGCAAATGTAACTACAAAACTATTTTTATTTTTAATTACAAAATCAAAGGAAATTAAATTTGACGAAAGAGATAAAATTATTGAATCAAAATCATATCGCAACGCATATATATGCGTTATGATACTCACAAATGCTATAATAATTCTTTCAATTACATTTTATAAAATTCTTCAACCTATTGTTGTCTTTAATTTAATAATTTCTATACTTTTCATTGCACATATTGTCCTTAACCTAACAAAGATTTTCTATTACAAAAGAGGAATTTAAAATGAAAAAAGTTCTTCTTACCAACAATATCAGGAAATTAAGGTTTCACAATTCTGAAATGACTCAACAAGAATTAGCTGATAGGTTAAATGTATCGCGACAAACAATCAACGCTATTGAAGCCGGGAAATATTCTCCTACTTTGGAACTTGCTTTTCGAATAGCCGAAATATTTAATGTTCCACTTGAAGAAGTGTTTCAATATAAACCTAGTAATTAAGTTTTGTTTTGGCACTAACTACATTTCTGATAGGAAAAGATATTAGTAATTATAACAGTGGTGAAGCTAATCCGCCGCCATAAAAAGAGCGACAAACTAAAACATAAATGCCGAACAATTTAAAGGTGTCGGCTTAAAGAACTAGTTAGGTTTTGCCTCAATGCTTTATTGTTATTACTACATTTCCTTTTTTATGACCTTTGTCAACATACCTATGAGCCTCGACTATTTCTTCAAAAGGATAGTATTTATCAATTACTGATCTCAGCTTTCCAGCCTCACAGAGTTCTTTAAGAAAAATCAGGTCTTCAACCTTTAACTTAATGTTGCCTTTCAAAGCAAGAGCACTTAAATAGATGCCTGACTTAGTCAGAGATTTTTTACGCTTTGAAGATTCAATTTTGCCTACGGCATCAAAAATTACATCATAAACATTATTACTTTTTGTAAAATCTTCTTGCGTGTAATCTATAACTTTATCGGCTCCGAGAGATTTCACCATTTCCAGATTCGAAGTACTGCATACTCCCGTAACTTCTGCCCCAAAGTGCTTGGCAATCTGAACTGCATAAGTACCTACGCTTCCGGAAGCACCATAGATTAATACCTTTTGACCTTTCCGAATATTTGCTTTTCTAAGATTAATCAATGCAGTCAATCCACCATTAGAAACTGGTGCGGCTTCCTCGTAAGTCATATTGGTTGGTTTTATTGTAAGAATCCCGTCTTCAGGCATACAGCAATACTGTGCATAAGCGCCAAATCTAAATTCAGTGGATGCAAAAACTGGATCGCCAACTTTAAATAACGTTACATCTTTTCCTATTGCTTCAATTTCTCCGGCAAGCTCCATTCCAAGTATTTTTTTTCTTGGTCCATTGAAACCAACTATGATCCGCATCAGGGGCTTGAAAAAGAAATCTATTATCGGCCCTAAACCGGGTTCTAATCGCCGAATTTTAGTATCCCCAATGTGCACTGTTGTTGCATTTACTTTTATCAGTACCTCATTATTTTTGGGAAAAGGTTTTTCCAATTCCATAAACTGAAGAACTTCCGGTGGTCCGTATTTAGTGCATACAACAGCTTTCATAAATTTCCTTTTTGATTGTTTTGTAAAACCAAACGATCAAGCATTTAATCCACAGCCAAGTTCGCAGCGGCGGGAAGAATGCCGATTAAATCCACAATCCTAAATGAATTAAAAAATTTCTTTAGTAAGAACATCTTAAACTTGCCTACGGTAGGCAGATTACAAAATACTCCACGGGTAATATGCTGTCAGATTGAACTGGTTAACCATTAACAATTACATCTTATCAGCTAATTCCGTTTTTGAATTCACTACATCATTAATTAATATTTTATTCATCATTGTAGGTTCTTCGAATATCGGACTATGTGCTGATTGATAAAATGTATAAAATCCTTTTATAGGCGCATTGATCTTTTCAAAATATTCTTTTGCTAACTGATAAGAACATGTATAATCATATATACCATGAAAAAAATAAACCGGAACTTGAAAAGTATTTTTACTTTCCATTAAGTTTAAATTTATCATTCTTTTCCAATTTTGACTGATACCTGATTGCGATTTATAAAACCATAAGTTGTACTTTTCTGATAATGTGTATTCACTAAACGACAATGACGGGAGAATAAGATCTTTAATTAGATTTTTCATTTTTCTCATTGTCCCAATACCAAGTTCGTGCATTGCAACATCTCTGATTTTTACATATTCTTCCGGCAAATCCCCATTTTCTCTCAGAGTTATATTTTGTAAAACTTTAACCATTTTTCTATTCCCTAATTCTTGGTATTTACTAAGCATATAGTCGTATGAAATCTTTTCCGATTTACGTTGATCTGACATCTGAGCGATACCGATGTATGCAGAATACAATGCTGGGGCTTTTTCAATGACATAAACACCAAGGAAGGTACCTCCGGAATGACCCATCAAATATATTTTCTTCTTGTTAAAGCGTTTTAATATATATTTTGTTAGTGTAATGGAGTCGTCAACAAGTTGATCCAACGTTGTTATATTAGCGGTTTGATTAGAATTATGAGAAATACCGCAGCCTCGTTGTTCCCACCACACTACCGTAAAGTTCTTTTCCATCAGGGTTGGATATTTTTCTGTTAAAAAATAATCAGGCATTCCGCCGTGCAAATAAAGAATGACAGGATTATCTAAGTTCTCGCCCTTTATAAATATCCCTTGTCGTGCGCCATTTATTTCCAAAAACAATTTTTCTGATATACTGTTTTTAAGAACTTTCTCATTCTTATCATAAAATTGTCTTGGCTTCCCGGGACTCATAATAATTAATATTAGAAGTGTAGTTATAATTGTAAAAAACATAATTACACCAATGATTAGCATAACCCTCTTTATCCCTTTTAATAAGTACATGATTGAAACATCACTTATGCCTAACGGCTTGCGGCTAAGCCGCAGCCCAAAACAACAAAGCCGAACTCGTTAATAATTTTTAAGTAAAAAAAATCTTTCATAGCAGAACAACCTTTAACAAGTTAGTCAAAATAGAACAGCTGACATTAAAATTTGTAAAATGCCAAATACGAATATGTTCTCCGCTTGATTGGCTGGTTTTATGCGTTTTTATATTATCCTTTTATAAACATCGAAATATTTTTCTTTGAACCATTTTATAAATTTGAAATAATCATTTCTAAAATCATAATTTAGTTTGTCCCATAGTTCTTCAACTTTGGGATGTTTCTTCGGATTTGAATATTTCTTATAATTATCGAGAATAAGAAAGGTTTGTTGCTGAAAATTACTTGTATAATTAATACACCTATACCTATTCAGAACCCACTCTTTATTAAAATTTGTTTTTCTTTTATTCCAATTTTGAGGAAATGAACCAAGAAGTAGAAACACAATTTTGGTTAGTTGAATTGACATTTTAATATTAATTAATTCTGCTGGAATTTTTGTTTCAATTCTAACAAGGCACTATCACAAATATCATTTAAATCTTCTAATAATATTTGATCAACTGAAATAACGTTTAATTCAATGGAGCGTCTTATACTTTTGAAAATTTTTAAATATGAGTCTTTAAGAAGCTTTATATTGCTTGTTCCGGTTATTGCGTGATAATTTTGTTTACCAAAAAGATGACTGAGTAAATATTCAAAATCAATTGGGATTGTAGCTTCCGGATTTTTCATATTATCCTTCCATTAAGCATATAACTCTTAATTATACTGAATTAGAATTCTTGATCAAGATTTATACACAAGAATTTAATTCTCAAATATCAACTCACCCAATTTAATTTTTTCAAGTTTAATTATCTATAAAAAAAATAATTTACGATAGTTATCAGTGTAAGTAACAGCTAATATCCCTTACATTTTCGTAACCCCAATCCCCGGCAAAGATGAAATATTTACTTTCCCATTTTCAATTGTTGTCCCTTTATAAATATCGTTACTAATTAATAAAGCACCGTCAAGGTCTGCCCAGTCAACCATGGGAGAAAGATGTGAAGCAGCAGAAATTGCACATGAAGTTTCCGTCATACATCCAAGCATTACTTTTAATCCCAATGCACGAGCAAGAGTTATCATCTTATTTGCTTCACGCATTCCCGTACATTTCATTAGCTTTATATTAATACCGCTAAACACACCTTTGAGTTTATAAATGTCCGAAAGTCTTTGCACAGATTCATCTGCAATTGTATACAAAGGACTTTTCTCTGTCAGCCATGCCATGTCATCAATCTGTTCTTTCGGCATGGGCTGTTCAACAAAAAGGATATTTCTTTCGTTCAGCCATTCAATCATTTCCAGAGCATAATTTTTATCGCTCCACCCTTGATTAGCATCTACGGAAATCGGCTGATCTGATACAGAGCGGATTACTTCAATCATTTCTTTATCGTTATCTCGCCCAAGCTTAACTTTTATGATCTTAAACTCTTTTGCTTCTTCGACTTTTTTTCTAACTACATCCGGCTTATCAATTCCAATTGTGAATGAAGTGTAAGGCGCTTTTTCTTTATCATATCCCCAGATGTTGTACCACGGCTGGTTCATCATTTTACCAACAAGATCATGAAGTGCAATATCTACTGAGGCTTTTGCAGCACCATTACCGGGAGCAATTTTATCTATGTCATCTAAAATAGATTCAAGCTCAAAAGGATTTTTGTATCTACTTAGATTTACTTGAGACAAAAATTTTGTAACGGTTTCATGGGACTCACCAAGATATGGCGGCATGGAAGCTTCGCCGTAACCAACTATTCCTTCATGTTCAATTTCTGTTAATACAACTGGAGTTGAAGTTCTGGAATTTTTTGAAACTGTAAATACATGTTTTAATTTAAGTGTGAAAGGAGAGAAAGTAAGTTTCATAATTTTTACTTTGAATAATATTTCATTGATTGAAGTTTTATTACACCATTTTTATCCAGCGAAGTTAAAATTCTTTTTGCGCGTACAAATTGGTTGAATCTATAATCGCTGTAATTAGGCCTTGATTTATCAAGACTATTAATCCTAACTCTACCCGACGCATGAATGAATTCAGTATCGCCAATATATAAAGCTACGTGTGTAATTTTTTCTGCGGTTGAGTCAGTTGCTTTTCTTCCAAAGAATAATAAGTCGCCCGGTTTAAGATTTTGAAATCCGTTTTTTGTATCAACAAGTTCCCCGGTATAAACCTGCTGAGAAGCATCACGCGGAAGCATAACTCCATTTAAGAAATAAACTGTCTTGGTAAACCCGCTGCAGTCAAATGCTTTGGGAGAAGTTCCTCCCCACAGATATGGAATTCCCATAAAAGTTTTTGCGGTTGAAATAATATCGTCGGCATTTACTTTTCTACTGTCTAACCAGTTAATATAATTTTCCACTTCGTTTGAGGAAATAAATGCAATTCTCTTGTCTGGATATTGAACTTTAACGAACTTCCCTTCTATCTCCAAAAATTTAAAAATATCTCCTGCAACAATATCTGATACCGGCGTGGATTCTAAATCACTCTTCGAATAGCTGAATCCATAAATAGAAGTAACTATAACTTTTTTAAAGTTTTCCCATTCATTAAACTCTTCTTGATTCATTAATTCAATTCCATCAAAGTCCGTCCAGCCAATGTATTTATCCGGTGTTTGAACCAGGAACCATCCTCTTTCCTTTTTCAAAACTTTAACAGGAGTTCCGAGCAAAGCCTGCGTTGCCATCTCTGCCGAGTTCGCTGGGTTTGTCCTAATGTTTGCAACAGAAAGAACAACCACTCCATAAACTTTATCGCCTAAATACTTTTCAGGAAGAGTTTTTATTTCATCAACAACATTTTTGTCATTTATTTTTGAAATAAGTTTTTCTTTTGCATCAGGAAGATTAGTCTCCCCAGATAATACAAACTTGTCCCCGGCTTCTTTAACCTCAACATCAAAAATTGAAGTTCGTTTATCCGGTGCAAATTCTTTTTTTACTTCGCTGATTATTTCGTTGTATTTTTTTATTGAGTTCATTTGTTGGGCAGTTAGATTAGTTATAAAAAATATTATCGTTAGTAAAAATAATTTTGTTATTGTCATGTTGGTATTAAATTTATTTAATCAATTAGAAATTTGATACAAACTTAAAAATTTTTTGAATGAATATATAATTTTTCAATTCATCTAATAATTTTAATCAAAAATTAAAATTTATTAATGAAAATAAAATTGCATTTACGGTTGATATTAAAAAATTAAGTTATGATATTTTAAATCCAATTACACAAAAACCTTTATTAACATTCTTTTTATGGAGGGCTGATGCCGGAAACTGCTGAAAGAGAACAATGGGGAAGTAAAATTGGATTAATATTAGCAGTCGCTGGAAATGCGGTAGGACTTGGAAACTTTTTAAGGTTTCCTGTTCAAGCCGCTCAAAATGGCGGCGGGGCTTTTATGATTCCTTATTTCATTTTCTTTTTAATACTTGGTATTCCATTGATGTGGATTGAATGGGGCATCGGAAGAAACGGCGGAAGATACAGGCATGGCAGCACCCCCGGAATGTTTGATGTAATTTGGAAAAATAAATTAGCAAAATATTTCGGCGCTATCGGCCTTTTCATTTCTCTCACCATCATGATTTATTATACTTATATTGAATCATGGACTCTTGGTTTCAGTCTTTTTTCAATTAATAAATTGTATTTTGACGAAACTACCTTCAGTGCAATGAAGAATTTTTTGTACAGCTATCAAGGCAGAGAAGCTGGAATTCATTTCTCAGGGTACTGGACTGCTTATATTTTAATGATAATCACATTCGTATTAAATTTTTGGGTTTTATATAAAGGGATTTCGAAAGGCATAGAGAAGCTTGCCAAAATTGCCCTACCAATGTTATTAGTATTTGCTGCTATCCTTGCTGTCAGAATTTTAACACTTGGAACTCCTGATCCTTCAATGCCGCAAAATTCAGTTTGGACAGGGTTGGGCTTTATTTGGAACCCCGATTTTAGTCAGCTTGGCGATCCTAAAATTTGGCTGGCGGCGGCTGGTCAAATATTTTTTACTCTTTCTGTAGGCATGGGAACCATACATGCCTATGCAAGCTATCTTAAACCCAAAGATGATATTGCTCTTTCAGGCTTAACTACGGCTGCAACAAATGAATTTACTGAAGTTATATTAGGCGGAACGATAGCTATACCGGTTGCAGTTGCTTTTTTTGGCTTAAACACTACACAAGAGTTTGCCAAAGGCGGCGCATTTGATTTAGGTTTTGTTTCAATGCCATTAATTTTTCAAAGAATTCCTTTTGGCGAGTTTTTTGGATTCCTCTGGTTTTTGCTTTTGTTTATAGCCGGTATTACTTCTTCAGTGGCAATGGGCCAGCCTGTAATCGCTTTTATGGAAGATGAATTTGGAATGAGTAGGAAAAAAGCTGTTGGCACTCTCGCTATTGTCGTTTTGATCGCAGTACAATTTGTAATTTTCTTTTTGAAGTTTGGCTTCTTAGATGAAATGGATTATTGGGCAGGGACATTCGGACTTGTGGTCTTTGCTTTAATAGAAACAATATTATTTATGTGGGTATTCGGTGCAGACAAAGCCTGGGCTGAAATGAATGCGGGCGGTGATTTTACGATACCTAAGATATTTTATTATATAATGAAGTACATTACTCCGCTTGTTCTTTTTGTTATAATGATTTGGTGGTTTGTAAATGATGCGTTACCAATTTTATTGTTGTCAAATGCAGACCCGGCAGATGTGCCGTATATATGGGCTTCAAGAGCTTTAATGGTTCTATTATTTTTAGGCTTAGCCTATTTGGTTAATAAAGCTTGGAAAAATCATACAGAAGATGCAGTGAGTTAGTTTGAAAATGAATGTAGAATTTTTAACATGAGGAAATTTATATCATGGGAATAAACACCGGCGGAATTATTTTTCTTACAATTGCCTGGGGAGCAATAACAATCTTGACGGTTTTTTGCTTTTACAAAGTATTTAAATCCGAAAGAAAAAAAAGTTAATTTTATTTATTAGTTATCAAATAATTGTATTGATATTCATTTACATTAAAATTTTTTAAATAAATTTTAATTTTTATATTGACTTAACAATAATCAAATATTATCTTTGCCCAACACTAATGAAAAACACTAAACAAAATATTAACAAAAGAAATTTAGATATGGCAATGTGCATCTGTTGTATGTGTATCGCAACCTAACGGAAGGACATTGCTTAAATAAAAATTAAACTTAAACCCTTCCGAAATCGAGAAGGGTTTTTTAATTTAAAATATGACATAAATAAAAATTAAATATTAAAGCTCTTATCGAGAAAGGTTGAGGGATCAGGCCCGTTGAAACCTTAGCAACCGCTCTAACACTAACTAGAGGTCATGGTGCTAACTCCTGCCCTCCCGATTTATTTCGGGATTAAAAGGGAAAGATGAGAGAAGAAGTTTTTCAAAAACCTCTTCAGACAATCTTTCTGAAGAGGTTTTTTGTTTTAAACATAGGAAGTGAAAATGAAATTTTATTTTAAAAATTGCTAAACCATAATTAATAAAAAACAGAAAGGAAATAATTATGAGCACAAATGGAAAAGAAAGACGGTACAGGTATGAAACATTGCAGCTTCACGCGGGCCAAAAACCGGATTCAGCTACTAACGCACGGGCAGTTCCTATTTATCAAACGACATCTTATAATTTTAATGATGCACAGCATGCTGCGGATTTATTCGGGCTGCAGAAATTCGGAAATATTTATACAAGAATAATGAATCCAACTTCAGATGTTTTTGAACAAAGAATTGCTGCATTGGAAGGCGGTGCTGCAGCTTTAGCTACTGCATCCGGACAAGCTGCACAATTAATTGCAATAACAACTCTTGCTCAAGCGGGTGAAAATATTGTTGCAACAAGTCTGCTTTACGGCGGAACATATAATCAATTTAAAGTAACTTTGCCCCGCTTAGGCATAAACGTAAAATTTGTTGAGGGAGATGATCCTGCAGAATTTGAAAAATTAATTGACCCAAAAACAAAAGCATTGTATATAGAAACAATTGGTAATCCAAAATTAAATGTTCCGGATATAGAGGCAATTGCAGATGTTGCTCATCGACATGGAATTCCTTTAATTGTTGATAATACTTTTGGCGCTGCCGGTTATCTTGTAAGGCCAATTGATCACGGTGCAGATATCATTACAGCTTCTGCCACAAAATGGATAGGCGGGCATGGAACCTCTATTGGCGGTGTTGTTGTTGATTCTGGAAAATTTGATTGGGGAAACGGAAACTTCCCTATCTTTACAGAACCTGCACCGGGTTATCACGGTATAAATTTCAATGAGATTTTTGGGAAGGGTTCACAGTTTGGAAATATTGCATTCATAATCAGAGCAAGAGTTGAACAATTAAGAGATCTTGGTCCGGCATTAAGTCCTTTTAATTCATTTCTATTTTTACAAGGATTGGAAACATTATCCTTAAGGATTGACAGGCATGATGAGAATGCACTTAAGCTTGCAAAATGGCTTGAAGCAAATCCGGCAGTTGACTGGGTTTGGTACCCGGGATTAGAAAGCCATCCTTATCATGAAAATGCCAAAAAATATTTGAAGCCTGGATTATTCGGTTCAATACTTTCTTTTGGAATTAAAGGTGGAATTGAAGCAGGTAAAACATTCGTTAATAATGTTAAGTTATCCAGTCTTTTAGCAAATGTAGGTGATGCAAAAACATTGGTTATTCATCCGGCATCAACAACTCATCAGCAGCTTTCCGATAAGGAACAAAAAGAAGCCGGTGTTTTACCTGAACAAATTCGAGTGTCGGTAGGGTTGGAACACATTGATGATATAATTGAAGATTTTGATGAAGCAATAAATATAGCAGTAAAAACTGAAACCCACGTTTAAAAAAAATAGTTTAAGCAGGATGAATCAAAAATTTATCCTGCTTATATTTCTTTAACAAAATGAAGAATTTTTATGGAGATAAACATTAAAGAGCGAACTGAAGTTGCAGCACTAACAAAATTTTCAAAGTTATTCACAGAAGAAAAGCCACTTCATTTGGAAATAGGTGAAAAGCTAATTGATGTGGATACAGCATATCAAACATACGGGACTTTAAATGACAATGGGACTAATGCCGTCTTAATTTGTCATGCACTAACCGGCAACTCGCATGCTGCTGGAATTATAACTGAAGAAGAAGTCAATAATTCACAAGACTTCCCTTTTCTTTATAAATACAATAAAATGTTTTTGGGTAAAACCGGATGGTGGGATTCTTTAATAGGTCCTGGAAAAGTTTTTGATACTGAAAAATATTTTGTCATTTGTTCCAACTTTTTATCTGGCTGCTATGGCACTACAGGGCCGACAAGTGTAAATCCAATTACAATTAAAGAATTTAAATCTGACTTTCCAACAATTACTGTTAGGGATATGGTTAAAGTCCAATACGAATTACTAAAAAATTTAGGAGTTAATAAACTTGTCACCATAGCTGGCGGATCATTAGGCGGCATGCAGGTATTGGAGTGGGCTGTTATGTATCCTGATCTTGTGGAAAGTATTATTCCAATTGCCACAGCATCAAACCATTCACCATGGGCAATTTCTTTAAATCAAGCTGCACGTGAAGCGATTAAAAACGATAAGGCGTGGAATAATGGGAATTATATCGAGCAGCCTTTCAATGGTTTAAGTCTAGCAAGAAAAATTGCAATGATTAGTTACAGAAGTGATACCGCATTTAATATAAAATTCGGTAGAGAGAGAATTGATCATAAAAGTTTTCATTCCAATAACAAATCAAATTTCCAAATTGAAAGTTATCTTGATTACCAGGGCGAAAAGCTGGTAAAAAGATTTGATGCTAATACATATTTATACATTACACAGGCAATGGACCTTCATGATGTTTCCTATAAGAGAGGAACAATGAAAGATGTTTTGGGAAGTATAAAAGCATCAACTTTAAATATCGGAATATCCTCGGATGTTTTGTATCCTCCAGCAGAACAGATTGAAATTGCTGCTTCAATTCCGGATGCAAAATATTCTGAAATTAAATCAATTTATGGCCATGATGCATTCTTAATTGAATTCGAACAATTAGGAAAAATGATTAAAGATTTTTTGGGATAGATTAAAAAAATAAAGCACGAATTAAGTTCGATTTTAATTCGTGCTTGGTAGGTTTATAGAAAGGCTATAAGTTTTAAAGTTTACTTACTGTAGTAGTTTGAACAGAACTTCCCTTATAATTCGATTATAAGTTGTTTTTTGACCTTCAATCTTTATTCCATTAATACTTACTCCGAAATATTCACAAAATATTCAAATATCTTCATTTTTAATTTTTTTTATTGTTAAAAATTTCTCATTTTTAAGAGTATAGATTTCGAATTATAGCTATTGAGAAGTATTAGATATATAATTATTAAATTCCCATCGGCTAAAATTAAATTTTCATCAAATTTCAAAAAGAGAAGATACTGGTTTATTTTAATCATTATTTTTTCATTGCACTATACATAACTAGTCAATGTTTTTATTTTAAATAATTTATTAATAATATTTTTGACCTTAGATAATATAAAATATGACCAGCACTAATGTATTTAGTTTTGATTTGTTTGACAGCTTTCCGGATTTGTGTTTTTTAATTGCTGATGATGGTAAAATTATAGAAGCAAATTCAGTTGCAGCCAATTTAATTGGTAAAGATAAAAATCAATTAATAGAGAATAATTTTTTTAACTTTGTTCCTGATACCGAAAGGCTTCATGTTAAAGCAGAATTTTTGGCAGCCAAAGAAAATCAAAACTCAAAAAAGTTTTATACTAAATTAAAATCAGAAAAGGAAATCATTGAAGTAAGCTTGTTCTTTGCAAACTTTGAATCAAACCTAGCAGAAAAATCCGGGAATAAATATTTTGTATTTGCCAGAGACATTTCCGAACAAATGGCAAAAGCCCGCGAATTAAATATTTATTATACTGTTGCTGAAAACACTGTTAATCCGTTGCAGATTACCAACACTGAAGGAAAAATGATTTATGTAAATAAAGCTTTTCAACATGCAAGCGGATATTCAAGAGAAGAGTTGATTGGAAAGAATCCAAACATTTTTAGCAGTGGAAAGCATTCTAAAAGATTTTGGAATAAAATGTGGATAACCATTAATAGTGGTAAAGTATGGGTTGGCGAAGTTGAAAATAAACGAAAAAACGGCGAACCATTTTATGCTCAATTACTCGTCTCCCCTATTGTTGATGATGCGGGAAATGTAACTAGTTTTTTTGGAATTCATAGAGATCTTGGTGAAAAAAAGATTCTTGAAAAACAATTGGTTCATACTCAAAAAATGGAAAGCATAGGAACATTGGCAGCTGGAGTTGCTCATGAAGTTGGAAATCCCTTAGCATCTATTTCTGCACTTGTTCAGGTTATTCAACGTTCAACCTCGGATAATTTTGCGAAAGAAAAGCTTGACTTAGTTAAAAGTCAGGTTACACGGATTTCAAAAATCATAAGGGACCTGGTTGATTTTAGCAGGCCTTCTAATTACGAACTTCGACTAACTGATGTAAATAAAAACGTTGAAGAAGCAATTGAAATAATTAAAGTTGGAGCAAAAGCAAAAAATATAATTTTCAAAAAAGATTTTCACAAAAATTTACCTCTACTTCCGCTGGTTGCCGATCAAATTCAACAAGTATTTGTAAATATACTTTTGAATGCTGTTGATGTAATAATTGAAAGACCTAGATTAAATGGTGATACAATTACTGTTTATACGGATTTGGAGGAAGAAAATATTGTATGTACTTTCAATGATACCGGCAAAGGAATCCCGGAAGAAAATTATGCAAAAGTTTTTGAACCGTTTTTTACAACCAAAAAAGAAGGTAAAGGAACAGGTTTAGGCTTATGGGTTAGTTACGGAATAATAAAAAGCTTTCAAGGAGATATAAAAGTTACAAGCAAGTTAGGTGAAGGCACAACATTTATAATTACCTTACCTATTCATCCCTAAAAAAGGAAATTTAAAAATGGCAGAAAGAATTTTAGTTGTCGATGATGAAGAAATAATTAGAGAATCTCTTTCATTCGTCTTAAAAAAAGAAGGCTATTATGTTGACGAAGCAGAAAACGGAAAGATAGCTTATGACATGGTCCTTCAAGATTCTTATGATTTGATCATTACCGATATTGAAATGCCTGGTATGAAAGGAACTCAATTACTTGAAGAAGTAAAAAAAATAAATATACAAACTCTGATAGTCATAATAACAGCATACGGTTCATTGGAGACAGCTATTTCAGCGCTTAGAAATGGAGCAAGCGATTATATTCTTAAGCCGCTAGAATTTGACGAACTGCTTATAAAGATTAGAAGATTGTTTGAAATGAAAAGCCTTCTAATAGAAAATAAAATTTTAAGGAGGGAGCTTCAACGCAATTTTGATTTTGAAAATTTCATAGGCAAAAGTAACGCTATAAAAAGAATATATGAAATGATTAATACCGTTGCTGAAACCGACAGCACAGTATTAGTTACTGGCAGAAGCGGTACCGGCAAGGAACTAGTTGCCCGTGCACTGCATTTTAAAAGTAAAAGAAAAGATAAAGCTTTTATAGCTGTTAATTGCGGTGCTATATCTGAGACTTTAATCGAAAGTGAATTATTTGGCCATAAAAAAGGAGCTTTTACCGGCGCAGTTGCGGACAAGGAAGGCTTGGTTAAAGCCGCGGATAACGGAACTTTATTCCTTGACGAAATAAGCGAACTCCCTTTACAGCTTCAAGTAAAATTTTTACGTGTAATCCAGCAGAGAGAATATACACCAGTTGGAACGACACTTTCTCTTCCAATAAATATTCGATTTATTGCATCAACAAATCGAAATCTTAAAGATGAGATTGCAGCTGGTAATTTTCGAGAAGACCTTTATTACAGGTTAAATGTTATCGAAATTAATCTACCTCCGTTAAAAGAAAGAGAGGAAGACATTCCAGTATTAGCAGACCACTTTTTAGATAAATATAGAAAAGAGCTAAATAAAAATATTAAAGGTATTGATAACGAAGCTATGAGGGCTTTAATCAGCTATGAATGGAAAGGTGAAGTAAGAGAGCTTGAAAATGTAATTGAAAGAGCGTCTATATTCTGTAAGAATGAGTTTATTACTTTAAATGATCTGCCCAGTGGTTTTAGTCAGGTACAGGCAACTTCCGATTTTACAAAACTAGGTTCTTTAGATGAATCTGTAAGAAAATTTGAGAAAAATTATATACTTCGAGCCCTTGAAACAAATAATTATGACAAAGAAAAAACAGCAGAATTGCTTCAAATTGGGCTTTCAACTTTATATAGAAAACTCAAAGATCTTGAAATCGCCGACTAACTTCGGCATTTAACTGTAATATAAATAACCTGTTATATTCTCAATAATTGCAAACATGCTATATCCTTTTCCAAGAAAGAGAATATTAATTTGACAATTATTTTTACATTTTCTGAATAAACCCACAATATAACATTTTTTCAAATATAGCCTATTCCAAATACCCCCCTAATTATTGGCATATAAATAGTAAACTGATAAACGTCTTATACTTTTCATGGTTAAACTATTTTCTTAATTATAAAAAATTGGTTTTTAGTTAAAAACTTCAATTTATAAAATTATTAAGAAGAAAATAGGTTCATAATTTGGGAGTTTTGTTGTTTGAGTAAGAGGAAAAAAATAATCTTCTTTAGTCAGGATATAACTATTGGATACAGTTTTTTAATGTATCTTCAAAATATGTATGATGTAACGGTTACTACAGATTTAAGCGTCATTAAAATGCTGATTGGAAATTCAAATGTTGATTTAATAATTATAGATTCTGAACCTAGTAAAGAAATTGAAGTATTTTGTGAAGGAATTAAAGAATCAAACAATAAGCTGCCGGTAATAATATTTTATGTTTATAAGGATAAGATAAAAGAGTTCGATAATAATATTAGAAAATATGTAAACACTATTTTTTATAAGCCTTATGACTTTAATGAGGTGTCCAAGTTAGTTAACTCATTGACAATGTCATAATTTTTCCTTACCATCCTTTTAGAAATTATTTTCAAATGCAAGTGTCATAAATAACCACAAATACGAGTAGGAGGTAAAATGCTGGATATTAAAAATATTCTAGTCCCAACCGACTTCTCAGATAACTCTGTTCAGGCTTTCGATTTTGGTATATCATTAGCAACACAATATTCTGCTACTCTTCATTTATTACACGTAGTTGTAACTGACGTGAATGATTCTTTTAAACAAAATCTAGAAACAAGTGACGATATTCTACATAGCAAGATTATGGAAGCTGAAGAAGAACTGAGAAGGTTTATTGCAAATATCCCCCCATGCGATGTTCAAATTATTGAAACATTGAGGGTAGGCGATCCAGTCGAGCAGATAATTGATTATTCAAAAAGCAAAAATATAGAACTGATTACTCTGTCGGCGCATGGTTGGAGCAATTATTCTCATCTTCCAACCGGCGGCATAACAAATAAATTGCTTAGCTTTTCAGAGATTCAGATTGTTTGTATAAAAACAGGCAAGGTTCAGCCTAAAGTAGTAAGACCTAGAATACGATCAAGCTGGGCCGAAAATTGGGTTGGCTGATTATCAATTTCGCTTAAATGTAAAAGTTATCAAAGGTAATTTTAAAAATAAGGGGGAGAATTATGCTTGGCAGCAAATGATTAAGATTTTACCTTCTTAAAAACTTTTAACAGATTACAAGTAATTTCAATTAAAATAAAAATGCCTTTAGAATTTTCTAAAGGCATATATTTCTATTTAATTCTTTTAAATTCAATCCGACGATTTTTTCTTCTATGATCCGGGGAATCATTTGGGACAATTGGATTTTCAGAACCATACCCTTTTGCGATGATCCTTGTTTCCTGAACTCCATGAGATAATAACCAGTTTTTAACTGCTGCAGCACGGTTTTGTGAAAGCGTTAAATTCCTTGAAGCACTCCCAACATTATCGGTATACCCGGAGATTTCAACTTCAATATCGGGATATGTCTGCATTGTCTTTAAAGCTTTTTGAAGTACTTCTTCTGATTCAGGAGTTATTTCATATTTACCAGATTCGAAAGTTATTCCTTCAAGTACAATTGGAACTCCAATTTTTACTACATCGTCGTTAGGATCATTTGGATTGGTTCCACGGTTTACTTCAACACCGTCATCAATAGTTCCACCGTCAGTATCTTTTTTGTTTGGATCGGTTTTGTATTTTACAACTTCATCGCCATCCTTCAAACCGTCTCCATCCGTATCAGATACAATAGGATTTGTTTTATAAGTATCAACCTCATCGCCATCCTTTAAACCGTCATTGTCAGTATCAGTTTTTAAAGGATCAGTTTTATAAGTATTTATTTCATCACCATCTTTCAATCCATCATGGTCAGTATCTGCATCATTTGGATTGGTTTTATAAATATTTATTTCTTCGCCATCAGACAAACCATCATTGTCAGTATCACTTGCCAAAGGGTTAGTTTTATAAATAAAAATTTCATCATTATCTTTTAGTCCATCACCATCACTATCATTATTTAACGGATTAGTTTTATATTTATTTACTTCATCTCCATCACTTAAACCATCACCATCTGTATCAGCCTTTTTAGGATTAGTGCCAAGTGATTCTTCTTCATCCAAAGTTAAACCATCCTTATCATCATCCGATTCCCCCCTGTTTCTTTGAAATGTTATTCCAATACCTAGAGTGAAATATGCGTCATTAGGTGTTTCATTAACTTTATAGTAATTCAGGTTTTCAGTTAATGAATATGAAACTCCACCAGATATTTCCAATAGAACAGTTTGACCAAGTGGAAACTGCGCTCCTATTCCAGCAGGGATTATTCCTGTCCATCCATCTTTTTTAATATTACTTTGCGGATATTGGGAAGAATATGAAACCGGCAAATCCTTAACAGAATAATGAAGGCCCCCAAATCCAAAATAAAGAAATGGATTCCAGGTTTCCGTATTGAATGGACTAAGAACAAATCTTAAATCTATTGGGATTAAATCTGTACTATAGTAAGCAGAGCTATAATCTAGCCCAGAATATTTACCATATCCCCCGCCTAATTCAACTTCAAGATTTTGGCTGGCGTCAAATCTCAAGAATCCACGAGCTAAAAATTTTAATTTGATCCCGTTCTTATAACCAAAATCATCATCTGGTAAAAGTCCATTTATTTGCAAACCAAATTTAGTTCCTGCCGATCTAATTTGACCATTTGCTGGAATGATGAATAGAATTCCAAATATAAAAGATGCTAAAATACATCTTAATTTTTAACATCGTTACTTCCCTTATATATTAATAATTTTTTCATAATTTTATTTAGCTCTTAATGCATCACGAATTTCTGTTAAAAGAATTTCTTCTTTTGTTGGAGCAGGAGGCGGCGCCGGTTTTTCTTCTTCCTTTTTCTTTAAGCTATTCATACCTTTAATAACCATAAAAATAGCAAATGCAATGATTATAAAATCAATAACAGTATTTATGAATACGCCAATATTAATAGTAACCGCTTTAGTTGTTTCAGTGGCATCTTTAAGAGTCCATAAGATTTTACTAAAATCAACTCCGCCAATTAATAGTCCGATTGGCGGCATAATTACATCAGCTACAAACGAACTAACAATTTTACCAAAAGAAGCACCAATTACTATACCTACTGCCATATCCATTACATTCCCTCGCATTGCAAAGGATTTGAACTCTTTCATTAAAGACATTTTAACCTCCTATTATAATTTAGAAAATAGATTTATATAATAAACAATTTTTATAAAATAGTATAAGTAATTCCTAATTGTAATGCTTCTTTAACCTGTGTCCTTAATGATTGACTCTTTTCATAAATAATAAGGACATTAAAATTAACATTAACAAAATCATTGACTTTTGCTGTAATGGTATTATCCCACCTAACATCCCAAACATCAAGCATATTAAATCGCGTAAATAATCTTAGTTTTGTATTTAGAAGCATATTTTTTGCAAATTCCACATCACCTTCTGTTACAGATTCTAAACCGGTTTCAAGTTTAAATTTTTCGATTTTGTCTTTTGTATCAGGGTCATCAGAATATTGAGTATAATCTCTTGTAAATGTTTCCTGAATTGCCACACCTAAACGAGTTTTGAATCCTTTAATTTGATCGTAATTCATGCCTAAACTCTGAGTAATATAACCGGGGTCGAAGAAATTAGAAATCTGTACAGCCGGGTCAACTGTATAATCATAACCTTTTGTTAATACAGTCCTAACAGTATTACTAAAGTATGGGTTTACTTTCCAATCATCTACATTATACGTTAGAACGCTCTCAAGATATAATTCATTATCATTAGTCCTAAAAGATGCTTCCCCAAGTTTTGTTCTTCCATAAGCAAGCTTTAAATTATTTTCAAAATTCCAGGGCATTGAATAATAGTTAGCTCCTAATAACCCGAATATTGAATACGCAAGTGAATTATCCCCTCCTTGGGACCAATTACTAAATGCAACCTGGCTTAAATTCAATCCTGTAACTGCCGATCCATACCAGCCCACTTTTATCGAATCTTTTTTATCTTGCGCAAATAAGGTAAATGACATAAGTATTAATAGTAAACAAAGAATGTTTTTCATGTTCGCTCCTTATATATTTATAGTGTTGAATTTTAAATTAATAGAATAAAATATAGTCTTAAATCAAGAATAAATGGATAAGGTTTTACCCCTAAAATGAAGTAGAACCATTTTTATTACAATAACAGTTTTAAATACTGTTGCCCTTTATTGTTTTTAAAAAATAATTCTGCTATAAATTGGTTTCGAAAAATTTATTCAATAAAGCTAATTTTAAAAAATAGAAATAATTTATTCGGGATTATTTTGTTAAACTTATAGCTAAAGCAAATTTATAAAAATTTTATGAAAACAAGTATTAAAGTTATCAACTTTTTTAGCACTGAATATTTTCACGAACTGGCACTTAGAAATGATATTTTAAGAGAGCCCCTTGGTTTAAAATTCAGCATTGAAGATTTAAAAGATGAGGAAAAACAAATTCATATTGGTGCATTTAATGAAGAGAAATTACTTGGCTGTTTGCTTTTAAAACCACTTGATTCTGAAGTAATTCAAATGAGGCAGGTCGCTGTAGAAGAAAAATTTAGATCAAACGGTATTGGCAGAGAGATGGTGTTGTTCTCAGAACAATTTTCGCGCAACCTGGGATATAATAAAATAATCCTCCATGCACGCGAAACAGCAATAAAATTCTATGAAAAAATGGACTATAAAAATGCAGGAAGTGAATTTATTGAAGTAACAATTCCTCATTGGAAAATGGAAAAATATATTTAAGCTTTACCAGCCTTATCAAAATGATTTAAATCAATTTTTGTTTGCACAAAGCCAATTCCGCTTGATTTAGTTGAAATGCCAGCGGAATCATCATAAGACAATATCAAAAACAATATAAATCCTATAAACAATAAAAGTATCAAACCGAAAATCAAAATAATGTTGCTGTCGTTTTTCATTAGTTTCATTAGAATCGCTATCTGTACATCTTATCATTTTATTTTTAATAATCAAGTTCTTTAAAGTAATAAATAATTATTCGATGTTTGTTTTCCAACTCACAAATAATAAGAAGCAGAAATATTTTTCCAGAAATTTAACCTTATATATCAAAGTCCTTTCAGTCTTAAAGGTGGTATTCCATTTTGTATTTTGAGAGGGCTTGATTGATAGTTTCATGAAGCTGGTCATCATTAAAAGGTTTACCAAGAAAAGCAAAAGGTTTCGTATTATGTGCATTAAGAATTGTTTCATCATCCGTATAAGCAGAGATATATATTATTGGAACTTCTCTTTTTTTGGAAATTATATCTGCTACATCAATACCGTTTAAACGGCCCTTGAGCATAATGTCCATTAGTATCAAATCCGGCTTTTCTTCCTCTACTTTTAGTATCGCATCAAGTCCGTTATTTGATACAATCACATCAAAATTTTCGTAAACTTCAAGATTTTTTTTCAAATCCAGTGCAGTAATACTTTCATCTTCAACAATCAAAATTTTTGGTTTAAAGCTTACCATTTTTAGTCTCCTTTAAATAAATCCTAGAAATAATTTAATTATACTTCAATAATCCTTTTCCGGCTTGGGGAAAGTAATATTAATAGTAGTACCATTTTTAT
Source organism: uncultured Ignavibacteriales bacterium (assembly GCA_963746735.1). Classification (GTDB taxonomy): domain Bacteria; phylum Bacteroidota; class Ignavibacteria; order Ignavibacteriales; family Ignavibacteriaceae; genus CAVSWT01. Next base: position 54,683 of record CAVVCO010000023.1, read on the forward strand.
CATTTATTTCCAGTTCTCCTTTTAATTGCTGGGTAAAAGCTTTGACTAGTTGAAGTCCTAATGAATTATTATTGCTTAAATCGAAATCAGCTGGAAATCCGATTCCATCATCCTGAACACTAAGCACCAGGTTTTCATCTTTATTATGTAAATTTATTGAAACTTTTCCACTAAGGTTGTTAGGGAAAGCATACTTTAGAGAATTAGAAACCAGCTCGTTAATTATTAATCCAAGAGTAATAGCAATGTCCATATTTATGTATGCATCTTCAATTTCAGTATTAAATATTATAGTATGATTATTTTTTCTGTACATGGAAGATAAATATGATATTAAATCTTGAAGATATTCTGAAAAATTAATTTTTGTTAAATCCTTAGGCCTATAGAGCTTTTCGTGAATTAAAGCCATAGATCTTATCCTGTTCTGACTTTCTTGAAAATACTCATATGCCTTTTCATCATTAATATAAGACGATTGAAGATTCAATAAGCTCGATATAATTTGCAGATTATTTTTCACCCTGTGATGTACCTCTCTCAAAAGTACTTCTTTTTCTTTGAGTGACTCTTGAAGATATTCTTCTGCTTTTTTTCGTTGGGTTATATCCTGAATTATAGAAACAAAAACCGGCGGGCTTTGCAAACTTGAATACTGTAAGTGAACTTCTACATCGTAAAATGTTCCATCCTTTCTCTTCTGCCTAGAAATAAAACTTACTCTTTCTTTTTCGCCGTTTCTTAAAGAATTAATTAGCTTAGTATATTCTTCAACAGAAAAATCAGGTTTTAAATCGATAGGAGTAAGAGTTTTCAATTCTTCCAAAGTAAACCCGGAATTTTTTCTGGCTCCAAGATTAGCCTGAGTAAAAAGTAATGTTTCCGCATCAAAAATATATATTTCATTTAAAGAACTTTCTAATATTCTACCTAAATGCTGAACTCTTTCTTCATCTTTAATTCTTTCGTTTATATCCATAGTTACACCCCTCATACCAACCGGATAACCATTGTCATCATGTATTGGCGATGATTGAGCTTCGACCCAAATAGTTTTACCGTTTTTTGCAATCCATCTAAATTGGCTGATACCATTGTGCCCACTTAAGAAAATTTGTTTTGCTTCATTTGCAGCCCTCTCTTTATCATCCGGATGAACTATTGTTAACCAAAAATTCGGAGTTGACAACCACTCATTTACTTTATATCCAAGCATTTTTTCTACATAGCTGCTTACAAAATCAATTCGCTGACTTTGGACATCCGGTTCCCCCCAGGCTTCCCAGACAACTCCAGGAACATCAGCTACAAGTTTATTTAGCCTTTCTTGCTGTCTTTCAATTTCCGCCAATAATTTGAATTTTTCTTCCTGTGCTTTTTTACTCTCGGTAATATCCATTCTAACGCCGTCAAATCTTACTGCTTTTCCTGATTCATCGCATACTACCTTGCCTAATGCTTTAATCCATCTTAATTCATCGGTTTTTAATTTAATTCTATATTCTATATCATATAATTCTTTTTTTTCAGCAGCTCTTTTAATTGAAGCCTTCACAAATTCTCTATCTTCCGGAGTTATTATATCATAAAATAAATTTGTGGTCACCTCTTCATCTTGAGTAAGACCAAAAAGACTTTTAGATATATTAGTCCATTGAAGTTCATCATTCAATAGATTCCATGACCAAGTTCCAACTTTTGTAGCTTCCAGAACTAACCGGAAACGTTCTTCGCTTCGCTCTAATTCCTTTTGATGTACTTTCGAAATTTCTTCAGCACGTTTTCTGCTGGCAATTTCATTTTTCAGTTCTTCCACTTGCTTATCAAGCTGCTGATTTAATTCACTTTCTTTTTTATATAATAATGCGTTCTCAATAGCTATGGCAGCACGTGCTGCTAAGTCTTCGGCAAAAGTTAAATCATCACTAGTATAGTTTAACTTTGATTCGGCATTTACAAAAATTAAAACACCAAGAACCTTTTCTCTTATCAATAATGGGACTATCATTACTGAATGCAGCCCTAATTTTTTCAGTATTTTAAATTGCTCTTTAGTTGTTACATTATTCTCAATATCGTTTGATGTTATGTCTGAGAAAAGTACAGGTTTTTTAGTTTTGATTGCCTTATAAATTGCAGAGTCTTCTCTTCGTTGATAGGGAATTGACTGCATAAATTTTTCAACAAATTTATACTTTACATAATTCTCATGGGAAACGGTAAGTCGTACTAAATTATTATTTTCATCAAAAAGATCTATTGCAAACCAATCAGCTAACTTGGGAGTGACCAGACTTCCTAATGCCGCTAAAGTTTCTTCATATTGAAGAGATGAATTTAACAGATTGCTGGCTTCGGCTAAAAATTTCAATTTTACTTTTTGTTCTTCCGCCTTTGTTAAAGCAATTTTTTCACGTTCAAAAGCTTTTAATATTTCTCTCTCATTTTTTTTCCGTCTAGTTATGTCTCGCGATATAACAGCACAGCCAATTAATTTGTTGTCTTTCTTCAATATTGGAGAAAAGGTTAATGATACAGCTACTAACTCATTATTTTTTGTAATGTGTGTTGTTTCGTACTGCTTTACCTTAATTCCTTTCCTTACTTGATTTAATATTTGAACAGGTTCTATTTTATTATCATTCGGGTATAAAATTGAAACATCATGCCCAATAATTTCTTCGGCTGAATATCCATAAATCTTTTCAGCACCTTTGTTCCAACTAATTATAATATTTTCTAAATCTTTACTAAAGATTGCATCATCGCTTGATTGAACAATTGCCGCCAGCTGGGTGACATTTTTTTCTGCTTCTATTTTATCTGTAACATCTGTTAATAAAACTAATCGGCTCAGCTTCCCATTGTAAAATATATTATTTGAAGTTACTTCAACATTAATAATGGTGCCGTCCTTTTTCTTGTGAAGCCAGGGACCGCTTCTTTCAAAATGCGCCGGGGTTTTTTCAATATTGTTTAAAAATTTAGTAAGCTCTTCTTCAGGACGTAAATCCACAAGATTTTTACCAAGAAATTCATCCTTGGAATATCCATACATTAATACAGCAGAATTATTTACTGCAATTATATTATACGTCTCTTTATCATATACCCACATTGGCTGCGGGTTGTTTTCAAATAGAAGCTTATATTGTTCTTCAGACTTTACTTGCATAATTCATAGTTATATTATTTTGGTTAGAATAATCTTTACGTGGAAATTTACGAAATGCCGAAATTAAATATGTATTTATTATGATTAATAAATTTATATTTTGTGATTTGTACAATAATTATACTTTAAAGTTATTTTATAATTTAGCGCCGCAATGAGTACAAAATTTATTGCCTGAATATAATTTAGTACCGCAATTTATACAAAACTTTAATCCATTATTATGTACAATTGTCGTTTTTTCATGTCTTACCGGATTAACAGTTCGTGATTCATTAAATGTTTTCTTCACTTCCACCGGTTCAACTAAATTACGAAACTCAATATATTTATCTAAAGAAATATCACCTTTTAAAAGCAGGTCTATAAATAATCGTACTTTCTGATCGGCATCGCTCAATAAATTTTCTTGCTGTTTTATTAAACTTAATGCTTCATCTAACATTGGCTGAGGCAGTTTTCCATAATATCCTAAAAGCTTTAATCTTTTTTGCTGATAGACTTCATCTCTCTGCAGTCTGAGCTCTTCAAGAATTTTAGTATTAACTGTTAATTTAATATCGCCTGAACCTTCCCCGCTCCAATAAGGTGTCTGGTCTTCATGTACAAATTTTTGTGCACTTTCAGGAACCTTTCGTCTTAAATAATCAATAACTTCCCAAACAGTAATCTCACCATTTTTATCAAAGTCAGCTGCACCCTCTAAAGCTTCAAGCAGATGATAAGTAAATATTCCATGTCCAAGCTGGTCATATTCCCATGAACGTTGATTCGGCTGCGAGGCAGCAATCACAACAGTCCCCTCTCCTTTGCCTAACTTTTCATAAGGGTTATCAATTATATTTAAATCTCTTGCTCCATGTTTTGCAATACCACCTGAATAACAAGCATCCATAAAAATAACTTTACGTTTAACATTAATTCTATTTAACAATTCATTAAATGTGCTGCATGAAATGGCTGATGCAAAAAGATTAGAAATTCGTGTGTCCCAGGGCAGTAAATATTTATCGGTCTTATCATTATCTGTTGGTGATGGCTCACTGCCGCCATGGCCGGCAAAATAGACAAGAGTGGTGGAATCTTCATTAACTTTTTTTCGTAACCATCCGCTTACTGCATCCTTAATATTAAAGTTAGTTGCATCCTTACCTATTAAAAGTTTCATGTTTTCTGCCGGGACACCACATTTATTTTCATCAAGCAGTAGATTATAAAATGATTCGGCATCTGCGTCTGTGTATTTTAGATGCGATACGGTTGGGTCTTCATATTGACTTATTCCAATTATTATAGCGAAAACATTATTACTTTTCATTGTGTGTCCAAATTATTTATGCTTAAAGACAATTGTTCGGAGGAAATTATACATTTTATGTTTTGAAGAATCATATACAAAAAGTAAAATATTAGAAACAACAATTCCCCATCCAATCAACACTGCAGTAATAAATAAATTAAATATGAATACTGAATTAGTACTTTTAAATAAAAAAATAGTGCCAATACCAAGTAAAATTGGGAGCAAAAAGTCTTTCGCTAAAAAATCATATTTTACTTTATTTATTTGTCTAAAAAGATTCGGAATTGAGATTAAAGTGATACTTATAAATATTCCAGCTAATAAACCAGTAAACATTCTTATTTCACCAGATGAATTCCATATATCGAAACTATCTCCAATTCCATCAATGGCGAGAGGGATAATTAGAAGAATTAATAACAATCCATTTCTTCTGCTAGGAGATATTTTTTTATATCGTCTGGTAATCAAAGCATATAAATGAGAAATAAAAATTCCCATATAAATCCCACTGCATCTAAAACATAAAGGAAAAGTTTCACTTCCAAATTGAAGTGAACGATCAGGCATTTGATGACAAAAGAATTGAAATATTTTTTTTGCTAAAATTAATTCCATTATATCACATCTTAATAATTGTAACCGCTATTTGCACTGCCTATAGCAAACAAAACACAATAAAAAATCACTATTCCGATTCCAACATAAAGCCATGTTTTTCCGGCTTTCTTCTTTTCAATATTTAAATCTGTCATATAAATCCAGCCCATTATAATTCCAATAAACGGGATAAAAATAGTTGCAACAATAATTCCTACTTTTAATCCCTGCGAAACTGCTGGTTTATTTAGATTATTATTAAAAATATTTGGAGGCGGCTGCACTGGCTCTCTTGCCACGGTCATTACGTTTCCGCAGCTACCACAAAATTTTGCATTGTCAGGATTTTCAGTTCCACATTTTGGACAAAACATAGATTTCTCCTATTTGTTCAAGGAATTTATTTTGCATTTAATTTAAAACCCGCTCTTTATTGTATAAATAACTTTTAGATTAACATCGGTCAATTGCACTTCAAATGGCCTGCTGCTAAAAACATTTTTTTTCAGTATCTCAGCAGTTGATTTTGCACTTCTTAAAACTGCTCTGTCCCTTTCATATCCTGCAGGTACAATCTGTTTAAAAACATATATTCTCCCGTCCATCGAAAGCTGTATAGTTTTTTTTGTGTTGTCAAAGAATCCAGCCTTATCTAAAATCTCCCCAATTTTGTTAGCTGCAGAAACTTCCATAGTTTTATCCGCATAAAGTTTTGTGCCTTTAATATTCAACACCAACTCTCCATAGTCTTTAACAATAGTATTGGGTTTATTTGAATCATAGTTATTCGAACTATTGGTTGGTGTATTTTCTGCATTGGAACTATTATCACTTTTATTTGGAGCTGCATTATCTACATTTGAATTACCATTATCTATTTTTTTTGTGCTTTCAGAATTACCTTCTGTTGTTGGGACAATTTCATCATTAAAATTTGAGTTCTGATTAATTACTTTTAAAGTGTGGAAATTGGAATCAGTTAAATTTATTTCTACAGGTGCATCATTGAAAACATTAGTGGAAATATCATTTGCCAATTGCCTCACTATTTTAAGATACGCAACATTGTTTTCGTAACCGGGTTTAACTACATATCTAAAAACATAAGCCTGGGAATTTTTATCAAACTGTCCAGATATAACATTGCCTGCATAGAAACCGGATTTAACAAGATAATTGCCCAGCCTTTCGGCATTTTGTAAGTCAACATTTGCTGTATAAAATAATTCTCCATTATTAAATTCAAGCTTTGTCCCATAATCTGAATATTCGGGATTTACTGGTGTGGCAGTTGAATATTCATGTGTTGTTTTTCCATTCTCTGAAACAAAATAGAGCACCGGAATCATAACCAGTAGAATAACTCCAAATGTAATAATCAATTTTCTTTTTCTTCCAAAAGAAAAAAAGAAATTAAATAATGGAGATTTGTCTCCAGTATGTTTTTGAGTATTGTTAGTACTCTTTTCTTCGGGCTGTTTTAAAACAACTGATAAATCTTCTCCGCAGTTACCGCAATATTTTGCTTCATCAGGATTTGCAGAACCACATCGTGGGCAATACATTTCGCTTTTCTCTCTTATTTTATTGATACTTTGACTAAGCAACAACTTCAAATTCAAAGTAAGCTTCATTCCATTTATCAGAAGGAATATCTGAAATTTTTTTTTCTATTATTGAAATGTCTCTTGCTGCAGCCCTAGGTTCAACGGTTTTAAATAGTGAACCATCAGGTGCAAATTGAGATTCCATTAAATTTATTTTTTCTTCAGTAACTATTGCTTTAAGCTTTTCTTTTCCTGCCGGGCCTTGAAGCTGGTATTCGAATCCGTAATCATTGCCCGGAATTTCATAGCGTTTATCTGCTTCAATAAAATTGTTGGAATAAATTTTATTTGGAAATAATATAGTAAGCTTCCCGCTTGTACCAATGTTTAATAATGTTAGATAAGAAGGTTTAGAAACTTTAAAGTTAATATTAATTTTATCACCTACTTTAAATTTGTCACCCGATGCAGTTGGAATAAAATTAATGTCTCTGCTTCCGGATTTGAATGCTGATTTGTCAACTCCTAATTCAATATTCAATTTTGATTCAGCAGTTTGATTTTCAGTGGAGACATTAGAAATATTTTTCATCTTTGTTCCCAATATTTTATTCATCACTTGAGGTTCACCTTTATCAACTTTTTGTTTTTGCTCAATAAATAAATATCCAAAAGCACCAACCAAAAATATTACGACAATTAAAATTGTTGGTATCATCCCGTCACTTCCCCAAATTGAATATGCGACTAAAATTAGAATAATAATCGCTATGCTGAATAGAAGTATTTGACTGGATATTTTCCCCACCACCAGCTTTAGAATATCTTTGGTATCAATGAAACTATCCAAACCGATGCTAGATTTATTTTCAGGCATAGTTCTCCATTAATATTAAATTAGAATTATTTAGAGCCAAGATAGCAGTGATCTATTTTTCAACTAAAGGAATATCATTTTCACAGGATAAGAATCTTATTTTCTAACGCCCACAAATGTTAGAATGATATTAAGATTTACAAAATAAGAATTGATTTACCGCGTTTCATTTTAAGGAAAATTTAAATTTAAAGCAAGAAAATTATTAGACTAATTTCTTCTAATAAATAGATTTAAGGATTAAAAATTAAGTGTGAACTGAACCGGGATTTCAATTGTAAGATGATCATTTAAGTTTGATACCCCAACACCAATAAGCCTTACTGGTCTTTCAATTTTATTTGGAGTAATTAAAAGATCATTTAAAGTTTGAATTAGAATTGTTTCATCATCAAATTCCTCATACAAAGTTCTGCTGCGTGTTTGAGTAACAAAATCAAAATATTTTATTTTAAGTGTTACGGTTTTAGCACTGATATTATTTCTTTTCATTCTCCTGATTACTGACTCAGAAAGAATTAATAGAGTTTCTTTGAAAATATTATCGTCTAAAACATCTTCATCAAAAGTTGTTTCATTACTTATTGATTTTAATTTCCTTTCTGCTACTACCGGATCATCATTTAAGCAATGAACTATGTTATAAAAATGTTCGCCGGCTTTACCGAATTTTTTTATTAAAAATTCTTTTGCTAATTTTTTTATATCGCCCCCAGTTTTAATCCCCAGAGCAATCATTCGAGAAGCAGTTACTTTACCAATCCCGGGAATTTTTTCAATCGCTAATTTTTCAATGAAGGAATCTGCATCTTCTGGGCGAATTAATGTTAACCCATCAGGTTTGTGAATATCAGATGCAACCTTTGCTAAAAATTTATTTATTGAAACTCCTGCCGAAGCAGTCAAATACAATTCATCTTTAATCCTTTTTTTTATTTCTTTTGCTATCAAAGTGGCTGAAGGCATATTTTGCTTATTGTTTGTTACATCAAGATACGCTTCATCGAGCGACATTGGTTCAACTAAATCTGTATAGGATTTAAAAATATTCATTACTTGTCTTGAGACAGATTTATATGCATCAAATCTTGGCTTTACAAAAATTAGATGCGGGCATTTGAGCAAGGCCATTTTGGAAGCCATCGCAGAATGAACACCAAATTTCCTTGCTTCGTAGCTTGCTGTCATTACCACTCCCCTTTTTTCAGCACTGCCTACTGCAAGTGCTTTCCCCTTTAATTTAGGATTGTCCCTCTGTTCGACGGAAGCATAAAATGCATCCATATCAATATGAATGATTTTTTTTATTTCAACTTTTAATTCAGACATTATCACAAATTATATCTATACGGCACTTTATTAAAGAAAAGTTTCTTTTGCAACTGTATTTATTTATTTTTTTATCGAAGAATTAAAAAAATACAATATATTAACAATCAATCTAACCTGCTTTTTAATTATAAATAACGGATCTTATAATATATTTAGAAAACTAAATTGAAAAAAAATAATTTTTTACTAAAAAGAAAATTCTGGAAATATATATCGCTTAGAAGATATTTAATATTTGTGTCGGCGATATTCTTCTTATTTTCTGGAATTGGATTTATCGTCGATCTGCTTTCAAAAGGTTCATATTCAGAACCACTGCTTTTTATTAATGTATTTTATTCAGGGATTGTTGCAGTATTTTACGTTTATACTTTTACAAGAAATCTTAAATTTCTTCCTTTTACAATCTTATTTCAGATTGTAGTTGGAATTAACATCTGGAAACGAGCTAATCAATTACTGCTTTCCGAATTTCCCCAAAGGGCATCTTTTGATGCCTTTGGAATTTTAGTAACATTTGTTCTGGGATATATACTACTTGTTTTATTTATAAATAAGGAGGGAATAAGAAATTTACGGCTTCAGGCTGAAATGAACCTTGCACAGGAGCTTCATTCGAACCTTGTTCCAAAAATTGAAATTGTAAATAACAGCTTTGAAATATTTGGAATATCTAATCCAACTGATGAAGTCGGCGGCGATTTAATTGACTCTTTCGAAAATGAAACTGCACATACTTGTTATATAGCAGATGTATCAGGTCATGGAGTTGCGGCAGGTTCGATGATGGGGATGTTTAAAAGCACAATTCGAGTTTTATTAAACAAAGATGAACCGCTTTGTTCAATTTTAACTGAAACCAGCAAAACAATTTACAATTTAAAAAAGAAAAACATGTTTCTTACTTGTGCATTTTTAAAATTCAATTCAAATTACACTGTAGAATATTCAACAGCAGGTCATCTTCCGATTTTAAAACTTGCAAATGATTCAAACAATTTTGAAGAATTGATAATAAAGCAACTTCCAATCGCGGCAACAAAAGATTTTAATTATACTACAAACCGCACAGTTTATAACAAGAATGATTTATTCATATTACTGACTGATGGAATTACAGAGACGTCAAATAAAAAAGATGAACACTTTGGAATAGAAAAAGTAAAACAGACTATTCTTAATAACAGACATGATGAATTGTCTCATATTTATGAAAAAATAAATAATAAGTTAACTTTATATGGTAAACAAAAAGATGATCAGACAATTTTATTAATCAGATGTTTATAATTTCATAAGTATTATTTTTAAACAATAGTTATAAATTGAGTTTCGTAATAAATGTAAAAAAATAGGCCTCTAACACAGCAATTCATGCCCACAGCTTTTTACGACTTAAGCAATTTTTAAGTCTTCGGGTTTTGAGTTCCGGACAGGGAAACTATTTCAACAGTATTAAATTCTAATTAATTTGGTTGCACCGAAAATTGTAAAATACAAGAAAAGAATAATTTATGAATTTACAGATTGCAGTATTAAAATCTTCGGCAAAAGTAACAAAGCGGTATTCTCGTTATGGGCTGCGACTTAGCTATAAGCCGTTATTGTATAATTAAAGATCATTTGTTACTATATTGTTATCTAATATTAATCAACAAGTATAAAAACAATTTAATATAAAAAGCCTCAATAAAAAATTAAGGCTTTTTATATAAAGCTGGATACAGATAAAACTAGAAAATTATTTACTTAATATTTTTGCTCAACCACAGATAATATATTTCCTGCCGGATCTTTAAACCATGCAATCAATGGGCCTCCTTGCCTGGCGATTCCTTTTGCATCAGTTTTTATTTGGCCACCATATTGTTCAAACTTGATTCCACGCTTGATTAACTCATCAACATATTTTTCAACATCAACAACCGGAAAATTAAGAACTGTAAACGTAGCCGGAACATGATTAGGTTTTTCATATAACATTACTCTACCACCGCCATCAATATTAATATTCAAAAGCCCTTTCATTTCCGGAATTTCATTTACTTCCAGCCCCAATGTCCATCCGTAAAAGTCTTTGGCTTTTTGTATATCATTAACAGAAAAGCTGCTAAATGCTTTTGTGCTTTTAAACATTGCTGCTTCCTTTCTTTATACATTTATTTATTTAACAATCTTCGATTTGAACAGACTTTTTAATTCAAAATAACTGAAAGAAAATTCTAAAATGGAATTTTCAAACTTTAAATCACACAAATTCAATTTACGCAAAAGATTAAAATTCAATTTAAATCATTTATTAGTTTCAGGCGCCAAATTGCCGAAGATGATGGTCAATATGTTTAAAATTAAGATATCCAATTTGCTCTTTTGTCATTTTTCCAAAAAACCAATGTGTAAAGTCATTGTTTGAAAAATGTTCATATTCTTTAATTAACGCAACCCATTTTTTTCTTTCAGCTATCACATCACCCTGACTTTCTTTTATCCTAAAAGCTGCGTTTGTAGGTGAATTTCGTTTCATGGGGTTTTCATCTTTGAGCATTCCATTCAAAGCAATTTTACCTAACAAATGTCTAAGAAATGTTCTTTTATATTTCTTCCTGCCTAAATACATTTCTTCACACAATACGCAATGTTTCATCATCTGGTGAACATTCATTTTACCCCATTTTGCTGAGTTGTTTTCAGTTAAAGTATTGATTCTATTAATCAGTTCACTCCTTGTTACCACATCGAATATTGATTTCATATTTTTCCTTTAATTTTTTTCGCCTGTTTGAATAACTATTAAATGATAATTAAATCGCACTAATAAGCTTTCCTCTGTTTATTTAGATTATTTAAAATTTGCATTTGTATTTTTAGCAACTTAATTTTTTTTTATTTTATTAAGAATTATACTCTACATTATTCTTTTCAATATTTGTTGAAGTATCAATTATATAAGTAGTCAACTCGCATATTTTACTATCTTTAATGCGATAAATATCACAGTATGCCGGAGCTTTAATATTATTTGATTTAACATTTTCTCTGATAGTACTTTCTACCACGACAAAATCTCCTTCGGAAATAATATTTTTAATATTAGATGAAGTGAAATCCTTAAGCTCAAGTGAATTTATTGCGCTTATAAATTCTTTCTTACCAATTATAGTCGGCATACCGACAATATTCCATTTGACGTTATCATCAAAATAATTAATAAAGTTATTAAAATTATTTTTCGAAATTATTTCAATAACCTTTTTGATTAATCGTTTATTCTTATAAGACATAGTTAAGATTAAGTCAAAATCAAAAGCCAAAAGTCAAAATTTTTTATTTTTGACTTTTAACTTTTGATCTTCACAGTTTAGTTTTCTTCAATTCTATTAATAACAATAGTTTCCCATTTTTTCGGGTTTGGTTCAGTAACAGGATCTGTGGGATAGAATTCAACCTTTGGTGAAATAAATTTTAAATTATTTTCATCTTTCCATTTTTCTATAGCAACATGAAATTCGAATAATTTATTGTAATTGCCAATATGTTTTGCGACAGCAAATTCGCCTTTAGGGAATGTACCGGCTTTAACACGTTCATCACCTTTAACAATTGAACTCGTCGGGATGCCAACTTCGATTTCCAATTCATCATCCATTTTTAAATAGTTGAAGAATGGTGCCCCATCAGGTTCGATATTTTTAATCGATAACCATTTAAATAACTCGGGAATCAAAGGTGGAAGCAACTGCGGGATTTCTTCCCTTTTTAGTTTTGATTTTATTGCGATATAATTTTGTTTATCGCGCTGTTCAATTACAGGTTTAATAGTCATAATCATCACCTCTTATATTTTTTTGATACTCATTTTACAAAGCAAAGATAACGGCGGTAACATAGTTTTAGAAGGTGTGATTACGTCAATTTACGGGTTAAATGCGACTATTTATTTTAGTAAAATATTAATTGAAAATAATTTTGCCGAATTTAGTTTGCAGCGTTCACTCTTATATTTATTATAAAAAAAGACGCTCCAGCGGAGCGTCTCTACAATAAGTATTTCAAAAGATAATTCATTTAAGAATTATTTATTAACAGCGAATTATAACTTTACAAATTCTGTTTATATCTTTTTTATCAACATAAACAGAAACTTTTAACCGTTCTCTTAAAGCGCGAATTACCAACTCACCTATTTGAGGTTCGTTTGATTTAATAGAATGTTCCTCTGAACAATCTTTGAGAATAAATCCTTCAAACTCGCCATAACAATTAAAAAATACCTGGCATATTTTCCCGGTATATTCAAGGCACGTTTCAGGTTGCCTTGTGGGCAGTTCCCAATAGCCTTGCGGTGAAGGTTTTACTTTATCTGCATCTCCGCCTAATGCATTTACTCTGGCAGATAAATAAGTTATATAACGCTGCATAACCGGATACCAACGATTAACAGGAGACATTTGCAGAAATCTCCATTTTAATATTGCAAGAGTATTTTGTTCAGGAGCAAGCATTGTATCTGCTGTTGCAACAGGAATCTTAATCTGGAATGTTCCCGTAACATAACGCCAGTTTTTAATCTTCCTTTCTGCTAAAACCGATTCAGAAATTACTGCAGCTTTTTCAGCTTTATCACCTTTTTGTTTTTTACCGGCTTTGTTTGGTGCTGAAGTTTCTTTTGAATTTACTTGCACACCTACAACAACCTGCTGTTGTCCTCGTCTTGTAGTTACTCTTCTAACGATAATATTAAACTCCTGGCCTTTTACAACAGTAGTTGGCAAATCAACAGTTATAAGCCCTGCAAAATTTTCTCCAGTACCAACAGGTATTGGGACATAAGTAACACCTTTGGTAACCTTACATTGAATTGTATTGCCATCTGCAGCAGAGAGTAAATGAGTTCCATATAATTTTTCGGCAAGCTGCAATACATCTGAAGAATTTACCTGCGGCCAGTAAATATATGCGTTGCTGTCAATAGGAGTATTTCCCCAATCTATCATTAGCTCATCCGGGTAATCCAAAAGACTGCCGGGATAGTTGATTAAAGCCTGGCTTGGACGAATATCGAATGTTTGAGGAATTCTATGTGATGCTGCTTCACCTGGATTATCTGAAACTGTTAACTGCAAATTACGTTGGGCAAGTTTATCCGAATTTTCCGGGCTTTGAACAATATTGCTTGAATTTAATATCGGGGCTTCATCATCTGCAATTTCGGCGACAAGACAATGGTGAGTTCCATTTAATAAATGCTGAACTTGTTGTCCATTGATTATATTATTTGAATCATACAAATTTAGGAAGCACCCAAAATAAATCCATTTTGAATCGCCTATGTCAAGTGTAATGTTTTTATTATTTACTCCGCCGGATACATAATCCGAATTGCCGGAGAAATTTCCTGTAGCAAAAAATGGGATGGTATGATTTCCGGTTCCAACAAGAGGAGAAGTTGGATGACCTTGCGAATCTTTATTGCTCAAGTATGTAGAATTTGGTTGAAAATCAGTATCAGCAGTTTGTGTTGACCAAAGTCTAAAGAATACTTTAACGTTGTTCGCAACATCTCCTGAAAGCCCTCTTAATCTTACTCTTGCAACTGCAAAGTTATAATTATTATAAACGTGTACATTAAAAAAGTTAGTTATATCAACCGTAACAGGGGAAACAGATGAATCACCTGAAAGCGCACCTGTTTGTCCTGGTAAAATTGAAACAAATGGATCAGGTCCGGAAGGATCAGCAAAATTGTTATTTAAATGAGTTAGTAAATTCTGAATGTATGAAAATGCACCGTTAACATTGTCAGAGCTAAAAGTTGGGCCGCTTGATACAGGAACATTATTTTTAGCAGGTGTGGCAGTAAATACCCTCAGATCCTGACTTAACCAGAATACATTGTTCTGAGTGGGATCAATATTTGTAAAATATGGATCTGCTCCCGCGGTTAATTCAAAGATGGTACTAGCGGTTGCATTAAGAATATTATTTCCACCGACAGTTGCTCTAGCATCTAATTCTTTAACTTTAGCATCCTCGCCTGTATTTGGGAACGCAGTTAAAGAATTATTTGTGAAAGTAATATCATAAGCTATACGGATTCGTTGGGGAGCATTTGGATTCGAAATATTTTCATAATCGATTGGAGTTGAGCTTCTTGAAATATGAATATCTGGAATATTAGCAAATGGCCCAGTTAGATCAGGAATTGTTACCGGGAGAGAATCAAATGCTTTTTTATTAAAGCCTTCAATAACCAGCCAGAATGCATCGCTAAATTTACCGGCGTGAGTATTAATAATATCCTGCACTTCATCTTTGCCAAAAGTATTTTTATCAACCCAGAAAGAAAGCATACCTACAGGAAATGGATTATCCGGGTTTGCTGCTGGAATAGCTGCATTTGATGATGGAGGAAAAACATTATCCATTAACTGCTTAAAAAATGGAAATGGATTACCTGAATCTCCAGTAAGAGAGTTGTAAACACTTTTTAAATTTGAAGTATAACCTGCAAGAATATGGTTTAATACTAAATCCCAACTGTTTATTCAAATAATAGATAAATAATAATGCGCATCCAAAGCTTACAGAATTCCCATCAGTCCCTTCAGGATTTGAAACCCAATCTTGGCGTGTGCTTGGAGAATTAAGCCATGCTGCTATCCAGGAGTTATAATAAAGGTAATGGCCTGTTTTGAAACGTTCAATAGTCCAGTACTGAGATAACCCTTCGCCATCGCTGCTACCCGCATCCCAATATGTTGAAGCTACTTTTTGCCTATCATAGCTCATAAAAACTTCCACAAACTCAGCAATGAAAAGCATCTTTACAATCTCTGCGGCATTTGCATCGTTAGTATTGCTTGTTTGAGTATCTACACTGATATGGCTGCCGCCGCCAGAAGAATATCCCCAGTTAACAGCCCCGCTGTCAAATGCTTTATCTACTGTTACATGTATCCTATCGCTTGTACCAAATGCGGAACCTGGGATATTAAATGCCGGCGCTATCGCTGCATATTCACTTTCTACAACTGCAAGTAAAGCTTGTGCCCGTTTATCAGCATTTGTAATTGAATCATCATACTCAACAAAAAAATTTGTTGTCTTACCAGGACCCATTCCGATATCGGTGAGTCCAGCACTACTTAGTCCCATAACACTCCTTTTTTTTATATTACACCTACTCTAATCTTTACGGTTTTCGGCTTACCCGTTTTTATATTTTCACTTTTCTAGTCTGATCTTTTCTACAGGAATGCATTGGCAGAATTTGTAATTTAAAATTTTGAGATGCTATAACTCATTTGGACTATTCTGAAGGAATTATTTCGCGATTGGGGAATGGTTGATCTATATCACATAATCTTATTCCAAATATTGATTTACTAAAATTAAAATCTTACAAGACGCTTTGAATTTCATCCTTATAGTAATTCTAGTAAAAGTTAATTTATTGTTGAGTGGTAAAAACGACATCTTTAGGGGTTGATTGCGACAAACTAATTATATATTTTCGCTACACAATCAACCACTAACAAAAAGATAAAACAATGAAACACGTATCAATCCTTGTTACACAGGGTGCTATTTTAGGTAATATTGAAGGTCCACGCCAGGTTTTCGCTGAAGTGAACAATTTTTTAAATAGCCAGGGTAAGTCTCCATATTTTAGGATTGAACTCGTTGGGCTTAAAAAAACCTCACAGCTTAACAACGGATTGTATTCCATCGCCACCACTCCACTAAAAGAAGTTAAGAAAACTGATTTGGTAATTATACCAGCGATGTATGGTGACTTAGGTAAAGCCATTGAGCAAAATAAAGAGTTTATTCCGTGGATTATTGAACAATATAAGCAAGGATCCGAAGTGGCGAGCTTATGTCTTGGAGCTTTTTTACTTGCCTCCACTGGATTGTTAAAAGATAAAAAATGTGCAACACATTGGCTGGCTGCAAATGCATTTAGACAGATGTTTCCTGAAATTGATTTAGTTGAAGACAAAATAATTACTGATGAACAAGGAATTTATTCAAGCGGCGGGGCCTATTCTTCATTGAATTTAATTTTGTATCTTGTTGAAAAATATTCAGGAAGAGAAGCTGCTGTATTTTGTGCAAAAGCCTTTCAAATTGATATTCAGCGTGACAGCCAATCACCATTTATGATATTCACCGGACAAAAAGAACATGACGATGATTCGATCAAACAGGCGCAGGAATTTATTGAAACTAATTTCCAGGAAAAAGTTACTATCGATCAATTGGCTTCTATGCTGGCTTTAAGCAGGAGAAATTTGGAACGCAGATTTAAGAAAGCAACTTCTAATACTGTGACGCAATATATTCAACGCGTTAAAATTGAAGCAGCAAAACTTAGTTTGGAATCTTCTCGTGAAAATGTTAATGAAGTTATGTATAATGTCGGATATCAAGATCCAAAAGCTTTTAGAGTTACATTTAAAAGAATAACAGGACTTTCTCCAATAGAATATAGAAAAAAATATAATAGAGAATTAGCAGCTTAATTGAAGAGAATTCTAATACTACATAATTTGAAGAATTAAAGGATTGATGTTATTTCACTTCTAAAACCACGAATGAAATATCATCCGCTTGTGCAGTTCCATGCATCCACTGGTCTCCGGCTGTAACAAGCTTATTTATAATTTCTTCGGGATTATTTGCAGCTAAATTTTTAAAACTTTCTTTAACACGGGGGTAATCAAACATTTCTTCTTTATCATTCATTTGTTCCGGCAGGCCATCTGTAAGCAGTAAAATTTTATCCCCGCTTTTCAAATCTCTTTCAATTAAACTGTAATTGAATTTACGCATAGCACCCAAAGGCATTCCTTGAATAACTATTTCTTCAACGGTCTTTGTATCATTGCTGTAATAATAAATTGGGGGCATTCCGGCGCTTGTCACACTAAGCTTACATTTGTCTATCTTCATAAAACAAAACGACATTAAAATTCTTCCCAGCTTAATTTCTTTAATCATTCGGCTGCAATGGTTCATAAAATCCTGTAAACTTAATTTTGATGAATCGGAGGTAAAAAATCCTTTCATCAGAGTAACCATTGTTCCTGCCTGGAGCCCATGTCCGGTTGCATCACCAAAAGCAATATTAAGTGTTCCATCTTCCTGAACAATAAAATCATAATAATCGCCGCCTACTTCCGTAGCTGTACGCATAAACGCAGCAAGTTCAAGATTCGGAAGTTTGGGAAGTTCTTTTGGAAGCATAGATAGCTGAAGCTGCCTGGCTTCTTCAAGTTCCTTGGTCTTTCTTTCGTTCTCTACTTGTAAAACTTTCTTTTCGGCTTCTGTCGCTTTTACTCGCAGTTCAGATTCTCTAATACGTGTTTTTTGTTCACGCCTTTTTATTTCAACTCTTCGTATAAAATATAAAAAGCCTAAAAATGAAATTGCATAAAATGCATAAGCATAATTTGTTCTCCACCACGGAGGAGAAACAGTTATTGGTAAAGACGCACCTTTGTAATTCCATAAGCCATCGTTGTTTGAACCTATAACACGAAGAGTATAATTACCCGGAGCTAAATTTGTAAATGTTACACTATGGTTATCTCCCAATTGAATCCAGTTTTTATTAACCTTCTCTAATTTGTACCGGTATTGATTTTCATTATTGTTAATGTAGCTTAAAGCAGAAAATCCGAGTATTACAATATTATCCTTATACGACAACGACAAATTATTTCTTTCTGAAATACCTTTTTCAATAATTGGTTTACCTTCTTCATCATCCGTATTGTATCTTATATAACTGGTGAATATAACCGGGGGGACGAATTCATTTTCTTTTAAACTGTCGGGATTAAATACATTAAAACCGTTTGGTCCTCCAAAAAGCAAGCGGTTCGTTTTAGTATCCTTCGCAAAAGCATTTTGGTTAAATTCGTTACCCTGCAGTCCGTCTTCATAATAATAGTTTTGAAATGTTTTTTGTGAAGGGTTAAATTTTGATAGCCCATTGTTTGTGCTCAGCCATAAATTTCCTTTATCATCTTCCAAAATTCCATATACAGAATTATTTGCTAACCCATCATTCTCATTGTAATTTTTAAATTTATTTGATTTCCATAAATACTCACTTAAGCCCGCAGTTGTACCGAACCACATATTACCTTTACTGTCTTTAAATATCCTTATAACATTATTATCACATATGCTTGTTGAGTCATCAGGATTATGTTTAAAATGTTTAAATGTTTGTTTCTCCTGATTGAAAACATTTAAACCGCCTCCAAAAGTACCAACCCAAATATTTCCTGAACCGTCTTGAGCAAGTGACCATGTCGCATTAGAACTAATAGAATTTGGATCGTTTTTTTTGAATTTGTAACTTAATATTTTACCGGACTTTCTATCTAACTTATTTAGTCCGCCGCCATAAGTTCCAATCCATATGTTGCCTTCTTGACCTTCTATTAGTGCGTAAATACGATTATCAGTTAGTGAAGATGAATCGGATGGATTATGAGTGTAATGTTTAAATGTTCCGGTTTTAGGTTCAAAAGCATCCAAACCATTGCTAAATGTACCGATCCAGATAACGCCTTGTTTGTCTTCAAGCAATGAAAGTACAGAATTGCCGGCAAGACTATTTGTATTTGAGGCATCGTGATAATAAGTTTTAAATTTATTTTGTTTATAATCGAACCTATTCAGTCCCCCATTTCTTGTACCTATCCAATAGGTTCCTCTACTGTCAACAAGCATTGAAAGGATGTTATCATCACTAATGCTATTTTTATTATCTGGATCGTGTTTAAAATGTTCAAAAGTCAGGGTTGCAGGATTAAAATAATTTATACCTCCTGCATTTGTGCCAATCCATATTACACCGCTCCGGTCTTCATAAATAGAAAAAATAAAATTATCACTAATGCTTGTTGGATCGCTGGGATTATTTTTATAATTAAAAAATTTGTGCGAGACTGGATCATAACAAGATAGGCCGCCTTTTACAGTACCTATCCAAATATATCCGCGAGAGTCCTCAAATATCGGCCATACCCAGTTATCAGGTAAGCTATTAGGATCTTTGGGATTATTTCTGTAATGAATAAATTTTCCCGACTTCTCATCAAATTTATCCAATCCGCTGAAAGTACCAACCCAAAGATTTCCAGAGTGGTCTTTAAATACTGAATAAACTTTATCATCGCTTAAGCTGGAAGGATCTAATGGGTTATGTTTGTAAATTTTTATTTGACCGGTTTTAATATTTTCTTTTTTCAAACCGATTGCAGCACTTAACCCGCCGGACCATTTTATCCCGGTGGAATCTTCGAATATTGCAGATACCGAACTAAACTTTGCACTCAATAAATTAACAGAGCTTTTGTCAACAATTTTAAAAGATTCAGTTTCAGGGAAATATTTATTCAATTTGCCGGTTTGAGTTTCAAAATAAAGTGTGCCTTCTTTGTCTTCATAGATTGAAAAAATAAAATTATCGGAGATGCTGTTTGAGTCGGCTGGATCATTTTTGAAAACTTTAAAATTATATCCGTCATATCTATTTAACCCATCTTGCGTGCCGAACCACATGAAACCATTTTTGTCTTGAAAAATACAAGTCACTGAACTTTGTGAAAGGCCGTTTTCTACAGTTAAATGATTAAATGCAATATAGCCTTGCGGAAGATTTCTTTAGAAAATAGAAAAATGAAAAGTAAATAAATTGGAATTGCTTTGAGCATAGAATAAAAATAAGTCCAAAAAGAAAATAGTTAAAATAAAACTGCTAGTGAGTTTTTGCATTAGATAATAAGAAATATAAATGTTTCGCCTTAAATATAAAATAGCCCTTGATTTCCATGAAAAATCAAGGGCTTAATAATTTACTTCATTAAAATTAATTTCTTAGTTGATACAAAATTACCACTCATTATTCTGTAAAAATAAACACCGCTGGCTATGTTACTTGCATTCCACGTAATGTTATGATAGCCTGCGTCCATATCCTGATCCACTAAAGTTGTAACCAGGTTGCCTAGTATATCGTATACTTTTATGCTTACAAAATTCTTTTCCGGCAATTGATAATTTATAGTAGTAGTAGGATTAAATGGATTAGGATAATTCTGATCAAGAGCAAACTCATTAGGAATAGTTTTAACAATTGCTGCGCTATTTTCAGGAGATGCAGATCCTTTATACATGGAACCATTAGTGTAATATATTTTACTGCTGCCGCCAATCTTTATTTCACCTTTTGCCCATAATGCACCTTTAACATAACAACTAGTTCCAAGTGTTATATCTCCACAAGGACAATAAACTATACCATTCCATTCGCTGCTTCCGCCTAATTTGAAATCGCCTTTTGTTTCTAAATAAATATTTTCAGGCCCTCCATTAAGAACCGTTACTTCCACACTAGTACCAAAAGTAACATCGCCCGTTATAAATATCCGGATTTTACCATCATTAACATTCAGCTTAAGTTTTCCACTTCCACCCATAGAAAAAGATCTAAAGTAATAATCACCTGAACTTAATGTTAATGTTCTTGAAGTACCCAGCTTAACATTCCCATAAGAACCGGGACTAAGTGAACAGTTAGAAGAAATATTTTGTCCCCCTGAGTTGAAGTCTGTCGCAGTAGGCAGTGTAATTGAGTTATATGATTGTGGAGCTAATGGAGTGCCATTTTCAGTTAGATTCCCATATATAATCGAGTTTCTGCTTTTAGTCAATGTTCCCGATGTAGTCAAATATCCATATATTTTTATGGACGTACCCAATTCAACATTTCCATCTGCATCCAAATTGCCATTCAATCTTGTACTGCCGCCAATTTCAACAGAATTTCCTGTAATTATATTTCCATTTAAAATATTGGATGTTCCAATTTCCAAAGATGATCCACCATTAATGTCACCGTCCACTTTTGTGCTGCCGCCTAATTTTATCCTACCATTAAAAATAATATTTCCGGTGTTTACATTTGTTCCACTTTGTAATTCACCATTTCCCTCAATGCCCTCTTCGATATTAGAAGATCCTCCAATTTTCACATCTGAATTACTGCCGACTTTACCATCATAGACTTTCACATTCGTACCAAGAGTAACCTCGTGATTGGCAAAAACCGGATATGGCGGATTATCAGATATGATCTGTTTAGGTGCCTCAAATGCTGAAACAAAAAATGAGTGCTCAGTTGTAATAAGATATTTACTATTATTCAAAGTGTCATCCGGAACATTGTCGGAAGCAATTACACTTATGTCATAGTTCCCCAACAAGGAAGTCTCAAGTGCAATCGTATAAACTCCATTTCCCATTGGTTTTAATCTTCCGACAACAGTTTGACTATCGGGAGATGTAATCTTCACACTTACTGCAGCATCATTTACAGGCGTGCCGTTATTTTTTACATCACCGTTAAACCCGCTTGATTCACCGCCTTGAGTTAATATAGCTTGTAAATTAACTACAACGGGTATAGCATTACCGCTCTGATCATAATGTACATAATATCTTTCCTGATCTGAATTAAATTTAAGTATTAAATCAGAGCCGTTAGCCATATAAACATTAATTGGTTCAGGTGTAGCGGGCGGCGTGATTTCAACAATTGCATAAGTCCAGGCTCCAATTCCAGGATTATGTATTCTAAAAAATTTAAATGGATAAATACTATTATTCCCATAGCCGTCTACCAGTTCAATATCATATTTTGCATTTGCAGAATCATTATAGTTTTGTTCTGTTATCGCTTCAGCCGGAAGATTAGGAGGATTTGTAACATGTACTCCTGGAGGAAGTGCGACTAAACCATAATTACTACCTTGCCATGCAAGTCCTAAATCTAGGGTTCCGCCCTGCCATGCAAGTCCGCCTTGCCAAGCTAAACCGCCTTGCCAAGCTAGACCACCTTGCCAAGCTAAACCACCTTGCCAAGCTAAACCACCCTGCCAGGCTAAACCACCTTGCCATGCTAAACCACCCTGCCAGGCCAAGCCGCCCTGCCATGCTAAACCGCTTGAAATTAATTCACTACTAATATCTCCAGACAAATAAGAAATTTGCAAACCAAGCAAACGCAGCCACATAATATTCACTGTATTTGGAATATCTGTAGCACTAGCTACTTTAGCATATTCACCAGCGGTTGTATTAGCCAGCCAGCTCATCAAATCTTGTCCACCGTTTAAACCATCAAATCCCATTGTATAAATTTTTATATCAGGATTAAGATTTAAATTAGTGATTAATGAATCAGCGGAAACTTGGCCAGCGCTAAATAGTATAATTACTTTTTTATTAATTGAGGAAGCACTAAACAAATTTTCAGCTGCCATTATTCGATCTGCAAGATTTCCGGTTTGATTTGGCTGCAACTGGCTTAAGTCCGTTAAGAGCTGATTAAAATTATTCCCTATTGCATGTGACTCATTTGTACCATTTATCCACCCAACATTATCACCCATTCTTAAATTCGAAATCAAAGATGCGCCTGCATTCTTTGATGGAATAAATGCATTAAGAGCAGCCTGCGATGTGAAATTGGTTGAGCCGTCAAATACCAAAACTATATCATAATTTACTTGACCAAGATGACTATAAATATAATTTATGCCGCCAATATCATAATTTGTTACATCAGCCTGATTAGTATATGATATAGGATGTAAATCTCGCTTACTTAATTCTCCAACAGCTATTCGGCCATACATGGTGGCACCTTGATTATTATTCTTCATATCCAGAGTATAAAGTAAATCTCCAGGATTATAAAGATCGGCTAGTCCTGAGTAATGCCCGATTTCGTGAGTTGCAGTATTTTGAACATCCACTTTATCATTGTCTCCATTAGTCGACCAATAAAATTGGCCGTGTCCTGTAAGCGAAACTGGCTGACCGTTAATTGCGATATCAGCATCAGTTATTTCACCATTTAGTGCATTGTATCTTACTCTTGTTACAGCGAGAACATTTGTAGGTGCTCCCGTAGTATCTTCCCATTCGCTTGTAGTAGGAAACCAAACAACATTATTAATTCCGTCAGCATCGCCGCCCCAATGTTCAGAATTAGCTGCTGTACGTCTTGTATAATTTAATTGTGTTAAAGTGCTCCAGGTATTAAAACCATTTTGAACTTGACTGTCATAACCTTCATTCACAATGGATTGAGCTATTTGGTAATTACTCTTTCCATCTTTCCAATGCAGCGGAATGCCTGCCAAAGTTGTATTTACTTTATAATGTAAACCTTCATCTGTCTGCTTGACAATTGATTCAGAAAATTCAGAAGTGCTTAATGGATCTCCAACGCTGTCTAATTTAGTTGCAGTAGCACAAACTACTTCTCCATCTGAAAGAACAGCATTGTTAAGGTTTACAAAAAAATTAGATTGACCGGCAATATCGGTTGTTACTTCAGTTTCACCAATATATCTTTTGCCTTCCCTATTGCTTAAACTTTCGTTAGCAAAAAATTGAATTTTATAATTTTCATTTGCACCGCTGTTAAGAATACCTTGAATAGCACTACCGCCTTTTATACTTGGCAATGCTGTTGAATCTTGCCAGCTATAAAGAGAATTTAATGTGGGGTAAGATTGTGAATCATTAGCCGACACACCTAGATCAATTCCTGAAGTTGAGTTATTATAAATCGAATTATTTAAAATTGAATTACTATTTCCTGTTTGTACAAAAACTCCAGAACTTCCATTATCGTATATAGCATTGTCATCAATTTTGTTGCTGCTGCCGTTAATTATTACTCCATACGTAGTATTTTTAGAGATTGTATTCCCTGTAATTACAATGTCATTTGCAGTATCAATAGATATCCCAAATGCTAAATTAACGTTAACAATATTTCCGTTTAGAGTTTCACTGCCATTAGACAATGAGATACCGCCTAAAGCATTGTTCTCAACCGTATTATTATTTATCTGATTTCCTGATCCGCTACTTATAAATATACCAATACCGGAATTCCCTTTTATACTATCGCTGCTAACTGTGTTATTATTTCCGTCAATAACTAATCCATTACCAGAATTTACATAGATGGAATTGTTTGAAAATGTATTTCCGTTAGAAGTTAATAAATTTATACCAATGCTTAAATTTCCAGAAACGATATTTGTTTCGAACATATTTCCTGTTGAATTGACAAGCGAAACTCCATTACCTGAATTGTTATTAACTTTATTTCCATTAAATATTCCAGCACTGTTTGATATAAAAATTCCACCCTGATTATTTGAACTAATTATATTATTTATAAATTGATTGCCATTAGCATCTGTAATCGAAATTCCATACCCAGTATTATTAAAAATATTATTTGCACTTACATCACCAATGTGATTATTTATTCCCCCGGCAATAATGGAAATCCCATTAACTGCTGAACCTGTTATTGAATTATCATTTATATTATTTTCAGGTGAACTTATTAAAATTCCTGAAATTTGATTTTCTTTTATATTATTCCCACCAGAATTAGAAAGAGTCAATCCATATCCTGAAGAATTGTTTAATGATAAACCCTGAATAGAACTTCCGCCTGCAGTAATTGTTAGTCCACCAAAAGCCCCACTAATGCTGACTAAAGGCGAACCGGAATAACCAGGTTGTGTAGCACCATCTAAAATAACAGGTTGATTTATTGCAGGTAATGCAGTTAATGGTTGAATCACAGGCGAAACGTTTTTAATATAAAAATAAATCAAATGCTGGCCTGAAATTAAATTAGATTCTTCAATAACTGATCTCAAAGTAGAATTTCCATTTGAAGAAATAGCTATTCCATCACCGGGATTTGCATCCTCTTCATCTAAAACAGAATTAACTACAAAGAAAGGAAGGTGGTCAGTCGGGACAACTTCAGTTATATCATTTACGTTAAGATTGTTTTTTTTACTTGACAGATCTACTAATATATTGCCTGGACTTATTTCAGTAAAACCCCAGTATCCATATTTACTATTTACATCATCCCCATCTGTATCAGGTTCATCATCATCAGTATAAATTTCTATTTGGTCTATAAATCCTTTAAAAGCTCCGGCATCTGATTTACCAACGAACAAACCCGTTGTTCCATTTGTAACATTATAACCAGGAGTCATACTAAAATTGGTAGTATTTATTAGAGTACCATTCACATAAATTTTTAATCTACTCCCTGTAAAAGAACCCTTTATTGTGATCCACTGGTAAGCAGGAAATTCTGTTGTATTAACAGTGGCGGTGTTATTATTACCGACTGAAAAATATCCTTTATTATTTTTTACATATAATGAAAAAGTATTTCCGTTGTTAACTTTGCGGTAAATGATAGGAACTTCAACATCTGTTGGAGTGTCACCAAGAAGATAAATCCTTGCCTGAACGCTTATCTTCTTACTAGATGAACTGCTATTAAAAAATTTAAATCCATTTTGATTTGCTCCAATATTTACCGGTACACCGTCATAAACGTATGCTTGGCTTGTATTCCCATTAAACAGAAATGCGTTGTTAACTGCACCCTGGGCAATAGCGGAATTTTGAATAATAAGAAAAGCTAGAAATAATAATATGCTATTTAAAATATGTTTTGAAATCTTCATGAAATCCTCAAATTTATTATTTGTTAAAAACTATTGTAATCGTATAAAAATGTTTTTCACCGATCATTGTGTTTTAGCATAGTTTTTAATTTCTTTTTTAAGAGTTGAAATTTTTATGTTAGCAGACGTAACTCTCTCGCCGGATTTTTCA
Source organism: uncultured Ignavibacteriales bacterium (assembly GCA_963746735.1). Lineage (GTDB taxonomy): Bacteria > Bacteroidota > Ignavibacteria > Ignavibacteriales > Ignavibacteriaceae > CAVSWT01. The sequence continues at coordinate 81,283 of CAVVCO010000023.1, forward strand.
TCCTTATGTAATGTCAACTTTCCATCTTCACCGTCCAGTACCTTATAACTTTTGCCCTGACTATCTTTTTTTGCAAAAAGAAGTACTTCTTCATCATTTTTAAATTTTGGTATATGAGAATACCATTCCCCCACATCTCCAACTTCCCCACCAAGATGTGTGACTACAATATTTCTATCCCCGCTGCTGCCTTTCAAATATTCATCAACTTCAATTGTAACATTGGTATAAATTCTTGATTTATTTTTATTCCATTCCGATTTTTGTTTAGAAACTTTCCCAGTTAAAATGACATCTGATTTTTGAGATAACTGTTTTATTTCAGATTGATATGATTGAGCTGAAACAGTAAGATAGAGCCAGCAAAATGAAATTAACAAATAAATAAAATATTGCTTCATGATAAACACCTTGGTTGATAATTTATATTATTGATTTAATTCAAATTAATTGAGTTAACTAGAGAGAAAAAGGATAACTATTGGGTCAATCAGAGACTAGCAAAATGTAATTATGCGAAATCTTAATTGTTCACAAATTAAAATATTTAATCTCGTTTATTACGAGAATTCTTAAAAATAACTTTTCGAAATGTAATTGAATAGTTTGGGGATATCTTGCACTATTCACGCAAGAATTAGGACTCTTTAATCATTTAGTAAACTTTTAAAACTTAAGATGGAAAGCTAATTAAATTTTAGCTAAAAAATCAATAATTGTTAATAAAAGTTAATAATGTTTTAACAATGCATTAATACAAAATTCCAACAATCAGCTTATTTTCAAGTACATTGAAAAAATTCTTATATTCACAGAGCCACCCGATTCTATTTCTAAACAATCGAGAGAGATTAAGGACATGAGATATTAACTTAGAAATGAAGCTTCCTAAAGTGCCGAATATTGAATTGGTCGCTGTTGAAGCACTTGAAAATATGGGCAAATATTTTGGAATATTCGAGGATAAAATTGCTGAAGCAAAAATTGTGGTTACTGAAGCAATCATTAATGGATTAGAACATGCCGGTGAAGAAAACCCTAATGTTAAAGTTGAATTTACAATGACAAAAGAAAAATTAATTATTCTGGTTAGTGACTCGGGGAAAGGGTTTAACCCTGAAGAAGTTGAAGAACCAAATATCAAAAACAAGTTGAGCAGTTCAAATAAACGTGGCTGGGGATTAAAGCTAATTAAATCAATGTCAGATGATCTTATAATCGAATCTAGTTCCACAGGAACAAAAATTTCAATATTAAAGAATTTAGTTTAACGGAGAAATAAATAATGAGCAGTGAGTTTAATCTTACAAGCGAATTAAGAGATAAAACATTAATATTAAAAACAGATGGATACTTAAATAACATTGGCGGTGAAAAAATTGCTCAAGAAGTATCTAATCATTTAAATAATAATATAACAAAAGTGATTATTGACCTGGAAAATTCTAAAGTAGTAAATTCAATCGGCATTTCATATTTGATAGATGTAATTGAAAAATTGAATGAAAAAAATGGGAGATTAATTTTTACAAATCTTGCCCCGACAATAGAAAAGACATTTAATATTATGGGCCTATTCCAATTTGCCGAAAAAGCAGATTCGATGGATACAGCACTAAATTAAGTTTTATTATTTAATAATTAGAATCAATACAGCATAAAAATGTCTGAACAAAATAATCTTGTTGAAAAACTAACGCTGCAGGCTGAGTCATTTCAAGAAGCATTTGAAACTCTTTCTAAAGTAACAAGTTTTAATGAGCTTTCAATTAATTTTTACCATCTACTCAGAGGTAATCTTTTTATAAAAGATATTTATCTTTTTCATAGGACGAAACAAAGTTCAGAATGGCAAAAATCCGGAACATTTAGTGAAACCGGGAACAACTTTTTATCTTATTTATCAATTCATTCTACCTCAAAAGTTAATTATCATAGTGATGATAAAATTAGAGCGTCTATCATCTTGCCGCTTTCAGACTCTTCTTATTTTGGAATTTTATTAGGCCAAAAATTAGACGGCACAGAGTTAAACGATTTCGATAAAATTACCTTGCTGATATTGCTTCAAGTATTTAACAGTGCTCATAAAGCTTTTATAAATCGTTTAAAAGAAAAAAAATTAATATTTGATTTGAATGAAAAAGTATTTCAATTAAATCACTTAATCGACA
>CAVVCO010000024.1:0-129140 GCA_963746735.1 uncultured Ignavibacteriales bacterium
AGGGTGAATGAGTTTTGTCAATTCACTATATTCATATTTTTAGTTTCTTTATTTACATCTTTTGATTTTCGCCTGACAAAAAATAGTATAACAATAACAACAATTAAAACTATAATTATAAGATACATCCAATTAAATCCGCCGGGATAAACTTCAGCATTCCATTTGGTTATATGATTTTCAATAGTATCTTTTTGTGCTTCCGAAAGCATATTGTTATCAATTAAATAAGGCACCCAATTCGGCTTTACTTCACTAAACCAAACGCTATCTGTAAATGTTTTATAACTTTTCTCTGCGTTCCCATTTCCTTTTACATCTACATTTTTAATTTCATCATTGATATAAGCAGTAATTGTATTGGTAAAATCTTCACCGCTGGAAAATCTGCTTAAAATTATATTATGCTGGTTAAATTTATCTCTAATTGAATTCCATATTTGCTGTATTAGAGCATCATGCCAATTTGTAAATGACGAATCTATTTCTTTTAGCTGATTTACGTTTTGGCCTTTCCCTGAATAAATATCGACAATCTTTGGGCCGATGCTCTGCCAGAGACTGACAAAATCATTTTGCTGTTTTTTAATAGCTTCAATATCATCAGGGGTTAGAGTAGTTACTTTCACAAATTTTATATTATCATCAATTGATCTTTGTAAATTTGCAATGATATTATTTTTTCTGGCTTCAGAATATATATTTTGCTTTTCTTTAGATGAAAGAACTTTCGCTCCACGATACGGCGGCGGCATTAGGCTGTCAAGCATATTCATAACTAGATCATCTCTTTTTTTCATTGATGCTCTCAACTCGGCAATACTTTTTTCCAGTTGGGCAATCCTGCTTTTATCTGTTTTACTTTGTACTTCCAATATTTGAACCTGGCTTATCAATTCAGCATTCTTGGCATTCAGTAAATCCACTTGTGACTGTAATTGTGTAACTTCAGTTTGGAGAACATCAATTTGTGAAAAATCCACCTTACGAAGTTTGAGTGTAGCTTTAAGATTTTCAAGTGATGATTCAAAATCTTCCGGGTAAAGGCTTTTATCTAATAAGTCTTTATTCTTAAGAAAATCTAAACGAAGCTGCCCTATTTTATATTCTAAATTATTAAGCTCATTTAATGATGAAGCATTTTTTATTGACTGCTCAATTTTTTGCTTTTCATTTTTGAAGTTTTGAACAATAGCATAATCTGATTGAGCTAATAGAGATGAGCTGGAAATTACCATCAATGAAATCAGAGTCAAAAAAATAAAATTTAACTTTTTCATTTTTGTTCCTCCTCAACAATGCCCTGGTCGTTTAAATTAACGTGATTTGAACCGTAAGTTAGTTCGATATAAGGAGGCCTTTGATTAAGTGCAGGGTTATTCATCTTTAATGAATCTGAAATTTCAATTTTATTTTTCAACTTCAATGCGCCCTCTGCTGCACTAAAAACGTAAACATCCTTAAAGTTGTTTGCAGTCATAAAATAATAACCTTTGCTGTCTCTTATAACTCTCAATTCTTTGTTTTTATATCCCAAAGAATCACCGGTTTCCTGAAGGAAAAGTTCCTTCGTATTAAAAGAAATTGAGTACCTGTTTTCCTGTACATTGCCGTTGTCATCAACTTTTATGACTGACTCAACAGGCCATGAAAAATCTGCCGGCTGCAGCATAAGCATTGTGCAGGCGGGGATAAATAAAGTTGATAGCAAAAGAACAATTATGGGAAGCTTCATTATTAATAATCCTTTTAAAGTTGGTATTGAAAAATAAGCGTTTTAAATGTAGTAAACTCTTGCACTTACCTATATGATAAAGATTAGTAAAATAATTTTATGTTAAAGTTATATTCGTCACATGAACTTGAAGGTTACTACATATTTGTTGATAAAAACGAATTGAATATTTAAAAATAAAAAAGCCTGAGAGTTGCATCACAGGCTTTATATTGAGAATGGTCATAAGACTATTAAATCATTTTTTATAATATGTCATTGCTTCAGGCAATTCTTTTTTAATATCATTTATCCTGGTATCATTAGCAGGGTGAGTGCTTAAAAATTCCGGGGGTGCTTGCCCGGCTTGTGCAGACATTCTTTGCCAGAAATCTACTGCTCCATTTGGATTGTAGCCAGCAATTGCCATAAATATTAATCCAAGATGATCTGCTTCACTTTCCTGCGTTCTGCTGAATGGAAGAAGAACACCGACTTGTGTGCCCAAACCAAAAGCAGTCATCCAAAGTTGTTGAGTTTGTGCGGGTTTGTTTTTGATTGCCTCAGAAAGAGCCATACCACCTAACTGGGCTATTAAACCTTGACTCATTCTTTCACTACCATGTTCAGCAACTGCATGTGCTATCTCATGCCCCAGCACAACTGCCAAACCATTCTCATCTTTTGTAACCGGTAATATTCCGCTATATACAACTACTTTTCCACCGGGCATGCACCAGGCATTAACTTCAGGGCTTTCGACAAGATTGAATTCCCATTTATAATCAGCCAATTGACTTGACATATTTTTAGAAGCAAAATATTTTTCAACACCAGCTTGAATATTCTTACCGACTTTTTGAACCATAGCTGTCGCGGCTTTATCATTACTGATTTTATTATCTTTTAGAAACTGATCATACTGAGAAAAGCTCATGGAAAGCATTTGAGACTGAGGAATTAGATCCAGTTGTTTTCTTCCTGTGATAGGAACGGTGCTGCACGAAAAAGCGAACAAGGATGCGAGTAAAATTAAAATCCAAAGGTTTTTCAGTTTAGCCATTTTTCCCTCAAATTAAGGTTTGATATTATATGTAATAAAGATAATAGATAAAATTGATTTTCAAAAAGACGTAGGTCGCATTTAGCAGTATTTATTTATTGGGGCAGAATGAAAATAATATTTGAATCGATAAATAAGTGCCGGCAATTGTATTATTATTTTAATTAGATCATAGGCATCAAAAATATCTGAGTTACATTGTAATTAACTAATAAACTATGATAGGGGAAATATTTAGGAGATGCCTATTAACATTATCAATTTAAGCACTCTGTAAAGCCGGCTTTATAAATCTAACTGTTACTTACAATTCTTTCAACTGACCTGGCAGCGTACTCAACTTCTTCAACTGTATTATAAAAATAAAAACTTAATCGGCAGCTTGCAGGAGGATCTAAATTTAAATCCCTGTGTGCAAGTGTTGCACAATGGCAGCCAGCTCTTGACTCCACTCCTACTTTGTTTAACTCTTCAGCGATATTCATTGGATTCCAACCATAAACATTGAAAGCTATAAGTCCAGTTCTTCTTTCAACGTTTTTTGGGCCATAAATAGTTATGCCTTCAATTTTACTTAGAATGTCCAAAGCTTTTTGTGTAAGAATTTTTAAATGATTTGTAATCCTATCCATCGCCAGTTTAACTGTATGACTATTGATTTGTAAAGAACTTTGAAAATAAAGATGTCGATCGGGATTTAATGAAAGATCAAGAATTAATCTAAGAGCTTGAGCTGATATAATTGCTCCAAGAATATTAGGTGTTCCAGCAGAATATTTCCAGGGCAATATATTATAATCAACAAGTTCAGGTGATACCTGCCCTTCTGCTATCATATCTCCGCCATATAAGAATGGCCTTGCTTCTTGCAGTAAATGTTTTTTTGCACAAAGAACACCAATTCCGAAGGGCGCCAGTATTTTGTGAAATGAAAAAGTAAGATAATCAACATCTAAATATTGAAAATCAACATACGTGGATGGAACAAGCTGAGCTCCATCAACCAACATAAGTGACCTACATTCACCGTTTGGCTGCATATATCCGCTTCTGTCAGCAATTTTTTTAATAATAGAAATTGGATTTTTAGTTCCAAAGAAATTCGAAGCCCCGGTGCAGCAAACTAACTTTGTTTTTGAATCGACTAAATTTGCTAAGTGCCTTAAATCTAGTTCTCCCGTATCTGAATCAAATCTAACCAGCCGGCATTCGACATGGATATTAAATTTGGGAAGTATCTCTTTACACAATGCATACCACGGGACGTAGTTTGAGTTATGTTCCATCATTGTTGTAACCACATTGTCACCATCCCGAAACTCTGTAAGCATTGAATACATTACAGAATTAATAGCTTCAGTAGCATTCCGATATAAAACAATATTTTCACGGCTTGGGGCATTAATAAATTGTGCAATTGTATCATACGATTCTTCAAATAATTTGGTTGTATGTTGAGAAGCGTCCGATTGGCCGCGATGAACATTTTCATAATTTTTTGCAAGCTCATAGTAAAGATTTACAAGTTCGCGAGGAGGCTGTGTGCTTGCCGCATTGTTCGTTACGGTTCGACTTCCATCCGGGAAAAGAAAATGCTGACGAATAACATTAACATCAAGTGAACTGGGACTCTTCCAAAATTTCATTTCATTCTCCAATTTTTTTGTTATGGGTATCAAAACAAATTATTTAAGAAGTACTAATTTTTTTGTTTGTGTAAATGAACCGCTTTTTAATTGATAGAAGTAAACGCCGCTTGGTAGAGATGAATAATTATTCACCCCTGCATTTGTTGAAAATTCAACTTCATAAGTCCCGGGTTGTTTATTTTCATTAACGAGAGTGGCTACTTCTCTTCCAAGAATATCATATACTTTTAGTTGTACAGACGGGGCATGCCCCGTCTCTACTGAAGGAATGCTATACTTTATTTTTGTAGTGGGATTAAATGGATTAGGATAGTTTTGATATAATTCGAATTTGGTTGGTGCTGATAACGATACTTCTACTTCCGGTGAATATTCAAAGCTTCCATCAAAATCTATTTGCTTTAATCTATATTTTACATTCCCTTGTTGTGTTGATTTATCTGTAAAAGAATATTGTTTTGTTGAAGTGCTGTTTCCATGTCCATTTACAAATCCAATTTTATTCCAGTTTATCTTATTGGGATTTGATGCCCCTTCCCTTTGGGAAGGGGTTGGGGATAGGCTTCTTTGAACTTCATAACCAAGATTATTTATTTCTGTGACTGTTGTCCAATTTAAATCAATTGAATAATCTGTTTCAGATTTTGCGGCAGTGAATGAAGTTATTTCAACGGGCATTAATTCATCATTTAAATATCTTAAAGCTAAAAATGATGAATACCCTGTTGAATCTGTTAAATAGCCGGTTACAATTATATTTCCATCGTCTTGAAGTTCAACTGAATTTGCAACTGAAATATCAGTTCCGATTTGTGTTATTACAATTCCATCATTACCAAATGCCGTATCTATTATACCTTCGGCGGAATATCTAACTAATGCAATATTGTCTATTCCGGTTACTCTTGATGTGCCGGTTACTATTATTTTACCATCAGTCTGGATCGCTGCATCATTTGCGATATCAGTTGAAACCCCTATCGCCGTTATTACTCTTCCGTTCGTTCCGAATGAACTGTCTATTATTCCATTTGTTTTATATCGAACTGTAGCAAAATCATTTTTAGCACCTTTTTTTGTATAACCTGCGGCAACAATCTTTCCATCATCTTGCAGCAATAAAGAATGAATTCTTTCATCCGAAGAACCAATTTGGGTAACTACTATCCCGGACGTTCCAAATGTATTGTCAAAACTTCCATCAGAATTGAAACGAACTAAAGCAAAGTCATCATCAATACTATTATTAGTAAAACCTCCTAAAATTATTTTTCCATCATTTTGAATTACTGCAGAAACAGCCTGGTCATCCGAAAACAAAATAGGAGTAGTAACAATTCCGCCTGTCCCGAAAGTGTTATCTAAATGCCCGTTGGTATCATAGCGGGCTAATGCAAAATCATTGTTGGTTCCATTATTTGAAAAACCGGCAATAATTATTTTTCCGTCATCTTGTATTATTACAGAACGGGCTCTTTCATCAAATGTATCTATCTGGGTATTAACAACTCCGTTTATTCCGAAATATTTATCAAATGAACCATCAATGTTTAAACGGGCTAATTCAAAATTATCGTTACTTCCATTATTCGAAAAACCAGCGGTTAATATTTTCCCATCTTTTTGTAAAGCAACAGAGAAAATACCTGCATTGTAACCCGCTAATGTAATAATTTCGCCTCCATCTATTCCAAATGTATTATCTAAATTTCCACTTACATCATACCGCGCTAAAGTAAAAGATGTATTGACAGTATCACCAGAATAACCGCCTAAAATAATTTTACCATCTTTTTGAATAGCTGATGAAAGTGAAACATCAGTAATTTTTCCCAAAGGTGTAATTACTTTTCCATTTACTCCATAACTATCATCTAAATCGCCATTAGTATTATATCGTACAAGCGCAAAATCTTCACCAGATCCTATAATAGAATAGCCAGCTGCTACAATTTTATCGTCATTTTGGATTACTAAAGAAAAGCAATAATCATAAAGAGAACCGATTGGGGTAATTACCTCTCCATTTGTTCCAAAAGTATTATCTAAAGTTCCATTTTGATTATAACGAATTGTAACGAAATCGGTGTTGGTGTTTATAAAAGTATAACCAGAAGCAACTATTTTTCCATCACTTTGTATTGCTACACCAGTAGCAATATCATATGAGATATCAACAGATGTTACAACTGTACCATTGCTTCCAAAAGTACTATCAACTGTACCATCAGGATTATATCTGATTATTGCGAAATCACCGTCAGAACTTCCGGCAGCAACTATTTTTCCGTCATTTTGAATAACTGCCGAATTAAGAGCGTCATCTCCTGAGCCAACGCGGGTAATTGTTACTCCATTCGTACCAAACAGACTATCTACTGTTCCATCTTTCTTATAGCTAGCAATAAAAAAATCTTCATTAAAACCATTATATGTCTCGCCAACCACTAATATTTTTCCGTTACTTTGCATGAGAACTGTAGATACGGAACTATTAGTTGTTCCCATTACAATTCCATTAGACCCAAATGTTGAATCTAAATCTCCATTGAGTTTATAGCGGGCTATTGCAAAAGTTGAAAATAAGCTGCTAACAGCATAACCTGCGGCTAAAATTTTTCCATTATCTTGAATAGTGACAGAGGTCGCAAAATTAATTGCAATTCCAATATCAGTTGTTACAATTCCACTCGTTCCAAAGGTATTATCTAAAGATCCATCCTGGTTGTAACGTACTAAAGCAAATTCATCATGACTACCATTATTTGAATGCCCGGCTGCAATTATTTTTCCATCGATTTGTATTGCCACAGATGCAGGTATATCATCCCCAATACTTATTGGAGTGATAGCTATTCCATCCTTCCCGAAGTTATTGTCAAGGGATCCATTTTTATTATAACGTACCAATGCAAAGTCATCGCCAGCATTAGTACGTGTATATCCAGCAGCAATGATTTTTCCATTAGATTGAATTCCTATTGAACTTAATATCGCATAACTCTGAAAATTAAGTGTTGTAATTGCAATCCCATTTTTCCCAAAACTTGGATCTAATTGTCCTGCCTGAGGATAAATTTCATTTGAGATTAAGAACAGAATTGTTGGAATAAGAATACTTATAAATTTTTTGCGATGTTTCATCGTTCACCTCTTATATATCATTTTCATTATTTGAGTAAAACCAATTTCTTTGCTTGTACTAATTGACCGACTTTAAGTTGATAGAAATAAACTCCGCTTGAGAGTTTTCTTCCATCAAATGTTACTTCGTAAGTGCCGGGCTGCTTATGTTCGTTGACGAGAGTTGTTACTTCTCTTCCGAGGATGTCGTATATTTTTAATTGTATTAAAGTCCCTCCTTTGGAGGGATTTAGGGAGGCTGGGATTGAATATTTTATTTTTGTTGTGGGATTAAATGGATTTGGATAATTTTGACATAAGATAAAATTTGTTGGAAGATTATTTTCCGTTTGACGTACTGAAGAAACAACTATCTCCAGCACTTTGAGTTTTCAGAATTGTCCCTGCATCGCCAGCCGCCCAGCCGGTATTTTCATCTAAAAAGAAAACCGTCCTAAAAGTTCTGCTTGTAGGCGGATATTGTAATTCCCAGTTTGTTCCGCCATTTGTAGTTCGAAGTATTTTCCCAAGTTCACCAACAACCCAACCATTATTTGTATCAGTAAAATGAACAGAATAGAATTTTGTAAATACTCCGGCAATTGTGTTTAGTACTTGCGGCAACCATGTATTTCCGCCATCAGTTGTTTTAATTATTGTTGTGTCTGAACCGCATATCCAGCCAGTAGTGTTATTCACAAAACTAACAGAAAACAAATCAGATTTTACTCCGCTATTAACTGTATCCCAGGTGATCCCATCATTTGTCGTTTTATAAATTTCGCCTTTATCACCAATAACAATCCCAGTGCTATTATCAAAAAAAGTTATTGCATTAAAATCTCTGAAAGTGAATTGAGGAATTGTATCGAGTGTTGTTCCTCCATCAGTCGTTCTATACATTAAACCTTGATAACCGACAAACCATCCATTACTTGTATCAGAGAAGAAAACGCTGTTAAGGGTTTTGAATCCTTTGTTTGGATTTTTAATTTCCCAATCAATTCCTCCATTTGTAGTTTTAAGAATCTTTTCGCCATAACCGCATATCCAGCCATAATTATCATTAACAAATTTTATATCAGAATAAAAATCAGACTGGCTAAGAATTTGCGAATCCCAGTTTTCACCTCCATTTGTTGTACGCATAAAAGTTCCGTAATCACCCACGACCCAGCCATTATTTTCATCATTAAATAAAATTTTTTGAATTGCGTTAAATGTACCACTGCTTTTTTGGCTCCATGTTGCTCCGCCATCAGTTGTTACAAAAATAAATCCCCCATCGCCAACTGCTATCCCGTTGTTATAATCATAAAAATCTACTCGATTTAAATAAACATTAATCCCAACCCATGTAGTATCCCAGGTTACCCCAGCATCAGTAGTTTTAATTGTGGTTCCATTTTGACCCACGACAAATCCAGTATTAGCATCAAGAAATTGTATATCATATAAACGGTAGGGAGAATTGCTTGTTTGCGGATTCCAAGAAACACCGCCATCAGTTGTTTTGAGAATTGTTCCTTGAAAACCCACTGCCCAACCAGTATTGTCATCAAGAAACCATACAGATTGAAGATCAACAGTTACACCGCTGGTTTGAGAATTCCAGGTTGTGCCTCCATCAGTTGTTGTTTGAATCCTTCCGACTGAAGCAACACTGCAGCCATGATTTTCATTAGTAAAAAAGAATGCGTTAGAAGTATGATCAGTTACTTGTGTAACCTGATTCCAGGTAATTCCGCCATCTGTTGTTTTAGATGTATTTCCTGTTCCATCAATCGCATAGCCTATATTTTCGTTTATAAAACTTATCCTATTAAAGAATACAAAATCTCTTATCTTATATGAATTCCAGGATACACCTCCATCTGTTGTTTTAAAAACATTTGATCCGCAAACAGCCCATCCAAGTGATGCATTTAAGAAAGTACACATCTTTTATCTCGGGACTTAAACCTGTTCCACTTGTAAAAGAGCGATCAAAATTTGATAGAACTTCCCAATTCTCTCCTGAATCACTGCTTTTCAATAAAGTTCCATATCCAGAACCTGCAATAATATTATTAACATCGATATATTGAACGGTATAAATTGAATTTGCTTGCGGCATTGGGTTTTGCCAGAACCAGCCGTTCTGTGCCATTGTGACTGAACAACAACAAATGAACAGAAGACAAAGGAATTCTCTTAGATAGCATAGCTTCACCTCCGTGGATTTAATTTTTATAGGTGAAACTTGCAATAAAATATTGGGGAATTATTTCAAAATTGTCTCAAATTCTATAAGATATGTTGCATCGGATAATTATTTGGACAATAATTCAATATGATGACAGATCAAGTTTGCTTTTTATAGGAATTGAATTTGGAATTTACTAAAGTGCTAAATTGTCTAATTGCTTAATGAGAATTTTCAGTTAATTACAGATTAGCGATTTAGCAATTAGACAATTTAACAATTTGAAAAGAAGATTTATTTCATTTTTCTAATTCTTACTTCCACATTTTTTGTATCTTTCATCAAATCAACAATTTTTGACACATCTGTATCTCCAGTATGATAGGGATATAATATTTTCGGCTGAAATGCTTTTGCTGCATCGGCAACCATTTCCGGTGTCATTGTATAAGGCAGATTCATTGGTAAAAAAGCAATATCAATATTTTTTAAGGCTTTCATTTCCGGAGTGTTTTCAGTATCGCCGGCGATATAAACATTTTTTTCTCCAAAAGTAATTATATATCCATTCCCTTCCCCTTTTGGATGAAAGGGTTCTCCATTATCTCTTTTATGAACAAGGTTATAAGCTGGGACTGCTAAAATATTTAATCCGTCGACTGTTTTGTCATCACCATTATTCATAATTATTCCATCAGAAATTTTCTCTGCACAAAGCTTAGTTAAAACTATTTTTGTTTTATCTGTTTTTATTTTTTCAATTGCTGAAAGATCTAAATGATCACCATGATGATGTGTAATCAAAATTAAATCAGCTTTAGGGAACTGAGAATAATCTGCTAATTTGCTGAACGGATCTATATAAATAATTTTATTATCGAATTTAAACATTAATGAAGCATGGCCGATAAAAGTTATTTCCAAATTTCCTTTGGAAGTCTTGATGGTATCTTTTTCAAAATTAGTCTGAGCCATAACTGAAATGGTCATTAAAATAATTGCTGGTAATAAAAATATTATTCGAATCATTTTTTCTCCTAATTAAAATATTTAAAAAAATAAAAGGCTTTCCTAAAATCAAACTTTAACTTTCTTTTTATAATCTCCAGGCGTGCAGCCATACATATCCTGGAATGATTTTGTAAAATATGCTTGAGAATTAAATCCAACTTTGTATGCAATTTCAGCCATGTTGCCAGCGTCCTGCTTAATTAAGTCTGCCGCACGCTGCAAACGGAATGAACGAATAAATTCACTTGTTGATTGATAACAAATCGCTTTAACTTTTCTATGCAACTGCGAACGGCTCATCCCAATTTTATCGCATAATGTTTCCACGCTTAAATTTTCATCTTCAATATGATCTTCAATTGTTTTGGTAAGCTTTTCAATAAAGATTTTCTGGCTGGAAGGAACAATTACTTCAGCAGGCTTTAAAATCATTTCCGCCTGAAACTTTTCTCTCATCTTCTGCCGAATTTGAATTAAATTTTTTACTCTTACTTTTAATTCTTCTGTATTAAACGGCTTAATTAAATAATCATCCGCTCCAATCTCCAAACCTTCAAGCTTATTTTCAATAGCAGCCTTTGCAGTTAACAGGATAACCGGAATATGATTTGTTTTTATATTTGATTTTAATTCTTTGCATAAATCATAGCCATCCATTTTAGGCATCATTATATCACTTACAATAAGATCAGGAATTAATTCTTCTGCAAGCTGTAATCCTTTTTCTCCATCTTCAGCTTCTACAACCGTATAATCATCTTCAAGCTGTTCGCAGATAAAATTTCTTAAATCAAAATGATCTTCAACAACTAAAACCAGGTTTGCCTGCCCGGACGATAGCTTTGATTCTTTTGAAACAGATTTTATTTTTTCTTCACCGACTTCAATTAAATCATTTTCTTCTTCAACAATATTTTTATTCGTCTCATAAATTTGATCGCGTGTAAAAAGTTTATCCCCCAAAGGAATAATTATTTGAAAAGTAGTTTCAACGCCTGGTAAACTTTCCACTTCAATTTTTCCGTGATGAAGTTCAACTAATTCTTTAGATAAAGCTAAACCTATTCCGGTACCTTCATAGTTTTTACTTCCGCTTTCATCAACTTGATAAAAACGATCGAATACATACGGAAGCTTTTCTTTTGGAATACTAATTCCTGTATTTGTCACTTTAATTTCAACTTCAGTTTCATTCGAATTTAAATTAACCGAAACTTTTTCATTTGAAGGAGTAAATTTTAACGCGTTTGAAAGAAGATTGTAAATTACTGTTTCCATTTTTTCTCTATCGATATAAACAATCAATTCATGCATTTCAGTATTATCAGATAACGGCAAGTTATTAAATTTTAAATCTATTTTATTATGATCTGCGAGAGAAATAAATGAAGAAACTATTCTTCTTATAAAATGATAGATTTCAGTTTTTTGAACTTTTAGCTTTATACTGCCTGATTCTATTTTCGATAATTCTAAAATCTGATTAATTAATTGAAGCAACCGCTGGGCATTCTTTTTCATTACCTTAAAATCGGCCGGCTCTTCATTAGATTTTTTTAAATACTTTTCAAGTATACCCAATATTAACGTTAATGGAGTTCTAAATTCATGAGAAATATTTGCAAAGAATCTAGATTTAAGTTTGTCAACTTCATTTAATTTATTGGTTTCAAATTCTTTCAGCTTTAAATCATTTTTAAGTTTTATTCTATTTACTTCATATCGTCTTACTGTAATTAGCCCGGCAATAAAAACAGAAAAGTAAATTAAGTATGCCCACCAGGTTCGCCACCAGGGCGGGCTTATAATTAATTGTATTGATGCTTCCTTAACACTCCAAATCCCATCATTGTTGCAGCCTTTGACTTTAAATGTATAGGTCCCTGGATCTAAATTTGTGTAAGATGCAAAGTCTTTCGTTCCGGATTGAATCCATCTTTTATTAAAACCTTCCATCTTATAAGCATAACGATTTTTTGTCGGCTCAGTGAAATCTAAAGCTGCAAATTCAAATGAAAAGAATTTATCTGAATAATCAAGTTCAATAGTTTTTACTTTCAATAACTTATCAATTGAAAAAAATTCTTCATCAAATTTCTTAAATGATGTAAATGCGACCGAAGGTATATTTTTATTTTCATTCATAGCGGAAGGATTAAAAAAATTGAAGCCATTCATGCCGCCGAAAAAAAGAATTCCATCCTTAGTCTTTAGAGCAGAGTTGTCGCTGAAGTTATAATTATCTACTCCATCATTTGAGTCATAATTTTTAACCTCAAATTTATTTTTTGAAATGTATTTGAATTTTATAAGCCCTCTTTGAGTGCTCAACCAAAGGTTATTTTCATTATCAGTAAGCATTGCTTGAATTTGATTGTCCAGCAATCCTTCATTGGTTGAATAATTAGTGAAATGCCCAGTATTTTGATCGAGTAGGTTAATACCGTGGTCTGTTCCAATCCACAAGTTTTTATTTTTGTCTTCACATATTGCCGTTACATTTCCTTTACTTATGCTTGTTGAATCATCTTCATCATTAATATATTTAACACAAGTACCATCCTTATTTATTTTAAGCAAACCATTTGGAGTTCCAACCCAATAGATATCATTTTTGTCTTTATAAAAAACACTAACCCTCTTACCGGCGAGTGCTGCAGAATCTATCGGGCTAATTACATTATAGGAAAATTTTTCAGTAATTTTATTCAACTTACACACACCTACTTCAGTACCAATCAAAATATTTCCCTGCAGATCATCTTTCAAAGTGACAACTCTATTATCAAGCAAAGTATTAGGCTTCTTAAGGTCTTTAATAAAATGTTTAATATTACCTGTTAATATATTCAGCTTAAAAAGTCCGCCGCTATATGAACCTATCCAAAGGATATTATCTCTATCATTATCTTTATACAACGTGTAAATGAAATTCTCATCAATCTGTGAATTACTATTAAGATTAAAATGAATGAAATCTCCGGTATCAAAATTAAATTTGTCAAATCCTTTATTAGTGCCAATCCATATATTTGAATCGTTATCTTCAGAAAAAGATAGTACGTGATTATCTTGAAGTGAATTATCTCGATAAGGATTATTTTTAAAGTGATAAAATTTGGGAGGATTCAAATTAGTTTTTTCTAGACTCTCATTTGTACCAGCCCATAGATTATTTGAGCGATCAATAAGAATATATCTTACATAATTATTTTTAATGGTTTGGTTATCCCGAATATCATTTTGAAAGGCTTCAAATATTTCTGTCTTTGGACTAAATTTATTTATGCCCCCGCCTAAAGTTGCGAGCCATAAATTTTCATCAGTATCTTCCTCTATTGATAATACCTTATCAGCACTAATGCTATTTTGTCCGGGAGTATTTTTATAAATAGTAAATTTTTGATTTTTGATTTCCAGCTTAACTAATCCGCCTGCATAAGTCCCGATCCATAAAATATTATTTCTGCCAAGGTATAAAGTCATAACATAATTGCTGCTTAAACCGGATTCATTTTTCCTGTCGGAAGAATAGACACTGAATTTTCCAGTTTTAGTATCAAGCATATTTAAACCCCCGCCTAAAGTGCCAATCCATAAATTCCCTAAATCATCCTCAACAATTGATGAAATACTGTTTGAGCTTAATCCATCTTTTCTAAAATATCTCTTGAACTTAAACTGAGAATTTCTGCCATTTTGTTTAACAAGCTGATCAGCAGAAATTTTATTTAGCCCGTTTGAGGTGCCAATCCATAAATCACCATTTTTGCGTTGGTATATGGCGCTAATATCATTGTGACTTAAACTAAAATCATCGTCTTTATCATTTAGAAAATGTAAAAATCTAACATCGATATTTTTATTTGAGTTTTCATTAACTGCAAATTTATTTAGCCCCCGCCTTGTTCCAATCCATAAATTGCCATTTTTATCTTGATAAATGGCTGTTATAAAATTATCCGAAATAGAATTGGAATCTTTTTTATTATATATATAATTATAAAATTTATAGCCGTCGAATTTATTTAATCCGACCTTTGTTCCAATCCATAAAAATCCTTTTTTATCTTGTAATATTGTTTGAACTGTTGATTGGGAAAGCCCGTTTTCAATTTGGAAATGATTGAATTGTAAAGTTTGATGTTTGCGGAAATAATAAGCAACTAAATAGATAAGTATAATAAATATGACTTTATTTAATACCATAAAAACTTGTACTACTTGTTTACTGAAAGTGAAAGCGAAAAGAAGAGAAATGATATTAAACTATTATAACTAAAATAATAGAAATCACTCAAGGCTTAAAGAATTCTTAGCATATCGTGTAAGTAAAATAAAAAACAAGTGATCATTAAAAAATAATCTACATCACTTTAAGCTAATATATTTTCTAGATATTTTACAAATGTTTAGCTAATATTTGATAGGTTGTTATAATAATCAATTATTAAATTTAAGCAATGTATTTAAGTGCACTTTTATTCACTACTTAATATATATTGGAGTTAGTTTTGAATAAAACATTATCATATTATAATTATCTTTTTCCTTATTTTTTTTACATTCCCAAATACTCCCGCTCAAAACTCAATTACAAGGCCACCGGCAATTCCTCATTAATAACTTCAAGTCCTTATTTCAGTATTTGGTCGTTTGCTGATAATCCGCTTGATGATTATACAAGACACTGGACCGGAAGCACAATGAGTGTTTTCTCAATGATTAATATTGATGGAAAAGTCTATAGAATACTAGGCGGAAACATTGGTTCGATGTTCCAAATTAAATCTTACGCAGACTATTATTAATCCAACTCAAACTATTCTTAAATTCAATGATGCGGGAATTGAATTACAAATGATATTTACAACTCCCCTGCTGCCTGATTCTTTAGATCTAATTTCAGAAGATGCATCGTATATAAGCTGGCAAATAAAATCCACTGATAATAAAGAACATAATGTATCTATTTATGTTGACAATGATGCCGAACTTTGCTTAGATAATCCAGGTCAAAATGTTAGCTGGGGAAGATTAAAACTTGATGATGCAACTGTTTTGAAAATGGGTTCTACTAAACAGCCGATTCTTGAAAAAAGCGGGGATAATTTACGAATAGATTGGGGTTACATTTATTTGGTTTCGCCTGACAATCAAAAACCTCAAAGTGCTATTGGCCCTGCTGATGATATTAGATACGACTTTATCAATAATAACAACTTACCATCCAACGATAATTTTGATATGCCCTGTCAGGGTAATTATCGATGGCCGATTCAAGCGTTACTTTTTAATTTAGGAAAAGTAGGCAACAACGTAAAAGAAGTCTATTCAATATTAGCTTATGATGATGTTTATTCAATTGAATTTTTTCAAAGAAAATTACAAGCGTATTGGAAAAGAAATGGTAAATCAATTAATGATGTTATAAGTGAAAGATTAAATAATTATAAATCTTTGATGAATGCCTGTGAAGAGATTGATAAAAAATTAATTTCAGATTTAAATTCGAAAGGCGGAAATGATTATGCATCAATTTGCGCATCTGGCATACCGGCAAGTTTTTGCAGCACACAAGCTTGCAGTGGATATTGATGGAACTCCAATGCTTTTTCCAAAAGAAAATTTTAGCAATGGATGTATTAGCACAGTTGATGTGATTTACCCATCAGCACCATTTCTTTCTTTATCTCAATTCAAATCTTTTAAAAGCATTATTAACTCCGGTATTTGAATATGCAGAATATGTCACGATGGAAATTTCCATTCGCTCCACATGACCTTGGAACTTATCCAAAAGCAAACGGACAAGTTTACGGAGGAGGTGAAAAAAACGAAGAATCTCAAATGCCGGTTGAAGAATCCGGCAACATGATTATACTTACTTACGGAATTTGCAGAAAAGAAAATAACATTGATTATGCTAAAAAATATTGGAATAAACTTGAACAGTGGGCAGAATATCTAAAAGAGAAAGGATTGGATCCTGAGAACCAGTTATGCACCGATGATTTTACAGGACACTTAGCGCATAATACAAATTTATCAGTAAAAGCTATTGTTGCGTTGGATTGTTTTTCAAAAATTTGTGAAATGGCAGGAAAAAATGATAAAGCAAAAGAATATGAAACTCATTGCAAATGATTATGCAAATAAATGGGAAGCAATGGCACTTGGATAATGATCATTATAAATTAGCATTTGATAAACCAGGCACATGGAGTATGAAGTATAATTTAGTTTGGGATAAACTTTTCAATCTTAATCTATTTCCCAAAGTTGTAGAAGAAAGAGAATTAAAATACTACTTAACAAAATTAAATAAGTACGGACTGCCTCTTGATAACAGAGCTGAATTCACTAAGCCGGAATGGATGACCTGGACAGCCTCAATGTATTATGATAAAAATGATTTTGAAAAATATATGCACACAATAGTTCAGTATTTAAATGAAACTCCTGATAGAGTTCCTTTCAGCGATTGGTACGAAACCATTACTGCAAGAAAAGACGGTTTTCAAGCGAGAAGTGTTGTGGGTGGAATATTTATTAAAATGCTTTTTAAGTAATGAATTATCTATTTGAGAAGTAGATTAATTATTAATCGCAAATAAAATTTATTTAATTATAAAAGTCCAGGAATTACTAATGAAAAAAATCTTTCTTCTTTTATTTTTATTTATTTCATTCAATTCCTTTTCACAGGAATTATTTACTAACAATCCTCTAGTAAATGATGCATTCAAATTAGCTGTTCAAACTGTTGACATAAATGTTAGGCGCGGAGTACTTGCTGCCGGCGGCGATTATGGCGGAGAATGGACTCGTGATATCGCAATTAATTCCTGGAATGGAGTCAGCTTGTTAAGGCCGCACGTTGCTGAAAAATCGTTGTGGAGTGTTACAATCAATAAAGATACAATTGGGCATCAATACTGGGATAAAATTCTTTGGGCAATAGCAGCATGTAATCATTACATAGTAACCGGAGATAAAAAATTTCTTTCGCAGGCTTACAATTGTTCCGCAAACACTATCAAACAATTAGAGCAAAGCACATTCGACAAGAATTACGGTTTGTTTATGGGACCATCGGTTTTCAATGACGGAATTGCAGGTTATCCGCAGCCGATTTATGAACCAAATAATTATTCCAGCTATGTATTAGATCATAAAAATTCAAATGTCATTAAATGCTTAAGCACCAATTGTATTTTTTATGGAGCTTATATTGCTTTAAGCAGGATGAGCAAATTTTTAAATGAAGATCAAAATATTTCCGAAATGTATTTGCAAAAAGCTGAAGAGTTGAAAACAAATATTTTGAAGAATTTTTACAATGATAAAAAAAATACTTTCTATTATTTAATTGATCAAAATGGAAAAGCTGCTTCTTATCAAGAAGGACTTGGAATTTCGTTTGCAGTAATATTCGGAATTATAAATGGCAAAGATGCAGATCAACTTATTAAGAATGCTGTAGTTTCAAAATACGGAATCACTTCTATAACTCCGGATTTTCCACGCTACTCAAAAGAAATGCCCGGCAGACACAATAATATTATATGGCCTATGGTAAATGGATTTTTTGCTAGAGCTGCAATTGCAACAAAAAATTATGAAACATTTGATCATGATTTTTTTGGCTTAACACATTTAGCAATTGATGAAGATAAAGGTAATTATAATTTTAGAGAAATTTTTAATCCATATACTGGTAAGCCCGATGGCGGCTATCAAGATTGGGGTGAATCAAAAATTAATTTTCATTGGGAATCATGTAAATTTCAAACCTGGTCGGCAACAGCATATATTTCAATGGTATTAAATGGATTGGTCGGAATGAAATTCACAGAAGATTCATTATCATTTTCTCCTTTTTTGCCTGAGGAAATTAATTCATTGCAGCTTAAAGATTTAGTTTATCGTAACGCAAAACTTAATATTTCAATCAAGGGCAAAGGCAGCAGAATCGAAACTTTCTCCGTTGATGGAATAAGACAATCTAACTTTTCAATTGCAGCAGCAATTAAAAGTAATCATACTATTGAAATTGTACTTAAATAAAGTGTTAGATTATTTATTGTTGGGGAAATGGATAATTAAAATCATTATTTTTACAAAGCAATAAATTTAGAATTCAAACTGGGATAATCATGAATGAATTAATAAATCAAATCGGAATTTGCATTGAACGAGGTAAAGTAAATAAAGTATCACCTTACCCAAAAGACATGATGGGACAGGAAGGTGCTGATGAATTTACAAAACTAGCACTTGAAAATTCAATCAGTCCTGATGAAATTTTAAAAGCTTGTAATGATGGAATGCAGCGCATTGGAGAAAAATTTGGGCGCAATGAAGTTTTTGTTCCCGAACTTTTAATGGCAGCAAAAGCAATGAATGCAGTCATGGCTCATCTCAAACCATATTTTCAAGCTGGCACTGTAAAACGTAAAGGTAAATTTATTGTTGGAACGGTTGCCGGCGATCTTCACGACATCGGGAAAAATCTTGTTGCAATGGTTGTTGAAGGAAACGGCTGGGAAGTTATTGATCTTGGCGTTGATGTAAAACCCGCTAAGTTTTTAGAAAAGATTAAAGAGCATCCTACCAGCATTGTTGGTTTAAGTGCATTGTTAACTACAACTATGGCAAACATGGCAAAGACAGTTACAGAAATTAAATCCCAATTTCCGGAAATAAAAGTAATTGTTGGCGGTGCGCCGCTTACGCAATCTGCTGCAGAAAAAATGGGGGCCGACGGATATGCAGACGACCCGCAAGGTGCAGTGGAGTTTTTGAATAAGATTATTGCGGCTTGAGAAAAAGTTATGTGATTAATCATAAATTTACGGGGTAAAAATGCTATACAAAACAATTATTAAAACCAGTACATTGATATTAGCTTGTATTTTATTACTTGGTGTAATTTCTATGGCTTTTGGTTTCTATAATAATGATTCTCTTTTTATTAAAGCGGGAATATCAATTACTTTATTAACAAGTTTGATAATTACTTTTCAGAATTTTCTTTCACTAAATAAAAAGCGGAAGATAAAAAATTTTAAAATCTTGTTTTTAACTTTCGATACAAATATTTTAATAATCAAATAAAGGGGTTATTTTTAAATGATACTCTCACACCCCGAATATTTCAGTAAATAATTTTTCATTCATAAATTAATTTCTTGAAAATATGAAATCACTACTAAATGAAATTAAAAAAGGTAAAGTTTTATTATCTGACGGAGCATGGGGAACTTTTTTGTATCAAAAAGGATTGCAGGCTGGCGAATGTCCTGAACTGTGGAACGTAACTCACCGCGAAGACGTTCTGTCTATTGCAAAAAGTTATATCGATGCCGGATCAGATATGATCTTAACAAACAGCTTTGGCGGAAGTCCTTATAAGCTCAACCACTTCGATTTACGCGAACGAGCAACGGAATTAAATAAAGCCGCAGCAGAAATTTCAAGAGAAGCTGCCGGAGAAAATCATTTTGTGCTCGGTTCAATAGGTCCAACTGGTGCTATGCTGATGATGGGTGACGTTACCGAACAGGAACTTTATGATGGATTTGCAATTCAAGCAAAAGCATTGAAAGATGGCGGAGTTGATGCAATTTGTGTTGAAACTATGTCAGACCTTCAGGAAGGATCACTCGCAGTTCGAGCTGCAAAGGAATCAACCGGGCTTGAAGTTGTCTGTACTTTTACATTCGATAAAAAAGTTAATAATGAATTTCGAACTATGATGGGCGTATCAACTTCTGAAATGGTTAATGCAATTAAGGAAGCCGGAGCAGATGTTATCGGAACAAATTGCGGAAACGGATTTGAACAGATGATTGACATTGTTGCGGAAATAAGAAAAGTTGATTCGACTATTCCTATTTTAGTTCATGCTAATGCTGGATTACCGGTTTATAAAGATGGAGAAACAATTTTCCCCGAAACTCCGGAAATGATGTCATCAAGAGTAAACGAATTAATTAAATGCGGTGCAAATATTGTTGGCGGATGCTGCGGCACAACACCAAAACATATTCAAGCACTTGCTCAAGCAATTAAAATGAATCATTAATAATGCTATCATCACAAACAGAAATAACAAAAGATACTTTTGAAGTAAATATTAATTTCAAAGATTTAATAATTGACCGCAATGAAATTAATATTATGCTTGGATATAATGACAATAAAATCGATGCGCATTTTAATGAAATGATTGATCAAGTTTTAGTGAAGCTGCCTGCTCTTTGTAATATAAAAGCGGGCTATCGAATTGTTGATTCACAAAAATTTCATGATAGAAGCGACGGACTTTTAATCGGAGGAAAATTTTTTGAGCTGGATAAAATTGTAACCGGGCAATTAAAAAAATCAGAGAGCATGGCATTGTTTGTTTGTACCATTGGCCCCAAAATGGAAAATTGGTCAAAAGAAGAAATAGAAAAAGGTGATCCGGCATTTGGCTTCATAATTAATTCTGTTGCATCGGTTGCTGCCGAAAGCGTTACAAATTATCTGCATGACTTCATTGGCGAAAAAATGGCTGAGAATGATTTAAATATTACAAACCGATACAGTCCAGGTTACTGCAATTGGCCGGTTTCTGAACAGCAATTACTTTTTTCATTTTTACCAAAAAATTTCTGCGGCATTAAATTAACAGATTCATCTTTGATGATTCCGATTAAATCAGTAAGCGGAATAATTGGTATAGGATCGGAAGTTAAGTTTAAAGATTACATCTGCGATCATTGCAGAATAAAAGACTGCACTTATAGATCAAAAAGAAAAAAAAATAAAATAAAGGGAATTTTAATCATGACAGATCAACATTGGCAAACTCTTTTAAAAGTTATAAAAGGTGAAACAGTAAATCCATTACCGGTGGGTTTTATTATAGACAGCCCCTGGCTGCCGAATTGGTATGGAATAAAAATATTAGACTATTTCACAAACGATGAATTGTGGCTGAATGCAAATTTAAAGGCCATCAATGATTTTCCGGATGTAATGTTCTTGCCGGGATTTTGGTCTGAGTTTGGAATGTGTACTGAGCCATCTGCATTTGGTGCGCGCAGCAGTTTTCCCCCTGATGAATTTCCTCATGCACATAAAATTATTCAATCTGCAGATGACATTGATTCCCTTCCCGATCCAAACCCTAAAACAGATGGAATGCTTCCCTTCATGCTGAACAGATTAAAACTTGCACAGCCAAAAATTGAAGAAGCGGGACACAAAATTCGTTTCTCGGTTTCACGCGGGCCATTAAACATCGCGAGTTACCTCATGGGCACAACGGAATTTTTAACTACAATGATGATGATGCCTGAAAAAGCCGAGGCACTTGTAAAAAAGATTACAGCCTATTTAAAAAACTGGCATGAACTTCAAATGGAAACCTTTCCTTCAATTGATGGAATGTTAATGCTTGATGATATAATCGGATTTATGGGCGAAGATGAATTTCGTCAGTTTGGTTTGCCGTACTTTAAAGAATTATATGGAATGAGTAATGTCTCGGTAAAATTTCTTCATAACGATGCGCCCTGCCGTGTATCTGCACCAATATTGCCTGAGATGGGAATAAATTTTTTTAATATGGGTTTTGATGTAACGTTAAATGAATTGAAAGAATTGACCGGTAATAAAATTACAATGCTTGGAAATATTCCCCCGCGTGATGTACTTGCGGCAGGAACACCGGAACAAGTTTCAAAAGCTACTACTGATTTAATTAATTCACTTAAGGACAAATCAAGAGTAATAATGTCATGCGGCGGCGGAATGCCGCCCGGAGTTACAACTGAAAATATTTCTGCATTTATAAATGCGGTTAACAAAAGTTAAATAAGTATACTAAATTATACTACGTAATTTAAATGTTATGTTGAGAATATATTTTTACATTTTCTATTACTAATTCTCTTGCTTTGACTTAAAATTTAAGGGGAATCCTTATTGTAAAAATTAATCTCATTTATTAATCTAAATATTAAAATATCTAATTAGTATTTATTTCATTATTGATTAAGGATCTAAGGGAAAATTATGAAAAATAATTACACAAACATTATTATTATATTTTTACTGATAATGTTATACAGCATATCCAACGCTCAGTGGACACAGACAAATGGTCCATATGGTGGAGACATCCATTGTTTAGCTTATAATGGTCAAACTTTATTTGCCGGGACGAATAGCGGACTTTATACTTCCGTCGATAAAGGTAAAAATTGGACTGCATGTGCAATTGGAATTCCTACTAACGGAAACCAAGCACCTAACATGATCATACACGATATACATACAAATGGTAACGTAGTTATAGCACTCACAAATTGGGGGTTCTATTTTACTACTGATAATGGGATATCATGGAATTCCATTGGGGGATCAATATTACTTTACCATAATCCTGGTTCTATATTTAATTTAAAAAACAAATTGCTTGTTTATCAAGATGTTAATGGAGGGCTTAATATAACATCTTTAACTGATGATCTTAAAACAGCAAACCTTATTGGTTGGTACATTTTTAATTCAAAGGATACCACTGCTCAAACTATCACATTCTCGGGAAACTATATTTTCATGGGGACAAATGAAGGTATCTATTCTACTCTAGATAGCGGGAAAACCTGGACAATTCAAAATGCTGGGCTAACGGGCAAGAATATAACTTCAATAATTTCTAAAGATAATATTCTTTTTGCAGGCACAGATAGTAATGGAATTTTTCGATCAACAAATAATGGAACAAACTGGGAACAAGTTTTATCAGTCTTTAATTCCAATTTGATTAATGCTTTTGGTGTTAATAATAACACTATCTATGTGGGGACAAATGGAAAAGGAATCTTTTATTCGGATGATAATGGAACAAATTGGACTCCCCTAAATTCAGGACTATCAAATGCGTTTATTACTTCAATAACATTCGTTGAAAATATTCCCATTGCAGGTACTGCAGGCAGCGGTGTATTTTCTTTCGATGGTTCATGGTCATCTATAAACTCTGGGTTACTTGCAACAGAAATCAATACATTTGCTTCAATTGGAGATACCCTTTTCGGGGCTGTTGAAGGAGGAGGAGTATTTTTTTCTACTGATGAGGGAACAAATTGGAACCAGATTAATAATGGATTGACAAATCTTAAAGTCAAAGCACTTGTTGCAAAAGGGAAAAATCTTTATGCGGGCACATTTGGCGACGGCATCTTTAGGTCAAAGAATAACGGATTAGATTGGGATGAAGTGAATTCAGGAATAACACAAAAATACATACAGTCACTTGTTGTAAGTAAAAATAATCTTATTGCTGGAACCGCATTGCCTCCAACAGCCCCAAATATTCTTACAACCAGCTGGGCAGATAGCGGAATAATATTTCTCTCTACAAATGATGGTATAAGTTGGAATAATTCTTATTCAGGACTATATGATGTGCGTTCTCTTGCAACTATAGATGGAAATGTCTTTGCTGCTGGGAAAATTGCAACCTTCCATTCAGATGGTGATTTTACAAACTGGACCTGGCTTGATAATGATACATCTGGGGATTACTCCTACTATGAAGCATGGAGATGGTCTCATTATGTAACATCATTAGGCGTAAATGAAAATAATCTATACGCAGGAACACAGGGATATGGTATTTTCCTTTCAACCGATTATGGAAACAATTGGACTGATGTTAGTACAATTAAAAATAAATCTTTGAATAAAGCTCTGTACGAGGTTAGTTCATTTGCTTCATTCAATAATAATGTTTTTGTTGCACTCATTGGATACAATCAAGGTATTCATATTAACAATGGAATCTATTTATTTTCATCAGAAGATGGAAATTGGATTGAAAAAGATTCGGGATTTCTATCGGATTATATAGGGCAACGTGAACCAGTTTGTGTTTCTCTTTTTGTTCACAATAATTATTTGTTTGCAGGAACAAATGGGTTCGGTGTTTGGAAAGTTTCTATATCAGATATAACAGGAATTAATAACGAGTTCAAAACAATTCCGTATAAATATGTACTCTATCAGAATTACCCAAATCCGTTCAACCCTTCAACAAAGATAAAATATTCAATTCCAACCTCCCTAAATCTCACCCAAGGTGGGACTTTAGTTCAATTAAAAATTTTTGATATCCTTGGAAGGGAAATTAAAAACCTTGTTAATAAAAAAGAACTGCCTGGAAATTATGAGGTTACGTTTAATGCAAGTAATTTGCCAAGTGGAATTTATTTTTATAGACTTCAAGCCGGTTCATTTAGCGATACTAAAAAATTAGTTTTACTAAAATAATATTCAGCATTTGCATATTCTTATAAACCCAGTTTCTCAATGAAACTGGGTTTATAATTTTAAAGTTTTTAAAAATTATATTATTTGATCTTCGGTGGAATTAATTTATAAACCACCGGCGTTACAAGTCTTGACAGTAAAGTTGAACTAATCAACCCGCCAATAATTACAACTGCCAATGGAGATATTAAAGGATTTTCCGAAAGTGCAATTGGGAGCATTCCGCCTATAGCTGTCAGTGATGTTAAAATTATTGGAAGAAATCTAAGTTCCCCCGCTTCCCTAACAGCTTCATCAAGAGACTTCCCTTCTTCTCTTAATTGATTAGTAAAATCAACTAAAAGAATAGTGTTCTTCACTTCAATTCCAGCTAAGGCTATCAACCCGATTATTGCAACAAACGAAAGTGAATTTCCAGTAATTAAAAGTGCCAGCGAAGCTCCTACAATTCCTAATGGGATTACCGATAACACTATCACAATACTTTTGTAAGTTTTAAACTCAAGCAGCAAAACTGCAACAAACAAAAAGACAGTTGCAATGATTACGGCATTCATCCCGCCAAAAGATTCTTCGCGCTGTTCAACTTCGCCGCCCATTTCGTATGAATAACCTGAAGGCAATTTGAGATCATTCATTTTTGATTTGACAATTTTTATAACATCGTCATTCAAATATCCTTCTTTAACAAATGAACTGACGGATACTGTTCTTATTTTATCTCTGTGATTAATTATTGGCGGAGATGAAACAAATTTTAAAGTTGAAACCTGACTTACCGGAATAGCAGTTCCCTTATAATTATTTACATAAAGATTTTTAAATGCATCCAGCGATTGCAAATCATTTTTTTGTTTGGTAACAAGGATATCATAATTATCACCTTTGTCATCTGTCATCTTACCAATATCAAAACCAGCCACGGCTAAACGAACATCTTTATTTATCTGTCCCACTGCAATGCCGAGTATTCCGGCTTTCTCTTTATTTATGTCAAGCTTAATATCGGACTTAAGTGTTTTTAATGGATTACCAATATAAATTGCACCATCAGTATTTTTAAGAAGCGTTTCAACTTCTGAAGCAAAATACCTGAGTGAATCTAAATTATCGCCAAATAATCTTACTTCAACCGGGGCTACAACCGGCGGCCCTTGTTCGAAATTTTTAACTTCAATTTTTGCTCCCGTGTAAGGTGTCCACATATTTCTGAGCTCTTTTATTAAGTCTGTTTTTCTTGATCGTTTTGTATGCTCATTAAGCTGAACAAAAATTTGTGCAAAGTTCGCTTGTTCGTTTCTTTGCAGCACATTGTAATAGATTTGCGGATTACCTCTCCCAATGTTAGAAGAAAAATATTTTACTTCAGGATATTTTTTTAATTGCGATTCAATTTGTTTTGTAATGTGATTGGTATAATCAAGATTTGACTGCGGCGGTGTATTTATTTCAATTAGAAACTGCGGCTTTTCAGATGCCGGGAAAAGACTGAACCCGATTACGGGAACTAATAAGAGCGAGCCCGTGAATATTACAGTCGCTATTATCACGGTAATAATTGGACGGTTTAATGCTTTATCCAAAACAACAGAATAGCTGCCTGATATAGCTTTCTTCAATACTCTTAAAAATATATTTCCTTCAGTCGGAGTTTCATGCTCTTTCAAAATTCTACTGGTTAAAAAAGGAATTATAGTAAGCGATACAACCATGGATGCGAGCACGCTTGAAATTACTGCTACAGGAAGACTCCGTATAAAATCTCCTGAAGAGCCCGGCAATAATACTAACGGAAGAAATGCAATAATTAAAGTCATCGTACAGCCAACTACTGCGAGGGCAATTTGTTTAGCTCCTTTTAATACGGCGTCCAATCTTGAGTGCCCTTCTCTTAGCCACCGTTCTATATTTTCAACCACAACAATTGAATCATCAACCAATAAACCCAGAGCCACAACAAATCCTACAATGCTCAATTGATTAAGATTGAAGCCGAGTAAATTAATTATTGTTATTCCAATCGCCAGAGAAAGAGGAATTGAAATCATTACGATTAATGCAGACCTGTAACCAAGCGGAAGAAGCGTAATTGAAACCAAAGCAATGGCTATTAAAAAATCTATGCCTAAACCTTTTAGTCTGTTATTAACATTATCTGCTTGATCAAAGTTCTGCACAATATCAATATTCGGAGGCAAAGAAGATTTGAACTTTTCTAAAACCGGTTGATATATTTTTTGAGCAGTGGTAATATTTTCACCAGGCTTTAATGCAGCAACAACGAAAACACATCTATGAGAATTTAAACGGGTTACATAAATGGGTTTTTCAAAACCAAAATTAACATCCGCAATATCTTTTAATAAAACATTCTTACCGTTTGCCGAATAGACAATTGTATTTTTAACTTCATTTACATTTTTATAACTGCCGTTTGTTTGAATATTATAGCTCCTGGTGCCCGCATCAACATTGCCTCCCGGAATATTTACTGCATCACTTTGAATGCTTCCAAGAACCGCATTTAAAGGAATGTGCATCTGGCTCATTTTATCAAGCTTCAATTCTACTCTTACATTTTTATCAGGCAAACCATGAATTTTTACATTCTTCAGAATAGGAAGTTTCTCAAGTTCATCCTGTAAATTTTCTGAATATTCTTTTAATTTATCATAAGATGCATTTTCTGAAATCAATGCAGCTTGAATTACATTTACATTTGACGGCAGCCATTTTTGTATATCAATGCTGTAAATATCAGATGGCAGCTCGCTTCGCATGTTATTGACTTCTCTTATTACTTCCTGGTACTTTTCATCAATATTAACTCCGTGCTGATATATAACTTCAACAACAGCTAAACCGTCTCTGATTGTTGTTCTAATATGTTTGATGTTTTCCAGCGATGATATTTTTTTTTCAATCGGGTTGACAACCAGTTCTTCCATATCTTTTGGACTTGTACCCGGATAGATAATAACAATTGGAAAATCCGGTGAGCTCAGCTCAGGATCTTCGGAGCGCGGCATATTCATTATTGTAGAAACGCCAATGATAATTAGCATTGCTGCGAACAGCATGGTTAGCTGGGGAAACTTTACTGCGTATTCAATTATTTTCATAATTAACTCAATTAATTTTTATCAATTTTTATTTGAGAATTATCGTCAAGATAAGCACCGCCGGAAACGATTATATATTTGCTTTGATCAAGGCCGCTATTTAGATAAACACTGTCTTTATCAAATTCAAAAATGTTTACTTTAATTTTGCTGGCGGTTTTCAAATCGTTTGTTGTAAACACGTATGCTGTGTTTCCGTCGCCTTCCATCAATGATTGATATGGCACCCTCCATACATCGGAAAGATATTTAGGAAATATTTTTGCATGTGCCGAATAAACCGCTTGCAATTTTATGTGATTGAATTTCATCTATTTTTAACTCAACGTAAAATGTCCCGCTGTAAGGATCAACTCCCTCTGACTTGCGATAAACAAATGCTTGAATATTCATTAGAAGGATTTATGTCAGATTGGATTATAGCTTTATCTCCTATTTTTACAATCGCCCAATCATGATCGCTAATCCCTGCTTTCAAAATCCAATTACCTTTTGCAGCACCATTTGTCTGTAAAACCGGAGTTCCGGGACCAACAAGCTGCCCTTCATTTACAAATTTCTTTAAGATATAACCGTCATCCGTAGCACGTATTTCCGAATGATTTAAATTATATTTTGCAATTGTTAATTGTTCAACTGCAATATCATATCCTGTTTTTGCATCCTGCATTTGAGATAATGTGGCAACACTGTCTTTATATAAATTTTGAGCACGATTGAAATCTCTTAATGCTTTTTCATAAGCTGATTTTGCTTGAGATACCTGCGCTTGTATTTCGTTCAACTCAAGCACCGCCAAAGCCTGGCCTTTTGTAACTTTATCTCCTTCATTAACAAAAATTGATTTTACAATTCCGCCAGTTTTAAATGAAAGATATGTTTCATCATCAGTTGTAAATATGCCGGAAACATTAATTGGTTTTTGAATCGGCTCTTTTTTTAATTCAGCAATTTTAACGGGAATTACTTCATCAGTTTTTTGTTCTTTTTCAGATGAGCAGCCAAACAAAACCATTCCGATAAAAATCATAATAGGAAATAATATTTTTCTTTTCATTTTTATTGTCCTCTTAATAATTAATATTGTTTCCGGTCTCACGCTCGTAGTTAGCGAGAGCCGATAAAACTTTGTTTGTATTTATATTTAACATTAGCGCCGCCTGTGTTAGCTGTGAACGAGCATCAACCGTTTCAATAAATGAATTGACACCTTCTTTATAACCTTTTTCAATTAATCTTTCATAGCTGCTTGCTGCTTTGTATTTCTTTTCTGCTGTGTAATAATTTTGCCGCGCTGCGATTAAATCACTGCGGGAAATTGACTGACTTAACTTCAATTGTTTTGTAGTTAGTTCAAGATTGAGTTGAGCATCTTTAACATTAAGTTCTGCTTCATCTACTTTGTAGCTGTTTTTGAAAGCTTCGAAAATCGGGACACTCAACTGAAAGCCAAATAAATAATATTTTGAATCCTTATTTAAATTCCAGATTTGATCCTGTGCACCGAGATCAAGGAAGGCATTTACTTTTGGAACCCAGTATAATTTTTTCATCTTCAAAACGGATTCGTTTATACTCTTGCCTGTCTCAAGCATCTTCAATTCTTCTCTGCTTGATAAATCATAATTGCCGGTAAGCAATGAATCAACCTTTGATATCTTTAATTGAATATCATATGAAGTATCGATTTCTGAGTCCAGGCTTTTATTCAAAATGAAGTTAAAATATTTCTTAGCGGTTTGAATTGTATTTTGTGCTTCAACAATTTTTGAGTCGATATCTGCTATTTCACTTTCAGACCGCAAAATATAAACCGGCAAACCTTTTCCATTAGTTAAAAGTGATTCATTTACACGTTTACCTTCTTCAGCCACTTTTAAAGCATTCTGATATATTTTTTCCGCTGCTATCGCACTTAAATAATTATAGTAAGCAGTCTTAATTTCTTTCACTAATTCTTTTTTATAAGCTTCAACTTCATACTCTTTCAAATTCACTTGATCTGATTGAATACTATGATTATAAATAAGATCGGTATTAACAATCGGCATTGTAGTTCTAAGCTTAACGTCATAATAATGAAAAGGGAAAAAATTTATTTTTACATTATCAAGCTGCGGAAAGCGATTACTCTGCGTAAATTGATTCAGAGTGGAATAAACAGGATTAAGCAAATCGCCAACCGGAAAAGAAATATTTCTTCCACCTTCTCCGCTGGTGTAATCCCCTTGAAGATTAATTGAGGGAAAGAATAAACTTGTGGCAGTTTTAAGAGAGTACATTGCTTTTTCAAGTGAAACTCTCTTTTGATTGAGAACTATGTTATTTGAAATTCCTTCTTCAACATAATTAGCAAGCTGGTTCTGAGCAAAAATATTTTGCCCGGGTAATGCGCAAAATAGAAGAATGATAATCCAAGCTGTGGTATTTTTTATTTTCATACTTACCGTTTTAATGTTTATTAAATAGATTACTTGAACGGACGCTAATCATTGAACAGTGTTCAATTATATTACAAAATTTTTTATTTAATCATTGAATCCATAACGTCTAAAGCACTATTTATTATCTGCTCTTTGCCCTGGTTATTCATGTTTTTTATTGCTTCACCTCTTCGAATTGTAAGTGAAGATATTCCATGAACCATAGACCATAACAAAAAAGCAACCGCTTCTGTATTTTGATCTTTGAATAATCCCACGTTTTGGCATTCAGCAACATTTCTTCTTAACAGATCATACGATCTTAAACCATGGTCCCAACCTTCCTTCATGCAAATGATTTCTTGCGGCCCGCTGATTATGAACATAACATCATAATACTCTTGATTATTAAGGGCAAACTCAATGTATGCTCTTCCATGTGCAATTAACCTTTCTCTGGGATCTTGTATGCTTTGAGCAGAAAGCTGTTTTTGATAAAGCATTTCAAAACCCTCTACATGAAGTGCATAAAAAATAGAATCTTTATCTTCAAAATATGTATAAATAGTCCCTGGACTGTATTCAATTTTTGAAGCTATTTTTCTTATTGAAACGCCATCATATCCATCTTTAATAAAAAGCTGCATTGCTGCATCGAGAATCATTTTTCTCATCTCAGCTTTTTCTTTTTCTTTACGTTCTAATATTCCCATTTACAAACCTGATCAAATTATTCGGCGTTAATATATTGAACACCGTTCAATTTGTCAAGATAATTTCAGTAAATTTGAATTTATATTTAAAGACAACGCAAATTTAACTTTTGTATTAAAGTTAACTGAAAAGGCAATCCCCAAATACCAGTATTTAATTAATTATTTGAAGAATATTTTTTGTCTTCAATTTAAATCATTCTTTGTGATTCAAAAAAAGATACTCTATTTTATATACAATAATAAATATGGATAATTACATCAATTATATTTTTAGATTGAAATTTTATCGTTTACCTAACTAATTAGAATCTCCTCAAACAAAAAAGTACCCTAATATGAAATCCAGACTTTTACTTATCAGTTATTATATTTTTTTAAGTGTATTCAGTTCATTTGCACAAGAGGAAGCGAAACTTTCTGTTACCACAGTAAGTTCTAATGAAATTGTTATTGTAATCCAAAATGCATTTCATAAAAAATATGGCGTAGCATGTCCAATAACTTATAAATTTAATATCCCTCAGAATTCTAACAATTTGCTATTAATGGTAAAATATAATTCAAGCGGGATTTGGAGACAAATTGAAGAAAAAACCTCTTCTGAATTATTTAATTCCATAGAAGCTGTTAGATTTGACTATACTAATAATGCAATGTATGTATCCGCAGCATTCTCCGGCAATTCCGATTCGCTTTATTTAAAGATGGTTGATTTAAATAATAATACAGTTCCAATAATTTACAAAGGAGTTTCAAAATACTACGATAACAGGCAAGCTGCTGTTACGGTTTCCTTTGATGATTGGGAAGATTGGAACGCACCTAGAATTCCAAAATTAGTTCATTTATTTACATCAAAAGGACTATACTTAACGGGAGCGGTAATCACTCATTTTTGTTCAGCTTCAACTTGGCAGCAAATCCAAAATGAAGTGGATTCAGGTTATGTAGAAGCTGCTTCTCATAGTCAGACACATCCTGAAACTCCTTATGCAAATCCAAAAGATGAGGTTAGTGGTTCATATAATGACATTCTAAATAATCTCAAACTTCCTTCACCTTTCAGTTCTGCAGGTAAAGAATATGTTTATACTTGGATCGCCCCTTATGGCAATTATGATACAGTTGTTGATTCTCTACTTGAGATCTCCGGGTATCTTGTACCGCGTATCTATGCAAACAATGATACCACCAGCCCAAGAATTTATTTTTATGGTGATTCAATTTTTAGCTCTTGGGATATCAATAGTAATCATTTCAAACCATTTTTTCCTACGGTTGAACTTGGAGCGCCAAGCTGGGGAGGCGGCGATACTAGTCTTACCTCATTAAATAATCTTTTTGATACAATCATTCAAAAAGGAGATGTTTATCATTGTATGTGGCATCCTCAAGTATTGGAACCTGACATAAATAAAAGTTATTTGAACAGCCATATAAATTATATAAGTAATCATAAAAACGTTTGGTACGTGAATCTTGGAATCTTATATCTTTATCATTTAATCCAGATGGAAAATTCTTCTGGTTTGACGAGTGGAATTGCTGCGGCAAATAAAGTCCCAGCATCTTTTGAATTATATCAAAATTATCCGAATCCGTTTAACCCAACGACAATTATTAGATTTACAATTCCGGAAAATAAAAATAATGTAACACTTAAAATTTATGATTTGCTTGGAAGAGAGGTTGCCACACTTTTAAATAAACAAATAGCACCGGGGAATTATCAAATTAATTTCGATGGCTCGAATTTATCGTCAGGCATTTATTTTTATCAACTTAAAGCAGGCAATTTTGTGAAATCTAAAAAAATGATCTTAATGAAATAATTTAAATTCTAAGATTTTCACTTCATGATATATTGATTTAATAGTACTCATCTTGCTAGCAAATTTCAAATGATTAATTTTATATTTTAAGATGTAAATCTAAACATGTAAGAATTATCCCGCTTCTCAAAACAATATGTAATAAAATTCCTGTAGTGCAATATTTTTTCGTAATTATAATCTAAAGAACAATTATTCAGTAAATAAAAATGAAAATTTCCACTAAATGCATCTGGCATTGTTTGTGTGCCTCTTATCATTTCACAAAAAATTAAAAGTAATAATTTACGCCACTGGAACAGTCCTAATAAAGATTAAATTGTTTTGTTTTACTGTATAAAAATTAAAATTTTTAAAAATATAAAGGAGCAAAAATGAAAAAAATATTTCTATTAGGAATATTATTTTTTATAATTCAATCATTTGTCTTTGCACAAAGTAATGATCCAAATCCATATTTATCTGGAGGATTAAATGTTGGATACAATGCAGGTCTAGGTTTTCAGGGCAATTTAACTATTTCAAATTTTGCGCAGGATTTTCCCTTCTCAATAAGATTTGGAATTGAATATACAAGTGTTAATCCAGGAAGTGCTGAACAGGCAAGAATAATTTTTATAAACGATGCGACCAATGGTGTCCCAGAAAAAAGTGGAAATGTCTGGTCATTCAGAATGGATTTTCTGTCTCATGTAAATATTTTTGCAATGCGGAGAGCGTATTTCTTTTTCGGACCGCGTTATTCACAGTTTACAGGTAATTTTCAATTTATTGACGGCAACGAATTTTTCAGTATTTCAAGTAATCAATGGGGACTTGGAGCAGGATTACAAAGCAATTATTTGTTAACCCATAGGCTTGATCTCGTTTTAACCGGCGGCTTAGATTATTATTTCTCAAGTGTAATTGAAGGACATGATACTTCCTATGGCCCGGATGGTGAAATAATTAATGGAAGAAAAAATTATACTTATAACGATGCAGACAAAGCAATCAATCAGCCTAAAATAGTTGTTAAAGCTATGATGGGATTTAATTATTATTTTTGATTTAAGAAATTTATTCTTAATTAAAAATTTAGAAATTGATGTCACGATCCATATCGTGACATTTTTTTTAAAATCATTTCCAAATTTTTATTAACTTCCCCTCAACAAATTAAAATCCTTAAAACGTAATTCAAAAAATGGAGATTTTGTTATGTCCAGCAAAAAGAAAAACCAAACCAATGAAAGCCGAAGAAATTTTCTAAAAACAACAATAGCCGGCGGAATAGCGGCAGCTTCACTTCCTTCTTTCTCATTCGCTGAAAAGGCAGTTAAAAAGATATCTCCCTCAAACAAAGTTATACCTTTTGAGTTGGATGAAATTACAATTGATGAATTACGTAATGGATTGAAATCGGGAAAATATACTGTTCGTTCAATTACAGAAAAATACATTTCACGCATAAAAGAAATAGACAAAGCCGGCCCGGCAATAAACAGTATCATTGAATTAAACCCGGACGCGTTAAAAATTGCCGATGAACTTGATAAAGAATTAAAAGAAAAGGGCCCGCGAAGTCCTATGCATGGAATCCCGGTTCTCTTAAAAGACAATATTGATACTATTGATAATATGGAGACTACTGCCGGTTCATTGGCTTTAGTTGGATCAAGGCCTCAAAAAGATTCTCATGTTGCAAAGCAGCTTCGTGATGCAGGCGCATTAATTCTCGGTAAAACAAATTTAAGTGAATGGGCGAATATGCGTTCCACTCATTCCACCAGCGGATGGAGCGGGCGCGGCGGACTTACAAAAAATCCTTATGCACTTAACAGAAATACTTCAGGTTCGAGTTCAGGTTCAGGTGCTGCAACGGCGGCAAATCTTTGCGCTGTTGCGGTTGGATCTGAAACTGACGGTTCAGTTGTAAGCCCTTCTTCATTAAATGGACTTGTGGGAATAAAACCTACGGTTGGATTGGTAAGCCGTGCAGGAATAATTCCTATTTCTCATTCGCAAGATACTGCTGGCCCAATGACTCGTACAGTTCGTGACGGCGCAATATTGTTAAGCGCAATGGCTGGAGTAGATCAGGAAGATGAAGCAACGAAAAGCAGTGAAAGAAAATCATATCCTGATTACACAAAATTTTTAGATTCAAACGGATTGAAAGGAGCGCGCATTGGTGTGCTTCGAGCATACTTTGGATTCCTTCCATCAGTAGACAAAGTTATAAATAGTTCATTGGAAATTTTAAAACAAAATGGTGCCATTCTTATTGACCCGATTGAGATTGATTCGTTAGGAAGATTTGATGATAGTGAAAGCACTGTTTTACTTTATGAATTAAAGGCAGACATGGCAGCTTACCTAAAGCATCGCGGACCAAATACTCCTTTTCATACTTTAAAAGATTTAATTGAGTTCAATGAAAAACATGCTGACAAAGAAATGCCTTACTTCAATCAAGAATTATTTTTAAAGGGAGAAGCAAAAGGCCTGTTAACTGATCAAGAATATATTGATGCTCTGGAAAAGAATCACCGTTTAACACGTGAAGAAGGAATTGATGCAGTTATGAATAAACATAATCTTGATGCAATAGTTTCCCCAACTGACAGCCCGGCATGGATGACAGACCTTGTTGACGGTGATCATTTTCTAGGGGGAAGTTCGCAGCTGCCGGCTGTTTCAGGATATCCGCATATAACAGTTCCCGCTGGACAAGTATTTGGCTTACCAATTGGAATTTCATTTTTCGGCAGAGCTTGGAGTGAACCGGTGCTTTTAAAAATTGCTTATGCATTTGAACAAGTAACAAAAGCCCGTAAGCCGCCAAAGTTTTTACAGAGTGTGGATTTGAATAAATAATTTATAAGAATACCTTTCTCTTATTTCAGGTAAGTTATGTTTGAGAAATTATTTTTTATTTTCTAACTTGTATTTGTGGGTGTTTTAGATTTAAATCAGAAAGGAATAACACTGAATAATTAAAGATAGTTTTTATTTACTAATAAAAATTATATGTGAGAACAAAAAATATTTAATTATTTAAAGGGTAAATTTGAAACATAAAAATTGTTTACTGAAGATGATTTAAATCAGATTGTTTGGGGAAAAATATCCAATATTATTAGCCAAAAAAATCGGAATATTATACAAGTGAAAGATAAGAACTGTGGCAGATAAAGCTTACATAACACCTCATGTTTTTCAATGGGCAAGAGAATCTGCGAAGATTTCTAGAGAAATTGCTGCTGGTAAAGTTTCTGTATCAGCAAATAAATTAAAAGAATGGGAAGAAGGAATCAGCCAGCCTACAATAAGGCAGGCGCAGGTTTTGGCTAAAACATATAAAAGACCTTTTGCTCTTTTTTTCCTCCATGAAATTCCAAGAGACTTTCAGCCATTACAAGACTTTAGGAAAAAAGGATCAAAACCTTTTAGAACTGCATCAATTTTTATTATACGTGAGATCCAGCAAAAACAAGCATGGATAAGTGAAATAAATGAAGAAAACAATGGGGATAAACTTCAGTTTGTGGGAGAATTTTCGATTTATGATAATCCGCAGATGGTTGCTGATAACATTTTAAAAACACTGGATATTGATCCGTTTAACTATAAAAATGATAACCCTATTAGGGAATGGATAGACAGAGCCGAAGCAAATGGTATTTTTATATCAAGAACAAGCTTCATTCATCCGAAATTAAAATTAGATAGAGAAGAGATACAGGGTTTTGTTATTGCAGATTCTTATGCCCCTTTTATATTTATTAATTCTGATGATTGGAATACTTCACAATTATTTACACTTGTACATGAGCTTGCCCACATTTGGATTGCTGAATCTGGTATTTCAAATAATATAGAATCGGAACTTTTAAACAAAGACTCATTTAATCAGATTGAATTGTTCTGTAATCAGGTAGCAGCTGATGCTTTAATACCAACGGAGTTTATAAAAAATTTGAATCTTAATATTTTCAATTCTATAAAAGAAATTTTTCTGACATCAAAAAAATTAGGAGTGAGCTCATTTGCATTCCTGGTCAGATCATTAAATCTAAATATCATTTCGTTAAATATTTACACAAAACTTAAAACGGAAGCTGAAACAGAGTATAGAGAATTTTTAAAAAGGGACGAAGAAAAAAAAGAAGCACAAAAAAAAAGGGAAAAGAAAGGTGGTCCCAGTCCATATTTATTAAGAGTGAACAAAAACAGTCGTCTTTTCACTCAAATTGTTCTGGACGGATTCCATGGTGGTTTAATTGAACCTACTTTAGCTAGTGTTTTATTGAACACACCAACCAATAAGTTCCCAAAATTGGAAGCTCAAATTTATAGATGAGCTTTAAAGATGAAATATACTGTTTAGACTCAAATGTTCTTATTGAAGCATGGCAAAAATATTATTCGCCAAAGTTTTGCCCTGATTATTGGGCAGTGTTAAATAAATTTGGAGCAGAGGGGAGAATTTTTATTCCAGAAATGGTATATGAAGAAATAACTCGAACGGAAGATGATTTATCACAATGGTTAAAGGCAAGTGAAATCCCAATTCGTAAAATTGAGCAGGCTGTAACTGAGTGTTTACAAAATATTTATTCCCAAAATCCTTTACATAAATTCCTTGTTGATAATACAAAAGCAAGATCTTTGGCAGATCCCTGGGTAATCGCTCATGCTATGCATGAAAAAGCAACCGTTGTTACAAAAGAGGAGAAAGTAACTGCACTAAGTTCAAAAAGAATAAAAATACCAAATGTGTGTGATAATATGGAGGTAAAATGGATCAATGATTTTCAACTTATTGAAAAATTAAATATTAATTTTACCTGCTATATCAAATAAACAAAAATTAAGATATTCTGCACCTTTATAAAATTATTATTATCCCCATCGAAACAGACAGAATTATAAAAAAGATTGACAAATTTAATTTTCCGTAAGTTTTATTTTACTCACTTAAGCTAATTGTAATCTCAAACCTCGGAGGTTTCTATTTATACTAATTCCTTTTAGATACATAATTCCCCATATAATAATTCCATTTTTATTTCTATTATTAACCTGTTAGAATTACCTTTCATTTGAAATAAATCTTCATTATTGATTCAATAGAATTTTAAATAAGGCTGCATAACTAAGCTAATATTTTGGCTCAACTAAAAAACAAAATAAACAAAGAGAAACTTATCTCTATTTCTCTATCAATTTTATTACACGGTATTTTTGTAATAATTTTATTGTTAATTGAAATTAAATATCCTTCTGTAGAAAAGAATAAACCAATACAACTCGATACAAAAATAATTCAGCCGCAGCCTGAAAAAGTTGAAACTGTTAAACCGCCTACTATAAAAGGAAAAATTCATCGTACACAAAAGACTAAACAAAAAGAGTCTCCGAAAATAAAAGAAGAAAAAGAATCAGTTGTTGATACTACTATTACTAATAAAAAAGAACAAATTGTTAATAGTGAAAAGCCTGATTCAACAGAAGATGAATTAAAATTTGCGGCTTCTTTGCTGGATACATTTTTAGTTCGCCATCCTGAATACGCTAAATTTATTTTGCAGCAGCAGGCTAAAAGACTTGCTGAAAACCGCAAGGCTGTTACAAGATATGATATTGTACGAAAAATTAATGATGAACTGCATGAATACATACAAAAAAACTTTCCGGAAGGTTCGGAACATGCGATGAGTCCATACGGTGGCCCAGGAATGCAAATTCCCATTGATGGTTTGATTGACGCCATTAAAGATGTATTTAAATAATATTTTAACTGTATTTGCATTATTGATTAATAGAAAAAATGAGATTTTGAAGCAACAGATTTTTATATTGGCAAGTGAATTTTGGAATCAAAATAATTTGAATAAATAAAAATATGAAGATAGTAAATATATAATTGGAGCTTGTTTAGGGGCCTCCACAATTTCATTTGTTAAAATTAAAAAAGATGGAAATCAAACTACTATTGATGATGTTTTAACTCTTTCTCATAATGGCGACCCAAGAAAAGTATTTAAAGAGAAGTTAGCAGAATTTACAAATAGAAAAGAAACAGTTTTATCTGGAATTAATACAACAGAATTTTTAAGAGAGAAATCTTTTTCAAATGACTCAGAGAGATTTCTCAGTCGAGGACTCCTTCGAAATGACAACGGTGAAAATTCATTCTCCAATATTCCAATAGTAGTTACTGGACGAAAATTTAGAAAGCTCGTAAAGTTTACAAACATCCCTGAGCCTGAAGCAACTGAATATGCATTTACTTTCTTAAATAAAGAAAAAGAAAATTACTCAGCTGTCGCTTCATTGGGTGGTGAAACATTTATGGTTTATACCATCGACGACGAAGGAAAAATCTCAAATGTAATTACAAAAAATCAATGTGCCTCGGGAACTGGAGAATTTTTTCTTCAGCAAATTAAAAGAATGAATCTTGGAATTGACGAAGTTGTTGACATAGCGAAAGATGCTGAACCTTTTAAAGTTTCCGGCAGGTGTTCTGTGTTCTGCAAATCGGATTGTACACATGCATTAAATAAAGGAATCCAGAAATCCGAAGTTGCTTCTGGTTTGTCTTTGATGATGGCTGAAAAAGTAGAAGACCTGCTAAAAAAAATAAAACCCGGCAAAGTAATGGTTGTTGGCGGCGTGACAAAGAATTCGGTTGTCATGGATTTTCTTAAAGAAAAAATCTCCCAAATTAATATTCCTGTTGAAGCACCATACTTTGAAGCGCTTGGTGCCGCATTATATGGTCTTGAAAATGAAGTTAACATAATAGAAAATTTTGATGATATTTTCATTCCGCGAAGCAGTTCATTTGTATTTCATCAGCCGCTAAAAAATTTCGAAGACAAGGTTCAGTTCAAATCGATGAAGCATCATAAAGCAAAAGATGGCGATGTTTGTATACTCGGGCTTGATGTTGGTTCTACAACTACAAAAGCAGTTGTAATCAGAAAATATGACAGCCGCATTTTGGGTTCTGTTTATTTATACACACACGGAAATCCAATAGAAGCTTCCCGCAAATGTTACACTGAATTATTGAAACAGATTCCAGAAAAAATAAAAATTATAGGAATCGGAACAACCGGCTCGGGCAGACAAATTGCAGGGCTTCATGCTTTAACCGAAGGAATAATTAATGAAATTGTTGCGCATGCAGCCGCAGCCGTTTACTTCGATCCAGAGGTCGATACTATCTTTGAAATTGGCGGACAGGATGCAAAGTTCACTTATATAGTAAATAAAGTTCCAGCTGATTATGCAATGAATGAGGCATGTTCTGCGGGTACGGGTTCTTTTCTTGAAGAATCTGCGTACGAATCTCTTGGAATAAAAGTAACCGATATTGAACCTATCGCAATGAAAGCAGATATGCCGCCGAATTTCAGTGATCAATGTTCTGCTTTTATAAGTTCAGATATTAAAACTGCTCAACAGGAAAATATTAGTAAAGATAATATTGTTGCCGGACTCGTTTATTCAGTCTGTATGAACTATGTGAACCGTGTTAAAGGAAATAGAACTGTAGGCAAAAAGATTTTTATGCAGGGCGGTGTTTGTTACAATAAAGCTGTTCCAATTGCGATGGCTGCTTTAACAAACAAAGAAATTATTGTTCCTCCCGATCCCGGATTAATGGGGGCTTTTGGTGTTGCACTGGAAGTAAAAGAAAAAATTGATTTAGGTTTAATGCAGCCCGGTGAATACTCTTTGGAAGATCTTGCTGAAAGAGAAGTAAGCTACAGAAAACCTTTTACTTGTGCCGGTGGAGCAGAAAAATGCGATTTAGCATGTTCAATAAACTTGATTGAAGTTGAAGGTAAAACTTATCCTTTTGGTGGAGCTTGCAATAAATATTACAACGTAATCAGCAAGACAAAAGTTGATGTTGATAAATATGATTTTGTAAAAAAACGTCAGCAACTGATGTTTGAAAAATATTCCCCTAAAATTAATCTGCCTGAGAATGCACAAACGGTTGGCATCAATCAATCATTTCACACGCATACTATTTATCCTTTGTATTACAATTTTTTCACAAAGCTTGGTTTTAAGGTTATACTTTCTGATAAAGTAAATGAAGAAGGTTTGGAAAGAGAAAATACTTCATTCTGTTTTCCCGCACAGGTTTCTTTGGGTCTGTTTGCAGATTTAATTGAAAAAAATCCAGACTATTATTTTGTACCGGAAATTTTTGAAATGTATGTTGAGGACCCTCCTTCGAATGGAATGGGGCATCACCGCATTGATTCAAACTGTACTTGCGTGTTTGTAAGCGGTGAACCATTTTATCTTAAGCAAAGCTTTAAAGATTTAATTCCAAAAGAAAAGCTTATAACTCCATATTTCAATTTTGCTAACGGCTTTGAAAGAGAAGAAACAAAATTTATTGAAGTTGCAAAACAGTTAGGAGTTGAAGACGAAACAAAAATAAAAGATGCATTTCAGTTCGCTTTGAAAATGCAGGAAGATTTTCAAATTGAACTTTATGATTTGGGAAAATCATTTACAAAATTTTTAAGTGAAAATCCTGATGAAATGGCTATTGTGCTTGTCGGCAGGCCTTATAATGCATTTACCGAACATGCAAATAAAGGAATTCCTAAAAAGTTTGCATCGAGAGGAGTTTTCGTTGTTCCTTATGATATGTTTGATTACCGCGATGAAATTATAGATGATGATCAATACTGGGAAGGCGGGAAGAAAATATTAAAAGCCGCAAAAATTATAAAAAATAATCCGCAGCTTTTTGCAACTTATATATCTAATTTTTCCTGCGGCCCTGATTCTATTCTAATAACAACATTCCGATCTTTAATGGGAACAAAACCTTCTCTGACTCTTGAACTTGATGGACATACTGCCGATGCAGGTATCAATACAAGAATTGATGCCGCACTTGATATAATCAAAAATTATAGAAGAGTTCAGTTAAAAATCAGCGACCCGGATTACAGTG
Organism: uncultured Ignavibacteriales bacterium; assembly: GCA_963746735.1. Taxonomy (GTDB): domain Bacteria; phylum Bacteroidota; class Ignavibacteria; order Ignavibacteriales; family Ignavibacteriaceae; genus CAVSWT01. The sequence continues at coordinate 42,153 of CAVVCO010000024.1, forward strand.
ATTTTAACCTTGCAAAAATAGTGTTTGGTTCAGATCAAGGGTATTTCATTTCATCTGACGGAGAAAAAATTCCTTTGTCTGATCCACGCATTGATGTTTTAATTCCTTCAATGGGTGACCTTGCTGCTCCAATGTTTGCTGCCGGACTTAGAAGCCAGGGCTTTAATGCGATCGCAATGCCGGAAGGTAACCCGGAAATATTAAAGCACGGAAGAGCTGTTTCAAGCGGTAAAGAATGCTTGCCCCTTTTACTTTTGGTGGGCTCACTGCTTGATTATATTGAAAACAAATGGGATGGGAAACAATATATTGCTTTCTTTGTTGTTCAAGGCGGCGGTAATTGCAGGCTCGGCCAATACCCGGTTTTTATTCGCAACGTAATCAAAAGAAAAAAAATAAAAAACGTTGCAACTTTATCTTTAATGAATGATGACGGTTTTGCCGGTTTAGGGCCTAATTTCGCATTGAGAGGAATACAAACCATAATGGTTAGTGATGTTCTTGACGATATACGCTCCGGAATTATGGCACATGCTGAAAATCCGGATGAAGGATTAAAAATATTTTATGAAGAGTATGACAAGTTAAACATGGTTTTTGAAGAGAAGCCTGATAAAATTTATAAGGCTCTAAAGAAATTTTCACATAAGATAAATAATAAAGTTCCATCAAGAATTCCAATACATCATGCAAAATATATTGCACTTTGCGGTGAAATTTTTGTTAGACGGGATCATTTTTCACACAAGTGGCTGAACAAACATTTCGCCGAAAAAGGATTCATTCTGAAAGATGCGTACATAAGCGAATGGGTTTATTATATAGATTATCTTTTAAAGCAGAAGCTTATTGAACCGGACACATCATTTAAGAAAAAGCTGGAAAGATTGATCAGAGTAATTTATATGAGGATGGCAGAATATAAAATTAAAAAAGCTCTTTCAAGAACCGGTTATTATAAATTCAATTTGACAAATATTGATTCACTACTAAAAAGAAGCAGCCATATTATTCCTCCGGAATATAAAGGGGAACCTGGTTTAACACTTGGAGTAGCATTGCACGAGACAATTGATAAATACAGCGGAGTAATAAATCTCGGCCCGTTCGGCTGTATGCCTACACGGTTTACAGAATCATTAGCAGCAGATGAAATGAAAGTTGAAAATAAAATATCTGTTGAACAATTGATAAATAAAAATTACAAACTGCCGGAAATTTTTAACGGCAAAATGAACATTCCATTTTTAACAATTGAAACGGATGGAAATGTTTACCCCCAGGTGATTGAAGCAAGGCTCGAAACTTTTGTAATGCAGGCAGAAAGAGTTGCTGACTTAATGAAACGAGCAAAGTTGAATGGGTACGGGAAATTGTAAAATATTTAAATACTTCTCTTATCAAGCACAAAATTAATTTAAAAGAGTATTTTTTACTTTTCATCCAACCTTAGTATATTAAAATCCGACTTCACTAAAAAATAATTTAATAACTCACTAACTTCGGATTTTATAAATGAAGCTAAAGAATCATTATTTTTATTTAAGCTTATTAATATTTTCAATAATCTCTTCAAGTTTTTCTCAAACAATTCCTGAAAAAACATATGCTGGTATGAAGTGGAGGTTAGTTGGGCCTTATCGCGCTGGATGGGGAACTATGGCAGAGGGAATTCCTAATGAACCTAACACATTTTATTTTGGCGGAGCCGGCGGAGGCATTTGGAAAACAATTGATGCCGGAAGAACCTGGCAGCCGCTTATGCAAAATGAATCTGCATCTGCTGTTGGTGCACTTGCAATAGCTCCTTCAAATCCTAAAATAATTTATGTTGGAACCGGGCAGGTTGCAATGCGTTATGATAATCTTGATGGCGATGGAGTTTTCAAAACTACTGACGGCGGAAAAACATGGATTAATGCTGGATTAAAAGACACAAAATATATTGGAAAAATTTTAGTTGACCCTCATGATCAAAACAAAGTTATAGTTGCTGCATTAGGACATATTTACGGCGACAGCAAAGAAAGAGGAATTTATCTTTCCATAGATGGCGGTAAGAATTGGAATCATACTTTATTTATAAATGATTCTACGGGGGCAGTTGATTTAGCTTACGATATAAGTAAGCCCGAAATAATTTATGCGGCTCTATGGCAATTAAGATCACGACCTTGGCTAGATTATTTTCTTCCTCAAAGAGGAAATTCTTCAGGTATTTATAAAAGCATAGATGGAGGACTGCATTGGACAAAATTAAATGGAACTGGTCTGCCAAAAGAACCAATGGGGAGAATAGGACTTGCAGTAGGACAAAAGACTGAAGGAAAAATAATTTATGCTACCATTGATGCAGCGAATGGAAAAAGCGGATTCTACTCTTCACATGATGGCGGCAATGAATGGAAATTGGTAAATACTGATTCGGAACTTGTAAGCTCATACTTTTCAAGAGTAACCGTTGACCCAACAAATTCGTCAATTGTTTATGTAATGGGAAGATCAATTCATAAATCTACAGACGGCGGAAAAACTTTTGAAGTTTTTAAAGGTTCGCCAGGCGGAGATGATTATCATTACTTGTGGATAAATCCAAAACAGCCTGATCATATGATAACGGCTTCCGACCAAGGCACAGTAGTTACAGTTAATAATGGTGATAGCTGGTCAAGCTGGTATAATCAGCCTACTGGGCAATTTTATCATCTTGCTGCTGATGACAGATTTCCTTATAGAATTTACAGCGGGCAGCAGGACAACGGCACTGTTGAAATTCTTAGTCAAGGACCTTACGGTGTAATTGAATTGCGCGACTGGCATCCGGTTGGTTCCGATGAAAGAGATTATGATATTCCAAAACCAAGTAATCCAGATATTGTTTTTGGCAGCGGACTTAGGAGGAAGCTTACATCGTTTCGATGAAATAACCAGGCAGTCAATTGATGTATCTCCCTGGCCTCATTCAAGCTATGCTGAATTTCCACCGATAGCTAAATACCGCTATTCATGGATAACTCCAATAGAATTTTCTCATGTTGGAAATCAGGCTTTATATTTTGGGGCACAATATCTTTTCAGAACAACAGACGATGGAAATAACTGGGATATTGTTAGTCCTGATTTAAGCCGCAGCACAGGAGATACAACAAGCAATAAATATCCTGATTTAGAACAAGCTGCAAAATGCGGCTTCGGAGTTATTTGGAGTATAGCTCCTTCACCTATTTCGGAAAATGTTATTTGGGTTGGAACTGATGATGGATTAATTCAACTGACAACTGATTACTGTAAAACCTGGAAAAATGTAACTCCGACTTCTGTTCCATTGTGGTCGAGAATAGATAAAATTTCTCCCTCACCTATTGATATTCACACTGCTTATGCCGCTGTTAATACAAGAAGGCTTGATGAATTTTCTCCCTTAATTTTAAGAACTACAGATGATGGGAAAACTTGGACTAAAATTATTAATGGATTACCAAAAAATGAATATGTAAATGCTGTCTGTGCAGATAATGAAAAAGAAGGACTATTATTTGCAGGTACAAATCAAAGCATATATGTTTCTTTTAACAATGGAGAAAATTGGCAGCCGTTGAAATTAAATTTCCCGACTACCTCAATTAGAGATTTACTTGTTCATCATGGTGATTTAATAGCAGCGACACAAGGAAGAGGGATTTGGATTTTAGATGACTTATCTCCACTTAGACAAATTTCAGAAGATTTAACTTCGAAACCAGTTTTCCTATTTCAGCCAAATGATGCATGGAGAATGCGTGGGAATACAAATCATGACACACCTTGGCCTCCTTCAACTCCGCTTGGACAAAATCCGCCTGATGGTGCAATCATTGATTATTATTTAAATGAAAATGTTGATGCTCCAATTAAATTATCAGTCTATGATTCCTACGGAAATTTAATTCGTAGTTATTCAAGTAATGAGAAGCAAGAGAAACTTCCCGTAACCACCTATTTCGATAAAAGATGGATTGGAGAAAAACAGTCATTATCAACTAAAGCAGGAATGCATAGATTTGTTTGGGATTTACGATTTCCGCGACCTAAAGCTTTGCAATATGAATATTCAATAGCTGCAGTTTGGACTGTTGGAACACCAATAGTTCCTTTAGGGCCAATGGTCATGCCGGGCAATTATAAAATCGTTTTAACTGTAAACGGAAAAGATTATACAAAAGAGCTAACCGTTAAACTTGATCCAAGGATAAAAATAAGCACCAGTGACTTGCTTAAGCAGCTTGTTCTTGCCCAGCAAATTCAAAAAACTTCAAACATTACTGTTGATTTATATGATAATGTTAATAATAAAATAAAGAATGACAGTGGTAATCTTCCGCATGAAACACTGGAAAATATTAAGCAGCTTAAAACAAAAATTGCAAACGTAAGTAGGATAATTTCGGGTTTAGCTTCTTCGATTCAAACGGCAGATGCTGCTCCAACTCAAGGGCAAAATAATTTGTACAGCGAGTACAAAAAACAATTTGAAGAGCTTGAGAAAAATTGGGAGGAGATTAAGAAGGAGTAGATCCCTTCTTGATGCCTGTTTTACGATACTTGATTCTATACACTGCATAGAAAAGAAAAAAAATTAAATGCCGATTATTTTCCGGTTAAAAAATAATTTTCCATCAATTCTTTTTGCTTGCATATTTATTTTGATATTTTAGCAAAAAGAAATAAGTAATGAAAATTAAATTTACAGAAGAATTTCAACTTGCGTTTCGTTTTGTTAATGAAACAAATTTAAATATTTTTTTAACTGGTAAAGCGGGAACCGGGAAAACAACTTTTCTAAAATATCTTCGCGAAAATTCTTTAAAAGAAAAGCATTGTTGCTGCACCAACCGGAGTAGCTGCAATCAATGCAAGGGGCGTCACACTTCATTCATTGTTTCAACTCCCATTTGGAATAGTAATGCCTGACTTAAATCAGGAAAATGGCATTGCAATTAATAACCATCCCCTGCTTTCTAAGATTCACTATAGTAAAGAAAAATTAAATTTGCTTCGCAGTTTAGAATTGTTAATAATTGACGAAGCTAGTATGGTTGCCTCTTACACAGTAGATGCCATTGATACAATTTTGAGATATATAAGAAGAGCACCGCATCAACATTTTGGCGGAGTCCAGGTTTTATTTATTGGTGATCTTTACCAACTACCCCCTGTGGTTAAAAGAGAAGATTGGGAAATTTTACAAGATTTTTATTCTTCTATTTTTTTCTTTGATAGTTTTGTTTTGAGAGAAAATACCCCGGTAATAATTGAGCTAAAAGAAATCTTCCGGCAAAAGGATGATAAATTTATTGAAATACTAAATGGCATTCGCAACAACAATATATCCGAAGAGAATTTTATATTACTGAATAATCGAATTAGAAGAAATTTTATGCCGAGAGAAAATGAAGGTTATATTACTCTTACAACGCACAACTATCAGTCTGATGAAATTAATATTAGAAAATTAGATGTTCTATCAACTCGTTCGCAATCCTTTCATGCTGAAATAATAGGTGAATTTCCAGAACATGCTTATCCGGCAGAAAAGGAACTTAGGCTAAAAGTTGGCGCTCAGGTTATGTTTCTAAAAAATGATACAGAAGGGAAACAATATTTTAATGGAAAGATAGGCGTGATAACAAAACTTGATATTGACTACATAAGAGTCAAATGTAATGATGACTTTGAAGAAATTGCAGTAAAGAAAAGTGAATGGCAAAACATAAAATACAAATTAAATCCGGATACGTTGGAAATCGATGAAGAAATTTTGGGCAGTTTTATTCAATACCCACTGCGGCTTGCCTGGGCAATTACTATTCATAAAAGTCAGGGCTTAACTTTCGATAAAATGATTATTGATGCTGAAAGAGCTTTTGCAATCGGGCAGGTATATGTTGCCCTAAGCCGTTGTACTTCATTAGAGGGATTAATTCTTAAGACTCCAATCAGAAATAATTTTCTTGGAGCCCATAATGATTTTATTGAATGGCAGAAGAAAAACTGGAATAATAATCTTGTACAAATATTTTCAGAAGCAAGACAAGAATTTATTCTTGAAGAATTGCAAAAGATTTTTACCTGGAAAAGCTGGCATTATGAGCTTAAAGGTTTAAATGAATTTATTACGGAGAATCAAAATAAAATAAATGCTGAGACGATTTTATGGATTCAAGAGTTAATTGAAAAACAAAATCAACTTTACGAAGTTTCAGAAAAATTTAAGCAAATGATAATCCGGCTTAATAAGGGAAATGATTTAATAGAAGAAAATGAAAAGTTTCAGAATAGAATTAAAGATGGAGCAAACTATTTTTATAATGAAATAAGTAAATGGCGGGATAGTTTTTTTAATCATCCTTTATCTCTCGCCACTAAAAAACTTTCCAGGAAGGCTGATAGTTTTCTTGAAGCTATCATTTTTATTGTAGATGATATATTGCAGAAGATTAATTATTGTAAGGATGGATTTCGACTTGATGATTATTTGAATAAAAGAAAATCTTTTATTAGGGCAACACAACAAATAAAGAGTTCTTATTCAAAAATTAAAAATGCTGCTTCCGGCAAAGAACTAAGTACAGTTGAAGAAACAGTTTATTATTTACATCAAGGAAAAACAATTCAGCAAATTGCTAACGAGAGAAATCTTGTAGAAAGTACAATTAAAATTCATCTTGCAAAAGCAATAAGTCAAAATTTAATTCAGATAGAAGAAGTAATGCCGATTGATGATGCAAAAAAAATTGCGAAGTACTTCCCCCGAAAATTTAGATGAGGTAAGATTATCTGCAATAAAAGAAAGTGTTCCTCCAGAAATTACATATAGTGATTTAAGGATAGTCTTGGCTTGGCTGCAAAAAGGGAAAATCGATTTTAATTAAAATAACTCTAGTCAATTAAGTAGAAATCGTATTTTATCTTGATTAATATTGTTATGCTCATGTATCCTTATCTTAAAAATAAAAAACCCCGATTAAAAAATAACCGGGGTTTGTAAAATAAATTTGGCAGCTACCTACTCTCCCACACACCTGCGCATGCAGTACCATCGGCGTACAGGGGCTTAACTTCTCTGTTCGAAATGGGAAGAGGTGTAACACCCTGGCTATAACCACCAAAATTTAAAATCCTTGTGTTGAATTTATTTCAACATCTATATGATTAAAAAAATAAATGAAAGACTGAAAGAGCGAGCTACAAAAAAAATATTAAATATATTGTGAACAAAAATTAAATGGTTAAGCCTCACGACTTATTAGTACTGCTCGGCTGAATATGTTACCATACTTATACCTGCAGCCTATCAACCTCGTCATCTCCGAGGAGTCTTCAGTCCATAAATGGAGGGATACCTAATCTTGAAGCGTGCTTCGCGCTTAGATGCTTTCAGCGCTTATCACAACCGTACATAGCTACCCAACGATGCCACTGGCGTGACAATTGGTACACTAGAGGTACGTTCACTTCGGTCCTCTCGTACTAGAAGCGACCCTTCTCAAGTATCCTGCGCCCGCATAGGATAGGGACCGAACTGTCTCACGACGTTCTGAACCCAGCTCACGTACCGCTTTAATTGGCGAACAGCCAAACCCTTGGGACCTTCTTCAGCCCCAGGATGCGATGAGCCGACATCGAGGTGCCAAACCTTACCGTCGATATGAACTCTTGGGTAAGATCAGCCTGTTATCCCCGGCGTACCTTTTATCCTTTGAGCGACGGCTCTTCCACTCGAAGCCGTCGGATCACTAACTCCTGCTTTCGCATCTGCTCGACTTGTAAGTCTCGCAGTCAAGCTCCCTTTTGCGTTTACACTCGCCGCATGATTACCAACCATGCTGAGGGAACCATTGAGAGCCTCCGTTACATTTTAGGAGGCGACCGCCCCAGTCAAACTACCCGCCTAACACTGTTCCTAGCCCTGATTCAAGGGCCGAGGTTAGAATCCAAATAAAGCAAGGGTGGTATTTCACCGTTGGCTCCACCGAAACTAGCGTCCCGGCTTCAAAGCCTCCCACCTATCCTACACATGCTTTATCCGAACCCAATATTAGGGTGCAGTAAAGGTGCACGGGGTCTTTCCGTCCATATGCGGGTAACCGGCGTCTTCACCGGTACCACAATTTCACCGAGCCCGTGGTTGAGACAGTGCCCAAATCGTTACACCATTCGTGCAGGTCGGAACTTACCCGACAAGGAATTTCGCTACCTTAGGACCGTTATAGTTACGGCCGCCGTTTACTGGGGCTTCGATTCAATGCTTCGCTTGCGCTGACATCTCCTCTTAACCTTCCAGCACCGGGCAGGTGTCAGTCCCTATACATCGTCTTGATTGACTTCGCAGAGACATGTGTTTTTGTTAAACAGTCGCTTGGGCCTTTTCACTGCGGCCTTGTTCTGCTAAGCTCGCAAGAGCTTCACATACTTAAGGCGCTCCTTATCCCGAAGTTACGGAGCTAATTTGCCGAGTTCCTTAACCACGGCTCACTCGAGCACCTTAGAATACTCATCCCGTCTACCTGTGTCGGTTTGCGGTACGATCTGATATATTTCTCACATACGAAGATTTTCTCGGCAGTATGATTACGGTTAGTTTATGGGCTAAGCCCTCCCGTTCGTGTCTCGGCCTTAAGAAAGTGCGGATTTGCCTACACTTTCAGCCTACTCACTTAGACCACCTAATCCATCAGGCGGCTAACCTTCACTTCTGCGTCCCTCCTTATGCTCAAACAAAATATACCAGGTACAGGAATTTTAACCTGTTTTCCATCGCCTACGCCTTTCAGCCTCGGCTTAGGGTTCGACTAACCCTGAGATGACTAACATTGCTCAGGAAACCTTAGACTTTCGGTGTGCAGATTTTTCATCCGCATTATCGTTACTTATGCCAACATTTGCTTTTCTATAAGCTCCAGCATACCTCGCAGTACACCTTCGCAGCGTATAGAATGTTCCTCTACCACTCCAGCAAGCTGAAGTTCATAACTTCGGTAAGTAGTTTAAGTCCCGGAAATTGTCGACGCCCGATCGCTTGACTAGTGAGCTATTACGCACTCTTTAAATGAATGGCTGCTTCTAAGCCAACATCCTAGTTGTCAAAGCAATTGAACATCCTTTCTCTGTTAACTACTATTTAGGGACCTTAGTTGATGATCTGGGTTGTTTCCCTTTTGGCAATGAAGCTTATCCCCCACTGCCTGACTCCCGAGAAACATGTATACGGAATTCGGAGTTTGTCTGGGTTTGGTACCGTTGTGACAGCCCTAGCCCAATCAGTGCTCTACCTCCGTTACACTTTTACTCGAGGCTAGCCCTAAAGCTATTTCGAGGAATACGAGCTATTTCCGAGTTTGGTTGGCCTTTCACCCCTACCCTCACCTCATCCAAGCGGTTTTCAACCCACATTAGTTCGGACCTCCATGAGGTTTTACCCTCACTTCATCCTGGACAAGGGTAGATCACCCGGTTTCGCGTCTACCCCACGTTACTTAAACGCCCGATTAGGACTCGCTTTCGCTTCGGCTTCATTTCTTAAAAACTTAACCTTGCAACGTAGGAGTAACTCGTTGGCTCATTATCCAGAAGGCACGCTGTCATCCTAATTCCGATAAATCGAAATTAAGACTCCAACCGTTTGTAAGCACACGGTTTCAGGTACTATTTCACCCTCCTATTAGGAGTGCTTTTCACCTTTCCCTCACGGTACTGATTCACTATCGGTTACGAGATAGTATTTAGTCTTAGGAGATGGTTCTCCCAGATTCCCACAAAATTTCACTTACTTCGTGGTACTTGGGAGTATATTCCAAAGAGCTATATTATTTTCACTTACGGGACTATCACCCTCTACGGTTGAACTTTCCAGAATATTCAGTTAATAATATAGTTTTTTACTCTTCGGCTTAGCAGCAATTCAGCCTGAACATACCCCGCGACACCGCTAACACAACGGTTGCTTCCTTATACATGTTAGACGGTTTAGACTATTTCCCTTTCGCTCGCCACTACTTAGGAAATCACTATTGTTTTCTTTTCCACCAGCTACTTAGATGTTTCAGTTCACTGGGTTGTCTTCATACATCCTATGAATTCAGATGTAGATAACTAGACATTACTCTAGCTGGGTTGCCCCATTCGGAGATCTCCGGGTATTGGGTTATTTCCACCTACCCGAAGCTTATCGCAGGTAGTCGCGTCCTTCATCGACTTCTCGTACCAAGGCATCCACCGTGTGCCCTTAGTAACTTAACCAAAATTTTTATTCACAAATATATTTTTTGGTGCTCTTCTAATTAATAAAAGAAAAGACTATAATTTTTTTATAGGCTCAGTAAAACTTACTTATTATAAAAATAAGAATTGTTTTTACTCTTTCAATCTTTCAAAGAACAAAATCGCACAAAGGCGATTATATAGTGGAGCTAATCGGGATCGAACCGATAACCTCCGCCTTGCAGGGGCGGCGCTCTCCCAGTTGAGCTATAGCCCCAAAACTTTATGTTTTAGGGATGTTTTTGGTTACCAAATAAAAAACACACAACCTTTAGCAGTGGGCCTGAGTAGAGTTGAACTACTGACCTCACGCTTATCAGGCGTGCGCTCTAACCAACTGAGCTACAGGCCCAGGTATCTAAGACAAAAAGTATTAAATACTTCGCCTGAGATTCATTACTTTAAGAACAAAAAAAAGAAAGAGTGAGCGATTAAAATCAAGATAATCAATGGTTTGATTACTCTTAGAAAGGAGGTGATCCAGCCGCACCTTCCGGTACGGCTACCTTGTTACGACTTAGCCCCAGTCACCGGTTTTACCTTAAACAGCTCCCTCCTTGCGGTTAGGACACTGGCTTTGGGTACCCCCGGCTTCCATGGCTTGACGGGCGGTGTGTACAAGGCCCGGGAACGTATTCACCGCGGCGTGCTGATCCGCGATTACTAGCAATTCCAACTTCATGGAGTCGAGTTTCAGACTCCAATCCGAACTGGGGATACATTTAAGGGATTGGCTCCACCTTGCGGTTTAGCAACCCGTTGTTGTATCCATTGTAGCACGTGTGTAGCCCTAGGCGTAAGGGCCATGCGGACTTGACGTCATCCCCACCTTCCTCACTACTTGCGTAGGCAGTCCTATTAGAGTGCTCAGCATAACCTGATGGCAACTAATAGTAGGGGTTGCGCTCGTTGCGGGACTTAACCCAACACCTCACGGCACGAGCTGACGACAGCCATGCAGCACCTGTACAAATGCCCCGAAGGGAAGGCTGCTTTCACAGCCGGTCACTTGCATTTCAAGCCTAGGTAAGGTTCTTCGCGTTGCATCGAATTAAACCACATGCTCCACTGCTTGTGCGGGCCCCCGTCAATTCCTTTGAGTTTCAACCTTGCGATCGTACTCCCCAGGTGGAATACTTAATGCGTTAGCTGCGGCACTGAGCCTAACGGCCCAACACCTAGTATTCATCGTTTACAGCGTGGACTACCAGGGTATCTAATCCTGTTTGCTACCCACGCTTTCGCGCCTGAGCGTCAGTAACGGACCAAGAAGCCGCCTTCGCAACTGGTGTTCTTCCAGATATCTACGTATTTCACCACTACACCTGGAATTCCGCTTCTCTCTTCCGTACTCAAGATTGACAGTATCAAAGGCAGTTCTGCAGTTAAGCTGCAGGATTTCACCTCTGACTTGTCAACCCGCCTGCGCGCCCTTTACACCCAGTAAATCCGGACAACGCTTGCCCCCTACGTATTACCGCGGCTGCTGGCACGTAGTTAGCCGGGGCTTTCTCTGAGGGTACAGTCAAATTCCGATGCGATCGGAGTTATTCGTCCCCTCTAACAGGAGTTTACAACCTTACGGCATTCATCCTCCACGCGGCGTTGCTGGGTCACCCTTGCGGGCATTGCCCAATATTCCTCACTGCTGCCTCCCGTAGGAGTCTGGACCGTGTCTCAGTTCCAGTGTGGCTGATCATCCTCTCAGACCAGCTACTGATCGTTGCCTTGGTAGGCTATTACTCTACCAACTAGCTAATCAGACGCAAGCTCATCCTTAGACGTTACAAGAACTTTAACAACATCACCATGCGGTGCCGCTGCATCATTCGGTATTAGCCTCGATTTCTCGAAGTTATTCCAAATCTAAGGGTAGATTGCTTACGTGTTACTCACCCGTGCGCCACTTTACTAAAGATATTGCTACCTTTTTCTCGTAGACTTGCATGTGTTAAGCACGCCGCCAGCGTTCGTCCTGAGCCAGGATCAAACTCTCCGTAGTAGAAAGTTTAAATTTTTGTAATCTTGGCGTTTAGACGCTTGATTGAAACCATTTAATAAATTGATTAAATGCACTCACTCTGTCAAAGAACTTTTCGTTGTAACCTTCAATAAAGAAGGGCTACAAATTTACTTTCTCTTGTTTCTAATGTCAAGAGATCGTTTCACAATTTCAAAATATTTTTGCTGTTTTTATAATAGCTTTTCTTTATCAAACAAGAAATGAAAACCATTTCTAAATCAGCCTATCAAATATATACTATTATTTTAAATTGTCAAGAAAAGTTAAAATTAATTTTAATTTTTATTCCGAAGTTTTCATTCATCTTTATATGAAAATAGGCCGTTCTAACGATGAATGTAAAGTATTCTTTTTACTTTTTAACTTTGACTTAATTTAAAACTTTTTAATTATTAGGATTTAACTTAAGTAATAGCAGTACAACTGTTGCTGCGCTCGCAACTATTCCTAAATATGTTGCAACCTGTTGAAGATAATAATTAAAACCTCTGATAATTTCACGCGGTACCCAGATATAATCGCCTGGCTCTATTTTATATGACTCATCTTCAATCGAAACCCATCTTCTCGATTCACCTTTTATCAAAGTAATTTCATTATCAATTGCATATTGGCCTAATCCTCCTGCTTTATCTATATAATAATTTATATCTTTTCCTTCAACATAATTTATTCTTCCCGGATTAGTAACCTGCCCGAAAACCTGAATCGTTTTACTTTTTGCAGGAATAATAATAATATCTTTATCATGAACATAAAATTGTGATGCTTCAGAGCCAGGCTTATCATAATCAATAAAGTTTACAGAAGTACCGTCAGTTAAAATTCTAACTTCGTTATCAATTGAAAATAATTGCTTTTCTTCTTGTGTCAATCCATCCATTCTATTCATCATTAATTCATCAAGCTTTAAAAATCTATCTATTAAAGCAGTATCTAACGGTGTTTCTTTCAAATCCACATTATATAATTTTTTAATTAAAAGATTAAAATTATTTCCTGTAAAAAGCTTAGCTCTATTTAATGAAGCATTTGTTGTTACCCCACCTGCTTTCTTTATTACTTCACTCAAAGTAGTTGAATTTTTAGTAATTGGAATAGAACCCGGTATATTCACTTCACCAAAAACAGTAACGGTAAAATCTTTTCTTTGTGTTTCATCTGCTAACACTGTTATCCTATCCCCTCTCTGCAATGAAAAATCACTGTTTATTGCTAATCTAATATCTTGCATCTGTTCGCCGTTATAGCTAAGACGATTAATCTCCACTGAATCAACATTTTCATAAGCTTTATTAATTCCATTAGCGAGAGTAATAGCATCGGCAAGTTTATCGCCATCCACAAAATTAAATTTACCAGGACTGTTTACAGCACCTTCTATACTAAAAAAATCTCTTTCCAAATCGGTAGGAGCAAAAATAATTACATCATCATTTTTTAAATATGGGTTTTGAGAAAAGTCACCGGTTCTTCTGAACTTTAAAAGATCGAGCTTAAATTCTTCGCCGGATTTTCTTTTCAAAGTAACATTCCTAAAAGATATTCCTTCAAGTTCTTTTTGCAAAGCTTTCTTTTCAAAGAGTCCAATTGTTTCAGAATACATTTTAGATTGTATTTGATTATACAAGCGGCTAACTAATTGGTCTACTCTATCAGTAACTAGTGCAGGGAAAGTTCCAGTAACAATAAAATTACCTCCGATAGTAACACTTATTGCTCCAGCTGAAAAAAGCTGATCAGTAGTTGAATTTGTTGATTGAGAATTGAATTGAGCAAAGATAAAATTGCTGCAAAAGAATAAAAATGTAATTAATATTAAAACCAATTTTTTAGAATGTTGTAAAGAAATCATAAGTTGTTGCTTTATTGTTGATATTGAATATTGTAATAATTTTGATACTCACCAGAGATAATTCTTTCCCACCAGTCTTTATTTTGAAGATACCAATCAATTGATCTAGCAATAGCGTCTTCAAAAGTAAAAGATGGCTTCCACTTTAATTCGTTTTGAATTTTTGAAGAATCAATAGCATATCGCCTATCATGCCCAGGGCGATCTTTTACATATTGAATTAATTCTTCCGATTTATGTAAATGGCTTAAAATTAATTTTATTATTTCTATATTAGGCATTTCATTACTTGCGCCAATATTATAAACTTCCCCGATATTTCCTTTTTCAAAAACCAAATCAATCGCTTTATTATGATCGATGACATATATCCAATCTCTAACATACATTCCATCACCGTACACCGGAAGTTTTTTATTATTTAAAGCATTGATTATCATTAAAGGGATTAATTTTTCCGGAAATTGAAATGGACCATAATTATTTGAACAACGAGTTATAACTACTGGTAAATCATAAGTATGATGAAAGGACAATGCCATCATATCTGCCGAAGCTTTACTTGATGAATAAGGACTATTTGGAGAAAGCGGAGTTGTTTCCGTAAACAGCCCATCGTTACCTAGACTGCCATAAACTTCATCCGTAGAAACCTGTAAAAATTTTTCTACTTCAAATCTTTTAGCTGCTTCTAATAATACATTTGTACCAATTACATTTGTTCTGAAAAATATTTCAGAACCTAAAATGCTTCTATCAACATGAGATTCAGCCGCGAAATTTATTACATATTTAATTCTATATTTTTCAAAAATGTAATTTACAAGATCATTATTGCAGATATCGCCTTTAATAAAAAAATAATTTTTATTTCTTTCAGAGGATTTTAAATTTTCAAGATTTCCAGCATAAGTAAGTTTGTCAAGATTTACAATTTTATAATCATCACGTTCATTAAGAATGTGATTTATAAAATTACTGCCTATAAATCCGGCGCCTCCGGTAATTAAAACATTTTTCATTTAATTCCTTAAAAAGAGAAAAATCCTATAAATATTCCTGTTTGGATAAAGAAACTATTTCCATTTAAATCTGACGGAACGTTTGATAAATTCTGATTATTATCGATCGTCCATTTATTTGCAAAAGTTAATTGATACCCTGCACCTATTCTAAATGCTACAAATCTAAATGCTGGAATATCAACATTTACTGTTGGAGTAAAAAACCAAAAATTATTACTAATTGTTTTATGTTCACTACCTGAAGGAAAGGGTCCTGAAACCTCACTCCAAACATTATCCCAGCTAAATGTACCGCTGTTTTTATAAATTTCCATAGTCAAACTGCCACCGCCTATAATTCCTCCAACCGAAATGCCAACATTTTTTACAAATGGCAAAGTATATTCCAAAGTTAAACCGCCGCCGCCAAGCGAATATTGTACTTCCTTATTTACTAATGCCTGAACCGAATTTTTATCTAAACTTTTATCAAGGAGAAGCTGAGATTCCTGTGAAGATGAAGTTGATTTGGAACCCCCAAATCCTATTCCACCGACCCTAAAATTTTTAATAAATCCTAAATAAATAAATCCGCTTCCGCCTGTTGTAAAAAATCCGCCTTTAGAAAATTCAGGAACACCAAATTGATTTAAAACAGGATTTACTTGATCAAAATTCGGAAAAATCCATCCAGGAGTAAATCCGCCGCCGCCTCCAAATGGGGCATCAAAATATTGCTGTCTTTGTGCAAATGAGAGTGTGCTCAAAACACAAATTATTAAAACAATCTTTATAAAATATCTCATAAATATAAATTTTTAAGGGAGTTAAATTTACCAAACACTTTGTAAAATCAAAAGAAGAAGTGGGTTTTATTCCCCAGAATAATGGTAAAAATATTGGTAATTACCTAAGTTTCTGAGAGTTATGAAACTAATTTAAAATGAACTTTGTTCATTCTCATATTTCACATCCATATGATAATTCCACTTATCGAAGTATAAATTTCCACCGCGCCATTCAACTTCACCACGCTGGAAATCATTTGTTTCACTTCGCGGAAAAATTTTGGATGGAAATAACGGCTGTCCAAAATCGCTGTTTACAATTAACCGGTATGAATCAATTCCACTTGCATAAAAGTATTTTACTTTAGGATTATCAGAATCTTGAATTCCGTAATCAACATCAATAGGAATCCAGCCATAACCTTCTAAATAATATTCAGCCCAGTCGTGAAGATTAACACTTCCCGGATGAAGCATCCAACCGCTTTGCCATCTGGCAGGAATTCCGTTTAACCTGGCAAGAGTTATAAAAGTCATTGCTTTAATTCCACAATCTCCATGCATATTGTTAATACAATATGCTGAAATATCATTGATAGTTGAATATTCTCTAGCACTCGCCCATGGTATATTTTCACTTATCCATTGAAAAATTTTAAATACTTTTTCATAAGGATTTTTTGTATCACCAATTATTTTATTTGCCAACTCTTTTAATCCTTTAGTAAAAACAATATGAGGTGAACGTTCTGCGGTATACTCTTTATACATTTCCGAATCTTCATTGTACGGCTGCACTTTATTTGTATCTATTTCATAGACCTCAGAATAAGGTGTATATTCAAATGTCATTTCAAAAACAGTCGGCTTTCCTTTTACAGCTTTCTTTTGAAGATACAATGTTCTTTGCGGATTTGAATCATCAGCAATTACATATTCATCTGCATTTACAGAAAGAAGTTTAACATCCTTTTGTCTTTGAAAATTTTCTTTTGGATATGGAAGCCAGCAGCGGATAATTTCACCAGCAGGAACTGCATCTGCATCAACAGTTAAAGTATAATCCAATTTCATTTTTTGGGGATTTACTATATGATTCCCGGTCTCTTCAAAATCTTTTACAGACACTGGTAAATGTGTTTTTAAAAATTCTTCTAATTTATTATGTGAAGTTCCATCAATGTCCTCTTTAACTTTTGCCGCTCCTTTATTTACTCTAAATAGATTTGGAACGGCATTATTAAAATATTTTTTTTCACCATTTATGATTTTCATCTCCAAAGAATTATCTTTTTCCCAACTATCAATCATGGAATCTGTCAAATTTGGGAAATATCTACTTAACTGATTTTTTATATCATCTCTACTTTTCTTGAAATCCTTTTCAATTCTGTTCATAACATCAACTTGAAAATTCAAATTATACTCTTCAGTATCAGTTAAATCTTCTTTTGAAAGTTTTTGTTTAATTAATTCTTCAGCGTGATTAAAATTACCGTTTTTAATTTCCGATATTAATATCACTGATAATTTGGTTTGTGCAGTGATTTGGGGTGCAATGATAAAAATCATAAGAAAAAATGTTTTTAGTACAATTATTTTTAGTTGCTAAGAATTTCGACATGATTTTATAATATTTTAATTTGATTATAATTTTACAAATATACAAATGAAATTAAATATAAAAATTTAAATCAGTGTTTAAATCAATATTTATTTCAACTTTAAAAATGAATATAAAATTACTACAAAAAATTTCTGTCAAAAATAAAAAACTGTCAATCGGGCTTAATGTCTGGAACATCTTTGGATGGGGTTGATGCTGTACTTTGTGAGATAAAAGGAAATTCAACATCAACAAAAGTGAAGCAGATTAAAATTTATTTCATATCCTTTCCCTGAAGGTTTGAAGGAGATTTTGCTTGAAAATTCTTCTCCCGGAAAAGGTAATGTAACTGATATTTGCAAGCTCAATTTTTTAATTGCTCATATTTATGCAGATGCAGTAAAACTGTTATGCAAAAAATCAAAAGTGTCTCTTTCAAATATTGACTTTATTGGTTCGCATGGACAAACGATTCATCACTTACCCAATAAAGAAAAATATTTTGGTTATGAAATTTCTTCAACGTTGCAAATTGGCGATCCATCTGTAATTGCAAAATTAACAGGCATTATTACAGTTGGTGATTTTAGAGTTGGTGATATTGCACTTGGCGGTCAGGGGGCTCCTTTAATTCCTTACTTCGATTACATACTATTTTCATCTAAGAAAAAAAATCGAGCTTTGTTAAATCTTGGAGGCATTTCAAATTTTACGATTCTTAATAAAAAAGCTAAGACAAAAGATGTAATTGCTTTTGATACAGGCCCTGCAAACATGATGATTGATATTCTTTCGAAAAAATTTTTTAATAAGAATTATGATAAAGACGGAAAGCTTGCTTCAATAGGAAAAATTCATGAAGAGTTATTTAATGCTTTGATTGAAAAGGACAATTTCATTGAAAAGCAGCCACCCAAATCAACCGGAAGAGAATTATATGGGAAAGAATTTTTAGATGAATTATTATTAAAATTCTCATCAGTAAAAAAAGAAGACTGGCTGGCAACGGTTACAAAGTTTACAGCTTATGCAGTATGGCGCAATTATGATTTATTTATAAAAAACGAAACAAAAATCGAGGAGCTTTTTATCAGCGGCGGCGGAGCAAAAAATAAATTTTTAGTAAAGCAGTTAAAAAAATATTTTGGTAAAAAAGTTTTAATACAAAACGTAAACAAACTTGGAATTTCTCCGGATGCAAAAGAAGCAATTTGTTTTGCTGTTTTGGCGAATGAAACACTTAATGGCAATCCATCAAACATTCCAAGAGTAACAGGTGCAAGTAGAGAAACAATTTTGGGAAAGATTAGTTTGCCATGAAAATATTAATCACCGGCGGAAGCGGTTTATTGGGTCAATATTTAAATCTCGAATTGTCAAAAGACAATGAGATTCTTACGCTTTACAATTCAAATATTGGCAATTGCAAAGATTATAATTCAGCTAAAGTTGATATTACAAATCAAAAAAAAATAATAGATATTTTTTCAAGCTTTGAGCCCGAAGTTGTAATTCACACTGCCGCAGTTTCTAATCCTAATATTGCATCAAAATTATCAAGCAAAGAAGTTTACAATATAAATGTGAATGCGACAAAAAATATTGCAGAACAATGTGAAAAGATTAATACAAAATTAATTTATTCATCAACTGATTTAGTTTATGCCGGGTACCGCGGTTCAATGTTAGTTGAAGAAGGAAAACTGATTCCAATTTCAATTTATGCTGAAACAAAATTAATGGGAGAAGTAAAAATTCAAGAGACGTTTGATAATTATATTATTTTAAGATCAGCATTACTGTATGGTTTTGGATTAAACCATTCCAAATGTCACTTTCCATGAGATGTACAAAAATTTAAAAGAAGGAAAAACAGTCAAGCTGTTTACTGACCAGTTCAGAACTCCTTTGGCTTTACATGAAGCAGTAAGAATTATAAATGAATTAGCTCAAAAAGATATTAAAAAAGAAGTTATCAACTTTGGCGGTCCAGAAAGGGTTTCAAGATTTCAGCTTGGCGAGAAGCTTTGTGATATTGCTTCACTTGATAAAAATCTTCTTGTACCAATTTCAATGAATGATATTCCAGATATGCCCCAAGTAGCTGATGTTTCGATGAATACAGAAAAGCTGCAATCTTATGGCGTAAAGCAGAAAAGTATTGACGAATGTTTAGGTCAAATAACCAAAAGTAAAAAGTAAAAATTTAATCGGTCACTGAAGGATCAGCTGCCCTCAGTACAATTATGCCTGTATGCTTTTTTACTTTTGCGAGATAATCAGGCAGCGGCATAGAGGTTATTTGAACTTTTGAGCCAACAATTGGTGCATGTAGAAAATGAATTCTTCCATCATCCATTTTAATTGCAATTCCAACATGACCTATATCTAAACCTTTTAAATTTGTAGTAATTGCAATTAAATCTCCATTGTGAATTTTGTCTTCAATACCGGCGACTTTTTCTTTAGGAATGTAATAATATTCTCTTTTGTTAATTGCTTCTTCTTGTTTCTTTATGATAGGAATGAAGTTTGGGTTATCCTTTAGTTGAACATAAATTTTAGGATTTTCAGACATGAATCCAACATTAAATTTTATTGGTTCGCCGCCAATTTCTTTAGTTACATCTTTAACAATGCCTTTGTGTGTGTTGTTATAAATCCAATCAGAAAAGTAATGAAGGCGCGAAGGATACTTGTTTAACTTTCCATCTCTGTATCTAATTTTTTCTAGTTCATTTTCATAATCCTTAAAAGTAGTTTTGCCTTCTTTTATTAATCTTGAAAAAACCAAAGCATTTTCTAAAAAAGTTGTACAGTCGAGCCCGGTTAAATTTATGACAAGCTGTTCGGAGTCTCCGACTTCCAAAGTATGCGCAACATAATCAGTCCCTAAAAAACTTTTGCCAACTGCTGTGATTACATCTCCAATTGGTTTATCAGCAAGGTCCTTTGACACAGCCATTTCAAATTTTGATTTACAAACCTCAACATCTTTATCTGTATATATTTGAGCTTGAGTTAAAAATGATAGAAAAAAAGCTGTAATAATTATTTTTTTAAGCATGATAACTTTTCTCTTTTTTTTATTAAAATTTTGACTTTTGCTTTTTGACCTTTGACCCCGAATCAAGTTTGGGGCAGGCTCTTAAATTATATCCTCGCCACCAATATTAGCAGAAGAATATTCTTCAATCTGTCTTGCATGAGCTAGGTTTTCAAATCTTGCATAATCTTTTATAAACGCTAAACGAACGCTGCCAGTAGGACCGTTTCTTTGTTTCCCAATTATAATTTCTGCTACGCCTTCATTTGAATCGCCATTTTCATTTTTCATTATCCCATAATATTCCGGACGATTTAAAAAGATTACCACATCAGCGTCCTGCTCAATTGAACCGGATTCACGAAGATCTGATAACTGAGGACGTTTATCTGTTCTTGCTTCCACTGCTCTATTCAACTGCGACAATGCAACAACAGGAATATTTAATTCTTTCGCCAAAGATTTTAATGAACGGGAAATATGTGAAATTTCTCTTTCACGGCTTTCGGAGTTTGATGGGCCCTGCATAAGCTGCAAGTAGTCAATGATGATCATTCCAATATCATGCTCGGCTTTTAGCCTTCTTGCTTTTGCACGTATTTCTAAAACCGTCTGAGCCGGGGTGTCATCCACATATAATGGCGCTTCAATAAGCTTGTGGGCATTCTTGCTAAGCTTTACACCTTCTTCATGCGGAAGCTTACCTGTTCTCACCAAATGCGCATTCAATCTGCCTTCAGCACAAAGTAGGCGGATTACTAATTGCATGGTTGACATTTCAAGACTGAAAATTCCAATCGGCACTTTGTGGTCGATTGAGGCGTTACGTGCGAGTGTAAGAGCAAGAGCTGTATTATGTGTTACAGTACCGTCTTCTAATAAAAATAATTTATTTCCGTCTAACTCAAAACCATAATAATCATCCACCTTATCATGTTCAACTTTAATTCCTGTAACTCTCCAATCTCTAAAATCACTCCATTTTTTCCCTTTTTTTCTTTTTATTCGAGTAGGAATTTCGTTGATGTTACCGTTAAACCGAACTCTCCAAACAGTACTTTCAAATCCAATAGAAGATATAGTAGCTCTCTTATCCCGGATTGAAGTTCTAAATCCCAAAGTATCGCAAAGATATTTTATTTGCTGTGCAAGTGATTCATGTTTACTTGTTATTTCAATTGTATCCCCATATCCTGAGTTTACAAATCCATCACTATCAATTAAGCCTGCTAATAATTGTAATCGTATTTCTTTGTCATTAGCAATATATATATGAGGAATATGTTTATTATTAAGAACACCTAATTCACGTAGCTTCGCTTGAAAGGAATTATTTCGAGCCTTCTGTGTTTTACCTCCTGTTATTGTGTATGCCGGGCATTTATCTGCTTCTTGCATAACAGAAACGTATTGTTCGTTTGCCTCAGCATATTCTTTTAAATATTCCACCACTTCAACATCTTGATTATAAATACGGGAACTATCGGATTTACCATCCCCGAGCCACAATCCAAGCAGATATGGCTCTATCGGCACTTCTTGATAATCAAAATTAATAAATGTTTTATATCCTTTATAATTTGACTTCCATTTAGAAGTTTTTTCTAAGTATTCCCTAATTTCAATATTAAGTATATCTCCTCTTGTATGCGGGCCTTCATTCCTACTTCGTTTTAATGAAAGAATATGACTTTCATTAACTCGATAATCAATGCCTCGTATTTGTCGAACCCAATACATCATTTCTCTTCCGTGTGCTAAAGATATTACATTGCGAGGAGTGGAATCATCTCCCATTAACTTGTCACCAACTTTAATATTTTCCACATTTTTTAATGTACCATCATACATAATAACACGTGTACCTTTGCCTAGACATTTCCCCATGGATGGCCTGGCTGCAATAATAATTAAATCGGATTTCTGGAAACCGCCTAGCATTTCATCCAATTCATAAAATCCGGTCGGAACTGAAAACTTTTGACTTGTGTTTGAATGGATAGCTTCAATATATTCTAAAGCATCTCTAACAGCACGATCCATTCCCTGGTAAGATTTTTTTAAATGTGATTCAGTAATTTCAAATATTTTACTTTCTGCTACATCCAAAAGATCGAATGCGTCTTCGGTTCCTTCATATGCAGAACGTGCGATTTCATGCGCACTAGTAATTAATCCGCGTAGAATTTCTTTTTCTAAAATAATTTTAGCATGATATTCAATATTTGCTGCGGAGGAAATATTCTGTGAAAGTTTACTTAAATAAACTGCACCGCCAATCATTTCCGTTTGTTCTCTCTTTTTCAATTCTTCATATAAAGTAACAGTATCAATTGGTTCGCCTGATTCAAATAAATGAACCATTGCGTCAAAGATTAATTGATGTTCCTTTAAATAAAAGCTTTGTGTTTTTAAAAGCTCAATTGCTTTTGGGACAGCCTCATTTTCAATTAGCATTGCACCTAAAACGGAAGCTTCAATTTCCGGTGCAGAAGGCGGCTTCACATCAGCGGGAATAATTTTGTCTACGGCAGTGTTAGTTCTTTTTGTTCTTGGCATTGATAAAAATCCCCGAAAGAATCGGGGTTAGTATTTGTAAATCTATTTTAATTACAATTGGAAAATAAAAAATATTAGGATAAAAAGAAGGTATAATTTTGCATATGTTATTTTAATTTAAGAAGAAACATCAAATGTCTATTCGTTTTAATATTTTTGGAAGGTTTTTATTTCATCTCATCATATAATTGTCGGAATTTTTTTACATCTTCCCAGGTAGGGCGTTTCCAATTAGGATTTCGCAGTAAAGCGGCGGGATGATAAGTGACCATAACTTTTGCACCCTCAAATTCAAAAATTTGTCCGCGCATTTTTGTGAGAGAATCCTTCTTTTTTAACACTCCTTGTGCAGCGGTTAATCCCACGCACAAAATCATTTTCGGTTTAATCAAAGCAATCTGTTTTTTTAAATAAGGAATACATGCTTCCATTTCATCTGAATTTGGAGTTCGATTTCCAGGTGGACGGCTTTTAACTACATTTGCGATATATACTTCTTCCCGCGAAAAATTAATTGCCTTTAAAATATCGGTAAGTAATTGTCCTGCACGGCCAACGAATGGTTCGCCTTGTTTATCCTCTTCTGCCCCGGGACCTTCACCAACAACCATTACATCTGCATTTGGGATTTCCCTTTCCAAAAACAAACTTATTTCTATTTTGATGCAGAGGGCATTTAGTGCAGGTGTTTATCATTCCTTCAAGTTCGTCGAGTGATTTTGCTGATTTCCATTTTTCATCAAAAAAGCTTTCGGAAACATTTTCACGATATTCCGTTTTAGGTTCTTTTACAATTGTGGTTCTTCTTTTCAATAGATTCTCTTCGAATAATTCATCACCAAAAATTTCTTTTTGGTCTTGAAGTGATTGAATGATTTGATTTTTTAAGGAGGTATTCATTTATATAAAATTGAGTATAAAAAGACGCTTCACCGAAGCGTCTCTACAATTTGAGTATTTCTGTTAATATTTTATTTGCTGCCTGAAATTTAGATTGAAGCGGGAAATTAATTTTCTTTCCATTCTTATGAATCACAGTAATCTTATTTGTTTCAAATTCAAAGCCGCTGTTCTTATCTTTAAGTGAATTCAAAACAATCATATCTAAGTCTTTATCTTTAATTTTCTTTTGAGCGTTCTTCAATTCATTATCTGTCTCAAGCGCAAAGCCGATTATCTTTTGATCTTTTTTCTTTAAAGAAGATAAAATATCTATTGTTGATTCCAAATCAATTTTATTAAAAGCCGAATCTTTTTTTATTTTTTTTGTTGATACTTTTTTAGGCTTATAATCAGCAATGGCAGCAGACATAATTAGAAAATCATTTTCAGCTAATTCTTTATCAACAGCTTTTTTCATATCTGAAGCAGAACGAATTTTTATTTTATTAATTTCCGGGTAAGCTATTTCAGAAGATGGGCCGGAAATTAAAGTTACCTCTGCACCGCGAAGGAAAGCAGCTTTCGCAATTTCATATCCCATTTTGCCAGAGGAACGATTACCAATAAATCGCACCGGGTCAATATCTTCATAAGTGGGCCCGGCAGTAATTAAAACTTTTTTACCTGTTAAATCCTTTTTATATCCGCTTAATATTAATTCAATAGTATCAATAATTTTATGAATTTCAGGCATACGTCCTTTGCCGCTTAAACTGCTGGCTAATTCACCTTCTTCAGCTTGGATAATATAGTGGCCAAGGTTTTCAAGCTTCGCTAAATTCTCTTGTGTAACTTTGTTTTCATACATATCAACATCAGCAGCAGGAGAAACAATTAAAGGACATCTCAATGCAGCTACTAAAGTAGTTAATGCATTATCTGCAAACCCATGAGCAATTTTAGCGGCAGTATTAATTGTGCATGGGGCAATCACCATTAAATCAGCCCAAATTGCGTAATCAATATGCCAGGTTGAAAGCTCAGTTCCGTTATTTTGTGTGTCCGGAAATGTGTTTACTACTACTTTATTTTTTGAAAGAGATGAAAGCGTAAGCGGTGTTATAAACTCAACTGCCGAAGGTGTCATTACAACTTTCACTTCAGCTTTTCGTTTGACTAATTCACGAATTAAAAAAGCAGATTTGTATGCAGCAATTCCTCCTGTAACTCCAAGTATAATTTTTTTACCTGATAAGATGTCATTCTGCATAGGAGAAATAATTTAATTATTAAAAGAAATGCTGGTTAATTTAAAAAGCGAAATTTACTTTTAACATAAACCAGCAATACAAATAATTATAAAGTCACCCCACAAAGATCAAATAAATTTTATTTCTTGTATTTAAATTTAATTTCGCCGTTAAGCAATTCATTCAAAGCTTGAATGTGGGGCTTTTCTCTTTTTTCAAAATCCAAAGAAATTTTTAATTGAGCCGGGTTTTCAATGTCCTCTGCTTCATCATCAGTTGTTCCAGGTGGAATAGTGCTGATTAAAGCATTGTACTCAATTTTGTTTTCACTATTTATCTGGCGGCCACGTAGTGCAGCAACTATAATTCCTTCATAAACATTAGCTGCATTTTTATCTACTTCTCTTAAATCAATCGGATTTATTTCCACTTTAGTTACTCCTTGTCTATTATTTTTTTTATTAAACTTTTAGATTCCTGAACTGCTTTTTCCAAATCATCATTGTGTATAAAATAATCAAATTTATCCTTAAGACTCAATTCCATTTTTGCTCTCTCAATTCGCTTTTTAAGGTCTTCTTCACTTTCAGTGTTCCGGCCAGTTAGTCTTTTTATCAGTTCTTCCTTGCTCGGTGGAACAATATAAATAAGATGTGCATCCGGATAATTTTTTTTAATTGAAAGAGCGCCGTTTACATCCAGCTCAAGTAAAACTATTTTATTTGCCAGGACGTTTTCATCTACAAAACTTTTTAGAGTGCCGTAATAATAGTCATAAAATCTTTCCCATTCAGCAAACTCATCATTATTAATTTTCTGCTTGAACTCATCTTCTGTAATAAAAAAATATTCAATTCCATCCGTTTCATTATCTCTTTTTTTTCGTGTAGTAGCGGAAATTGAAAAAATTATTTCGGGGAACTCATTTAAAATTCGTTTAACAATAGTAGTTTTTCCTGAACCGCTTGGAGCGGCAACAACAATTATTTCTCCTTGCTTTGTTTTCAAGCTCACTCAATATTTTGAATTTGTTCACGAATTTTTTCTATTTCTTCTTTAATTAAAACAGCATTATGTGTTATAATTGTAGAAATTGATTTTGAAGAAATTGTATTAGCTTCACGGTTCATTTCCTGGCAAAGAAAATTTAATTTTCTACCGGGATCAGATTCCTTTTCAATACTTTCAAGAAAAAATTTCAAATGGCTTTTTAACCTAACACACTCTTCTGTTATTTCAGATTTTTCAGCAATTACAGCTAACTCTAACTCCAGCCTCTCATTATAGGCAGTTAAATCTTCAATCAAAGTCTTAATTTTTTCTTTTAGCTTTTCAAAATATTCTTTAACACTTGCTGCAGATTGCTGTTGTATGACTTCTAGTTTTTCTTCAATAATTTTTATTCTTTTGGTTAAATCTTTGGCTAATTCTCTGCCCTCGTTCTTCTTCATTTTATTTAGCTGCTCGAGAGCGACTCCAACTGCTTTTTTAATTACTTCAACTTCTTCATCTAAAATTGAACTATCATTAACAGAAAATACATCTTTATTATTTAACAAATGTTCAAGCTTAATCTTTTCAGTAATCTTAGCAGCTTTTTTTAATTCTTTAATTAAACTTAGATAACTTTTAAGTTTTTCTTTATCAATAACATTAGCACCATCTGAGCCGGAGCTACTTAATTGAATAAAAACCGTAAGTTTTCCCCTGCCAACCTTAGACTTTATGAACTCACGAATCTCATATTCTTTATTTGCTAAAGAAGATGGAATCTTCAAATAAACATCAAGAAATCTGCTGTTTATACTTTTGATTTCAACCTCAACAGAAAAGTTTTTGCTTTGAGCAAAACCTTTACCGTAGCCGGTCATGCTGTAAATCATAAAATCCTTTTAAAAAAGAAGTTAAAAATAACGAATTTAGCAGAGGTTTACAAAAGAAAATTTAAGCCAAAAGCTCGATAATTGACCTTAGAATGCTTCACCAATTCCAAAGTGGATTTGAAAGTTATTAAAAAAACGTTTGTCCCACGTATCCCAGATATATTGTTTTTTATCGGGATCATAAAATTTTAAACCGAAATCTATTCTGAAGGGAGCAATAGAGGTATAATATCGAAAACCAAATCCTATCGCCTGAGCAATTTCATCAAAACGAAATTCACTATATTTCAACCATGTATTACCAACGTCAAAAAACATTGCTATTCCAATATTTTTAAGAACTCTGTATCGATATTCTAAAGAACTTTCAAGTAAAAATGTTCCTCCTTTATCTGTCAGTCCTTTAACATTTTTATTTTCTTTCGGAATTAACTGGTTAGAAGCCCAGCCTCTGACCGAGTTACTTCCACCAGCAAAAAGAGTTCTGTTAATAGGTATTTGATCATAAGTTCCCACATATTCCTGCAGATTGCCTATTTTAAATTTAGCCGCAACAATATTATTTTTTTTGACATCCACAGCATGGTAATAAGAAGCATTAAAAAGTATTTTATAGAATACTCCACCGTCAAAACCTGAGTGAAAAAATTTCTGTGTAAGGTAAGGGATAGCATTAGCTTCTTCAACCTGAAATGAAAGATTATAACCCTGTGTTGGAAAAAGTATGTTGTCAACGGCAGTTTTTCCAAACTCAGCTCCTATAACTGAAATAAATTTTTGAGAGATGCTGTCCTGAATTGCCTGTTTATAATATTCATTTGTCCATTCAATATTATAATAAGTACTTAAAAAATTAAAATAAGTGAAGCTAGGAAATTCAAATTCAAAAGTAATTATTGATCCATATTTTGTGTAATTAGTTGAAGGCTTTTTATTTACTGTTGCATAAGTTTCCCATGTTCCGAAAATAGGTTTGCCGAATAAATATGGCTGTTCAATCACTACTCTTGAATCTATATAACCTAACAAGGTAGTATCTCTAAAAGAAAATTTTTGAAAGAATGGGAGAAAATCTGCATTAAAGATGTCTTGAACAGCAACAGCTCCTCTTAAAGTTAATTTACGGGCATCACCCAAAAAGTTTTTCCTTATATAAGAGGCCCCAAGTCCAAGATTAAAATAATTCCCTTGGTAGTTGTTCTGGAAGTCAGCAATTATTTCCGGGGATAACTGATTTAACAAACCTATATTTCCATCAAGCTGTATGTTTACTTTATTACTTGATGTATCTGCTACTCCGTTTAAATTAACCGAGTTAAATATGTCTGTTCTGAATAATCTTACCTGGTTCCTTTTTATTTTTCCAAGATCATAATATTCGCCTGGTTTTATATTTACTATATAACGTAGGAGATTATTACTTACCAAATTTTCTCCAGGCCCGCTCTTATTAATAAGAATTGAATCGACCGTATAATATTTGCCTGTGGTAAAATATATTTTGAAGTTGGCTCTATTCTGAACGGTATCTTTTATAATGATTGTACTGTCATGCCTTCCATACATGTATCCGGTATTCAGCAATACATTAACAGATTCATTTATTCCTTGTTCTAATACATTCTGGGAATATCTTTCAGTTGGATCAAAAGTTGTATTTTCCTTAATGGCCCTTTTGCTTTCAGGAGAAATGTTATCAATTCCAAAATCTTGCGTTGTACCAAAAAATGAAGCAGAATTTTCTGTGATTAAATATTTAAGAGATACGGTTTGCGAACTTGTATCTACTTCATAAGAGTAGCCAACTTTTGCATTGAAAAACCCATTAGCGGTATAAAATTCTTTCAACGCAGTAATATCAATAGGAATGTTTGTGGAATCAAAATAAACAGGCTCGTTACCTAGGCTGCTTGAAATTGAATTTAAAAATTTCCAAAACCACCAGGGTGTTTCTTTAGATTGAATTACATCTACAAGTTGAGAAGTAGGTATATCATGATTACCTTCAAATGTAATGGATGTTAATTCATACTGCCCCATATTTTGCCCGATTAGGGAAATTGAGAACACAAAAATCAAAAGAAAAGTTATTTTGATAAAACGCATAGCCTGGAGTTATGAAAGTAATTTCTTATTAATGATAGATTATTAAAGATGAATTAAAATACAATTATAAGTTTAACTCAATATCTTTTGAAATAATTTTTAAAGATGGGTAATCATTCGTAAAATTCTTAACGAAATAATCTTTTACTTCCTCATCATTGATATTCTCTGAAAGGAAAAGAGAAATCGATTCACTCGGCTCAATAATTAAATGAGCATAGTAAACTTTGCTGCTGTCATAGTCAACAATATAACTGTATATTTCTCCGCCACCGCTTCCCAAAAAATAATCTAATGAATTATAATAGATTAAATCATATTTATACGACGGCATATTAATTTTTTTTACTGAACTTTCGCTAAATGATCCATCCAGCAGACCACTTTGAAAAACAGTTTTTAAAGAATCGTTTTGATATTTCATCAAAATAAATTTGATGCCCCAATCTTTAGAATTATTTATTTCAATCCCGGTGGCTATTTCCACTGAAGTATCTTTATCGAAAGTACCTTTGTATGCAAAAGAAACTTCTCTGCCAAGCGCATTTGAGGCTTCTTTTACTGCAATCTGCGGATCATTAAAATCGGGAATTTGTGATGAATGATTATCACTTTCATCCTTTTTATTACAGCTAAAAATAAGTAAGGTAAAAACTATTAGAAGCAAAAATTTTTTACTTGATAACAACTTTGGTTCCTTTCTTTACAACAGTACAAATTTCGTCAATATCTTCATTACTTACAGCAATTGAGCCGTCTGTCCAGTTAAAAACAAACGGAAGATTTTTAAATATATAATTCATTCTTCCAATCCCATGAATTCCAATATTTCCACCCAGCTCGGTCTTTAATGTTGGGCATTCAGCATAATAATATTCAAAGCTAAGTTGATCAAATTCTTTTTGGGTGATTAAGCCTTTCCTTAATCCTTCAGAATCATCAATTAAATTAGGATAATTTAATTTTAAAAATTTATAATATACATGTGAAGTATCAATTGAACATATTTTGTATTCACCAACAGGTGTTGCAAAATCGTTTGCTTTTGTTTTCGGGACAGAAACGTTTTTCCCAAAAGATGCTCGGTATGATTTAATAAAAATTGTATCCTGGTACAAGTTTACAGTATATGTGCTGCGGTTTATATAAATGACAGGATCATCAATTTTAACGATGCCTTTATCGCGCATTGCTTCTGATAAAGTCACTTCACGTAGATTTAACACTACTCCGTAAACTACAACTCCTGCTAAAAAAACAATGATGCCCCCGCTAAAAATTATTACATTTCTTATCGTGGTTTTGTTAAAATAATTTTTAACTGCCGCGGCATTAAATGAAAAATTTCTATTTTTATTTTTTTCCATTAATCATTTTTTTTTATTAACGGAGTGAAAGCAACCAGCATTTATCAGATCAAAATTAACTAAAAAAGTCTAACTTTTAAATGAGCATAAAAAAAGGCGAACAGGTGATTCGCCTTTTTGCAAAAAAAAATATTTTTATAAAATAACTTTAAACTTCCATAATTTCTTTTTCTTTATGCTTCAGGATTTCATCTACCAGTTTTGTATGTTCATCAGTTATCTTTTGAACTTGATCCTCAGCATCTTTTAGCTGATCCTCAGAAATCTTCTTATCTTTTTCTTCTCGTTTCAAATGATCGTTAGCATCTCTTCTAACATTCCTGATTGCAACCTTTATATCCTCGCCAAATTTCTTTATTAGTTTAACAAAATCTTTTCTTCGCTCTTCAGTAAGAGGCGGAACAGGGATTCTAATATTTGTTCCATCGCTTACAGGATTAAAACCCAAATTCGCTTCTAGAATTGCTCGTTCAACAGCTGGGACAATGGATTTCTCCCATGGTGTTATGGAAAGAGAATGAGCATCAAGAACTGAAAGATTTCCTACCTGATTAATGGGAGTTAAATTTCCGTAATAATCGACTTTTACTCCATCTAATAAAGCAGTAGTTGCTTTACCGGTTCTAACTTTAGACAATTCTCCTCTAAAAGTTTCTATTGACTTATTCATTCTATCTTTGGCATCTTTGATTATTTTTTCCATTATGACCTCTGAAAAATTATTAAATTTTTTAAGAAGCTACTTCAGTATTATCAATAAAGGTTCCTATGGATTCACCCATAACTAATTTTATTAGGTTATCCGGAATATCCATGTTAAAGACTATCATCGGCAGATTATTTTCCTGGCAAAGACTGACAGCGGTTAAATCCATCACTCTTAAGTTCTTTTTAAGAATATCAAGATAAGAAATATTTTTAAACTTTACTGCATTTGCATTTTTTTCCGGATCAGAATCGTAAACGCCGTCAACGCGTGTTCCCTTAATAATTACATCTGCTTCTATTTCAACAGCCCTTAACGAAGCTGCAGTATCTGTACTGAAATAAGGATGGCCTGTGCCGGCACCAAAAATAACTACTCTTCCCTTTTCAAGATGTCTAATTGCTCTTCTTCTAATATAATGTTCTGCAATTTCATGAATTTCTATTGCACTTAACAAGCGCGTATAAATTCCCCTATTCTCAATGGCATTTTGAAGAGCAAGTGAATTTATCATAGTGGCAAGCATTCCCATTTGATCGCCTGTAACTCTATCAATTCCGTATTCACCGGCACTCAAGCCTCTATATATGTTTCCGCCGCCTATTACAATTCCAAGCTCAACACCGGCATTCTTAACTTTTTGAATTTCAGCGGAAAAAAAATCCAGAACTTTTGAATCAATGCCAAATCCTTTTTCACCCATTAAGGACTCACCGCTAAGCTTAAGCAGAACTCGTTTGAATTTTAAATTACTCATAAAAAATTTTCGATTGTGTAGGATTAAATATAAAAAAAGGTCTTAATAAATTTAAGACCTTTTTTATAAAAGATTATTTATTTTCGTCACTCAGATGGAACCGGCGGAATAAGGAAAGTTTCACGTCTGTTCCATTTTTTGAATTGAACTGCTTAATAAGGTCACCAACTACAATGGAATTGTCTTTAATGAACATTTGTTCGATCAAGCAATTTTCTTGGTAAAATTTATTTAATTTACCGGTAGCAATTTTATCCAAAATCTGTTCAGGTTTGCCTTCTTTTTTAGCAATCTCTTTATAGATTTCTATTTCTTTTTCGATCATGTCTTTAGGAATTTCTTCTCTATAAACAGCAATAGGTTTCATTGCTGCAACCTGCATCGCAATATCTTTGCCGATATCAGTAAGATCTTCTTTATTGCTTGTAACCTTATCAAATTTAACCAGTACGCCAAGCTTTGAACCTAAATGAACGTAATCAACAACAAGACTATCGGGAGCTTTTTCAATTGTGAAACGGGAGATTTCAATTTTCTCTCCAACCTTTCCAAGAACATCATTTAACTTAGTTTTTAATTCAGCATTATCATTTAAAAGCGATTCAACATTTTTAGGTTCAGTTTTAAAAACTGTATCTAAAACTGAATTAGCAAAATTTGTAAAGTCATCGCTCTTTGCAACAAAATCTGTTTCGCAATTAACTTCAACCATAACTCCTTTGCTTCCGTCTTCGGAAACTTTTGTTACAATCAATCCTTCATTGGCAGATTTTTCAGCTCTTTTAGAAGCAACAGATGCTCCTTTTTTTCTAAGTATTTCAATTGCTTTTGTAATATCGCCTTCGGCTTCGGTAAGTGCTTTTTTACAGTCCATCATACCGGCGCCGGTTTTTTTTCTTAATTCATTAACTTGTGCAGCAGTAATAGCCATGATAATAATCTTCCTTATTTTTTATTCCGAAGTTTCTTTCTCTTCTTTATTTTGAGATTCTGCTTTCAATTGAGCTCTTTCCTTAGCTTCTGCTTTTTGCTCTTCACGTTGTTTTTTTATTCTCTCATTTTCAGCAGCTTCTTCGGCTCTATGTTCTTTAACTTTGATGTTACCTTCAATAACAGCATCAGCCATATATTTAACAATTAGTTCAACAGTTTTTACAGCATCATCATTTGCAGGAATCAAATAATCGACTGGATCAGGATCGCAGTTTGTGTCAACAACTGCAAACACCGGTATGTTTAATCTTTTTGCTTCTTTTATTGCAATTGATTCTTTTTTAATATCAACAACAAACATAGCTCCTGGCAGCCTATTCATCGATTCAACGCCTTCTAGAACTTTTTTCAGCTTGTCTTTTTCTCTTGTTAAAAAGAGTCTTTCCTTCTTTGTAATTTTATCAAAAGTTCCATCAGTTTCCTGTTTTTCAATATTGGTCAATCTTTTAATGCTTTTTCTGATAGTAGAAAAATTTGTAAGCATTCCGCCTAACCATCTTTCACTTACCCAATTTGATTCGCTTCTTCTTGCTTCCTGCTCGATTACATTCTTTGCTTGTTTTTTAGTTCCTACGAATAAAACTTTCCTGCCTTCAGCTACTAAGCCAGAAAGTTTATCAGCGCAATCAGTAATGCTATTTTGGGTTTTTTTAAGATCGATGATGTGAATCCCATTTTTTTCCATAAAAATATATGGCTTCATTTTGGGATTCCAACGGCGTGTAAGATGACCGAAATGTGCCCCAGCTTCAATAAGCTGAGTTAGTTCAACTTTTTGCATTTTTACTCCTGTTTATCTTCTACTTTCTTCTCTTTTACCTTTAATCCCTTTTAAATTGGGACACAGGGGGTAAATCCGAAAGTATGAATAATGTTGTTAAATAAATTATCTTTTAGAAAATTGAAATCTTTTACGAGCTTTTGGTCTTCCGGGTTTTTTACGTTCAACCATTCTAGGATCTCTGGTTAATAACCCATCAGGCTTTAATGCTTTTCTGAAGTCAGGATTAATAGCAACTAATGCTCTAGCAATACCAAGCTTAACTGCACCGGCTTGACCAGTAGTTCCACCGCCATTAACATTAATGAGTAAATCGTAGGAACCTTCAGTTTCAGTAGCCTTTAATGGAGTTAGAATATCTTCACGGTTAAGAAGCATCGGGAAAACTTTTTCAAATTCTTTTCCGTTTACGGTAATCTTTCCATTTCCGTTTCTCAGAATTACACGTGCAACTGCTGTCTTTCTTCTTCCTACAAAAATTTGGTCTGCCATTTTCTCTCCGTTATAAACTTATTGTTTCAGGCTTTTGAGCTGAATGTGGGTGTGATTCACCAGAATAAACTTTTAATTTTTTAATTAACTTTTTTCCCAATCTATTTTTAGGAAGCATGCCTTTTACAGCATTTTCTAAAACGAATTCAGGTTTCTTTGCCATCAATTCTTCAAATGATTGTACTTTTAATCCGCCAGGATAACCGGAATGATGCGCATAAGTTTTTAATAATTCCCTCTTACCTGTCATCTTAACTTTTTCTGCATTTACAATTACAACAAAATCACCAGTATCTGCATTAGGCGAAAAAGTTGGTTTGTTTTTTCCTCTAATAATCATGGCAACTTTTGAAGCCAATCTACCTAAAACCTGGTCCTTCGCATCAACTATATACCATTTTCTATCGGCATTTTCGGTGTTTATAAACCTGGTTAATTTTTCTTGTTTCACGCTATTTTCCTCCGAAACATAAACTCATTTCAAATAAAGAGCAGAAATTTAAGTTTAACAGATTTGAAAGTCAAGAAAAATTAGAATGAATGAAGAGGAATATGAAGATATAAAGCAAATATTTGAATTTTAAGTCATAATATAAGGTTTGTGATTTTTTCTGATCATAACAAACATGTGAATAAAACAAGACGCCTTAAATAATTTAGCAATAAACCCGGCTTCTCAAGTAAACCGGGTTTATGAAAATCAATTAATTTTGGTCTTGCCCTCTGTTCATCATTGGCATACTAAATTTTTTATAGTCAGCCGGTACTTCAAACATGCCGGCATCCAAAGATTTTTTGTCTACTGATTTAACCTCCATTGAACTTTCAACTTTCCCATCTTCGTAATGAATAGCCTGCATAGGGAAATATCCTTTTCCTTCAATTTCTTTTTGCCAGCTAGATGATTCGTCATTAGCCATTGGGTTACTAAAGCCCATAAAGTTTCCCAATTCTTTTGTCATCCAAGCTTCAGTTTTATTGCCATCATCATCAGTATAAACCCATTTTTCACATTCATATCCATTAATTTCTTTTGTTTCGCCTGTCTTATCAAATTTCCCATTCATCTTTCCTTTATCATCTGCTTCATCGTTCTTTTTCATTTTTTCAGCCATGCCTTTCATCATATTCATATCCATTTCCATATACATTTTCTGCTCCGGCATAAGAATAGTCATTTTCTTATCTTTTGAATCCATAATTAAATTTGCTTTTTCTTCTTTTGTCATTTGAATTAAAGTTTTACTTCCTTTAACAAAAAGGTTGATGTCTGTATCTTTATCACCCGATTTTACATTCATCACAACTTTCCCTTCAAACTGTGTTTGTGCAAGACAGGTAAAAGCTAATGAAACAACCAGCAATATCACAAGAGAATAAATTTTCTTTAACATAGTTCCTCCTCGATTAAATATTAATTATGAATTAAAAATACTGTTTTCCAAACTTAAAAGTTTTTATCATACCAAAAAACTCCGGCTGAAATGATCTAAAAGATTCTTTGTCATTCATTATTAATTTGACTGTAAAATCTTCATCATCTTCTGTTCTAATATATAGTATTTGTGTAATCTGTCCGGCTAATTCAACAGGGTCATTATAGAAAATTGTATAATTTTTTCCAGTCTTTTTATTTTTATACTTGCTTTCGTTAAATAAATATTTTTCCTTTACTTCTAAATGAATATACGGCGGCGGATTGTATCGTCCTTTTAACGACCAGAAAGTTACGCCATCAAGCTTGTCTTTAATATTTTGGTCAATATATGTCCAGCCCTTCGGATAACGCATTGAAACATTCAAAGTTGCTTCTCTATATATCTGGTCAAGATTTGTAGTATCAGTATTTGTCTCAGAGAAATTTAAAAATGAAACTGCATTTTCTTCAGGTTGATTTTCTTTTTTTTCAATGATTTTATTTTGTTCAACTTCTTTTGTAAGAGTTTTTTTTACAGGCGAAGGTTTATCTTTACTTCTTTCCTCAATATGTGAATTATCGTTTTTAATATTTTCAAATTCACTGGTATAAACTTGAACATAGGGGCTAGATTTGTGCGATTTATTAACAGTAATATTAAAAATAAAAATTAAGGTAAAGAAAATGAGAGCATGAAAAATCAAAGATATAGAAATGCTTAAGACATGGCTATCCTCATCATATTTTATTAAAGCTAAATTCATGGTTGCATTAACATAATCTAAAGCTAATTTTTATTCAAGGCTTAACATTCATTACTAAAATTATTTTTGTTTGCTTTAATTCTTTTTTGAAGCCGGTGTTAAAATTGCTAATTTTGGTGTCGTTTTTTAAATACTTTAATATGAAATGAATTCAAAATGAAATTTTTAATAACCGGCGGTGCCGGGTTTTTAGGTATTAACATAGTTCGACATTTACATTCCCGGGGCCACGAGGTCATATCTTTTGACATAGCAGAGTTTGATTACCCTGATATAAAAGATAAAATTAAAATCATTAAAAATGATATTAGAAATAAAAGTGCTGTTGATGAAGCCATGAAAGGAATTGATGCGGTTATCCACACTGCAGCAGCATTACCGTTATATAAGCCCGAGGATATTATGTCTACTGATGTCGACGGTACAAAAAATCTACTTGAAGCAGCAAAAAAAAATAGTGTTAAAAGGTTCATACACATTTCCTCTACAGCCGTTTATGGAATTCCTGATCATCATCCATTATATGAAGATGATAAATTAGATGGAGTTGGGCATTACGGCAAAGCAAAAATTCTAGCTGAGAAAGAATGTTTGTATTATAGAAATAACGGAATGTGTGTTCCTATTATCCGTCCAAAATCTTTTGTCGGCCCGGAGCGATTGGGAGTTTTTGATTTGCTATTTGATTGGGCAAAAGACGGCAAAGGATTTCCAATGATTGGAAGCGGGCAAAACCGTTATCAGCTTTTAGATGTTGAAGATCTTTGTGATGCAATTTATTTATGCGCTACGCTTGATGAAAAAAATGTTAATGATACTTTTAATATCGGCGCAAAAAATTTTACCACTATGAAGGAAGATTATCAGGCGGTTTTAGATTATGCAGGCTTTGGGAAAAAGATAGTCGGACTTCCGGAAAAACCAGTAATACTTACATTAAAAATATTAGAAGCATTTAAACTTTCCCCTTTATACAAATGGGTGTATGAAACTGCATCAAAAGATTCATTTGTTTCCATTGAAAAGGCTGAGATTGTTTTAGGATACAGGCCAAAATATTCAAATAAAGATGCTTTGATAAGAAGTTATAAATGGTATGTTGAACATTTTGATGAGTTTAAAAATAAAAGCGGTGTGTCACATAGAGTTCCCTGGAAACAAGGAATTTTGAGAATTGCGAAGATGTTTTTTTAGGAATTTTCTTTCTCCTTTGTTTGGAATTTCCGAATAATTTTATAACGTGTCGATATTTCTTAAAAATTTCGACACGTTAAAAGAACATGTCGATATCATCGACATGTAAATTTCATAACAATGACTGTTAGATTTTACTCAGCCCATTGAGTAAAATTGCTCAATGCTCCAATCCAGATAATATTTATTTCCTTATTTTGATTATATTTATTTCCCTTAAAAAATTATTATCTTAACTTAAATTGAAAATTAAAACTTACTTCAAGGAGTTGTGAGATGGCAGATAAAAAGAAATATTTGAAAGATGTAATTCAGCATATTGATATAAAAAAGTATAATGTTATTCCCCTTGTTGATTCGATGGAACACATGGCTTTTACAGCAAGAGATTTAAATCGTGCTGCAAGAATTTATGATATGATGCTGCAGGAAAGCGAATGCGGAATAATTTTGACTTTGGCAGGCAGCTTATTCAGTGCAGGGTTAAAAAAAGTTGTTTATGATTTGGTAATGAACAATATGGTTGATGCAATAGTTTCAACCGGCGCAGTAATGGTTGATCAGGACTTTTTTGAAGCACTTGGCTTTAAGCATTACAAAGGAACCCCTTTCAGTGATGATAATGAATTAAGAGAATTACACATTGATAGAATTTATGATACTTATATTGATGAAGATGAATTAAGAGTCTGCGATGAAACTACCGGAAAAATATTTGACAGCCTTGAACCACGCCCATATTCATCCAGAGAATTACTTTGGGAATTCGGAAAGTATCTTGAAAATAACGGCGGACCAAAAGTAGAAGATTCCGTTATTTATGCCTGCTATAAAAAGAATGTTCCAATTTTTGTCCCGGCTTTTTCTGATTGCTCTGCCGGATTTGGATTTATAGTTCATCAAACTCAAAATCCTACAAAACATGTTTCAATAGATTCGGCGAAAGATTTTCTTGAACTCACTAAAATAAAATTGAACTGTAAGGAAACTGGTATTTTTATGATTGGCGGCGGAGTTCCTAAAAATTTTACTCAAGATATTGTTGTTGCTGCAGACATACTCGAAGAAGATGCACCAATGCACAAATACGCAGTGCAAATTACAGTTGCAGATGTACGAGACGGTGCACTTTCAAGCTCGACATTAAAAGAAGCAAGCTCATGGGGAAAAGTTGAAACGACACATGAACAAATGGTTTATTCAGAAGCGACTATTGCAATGCCTTTGATTGCCGGTTATGCTTACCACAAAGGTTCCTGGAAAGAAAGAGAGCCGAGAGAATTTACGAAAATTTACTCTGAAGAAAGTGCTTCGGTTTAAGTTAATATTTATTATAATGCCGGATGTTCTCCGGCATTATTAATTTGTCTATCCACTTTTATACCTTTGATTTGCAAAACCTCAATCTCATTATGCCCTTTTCAGCACAATTTCAACGAAAACATGAAGTATTAAACAATTATTAAATCAATTTTTATACGGAAAAAATCTTTTAAAAAGCATATATTGTTTGTCCAATAAATTAGAAGTTTGTATGCAGCCAAAAGAATTATTAAAAAAATATAATGACCCTAAAAATTTTTTCAACCGCGACTTAAGCTGGATTGAATTCAACAGGCGTGTGCTTGAAGAAGCTTTGGATCCTGAACAGCCGCTGCTGGAAAAAGTAAAATTCATTTCAATCTTTCATTCCAATCTAGATGAATTTTATATGATTCGAGTGTCAGGTCTAAAAGAACAAATTGTTGCTAGTGTTTTAGAGCCATCAATTGACGGACTTACTCCAATCGAACAGCTTCAAAAAATTGAAAAATGTGTTCAATCCATGCTGAAAACCGTGATGGATTTATGGACAAATGAAGTTGTCCCTTCGCTGAAAGAAAATAATATTGATATTTCTGATTACAATGATTTATCGGAAAATGAAAAAACAATTCTAACGGAATATTTTAAAAAGAAATTTACCCGGTTCTTACTCCCCTGGCATTCGATCCGGGCAGACCTTTTCCTTATATCTCTAATTTAAGTTTGAGCCTTGCTATTCTTATTAGAAAGCCAAATGGGGAAAATCATTTTGCTAGAGTAAAAGTCCCAAGCATTCTTCCCAGGCTTTTACAAATCGATAAGATTATTGAACCAAATAAAAAGGTACAGACTAACGGACAATTCTCTGCAAAATTTGTTTGGTTAGGTGATATTATTAAAGATAATCTTTCTTTTCTATTTCCGGGTTTGGAAGTAGTTGAAGCTCACCGTTTTAGAATTACACGTGACACCGACATTGAATTACAGGAAGACGAAGCAGATGATCTTCTAAGTGTTATTGAAGAAAATATACGCCAGAGAAGATTTGGCAGTGTTGTAAGGCTTGAAGTTGCTAGTAAAATGCCTGACTTTATGCTTGATACTTTAATGGAAAACTTATTAATAAAAAGAGAAGATGTACATATATTTGACGGCCCTTTAGGCTTAAGCGATATAATGTCACTGTATGATCTGCCGCTTCATCAGTTAAAAGTGAAACCATATTACCCTGTCATTCCAAAATTCTTTGAAGAAGATGAAGATATTTTTACAACTATCAGGCAGAAAGATATTATACTTCACCATCCTTATCATTCTTTTACACCAGTAATAGATTTAATCAAACAAGCAGCGAAGGATCCTGATGTACTTGCAATTAAGCAAACATTGTATCGTGTCGGATTAAATTCTCCAATTGTAAAATATTTAATTGAAGCCGCCGAACGAGGTAAACAGGTTGCTGTGTTAGTTGAACTTAAAGCACGCTTTGATGAAGAAAATAATATTTTTTGGGCACGTGAACTTGAAAAAGTTGGTGTGCATGTAGTATATGGTTTGGTGGGTTTAAAAACGCATGCTAAAATGACTTTGGTTGTTAGAAAGGAATTTGACGGTGTTAAAAGATATGTTCACCTTTCTACAGGGAATTACAATGTATCTACCGCAAAGCTGTATACTGATTTAGGTTTCTTCACGTGCGATAATGATATATGTACTGACGTTGCAGATATTTTTAATTACCTTACCGGATATTCAAAACAAACTGATTTTAAAAAATTAATTGTCTCCCCGATTAATATGCGTTCAAGGATGATTGATTTAATATTCCGGGAAATTGAAAACAAAAAAAACGGGGGCGAAGGAAAAATTATTTGGAAACTCAATTCGCTTGTTGATCCGGCTGTAATTAGCGCTTTGTATGAAGCTTCAAATAATGGTGTGCAAATAGAATTGATTGTAAGAGGAATTTGCTGCCTTGTTCCCGGTGTGGAAGGATTAAGCGAAAACATAAAAGTAATGAGTGTGGTGGGAAGGTATCTTGAACACAGCCGACTATTATATTTTTATAATAATGGGAATGAAGAAATATATTTAAGCAGTGCAGATATGATGCAAAGAAATCTTGATAGAAGAGTTGAAATTGCATTCCCGATTGAAGACAAAAAAATTAAAGAAGATCTCTTAAAAACATTAATAAAAATTTCTCTTAAAGATAATATTAAAGGAAGATTCTTAAATAGCGATATGACATATTCCAGATTAAAAGTTGAAAATGGCGATAAGAAGATTGATTCGCAAGAATGGTTAATGAGCCAGGCGGTAAAAAAATCTGGCAACTATTCTAAAACTAAAGTGTCACGTTAATATTTAGAATAATAAATTCAAAAATAACTTTTAAAATATTTCATTATTATTTTAAAACGCAAAAGGATTACAAATGATTGATATAACAAAAAGCGGAATACTTAATTCTTTCAAAAAAGTTGAAGATAAAAACTTCAGTAAAGATCTATTAACATTGAATTCAATAAAAAATATTGAAACGAACGATGATGATTTGATTGTAGACTTTTCACTTCCAATTTCTCAAGCAAACGTTACAGAAGAATTGAAATCAAAATTTACAAAAACATTAAAAAATGATTTCCCTGAACTAGGTGAAGTTACTATAAATATTCAGGCCAAGGTAACTGCTCATCAAGATCAAAAGAAAGATTCGATTCTACCGGGAGTTAAAAATACAATTGCTGTTGCCAGCGGTAAAGGCGGTGTCGGAAAAAGTACTGTTGCAGTAAATCTAGCAGTAGCTTTAGCTAAAGACGGCTATCAGGTTGGACTAATTGATGCTGACATTTATGGACCAAGCATTCCTATAATGCTGGGAATAAAGGATAAACCGCAGATTTATCAGAATCAAAAAACAATGAAAATGATTCCGTTGGAAAATTACGGGATAAAATTAATTTCTATCGGTTTGTTGATTGATGATAATGCGCCGGTAATTTGGAGAGGCCCAATGGCTAGCGGTGCAGTTAAACAATTTATGACAGATGTTGATTGGGGAGAACTTGACTATTTAATCTTTGATATGCCTCCCGGAACAGGAGACATTCAATTGACATTAGTTCAAACTATACCGCTTACAGGTTCGGTTATTGTCACAACTCCTCAAGAGGTTTCATTAATTGATGCACGAAAAGCTTTAAAAATGTTTACTAGAGTTAATGTTCCTGTTCTCGGAATAGTAGAAAACATGAGTTACTTTATAGCACCTGATACCGGTAAAAAATATGATATATTTGGTTCTGGTGGTGGTGAGAGAATATCTAAAGAATTAAATGCTCCCTTTATCGGCGGCATTCCAATTGACCCGCGAATTAGAAAAGGCGGGGACAGCGGTGTTCCGATTGTTTACGATATTCCGGATTCGGATGAAGCAAAAATTATTACCAGGATTTCAAGAAATTTGGCTGAACAAGTCAATCTTAATAATCTAAAAGACAATTCTAAAGTTGAAATTCTTCTTGAAGACGATGAATAATTTTTAGATAAGATAATTGTTTGAAAGAAATTTAAATTTGAGCTAAATGGGAACAGATATTTTTTTTCGTAGTCATTTTTTAAAAAATGTAATTGAACATGCTTAAGAAATAAATTTATGAAAGATGAAGTTTTAAAAGCTTTGGATGCCGTCAGACCGTTTCTACAGGCAGACAGCGGCGATGTTGAGCTGGTAGATATAACTGAAGATGGAATAGTAAAAGTAAGATTTTCAGGTGCTTGTGTGGTTTGCCCAATGTCTCAAATGACTTTACGCGCCGGTGTTGAACGTTCTCTTCAAAGGGAAGTGCCCGGCATTCGCCGTGTTGAAGCTGTTAGCAATTAAATTCTTTTTCTTATATTTTTCTGATCAAATTTATTCAGTTGTTATTCGCAACAAACATTATTAAAACAAAAAAGTAATTTTACTTGCATGACTGAAATAACACAAAGAAAAATTTCAAAGTTTCTTTTATGGTTTTTAGGAATAATTATTTTTCTATTTCTGATTTACCTTTTATCGGATATCATAATTATTCTTGCAATTTCAATATTACTGGCTTTTATTTTTGATCCGATTGTTAAGCTTTTTGAACGTGAAGGATTTGATAGGTTAAGTGGAACTTTAATGACCCTGATTAGCTTTACTTTTCTGTTGTATTTAGTACTTTCATTCATTATCCCCAAATTTGCTTTCCAGATGAACCAGTTGGTTGCCACTATTCAGCAATTTTCTCTTCATCAGCAATTATATGAAATTGAAAGAGAGATTTATAAATTTATTCCGTTTTTTAATCCAGGTGATTTAACCAAACGATTTGAGGAATTTATTTCACATCAAATTGTCGGTTCATTCGATCAAATCAGTACGCTGTTATCAAGCATTGTTTCGATTGTTGCAATTTTAATTATTGTTCCTTTTATTACTTTCTTTATTTTAAAGGACAATCAAAAAATATTTAAATCAATAATCGACATTGTACCAAATAACTATTTTGAAATGTCTTATTGGATTTTGAAAAGAATCACTACTCAGCTTGCACGCTTTGTTAGAGGATGGGTATTTGATGCAGCATTCGTTGGAATATTTTGCGGAGTCGGTTTTTATTTTATTGGTATTGAGAATGCACTTCCCCTGGGTGTTATTGCGGGCCTTGGGCATCTAGTCCCCTATCTCGGCCCTCTAATCGGCGGCGTCCCTGCGCTGATAATTTCAGCAATTCAATTCGGTGATTTCTCTCATGCACCGTTTATCTTTTTATTGATATTACTTGTTTATACTGTTGACAATGGAATAATTCAACCATTTGTTTTTTCAAAAAGTGTAGACATGCATCCAGTAATTATTATACTTTTAGTAATTACCGGAAGTCAACTATTTGGGATTTTAGGAATGTTATTAGCAATACCTACAGCAACCGTCGTCAGAACTGCGGCAAAAGAAATTTATTTCGTATTAAAAAATTATAAGATTGCGAAGATTTAAAAAGATAAGCCGCTTGTTTTGAAATTAAATT
Source organism: uncultured Ignavibacteriales bacterium (assembly GCA_963746735.1). Taxonomy (GTDB): domain Bacteria; phylum Bacteroidota; class Ignavibacteria; order Ignavibacteriales; family Ignavibacteriaceae; genus CAVSWT01. Next base: position 86,287 of record CAVVCO010000024.1, read on the forward strand.
TTACAATTCCTTCAGTATATTATTTATAACATCTACTGAAGTTATTCCTTCTGCTTCAGCATTAAAGTTGGTAATGATTCGATGGCGCAAGACCGGCACCATATTAACCTTCACATCATCTATATTAGGAGTAAATCTACCGCTCATAATTGCTCTTGTTTTTGCAGCTAAAATTAAGTACTGCGAAGCTCTTGGCCCTGCACCCCAGTTAATCATTTGATTAACCATTTGAGAATTCTTTTCATTTTGGGGACGAGTTTTGTTAACCGAATTTACTGCAAATTCAATCACATTATCTGCAACCGGAACTTTTCTAACAAGATCCTGAAACCGAATTATTTCCTCAGCAGTAACTATTTTATTTAACTTTGGAGAATAGCCGCTTGTTGTTGATTGAACAATCTTTACTTCTTCTTCAAATGAAGGATAGCTAAGCCATAGATTAAACATGAACCTATCAAGCTGTGCTTCTGGCAATGGGTAAGTGCCTTCTTGCTCAATTGGATTTTGAGTAGCTAATACAAAAAATGGTTCTTCCAATGTATAAGTAATTCCGGCAGCAGTTACTTTATGTTCCTGCATTGCTTCAAGCAAAGCAGCCTGCGTTTTCGGGGGAGTTCTATTTATTTCATCGGCAAGAATGACATTAGCAAATACAGGCCCGGGTATAAATTTAAAATTTCTTTTTTTAGATAACTGATCTTCTTCTAAAATTTCAGTTCCTGTGATATCGCTCGGCATTAAATCAGGTGTGAATTGAATTCGATTGAACTTCAAATCCATTACTTCAGCTAAAGTTTTTATCAGCAGAGTTTTTGCTAACCCGGGAACACCCACCAATAGGCAATGCCCTTTAGCTAAGAGAGAAATTAAGAGCTGGTCAATAATTTCATTCTGGCCAACAATAACTTTAGAAATTTCAGACTTAATCTCTTTAACTTTATCATTAAGTTTCTCAACTAATTGAACATCCTGATCAAGCGCATCGGCGTTTTTCAAATTTAATCCTGTATTATTTTTTAATGCTAATAATATTATCTAAATACGAATCTGCCAGTATATTTTCTTTTTTAATTCGTTAATCCAGTTTTGATATAACTCTTGCTTCTTATACTGGTCAGCTAATTTCTTTAATTCCTGGTAATCTTTATTTAAATCGACTTCGTGCTGCGGAATTCTTTTTTCCAAATATACAATATGGTATCCATAATTTCCTTTTCCAAAATCAATTCTTTTAGGAAAGCTGATATCCCCTTCCTTCATGTTTGAAACAACATCCAGCATGCTTTTATCTAGCTGATTAAGATAAAAAGTACCAAGCTCTCCGCCGAATGGCTGTGTATCTTTATCTTCACTGTATTTTTTGGCGTATTCGGCAAAAGTACCGTCACCTTTTACAATACTGTCTCTAACGTTTGTTAGAAATTTAATTGCTTTTAAATCTGCTTGTTCATCATTTTTAATTTTGATAAGAATATGCCTGGTATGAATTGCTTCACCGCGTCTTTCAATCATCTGAATAATATGATATCCAACAGGAGATTCAATTACTTCCGAAATTTGCCCAGGTTCCAACGCAAATGCAGCGGATTCAAATTCAGGATAAAATACTCCACGCTTTACAAATCCAAGATCGCCACCCTGTGAAGCACTGCCCGGATCCTCGGAATATTTTTTTGCCATAGTTGCAAAATCAGCACCTGCCTTTATTGAATCCAAAATTGCCTGTGCTTTTTCTTTGTATTTTTCTTTCATCTCGTTGGAAGCAGTTGGATTTCGGAAGATATGAGCTATCTGAACTTTTTCAGGAATAACTCCAAGGCTATCTTTGAATTTATTATAGAAATCTTCTACTTCTCTCCTGGTTGCGTCAACAGTTCCGAATTTTTTTTCTTGAAGCTTCTGCGACATTAAATTCTTTTTCACATCATCATGAAGTTCTCTTCTCATTTTTTCAATACTCATCCCATATACATCTTCAACTTTTTCTTTCGAACCGTATTGCTGGATGAACATATTAATTTGATAATCGATTCTATTTTTAATTTCATCTTCAGATATATTTATTGAGTCCAGAATTGCTTGAGCATACACAAGCTTATCTTCAATCATTGCGTTAAGCACTTCTTTTTTAAGCCCGGGGGTATTGGGATTAATTTTTCTTTGAGCAGCATATAAATTTATCTGAAAATCAAGTTCGCTTTGCATTATGATTTCATTATCAACAACAGCTACAATTTTATCTAAAACTTCCTGCGCATTGATTACTTTAAAGAGTAAAAATATTAAAGCAACCAGAATAAATTTAGTTTTCATTAATCACCTAATTTTTAACGTCTATTTCATTTTTTTTATAAAGATCTCTAATATAATTTTTTATGATGTCTTCTTTTTTATCAGTGATGAATCTATTTTCTACATTTTTACTTATTAAATTAAATGGAGGAATAACTCCTTTATCAAATTTCTGAAGCAGCTGCACAACATTATATTTATTTTGATCATCAGACAACACAATACTTACTTCATCCTGGTTAAGTTCGTTAATTAAACGCAATAAAGTAACAGGTTCAATTTTGTGAATAGGTAAGAACCAGTTTGTTTCCTTGTTAAATACGGAAGGATCGCCTTTGAATGCTATTAAAGCTTTGTTCCAATTACTCTCCAGGACAGTTGTTCTAAATTGAACTGCCTGGTCTTCATTTGTAAAACTTATGAAATTAATTAAATAATAAACATCACCGGTTTTAAATTCATCTTTATGAGCTTCAAAATATTCTTCAACATCCTTTTGATCAATATTAAGTTCAGTATCATTGTAATGGTTTTCCAGCAATTTAGCAATTGCTAAATCTTTTCTTGATTCCTCAATGGTCTTTTTAAACTCTTCTGTTTTTTCGATACCTTCACTTTTAGCTTCCTGGTAAAGTAATTCCCGGTTAATCCAATTCCTGATAATTTCGGCTTTGTAGAAATTTTTATTGGATGAAGCATCAACTAACTTCGTGTATTCATCTTTAGTCAAATATGAATCATTAACACGTGCTATGTAATCAATTTTCTTCTTTTCTTTACCGCAGCCCATTAATAAAGCTGCGGCAAGAAAAGCAATGAAAACATTATTGATTTGTAAATGCTTTTGGAAGCTCGTCATAATAAAAAACTGGTTTATATAATTTCTTTAAGCTTTCAATATAATTGTTTTCCAGTCTTTTGCTCTCAGCTTCCTGGAAAGCACCTGATACTTCAGGCTTAGCTTCTTCAAAAGTTTTAAGGTGCGACGGATCTTTTTTAATCAACATCACTATTGAATAGCCGCCCGAATACTTAATTGGCTTGGAAAAATCACCGGCTTTTTGAAGCATGTTTGCTTCTGTTGCTAATTCGGAATGCTTAACGTCCTCTAAATCATAGTGTCCGGCTTTTTCTTTGAAACCCGGCCGTTCAGTATACTTTATTGCAAGACTATCAAAATTTGCCCCGCCTTGAAGCATCGAATAATATTTATTTATTAAAGAATCATTCCTGCTGAATATTTCACTGTATTCAACTCTATCTGGCCAATTGTAATTATCTTTTGTTTGCTGATAATAATTTGCAAGTTTAGCACTGTCAACATTAATCTTATCCCAAACTTCCTCTTCCTGCAGTTTGAATATGTAAATACCGTTTCTGTAGTCATTCATTAAATCTGCGAAAGATGAATCAGTCTTCTCAAGATTTAAAGCATCTTCATCTAATAAAAGATCACCGCTAATTTTATTGACCGCATTTTCAAGCACATCTTTTTTCAACATCTTATTCTTAAAATCATTTGATTCATTTAATACTGAAAAGAAATCACCAACGGAAGTATTTTTATTAGCATAACTAAATAAAGTTAAATCTTTAATTGCATCAAGGTCTGAAGGATCACTTCCAACTTTAAGTGAATCACTTCCTTTTAATACAGTATCAAAAGTCTGCTGGTTTAATTTATAATTATATTTTGTCCGAAGGCTATCTATAAAAGCATCATAAACTGACTGGTACCGGGTTTTCTTAAATTGGGTAGTTAATTCTTCTTTCTCTTTATCAAATTCAGGATAAGGCTGTTTCCCGGTTAATTTGATAATATGATAACCAAATTGAGTTTTTACTACACCCGAAATATCACCAACGTTTTTAAGATTAAAGGCAGCTTCATCAAATTCTTTAACCATGGATCTTCTTGGGAAATATCCTAAATCACCGCCTTTTTTTGCTGAACCAGGATCTTGCGAATATTCTTCCGCAAGCTTTGCAAAATCAGAATCACTTCTTGCTTTAACAAGTATTGAATCAGCTTTAGCGCGGGCTGCAACTGAATCAATTTTCCCGGTTGCATCTTTAAATGGAATTAAAATATGGCTTGCTCTAATTTGCGGTACTCTTTCTCTCTTATCAGTAAGTTTAATAATATGGAAACCATATTTTGTTCTTACGATATTGGGATACAATTCCCCGGGCTTTAGAGAATATGCTGCATCTTCAAATTCAACTGGAAGCTGTCCGGCAGTAAAGTAATAAATATCACCGCCAGTTTTTGCTGAATATCTGTCTTTAGAATACCTAGCCGCCATCTCTGAAAAATCAGCGCCGTTTTTAATACTATCCAAAACTGACTGTGCTAATTTTCTTGCAGCTTCTTCGCCGCTTGAATCCGGAACTATCATTATATGGCTTACTCTTAATTCCCATTTTCTTTTATTGTAAAGATCTTTAACTGCAGGCGCAACAATTTGTTTTTCCAGCAAAAATGTTACACCTACTTTTTTCTCATAATCAAGTAATTCTTTGTTTAATTCAGGATCACTATAAAAACCTCTAACATAAGCATCACGAAGTTTCATTTTAAAGTTAGTGTAAAGGTCCAGGAAATTTTTATACTTTGATAAGCTATCATTTTTAGCGGCTTCCAAATTGCCAACATTCTTCTCATACTGCTTTTCAAATTCTCCCATTGTTACTGCATTATCATCATATTTAGATAAAATTATTTCGGAATGTTTAGGAGAGCAGGAAATGATTAGAAATGAAAGGATAAAGGAAAATAGAATTATTAGTTTTTTGTACATAGAATAGAGCTCCATTAATGTTATAATTTCAGCAAATTTAATCGGTTATTTTAGTTATAGACAGTTTGAAAATCAAGGTAATTTGATAAAGATGGTTAACGATATTTTGCCCTTTAAGCAATAAAATGATAATTGAAAAAACAAAGTTACAAAATTTTGGGTTTAAAATTTATTTAAGTAAGTCTATTTTTATTTCGCTAACATTTTCTCCCGAATGCAGTCTTACAAAATAAATTCCGCTTGCAAGGTTGTCCCCTTTTAAAATATATTCATGCTCACCTTCGCTGAAAGATTGATTAAGAAGAGTACTGATTCTTTCTCCTAATATATTAAATAATGAAAGCTCAACATTGGATGCCTTTTCAAGATTAAACCTAATAGTAGTATTCGGGTTAAATGGGTTGGGATAGTTCTGAAATAATTTAAATGCCTTAGGTATATCTTTATTACCTAAATTCCCTGTAGGAATTTGCAAATAATTCATGGCTTTTATTACATCAATAATTCCCCAGCCGTAAAGATTATCAGGCGAAGTGCTATTCGATGCAGTTGCCCTTAGTGCATCTCTAATTTGAATTGGAGTTAAACTTGGATTTGCAGAAAGAATGACAGCGCAGGCCCCTGCAACAAGAGGAGTAGCGAATGATGTTCCGGAATAATATGATATATAATCGCTTGTATTTCCAGGTGTAGCATTTGGGATATAATTGTTAACCCCGTCTGCCATTACATCAGGTTTAGTTCTACCATCTGCGGTTGGGCCAAAACTGCTGAAACCAGCTCTTATACCTTTTATATTAACTGCACCAACAGTTATTACACTATCACCATCTGCCGGAGCCACTAAAGTATTTTGATCTTTGGCGTGATATATCGCTTCATTTCCTGCAGCAGTAACAACTACAATTCCTTTCTTAACCGCAAGATCAGCACCAATTGTAATTATCGTAGTATTTCCATCCATCTGCTCTGAACTATAATAAATATCACCATCTTTAGGCATATCATATCTATAACCAAGAGAAGTTGATGTTACATCAACTCCAATACTGTCTGCCCATTCTACAGCAGCAATCCAATTATCTTCTTCAATTGTTGATTCACTAGCAGTGTTTTCTGTTTTAGCTAAAATATATTTTGAATCATAAGCAGGCCCAATCAATTGTCCTTCTTTATAACCACCAATTAGAGCAAGAGTATAAGTCCCGTGCGAACCTTCACCTGAATCTGCCTGGTCTGCAATAACACTGTCATGATTAACAAAATCATACATCGCAATTATCTGGTGATTGTTTCTCATTCTATCAAAAACTTCATGAGAGAGATTACTAACCCCGGCATCTAAAACGCAAATTGTTACTCCCTGCCCTGTATAGCCCAATTCATGAGCAGCTATTACATCTATTTGATTTAGTTCATCATAAGAATTGCCATAATTAAGTGAACTTGGGGAAGATGATTTATTTGGTTTATAAATATTCTGATCAATTTCATTTGGAGTTTTTTCAAGTGTGGAACCCTTTTTTATATATTTTTTAACGTCGTCAATCTTTCTTACGAACTTGAGTTCCGATATTTTGTTGATCATTTCTTGTGTTGCATAACCGCTTATACTGTTAAACCATTTTGATTTTTGCTTTACTTTAAAACCCAAATTCTCAACTTCTTTAATGTAATTTTGATTTACAGGTAAATCTGTAAAATCAATTAACTCAGATTTAGGTAAAACTTTTGCTCTTCTTTCTAAAGATTTTTCGCTTACTACTTTTTCAGGAGATTTATAAAGTTTCTGTAATGAATTGCCTTTATCTGTGAATGTAACCCAAATTAAATATTGAGATGAATTCTTATCATTCAAAATTTGACTTCTTAAAGTACCGGTTAACTTTTGACTAGGACTTTGAGCAAATAGCATTGATGGTCCAATCAATAATACCAGTATCAAAATTATCTTCATTTTTATATCCAAGAATTTTAAAATTATTTTACCCTATTGCCGCTTTTAATAGATTCGTTAACAGACAAAACTTGAAGCCTGCCTTCTTCATCCTCAACTGCTAGAATCATACCTTGTGATTCTTGTCCCATTAATTTAGCAGGTTTTAAATTTGCAACAACTACTATTTTTTTCCCCTTTAGTTCTTCAGGTTTATAACTCTTTGAAATACCTGCAATTATTTGTTTTTGTTCCTCTCCAATCTTTACCTGTAACTTTAAAAGTTTTTCACTTTTCTCAACTTTTTCTGCATCTAAAACCTCAGCGACTTTTAGCTGAACTTTCATAAAATCATCATAACTGATTAGATTATTTTCTTCTGGATTTTGAATTGTTTCTTCTTTACCTAACTGGTTAATTTGTTTTTCAATCATTTCATCCTCAATTTTCTCAAATAATATTTCTGCTTTACCCAACTGATGCCCGCCTTTCAAATTTTCTTTACCGCAATCATCCCATTTGATAGGTTTAGAATTTAACATTTTGAATAATTTCTCAGAAGAAAAAGGAATAACAGGGTAAAATAATTCAGCTAAAGTATTAATTGTCTGCAGACAAATATTTAAAGTAGTCGCGCTTCTTTCTTTATCAGATTTAATTGTTTTCCACGGTTCTGAATCATTAAAGTATTTATTTCCAGCGCGTGCGAGATTCATAATTTCAAGCACACCTTCTTTAATTTTATATCCTTCAAAAAGTTTTGATATTTTTTGCGGATATTCTGAAATAAGATTAAGCATGTCAGCATCAATCTTATCTATTGAACCTCTTTTAGGAACTTTCCCTTCAAAGTTTTTATGAACAAAAGTAAAAGTTCTATTAATAAAATTTCCAAAAATATCTGCTAGTTCACTGTTATTCCTTGATTGAAATTCTTTCCAGGTAAAATCCGTATCTCGAAGCTCGGGCAAATTTGCAGCAAGCATGTATCTTAAAGAATCAGCTTGAAAGATTTTTAGAAAGTCAATTACATCTATTCCCCAGTTTCTGCTTTTGGAAAATTTCTTGCCTTCAAAATTCAAGAACTCGTTAGCCGGAACATTCTGCGGAAGAATATATTTTTCTTTTTCGCCGTCATTCCAGCCCATCAAAATTGCCGGGAAAATTATACAATGAAATACAATATTATCCTTGCCGATAAAAGCGACATATTTTGTATTATCCCCTTGCCAATATTCTTTCCAAAGATTTTCATTTCCCTTTTGTTTGGATAATTCTTTTGTAGCGGAAATGTAACCCAACACAGCTTCAAACCAAACATAAATAACTTTTCCTTTTGCAGAATCGATGGGAACAGAAATCCCCCAATCCAGATCTCTTGTAATTGCTCTATCCTGTAATCCGCTTTTAAACCATCCTTCACAATAATGAAGAACATTATCTTTCCAGCCGTAAGTTTTATTCATGTTATCGACATATTCTTCAAGTCCTTTTTGATATTTGCCAAGAGGAAAAAACCAATGAGAAGTTTCTTTAAGAACAGGAGTCTCTCCCGAAATTTTACTTTTGGGATTTTTTAATTCTTTTGGATCATACAATGAGCCGCAATTCTCACATTCATCACTTCTTGCTTCTACATATCCGCAAACCGGGCAAGTTCCCTCAACGTATCGGTCAGGCAAAAACATTTTTGCTTTTTCATCATAAAACTGAAGAGATTTCTTTTCATTTAGAATTCCACGATTATAAAATTCGAGAAAAAATTCTTTTGCTGTTTCGTGATGTACAGGTAAGCTGGTTCTTGAATAAATATCAAAGCTCATCCCGAATTTCTCAAAAGCATCTTTATTGATATTATGATAGCGGTCAATAATTACTTTTGGGTTTACTTTCTCTTTATCAGCACTAATTGTGATTGGAACACCATGTTCATCCGAACCGCAAACAAATATTATATCATTTCCTTTCAAACGATTATAACGAACATAAATATCCGCCGGAAGATATGCGCCGCTTAAATGTCCAAGATGAATCGGGCCGTTTGCGTATGGCAAGGCGGATGTAACTAATATTTTTTCTTTACTCAATTTAAAATCCAGATAAGTTTAATTTTAGTTTCAAATATACAGAAAATTTGCTTTGAAGTAGAAATCAATAAGCCGGTCAATAAAATAGACACATTTGTTCATAATATAAGTCGTAATGTTAAAAACATATAAGAATAAATAAAAAATTCAAATTCTATTTCTGGCTTCCATTTTGGGATAGCAATATTATAAAGTGGAGGCAGTTATGAAACCAAATCTAAATACAAAGTTATTTTTCAGCATCTTTTCAATTTTATTTTTTATAGTAAACTTTTCAATATTCCCCCAGCAAAGGCAAGGAAAAACAGAAGTAAAAAATGAAAGCAGACAGCCAGCAGCAAATAATTCTACTCCAGCAATTAAACAAGAAAGGCCGGTTAGTAATCAACCGTCTACACCACCGCAAAGAGCACTGGAACCGCCAAAAGTTCAAAGGCCGGTTGTAAATAATCCTGCCCCGAGAGTCGAACAACAAAAACAAATAATTAATGAACCCCCACCACAGCCGCGGAAGATTGTTGAATCTCCGCAAGTGCAAAGGCAAGTTGTAAATAACCCGGCTCCTCAATATGAACAAAGAACTCAAGTTATTGATGAACCTCCTCAAAGAATTTATGAACCTCAAAATATTGAAAGGCCAACTAAAACTAACATAGATCCTCCAATTGTACAAAGGGAACGAAAGATAGACGAACCAACTTTAAGAAGACCGGTATTAAAGCCGCCGATTAGAGCAGAGAGAAATCCAAGGCCACCAAAAATACATCACAATCCCTCATACTATGATGATCAAATTGAGGTTTGTTATACTGTACCGATTTATATTCCAGACTTTCCAACCATTTATTGCCCGGGACTGGAAATAATTGTCGATAATCCAATAGTTGATCCAATAGACATTCCGGAAGATTTACCATTATCTGTAAAAAGCCTTACCCTTAAAGAACAAGCTATACAAGATTATTATGATGAATATTACTTTGATGCCATAATTGATTTGAATGCTGCAATTCAAAATGATCCGCTCGATTTAGAACTTTTCTTTTGGAGAGGAATGACATGGTATAAACTAGAAAATTATGACAGCAGCGTTGTTGATTTTTCAAGATACTTAAAGCTTTATGATGATGATGCAGAAGCATATTATTATAGGGGGCTGTCAAATTTAATCCTTGTTAATAAATTAGAAGCATACCATGATTTTTTAAAAGCTAATGAGCTTGGATATAAAAAAGCCGAGGATATTCTTGAGAAAGATTTTAAGGACTATCATATTTTATAGTTCTTTGACATTAAAATTATACCGCTTACCGATGAAATTCGGTTGTTCACCGATTTTTGCTTCCTATATTGTTTGGTAATGTTTATGTTTTTACCATTAAAGAATATAATCTTCTTACGGAGACAAAAATGGACGAAAATAATAACTCAACAAGTACAAGATTTGGACTGGGAGCGATATTAATTTTAGTTGGCGGTTTATACTTATTAAAATCATTTGGAGTCTATCTTCCATTTTCAATTTTCTCATGGTATTTCTTCATGTTTGCCGCCGGCATATTAATTTTAGTTAATTCGCAGAAAAAAACTCTTGGGATTGTCCTAACAATTATTGGTGGTTTTTTCCTGCTTAGAAGAGCCTTTGATTGGTATGATTTAGATTTTGAAGCAATTGTTGCATTCGGAATTATAGCTCTTGGTATTAGTATAATTTTTAAACAACGAAAAACATCTGAATTTAAAGATGATTCACATGGTGCATTTTTAAAAGAGATGTGATTGATGATATTGCAATATTTGGAGGCGGGACAAAAATTATTAACTCCGATAATTTTAGAGGCGGAAATATTACTGCTATTTTCGGGGGTTCAGAAATTGATTTAACAAACTGTAAACTAGCAGAGGGCAATAACGTAATCGATGTTTTGATAATGTTCGGCGGAACTGAATTGAGGGTTCCAAATAATTGGAATATAATTTTAAGTGTTACACCAATTTTCGGGGGCTTCTCAAATAAAATAAGAAGAGATCCCAATATTCCGGTTGATCATTCAAAAACGTTAATTATAAAGGGACTCACTATGTTTGGCGGCGGAGAAATTAAATCAAGATTTTGAATCCCATAAAAACAAACTGAAATGGTTTCAAATCCAATATTTCAAAAGTTAAAATACTTTTTATTTTACATTGTCTTTTGGCTGGTAAATTCTGCAATATATTTTTTGCTGATATCTATCGGATTAAATATTAGTTACGGAATTGCATTGGTTGACAGTATTGTTTCAAATTTTCTTTTAGCTGCTTTGGGATTAAGCTATTGGTATCCAGCCAGTTTCATTCCTTTTGAGAAGACAAACATTTCTAAAATTCTTGTTACATATGTTGTAGGTGGAATTCTATCATCAACATTATGGCTGTTTGTAGTTTATAATATTATGGTTAAAGGATTAAATGCGCCAAATGATTATATTTTTTTCTTTAACGAAAGTATACCCTGGCGTTTTTTAATCGGGTTTCTTTTTTATTATTTGATTACAACATTTTATTACGTCATTATTTACTATTCAAGATTTAATGAAAGAATTGTCCAGGAATCGGCATTAAGAAATTTAGTAACAGAGGCAGAACTAAAATCATTAAAATTTCAAATCAATCCTCACTTTATTTTTAACAGCTTAAATTCAATGAGCGCTTTAACTACAATCGATCCAGATAAAGCCAGGGAAATGATTTTAAAGTTAGCAGACTTTTTGCGATATACTTTAGCAAATAATGAAAAACAAGAAAATAAATTGATTGATGAATTAAAAAACATTAAAAGATATTTAGATATTGAAAAAATCAGGTTTGAAGATAAGTTTGAATATATTGAAGAAGTTCAAGCTGACTGTGCTGATATAACAGTTCCAAATATGATTCTGCAGCCGATTTTTGAAAATGCAATTAAGCATGCAGTTTATGAAACTTTAGATAAAGTTACATTAAAGCTGGTTTGCAAAAAAGATGAAAATTTTTTACGTCTTAGTGTGGAAAATAATTATGAAGAAGAATCCAATAATAAAAAGGGAGCTGGTATTGGATTAAAGAACATTCAAAGTAGACTTGAATTAATTTACAACCAGCCAAATCTTCTAAAAATAACTAAAGAAAACAATTTCTTTAAAGTTGAATTATACATTCCTATTGAAAATCAAAAATAAGTTTCTATAATTTGTTTATCTCTATAATTTCTGTAATTTAAAACACCACAAATCAAAAAAGGAGAAAGCATGAAAAAAATGTTCTACCTAATTTTTAGTTTATTATTAATATCCAATTTGTATTCGCAAAACAATTGGAATTTTGCTTGGAAATTGGATCAGCTGCCCAACCAAAACCCGCAAGTATCATCTGAAATGGCAATAGTAAAAGCTGGATTTGATACTGATCAGGATGGCTGGGGTGAATTTCTGTGTGCTTATACGGATATGGCTGAAAATTATATTTTAATGTATGAAGCAAATGCAGATAATTCTTATGATTTGGTTTGGTCCTGGAAATATCCTGTCGATGCAAATTCATTTGCCGGTATTGCTGTTGGTGATATTGACAATAATGGTGTCGTTGATATTGTAACAACGATGCCTACAATTGCGGCAGATCCTAGTCCGCCGCGTTTATGGGTTTTCCAATGGAATGGAGTACAAGGAGAAAATAAATATGGAGATTATACTTCGGGTGAAGCTGAACCAAATAACGCATGGGACTTTAACATTCCTGCCGGCCTTGATTTCAGGCCTTATAGTTTAACAATAGAAGATATCGACCATGATGGTAAGAATGAACTTGTTGCTGGCGCAAGAACTGGAGACAGAGGCGGCGAAGTTATGGTAGCATATTTTAATGGTGATTTAGGCGGATTTGGAGCCTGGGATATTGAATATAATTTGCAAGGATTAACCGGAGGTTCAACTTATAATGTTACAACCGGTGATTTGGATGGAGATGGTAACCAGGAAATTTATGCTTTTGTATGGAATAAATTTACTCTTTATATAATTGAGTGTACCGGAGATAGACAATATCAAGTTGTTGATTCTTTAGTGACTATCTATGCAGATAAGAATATTGATTATGGTGCTTTGGATGCTGTTAGAGTTGCCGATGTTAATAAAGATGGAATAAATGAAATGTACATTGCGGGCACTGAAGCTGAGAATACTATATTTGAAATAACAAATATTTCTGATGTAAGTAAAATAACTGCTGCAGATGTTAAAGAATTATATCACATCCCGGTTAAGTACCTCGGCAAATTGCGTTCAATGCAGATTGCTGATCCTGATGGCGACGGTAACCTGGATTTAATGATTGCCGGCGAACAAAATGGTCAGATATTCGACCTTGAATATAAAGGGTCAGGTGATCCTGCAGATTCTGCAAATTGGGATTTGACGGTTGCATTTGATATGTTCCAATACAGTGGTTTCGCTCCTTTTGACTCAGCTTCAATCGATCCAAGAATGTTTTACGGTTCCCCTGCTAAGGACATGGACAAAGACGGTAAAAACGAATATGTGTTCGTTAACTACCGAACTAGTTTTTCTAATTGGGCTGATGATGCTTATATATGGATAATTGAAAATGATCAAGTAACATCTGTTAACGGACCATCTTCAATTCCTTCGAATTTTATTTTATCACAAAACTATCCAAACCCATTTAATCCAAGTACAAATATTAATTTTAAGTTGGAAAAGTCCGGAAGAGCTAAGGTTGTGGTTTCAGATGTGCTTGGTAGAATTGTTGAAACTCTAATTGATAAAGAATTAGCTGCCGGAGAACATCAAATTAATTTTAATGCTGACAATTATTCTGCCGGTGTTTATTATTATACTTTGTATACAGACAACAATTCGAAAACTAAGAAAATGGTTTTATTGAAATAATATTTCAAGGCACAATTTAATTTTATTTAGCCGGTGTTTATGCCGGCTATTTTTTTTATTTTAAGCAATAACGTTTTTTTAGAAATATGAACAATTCTATAAAAATATTAATTATAGATGACGAAAAACTCGCCAGGGAAATAACAAAAAGTTATTTATCCGATAAACGTGAAATTGAAATCATCGGTGAAGCTTCAAACGGTTTTGATGCGATTAAAATAATTAATGAGCAGAAACCTGATTTAATCTTTTTAGATATCCAAATGCCGAAACTAACCGGTTTTGAAATGCTTGATTTAATTGATAATCCGCCTGTAATAATTTTTACTACCGCCTATGACAATTATGCATTAAAGGCCTTTGAAGTAAACGCAGTAGACTATCTTTTAAAACCTTTTTCTAAAGAAAGATTTGATGAGGCTCTTCAAAAAGCATTTGTTTATCTGCGTGATAAGTTAAAACAAAATTCTATTCAGAATCTAATAAAACATAACGACGAGACAAAAAGATTTTTAGACCGATTGGTAATTAAAGACGGGACTAAAATTAATATTGTTCCGATTGATAAAATAAGATGGCTTGAGGCGCAAGATGATTATGTCATGGTGCATTCGGATGACGGCAAACTGTTAAAGCAAAAGACAATGAAATATTTTGAAAATCATCTTGACCCAAAATATTTTGTAAGGATTCACCGTTCCTATATTGTAAATATTGATTTTATAAATCATCTTGAGCTTAATGAAAAAGATACTTATAGGATTATACTAAAAAATAATAACCCGCTTCCTGTCAGCAAAACCGGGTTAACAAAATTAAAAGGTGTAATTAAATAAAAATTGAAACTCTTTTTTTTGATAGATATATTTGTTCAAATCTACTAGAGGATTAAATGACTTTCGACAAAGATCTTCAATCAATTCAGGAAGCCCGCACTTTAGCAAAACTTGCAAAAGAAGCACAACTCGAGTTTAAGCATTTCTCACAAGAACAGGTCAACAAAATTGTAAAAGCAATGGCAGAAGCTGGTTATGAAAACTCGGAACGGCTTGCAAAAATGGCTGCTGAAGAAAGCGGATTTGGTAAATGGCAGGATAAAGTTATTAAAAATCAGTTTGCAACAAAGAATGTTTATGAATCAATTAAGGATTTAAAAACTGTTGGTATAATTGCGAGTGAAGCAAATGGAAAAGTTTTAAAGATTGCTGTTCCAATGGGAGTTGTCTGTGCGCTTGTTCCTTCAACTAATCCAACTTCTACAGCAATGTTTAAAGCATTAATTTCCTTGAAATGCAGAAATGGAATTGTTGCCAGCCCTCATCCCCGAACAGCTAAGTCGACGGTTGAATCATTGAAAATATTATCTGATGCTGCGGAAAGTGAAGGAGCTCCAAAAGGATTAATCCAATGTATGAGTAATCCAACTTTAGAAGGCACACAGGAATTAATGCACGATAAAAACATTGCTGTAATTTTAGCAACAGGCAGCACTCCTATGGTTAAATCTGCGTATAGTGCTGGCAAGCCGGCTTACGGTGTTGGCTCAGGAAATGTCCCGGCATTTATTGAACGAACAGCTAATTACAAAAAAGCTGTTGCCGATATTGTTTATGGAACCACATTCGACAACGGAACTTTATGCTCTTCGGAACAAGCAATGATTGTTGATCTGCCTTTAAAAGACAAAGTTATAGCAGAAGCAAAAAATAATGGCTGCTATTTTTTAACTTCAAGCGAAAAAGAAAAATTAGCAAAAGCTATTCAAAAAGATTTTAGAATTAATCCTGAAATTGTTGGGCAGTCTGCAGAATTTATTGCAAAGTACGCTGGTTTTCAAGTACCACCAGGCACAAAAGTATTGATGGCTGAATGCACAGAAGTTGGAAAGAAAGAACCTCTTTCAATGGAAAAACTTTCACCTATCTTGGCCTTTTATATTGTAGACGGATGGCTGGAAGGCTGTCATAAAAGCATTGAGCTTTTAGAGTTTGGGGGTATTGGACATACAATGGCAATTCATTCCAATGACCAACCTATCATTATGAAATTTGCACTTGAAAAGCCTGCATTTAGAATTTTAGTTAATACAGTTGCTTCAATTGGTGCCGTTGGTTATACCACTGCTTTAGAACCCTCAATGACTTTAGGGCCTGGAACATGGGGCGGTTCTATTATTTCCGAAAATGTAACTGCCAGGCATTTGATGAATATAAAAAGTCTGGCATTTGAAACTAACCCGGTAAATAAAGGTGAAACTGTAACTTCATTTAAAGTGCCGTCATCTTTATCAAGCACAAAAACATCAAATTTTATGAAAGAAATAGAAGAACGATTGCGTGCCCGTGCTGGTAATCTTCCTTTAAAAGATTCTTTCAAAAAAAACAAACCAGAAGAATCCTCAAAACCTAAGACATCTTCAGAAGAAAAAATTTATGGCTCTGGAATAACTGAAAAAGATATTAAGAAAATTGTAGAAGAGTTTAATTTTAAAAAATAAAAACCTGGCAGAGGAATATTTTAATTTACAGTAGGTCATAAATTAAAATTGTTTTCCGCCAGGTCTATCATAAGAGGAGGCCTATGATAAATTTCTATAAAATTTTTTAATTTTTATTTTGTATTCAATAAATTGTTGATAAAATATTTTATACTATAACATGGTAATTATTATAATAGAATTGTTCAATGTAATTTTTTTTACTATACGCAATAATCTCATTGCATAGAGATTGTTGATCCCCAATTCCAATTATCTCAAAGACATTTCATTTAAAATTAAAAAATAATTTGTCAAAGAATTTAATATTACATCTTCTATTTATTCTGCGCCATGGCAATCTGTACATAATGTAGTTTTCCAGCTATCTCCTATATCAACGGGATGTTCGAATTCCAATCCTTTTAAAGAGACTTCAGCTTTATAATTTTCAGACTCTTGAGATGCTATTACATGACATGAATTACAATCTCTTGTTAATACTTTCCCGCTGGCACTCACATGTTTACCATCATGGCATCTAAAGCACCCTGGATAATACATATGTCCAATATTATTCGGAAATTTCTTCCAACTAACTCCCATTTCAGGGAAATAATTTCTTCTGTAAATTTCTTTAACTGAGTTAATACTTTTTTCAATTGACTTTGAATCAGTTGAAGCAATCTTAGGATATCTTGTATTGTAAAATTCTTCCATTGAAATTTTAATGCTGTCAAATGCAATGTCTTTAGAACTGTAACTTTTTTCAAGAGCATCAACAGCAATGCTCTTAATATATGGTAATGAAGTATCAATAAGACCGGATGCCATCATATGATCTACCGAACTGTAAGGCGGATGGTATATATGTGTTGGGCGGTTATGGCAATCTATACAATCCATAACTCTAACAGAACCATTTGCGACAGTATCATTTTTAAATGGGAAATCTGTACTTTTATAAACAGTAACTTTTCCATCTCTTGACTCGGATTTTACCCAGGGAATAGTTTGTCGAGATGAATCCGATGCAATATAAGTAATTTTATTTGCTATATTCATATGCCAATGAATGCCTGAAGTAATTCCTGTTTCTTCATTGCCCCCACCAATTTTTAATAGCATTACATTTGTTGACTTTGAATTTTGTTTATCAGACAGAAAATAAGAGTTTTTAATTTCTTTTTGTGAATAGAAAAACTCAGGCCAATGGCACTGTTCACATGTTTCCCTAGCGGGTCTTAAATTTTCTATCGGGGTTGGAATGGGTTTAGAATATTTATTAAATAGTACTGAATAAACTTGATATGCACCAGATAACTTTGAACGTACATACCACCCAGCACCAGAGCCAATATGACATTGTACACATCCAACGCGTGCATGTGGAGAAACCTGATAAGCAGTATACTCGGGAGTCATTACCTTATGACAAAGGGTTCCGCAAAATTGATCAGAGTCTGTATATTCATATGCCTTATAACTGCCGAAAGCACTAAATAGCAGTAATAATATTGTACCAACAAAAAACACTGTAAAAGCAGTACGCTGCTTTGGATCATTGAAATTAAATACAGGGAATTTAAATTCAACGTCTTTTCCAGATCTTAACCTCCTCCTATGTCTGATAATCCCAAATGCGACTAGTATAAGCCCAAATATTAAAAATCCAGGAAGTATTACAAATGCTATAATTCCCATGTATGGTTTTTGCTGGGTACTTACAGCTTCAAGAAGGATTAAGAAAAGGATTAAGCCGAAACTGATCAGTGCTACTGCAACTCCGGCAAAAGTTATGGGGTTGTAAACAGATTCAGGAAATTTTCTTTTCATAGCAAAACTTTCTTAGATGATAAAGAAAAGAATAACTTATCTATAAGCAAAAATCATTGCGTAAATTATCCAAATTATAATACTAAATCCAATACTCAGGGCAGTCCAGCCAAAAAATCTAATTGTTCTTATTACAATTGGAGGATAAGGTTCCACTAAGTACTTCTCTAGCTCTCCTTTTTCAACAAGCTCATTATATTCAGCCGGCCTGTCTTCTTTAAATTCTTCCACTGAAACTCTGCCAGAAAATATCACGATGTCCATAGGAAATTTTTCAGGCCGAAGATGTGTGTTAAAAAAATGGATTGTAAAAATAAAGCCTGTGGCTAGTAATGCTTCATCACTATGAATAATAGTAGCAACATTTATTACCCAGCCCGGTAAAAAAATAGTTAATAGCTCAGGGAACCAAAGCGTCATCCCTGTGGAACCAATGACAAATATTCCCCAAAAAACAGCAAAGTAATCAAACTTTTCCCAATAAGTCCAACGGCCATATTGAGGTCTCTCCCCTTTGCCAATGAACCATTTCATTGAATCTCTAAAATCAATCCAATCCTTCTTATTAAACAGCATCGAGTCTTTATTGAAAATAAAACCTTTCCATGTTAAATTTTCTTTTTTCTTAGTCTTCAAGAGATTGACAACATGAATAATAAAAACACTAATCATAATAACAGCCGCAAACCTGTGGATATATCCAGCAGATTCAAACCCACCCAATAAATGAGAAAGAATGACAGCCCAGCCTGTGTAAGAAAATTTCAAAGTCATCCCGGATAGAGCTAATGTCATAAAACTGACAATCATTAAAATATGCAGAACACGATTTAATCTTGTGAATCTTTGAAATTGCAATTGAGTTCTTTTAAGATATTCAGTCTTTGGAATAGGGTTATCCATTATTTTCACCTGGCTCATTTGAATTTTCTTTTTTAGTTAGATCATGTTTATTCTTCAGTTTTCGACGCCATTGTATTGATCTCGGAATCCATAGTAATGTATGCAAACCTGCAATAATGAAGGTTCCAATCAATAATCCTGTCATTCCCCAAAAAGTCCAAAACAACCATGGATATTTATCCGGGTCGTGGTGAGTAGCATGCGTAAAATATCCTGCAAACTGCCTGTTAGCACCTTCATGACATTTTTGACAAGTCTGAACAATATTTTGATGACTTAAATGAGATGCAGGATCGGTAACTTTTAAAATGTCATGGGCACCATGGCAATCATAGCATTTTGCAGTTTTGGAATATCCTAATTGAGATACCTTTCCATGATACGTATCAAAATAAGTTTTTGCAATTTTTTCATGACATTTCCCGCAAGTCTTCATAATTTGCATTCTAAATCCTGCTAAGTCAGTTCTTTCAATAGTATGAGCAGTATGGCATGTATTGCAAACAGGTAATGGCTTATCAGTTTTTGTAACAAGACTCGAATGAACACTTTTATTAAATTGTTCTTCAATACCATAATGACAGTGGCCGCAGGTTTGGCTAACATTTTTAGGATTAATGCTTGATTCAGGATCTGAATGCGGCAATTCATGATGTGCAGTATGGCAGTCAGTGCAGGTAGCTGTTACAGTTAGTCCACTTTTTAATAAGCCTTTTCCATGAATACTTTCAGTATAGCTGTTTACAATATTTCTTTCTGTACCTTTATACTTAACTGCAGCCTTCTCACCCTCTCTATGACATTTTGCGCACAGATTAGGAATATTAGTAGGGAAAATAGGTGATAGCTTATTAGTTTTTCCAAGTATTCCATGCTGCCCATGGCACACTGTGCATGTGGGGGCATTGGGATCATTTTTACTAAAAAGCTGCCCGTGAATACTTGATTTATATTCATCACCAATCTCAACATGGCATGATGAACAATCAACTTTTTTAGTTATGCTGTCACAAGGCCTAACATGAGATGGCTTAACTTCCGAATGACATTGGCTGCATGCAATTTTTAGATGAATTGAATTACTTAGTTCAGCGGCATCTATAAATAATGATTTTCCAGTTTTGGAGGATTTAATATCTTTCTTAGCATGGCATCCTAAACAATCTTTATCCGCCATTCCCTGATCATAAAATACTTGCCTTATTTTATGGGGTTGATGACAATCAACACAAGCTGGAAGAACATTAACTTCTTTTTCCCAAAGTTCGCCCTTAATTATTTTTCTATGTACAGATTCAATTTCTGCATGGCATTGAGTACAAGTCTTTACAATATTCCTTCGAGCAATCGATGATTTTGGATCTGTATGTGGCAAAATTCTGTGAGGCGTATGACAAGATACACAGGTTGCTGCAACTATTAACCCTTTTTTGAGCAGCCCCTCACCATGCATACTTTCGGAATAATTCTCTAAAATATGCGATTCAGGAATGTTTCGCTGACGCTGTACCGGGGAACCCTCTTTGTGACATTTCCCGCATAGAAAAGGAATTTTCATCGGGGCGACCGCAGAATTTCTATCTTTAACAGCAAGTATATCATGGGAACCATGACAACTTTGGCAGCGTGGGGCTAATGGATCTCCCTTAGCACTTGCTTTGCCATGTAAACCTTCATTATACATCTTTGCAGCATCATCATGACATGTTTCGCACTGTGCTTTATCTACATTCTCTTTATGCGGAAATTCGGTGCCCGCTAAATCAACATGGCAATCTACACACGCAACATCGGCATGCATAGACGAGGCTAATTTATTTGCGTCTACAAAAACTGAAAAGGTTCTTCCGTTTATTGTGCCTGATAAGGTTTTATCTTCATGGCACATTAAGCAATCACTATTTTCTTGAGCTAGAGAAGTAAAAGAAAATAGGAATAAAATTGAAAGGACAATTAAGATTGACTTAGAAAATTTATTAAGGGAGTTGATGAGTTCATCGCCTTGATATAATTGCTTAATGAAATGGTTATTGTATAAACTTGTTCTCAATATTTTTAATAAGCTTTTTATGGTTAAACAAAATTACTTATCCTCACTATCTTCATCTAAGGTTTCGATTTTTTCTTCTTTAATTTTTTTAAGTTCCAGCGGGTGTTCATCCGCCATTTCTTCTTCAGATAATTTCCCGTTAAACCAGGCTGTATTCATCGGATAAACATCCGGGTTAAAAATTACGAAGTAAAAATGCCATACTAAAATTGCTAAGAACGCTAACCAGGCTTCATAAAAATGGATTGTGTTAGCTATATCCCAACCAAGTTTTGTAAATAGACCTATAAATGTATTATCAAACCACATTATAATTCCAGTTGCAGACATTATAATAGTTCCCCAAACTAAAGCCCAGTATTCTGATTTTTCTACATAACTAAATCTGTCAAGTTTAGGTTTTTGTTTTGATAGCCCCAGATTAAAGGACGCAACGCCCATTGCATCTGTGATGTCTTTATACCTCGGTAATAAGTCCTTGAATAATTGTTTTCCTCTTTTAGTGAATATCAAATAACCGATGTGATATACACTAACAGAAATCATAACTACAGCTGCTATCCTATGAAGAATACTTCTTATCTCAAAAGTATATTCACTCAAATCCCTAATATGTCCCACCCACCAGGTATTCGGGAATCGCAGCATAAATCCAGTAATAACCAGAATGATAAAACTAGCTGCAAGAGAAATATGTTGTATTCTTTCATTAAGTGTCATCCTTAAATATAAACCATGCCCATGCTCTTCAGTTCTCAACATTCCACTTTGTTTCAATTTTTTGATCTTTGCTTTTCTAATAAAATCAAAAATATTATGCAAAAACATTATTCCTATAACCAGGATGATTAAAAAGATATATGCAGAAGAAATCCAATAAAGTATCGGTTCAGATTTTTCTTCTACACTAACATGAATTTTTCCAACCGCAAAGTTTTGATTTGCTCCGGGATGACATTTACCACAAGTTTTAGCAAGATTCTTTTTATTAATAGTTGAATTCGGATCACTAGCAGGCAATATATTATGAACACCATGGCAGCTTGCACAATTTGCAACTATAGTTGAACCGCCTTCCAAAGCAAGTCCATGATAGCTGGTCATATAAGTTTTAAATCGATCGGGAGAAAGTCCATATTTTTTTGTTAACTTAACCGAATTATGACAAGGAGAACAAACTTGTGTAGACACATTTTGAAATGCAACTGGAGAATTCGGATTTGATGGTTTTAAAATATTATGTTCGCCATGGCAATCAGTGCATACGGGGGCATCCATGTTTCCTCTCGCAACTTCCTGTCCGTGTATACTTCCTTCATAAATATTTTTTATATCAGTATGACATTGCCCGCATGTATTTGGTACATTAGTTTTATAAACAGTTGATTTAGGGTTTGAGCCTGGTAATATTTCGTGTGCACTATGACAATTGATACATGTTGCTGCTTTACCGTTTCCCTTTTGAAGTGCCGATCCATGCACGCTATGTTCATAAGCTGAAATAAATCCAGCTGACGGCGCTGTCCTTTCTCTAACATTAGCATCATTAAGATGACAAGAAAGGCATAATTTTTCTTGCGTTTGTTTTAACTTGGTTTTGTCAATTTTTCCAGTAACATCTGCAATTGCATTTTTATGACACGTTAAACAATAAGGGGCGCCAGCTATTTTCTCTTTAAATCCTTCATAATGAAGAGATTGCGTATATTGTTTTACTTCTTCACTATGACATTGTCCACACGAATTTATTAAATTATTTTTACTCCATTTTGAATCAGGGTTTTTTGGAGATACAATATCGTGGGTTCCATGGCAATTCTTACATGACATACCAGGGCCTCCATCAATACCATTTGCTTTCATCAGCTGTGGATGAAAACTATGCTTGATTGGGGCATCTTTATGACAATTAAGACAATTTATTGGTTGTATATTTTCTTTATGCGGAATTTCTTCGGGATTAAATCCAACGTGGCAAGAAATACATTTTAATTTTGCATGTGGCGAGTGAGCAAGTACTTTTGCGTCTACAAATAATGAAACTTCTTTTCCGTTTCTTTCGGTGGTTAATGTTTGATCCTCATGACACATCAGGCAGTCGTCATTTGTTTGAGGGTAGATATTTTGAGAGCTGGTAATCAGGCAGATTATAAGACTAACTATAAAGTACACTAACTTTTGCAGTAGATTAGTTTCCACTTTCATTTTGTGCGATGGTCCAGACTGTCCGATGTGCATGATGATCAAAACTTTTCAATAATTGTAAGAACGGTTAATTTTTTAATTATTATCATTTTTTTTAATATCTATCTATTTTAACTGATGATTAAGCATTCAGTTTGTAACTTTGGTAATATTGTTACTCTTTTTTGCTGAATCTTTAGTATGACTGAAATCTGAGGAATAAGCAAAACCGTATAATGCAACTATCATAACAACGACGAAAAAATAAATTATTAGACCCTTCATGTCATTACCTTCCAAATTAAATTTCAAACTTGCATTATTAAATTCAGCGTTGGCTGATTGGTATGCTTAGGATTTTCAAAGAATATGCCGTAATTAATTTGGTAATATTTTATGAATTTAAGGGGGGTGTTGAATTATTTCCCACATCAAAGAATTATAATAAAATCATCTTTTCATTGATGAGAATGATTTACAACACTTAAAAGAATGTTTTAATTATTAAAAAAAAAGAAGGTTTTTCGAATTATTAAATTTATGTTGACAAATAAATGAAATCAGAAGCTGTTACTTAACTCAATTGCTTATCTATTTCAATTAGCCCCACCGTTTCACTTTCATTTAGCAAAAACAAATCTTTTATATCTTCTTCCTCTGATGACAGATTCTTATGAAAATATTCATTTTTAGCAGGTAAATAATTATAATCTTGCTGCCATTCAGAAATATTTTCCACTATTTCCTTTAAGGCATTTGTAATAAAATAGATTTCATCATTTGTCATTGTGGGATGAATTGACATTCTAATCCAACCCGGTTTTTCTGAGAGATCACCAAGATTGATTTTATCCGTGATGTGTTTTGATTTCCCTGGTGTAACATGAAGCAGATAATGTCCATAAGTCCCGGCACAGGAACAGCCGCCCCGGGCCTGAACTCCATATCTATCATTCAGCAGTCTTACAATTAAGTTGTAATGAATATCCTTAACATAAAATGAAATTGCCCCTAACCTTTTCTCAATGTTGTCGGCTAATATATGTAGGCCGGGAATTTTTCTTAGTTCTTCAAAAACAATTTCAATTAATTCTGCTTCTCGATTATGAATGTTTTCAACACCCATTTCTTCTTTCAATTGAACACAAAGTGCGGCTTTAATTGTTTGTAAAAAAGCCGGGGTTCCCCCGTCTTCGCGTGCTTCAATATTCGAAACAAATTTATATTGTCCCCAGGGATTTGTCCAATCAACAGTCCCACCGCCAGGATTATCAGGCACTCTATTTTTGTATAACTTAGAATCAAAAATTAAAACTCCGATTGTACCGGGCCCGCCGAGAAATTTATGGGGTGAAAAAGAAATTGCATCAAGTTTTTCAAGCGGATCTTGCGGATGCATATTAATATTTGAATAAGGAGCTGAACAAGCAAAATCAATAAAACAAAATCCTCCGTTTTCATGCATAATTTTAGCCATTTGATGATATGGGGTTTCAATACCTGTAACATTTGAGCAAGCTGTAAACGCACCAATTTTCAATTTTCGATTCTTATAAACTTCTAATTCCTTTTTTAGATTATCCAAATCGACTAATCCATTAATGTCCGGTTCTATGCAAACAACATCGGCAATAGTTTCAAGCCAGGAAGTATGGTTTGAATGATGTTCCATGTGAGTTACAAAGACAACAGGTTTTAATTCCTTGGGAAGATTCAAATAATCTTTTAGTTGTTCAGAAATTTTTAGACCGAGTATCCTTTGAAATTTATTTACCATTGCAGTCATTCCTGAACCGGATGTTATTATAATATCATCCGGGCCTGCATTGACATGCTTTTTAATTATCTTTTGTGCATGGTGGTAGGCGTGAGTCATAGTAGTTCCGGTTACGCTCGCTTCGGAATGAGTGTTCCCCACAAAAGGGCCAAATGTTTCAATTATTTTTTTTTCGATAGGCTCATAAAGTCTGCCTGAGGCAATCCAATCAGCATATATAATTTTTTGTTCACCGTAAGGAGAATGAAAAGTTTTATTAATCCCGATAATGTTATTTCTATATTTTTCAAAATATTTTTCTAAATTTTGCATTCCAACCTCAAGCATAAATTCTTAATCAAAGATAAGAAAAATAATTTTTATTAACAGGGAATAAGATAAGATTTCAATCTGATGATTTAAACAAAACTTTTACCGGTTACAAGTGCATAGTGTTCAATTTTCATATTCTCGGATGGTTGATTTTGAGAGTTATATTCTTTTTCAAGTGCCATTTTCCACAAATAAAAATGCGAAAATGTGTGGCTGATTTTTTTTACTAATTGATTAAACTTGCCGCTGGCTTCGTATAAATCGGCATTCTCTTTATTATCCCAAATAGTTAAGGAAATAAATTCATCATCTTCAGTAGTACTTTCTATTAAATAAACGTATTCGCATCCTTTCACAGCCTTTAATTGAGGTATAAGAATCTCGGAATATAGTTTTTTAAATTCATCAGTCATTCCTTCCTGAATTTTCGTTGAAACTATTCTTACATACATGTTAGAATTTGAAATTGTAAATTTTTCTTCTTCATTTTTTCTAGCATGGACAGAATATTTTTTAATTACCGGTTCTTCTGAAACAGGGGCATATTCCAATTCGGTGTTATCAAAAAGATGGATTTTCCATTCAGCTGATTCGGTAAGATATGGTTTAGATTCTTTTAAAAGAATTTGAAAGATTCCTTGCTTCTCATAATTCTCCGCATATATTTTAGTTTCCCAAAAAGTGATGGAAACGAATTCATTATTTTTAGGCCCGCTTTTTATAAGTCCGGCAAAAAGGCAGCCTGAAGTTTTTTGAAGTTTAGGAAATACTATATACTCGTAAAACTTTTTGAATTCATTTGTATATTCAGGTTTTATCTCAAGCTGTAAAAAACGCATAAACATTTTTAATCTCCATTACAAATGATTGAAATTACGATCGATTAAGCATTATTATTACAAGATAGTTTTATGTTAATTATAGCTTGCACAGTATTAAAAAAATGTGTTTTAGAAATTCCAAATAAAATTCATTGATAATAGAAAAAATTTATTTCTTTATATAATTTTCAAAACAATTTAATATAGGCTAAAAATCTTTAAACAAAAGCGTAAGTCTTTAATCACCAAATCCCTAATATCACAGAATAATTATTTTCAATATTTTTACGCAGGAATAGTCAAGAATTGAATTGGTTTTAATTTATGAAAAAAATAATTAATATGTTATAAAATTAATTGATTATTTTGGGAATAGTTATAATTGACAATAAACTAAATACTTAAAGGGAAATAAAATGACATTTGAACACTTTGCATTAAATGTTTCCAAACCTGTTGAAATGGGACAATGGTATATAGATAATTGCGAAATGAAATTAGTTAAATCAATGGAGGAATATCCATATACACGATTTCTAGCCGATAAATCTGGCCAAGTAGTACTTGAGATTTATTCAAATACTTCTCAAAGAATCCCGGAATACAATAAACAACACCCACTTGAATTTCATTTTGCTTTAACAGTAAGTAATCCGATAGAAATCAAAGATAAATTGGTTAAAGCAGGAGCTAAAGTTGAAGAAGAAATTAAGCTTGATGATGGTTCGCACCTAATTATGATGCGTGATCCATTTGGGGTTCCGCTTCAATTAGTTAAACGGGCAAAAGCATTAGTTTAAATTTTATGTAAAATAATTTATATAGATGAACTATTTCTGCTATATTTTTAATGTTTTAATTTCGATTTCTTTTTTTGGGTAAATAATCAATTTAGCTTGTTAATCTATTTTTAACTTCATCCATTTTTTTCTATTTTTAATTTTAATTCGCCAACTATTTAGCAGACAATTCTTACATGAAATATCTTATTGGAATTGACGGGGGAGGGACTAAAACACACTGTATCATTACCAATCTGGAAGGCAAGGTCTTATACCAATGTTATGGTTCTCCTTCAAACTTTTTAATTCAAGGAGTGGAAAAGGTATCTCAAACAATCTTTGAATTAATAGACAATTGCAAAACAAATTTAAAGATTAATTATGAAGATATTTTCTGCACTTTAATAGGTACAACCGGTGCTGGCAGACGAAGTGATGCTGAAAGATTGGAAATAGCTTTTAATGAATTTATAAAATCAAAAAATATTGAGATTAAAAACTTTCATGTTGAAAGCGACGCACGCATTGCACTTGAAGGAGCCTTTTCCGGAAAGCCTGGGAGTATTTTAATTGCCGGAACCGGATCAATCATGTTTGGAAAAGATGCTGTTGGAAATATTCACCGGGTGGGCGGATTTGGTAGATTTATCGGCGACGAAGGCAGCGGATATTCTATTGGCAGAAAAGCATTAATTGCAATTGCAAAAGAGTTTGATGGAAGAGGCAACAAAACTATTATTACAAATCTCTTAAAAGAAAAATTTACAATTGAAACTTCTGAAAAATTAATTATTGAAATATATAAGAATAATTTTGATATAGCTTCTGCAGCACCTTTGGTTTTGCAAGCAGCTGATATGCACGATGATATTGCGAATAGAATTATTGATGAAGAAACAGAAGAATTACTTTTGCATATTTCAACTATGTCAAAAAAAATTAATGAATCGATTTTGAATCTGTCTTTTATTGGTGGAATCATCAGCACCAATAATATTTATTCTAATACTTTATTAAAAAAAATAAAAACAAAACTTCCTAATGTGAATATAACTATGCCTGAAAATCCGCCTGAAGTAGGTGCGGTATTACTGGCAAAAGAATTTGTAAATCAGCTTAATTAAATTTTTCATTTACAAACGAAAAAAATAATGGCAACAACAAAACCTGAAAAAAGAAATCCCTGGGCATGGGTTCCAACTTTATATTTCGCTGAAGGAGTACCTTATATTATAGTTATGTCTGTTTCAGTAGCATTTTATAAGAGCGTAAATATTTCAAATACCGATATTGCTTTATTTACAAGCCTACTTTATTTCCCATGGGTACTGAAACCATTTTGGAGTCCTTCACTTGATATGTTCCGGACAAAAAGGTTTTGGATAATTTCGATGCAATTAATTGTGGGATTAGGTTTATTGGGTGTAACTATTTTCATCCCAAGCTCAAATTTTTTCTTATACACACTGTTGTTTTTATGCTTAATAGCACTTAGCTCCGCAACTCACGATATTGCAGCAGATGGCTTTTATATGATTGGATTGAATCAAAAACAGCAGGCTTTTTATGTGGGTATTAGAAGTACTTTTTATAGAATAGCAATGTGGACCGGACAGGGGTTACTGGTTATTATTGCAGGCTACTTTCAAGTTAAAACTGGAAATATTTCAACTGCCTGGCAATATACTTTCATTATAATAACTGTTTTATACCTTTCGATTTTCATTTACCATAATTTCATTCTGCCTTATCCAAAAACGGATAAACCTGCTGTTAGCGAAAAAGGTTTCGTTTCTGAATTTCTAAAGATCTATAAATTATTTTTTAAGAAAAAAAATATTGGCATTGCAATAACTTTTCTTCTAATATATCGTTTCGGGGAGGCACAACTTGTAAAGCTCGCTCAACCATTTTTGCTGGATCCTAGGAATGCAGGTGGACTAGGACTATCGCTTGAACAAATTGGTATAGCATATGGTACTATGGGAGTTGTTGCCTTATTAGTAGGTGGAATTTTAGGTGGAGTTATTGTATCAAGAGATGGTTTAAAAAAATGGATCTGGTGGATGTTCGCAGCTATTAACTTACCGCATGTGTTGTATATTTATTTGGCTTTTGTCCAGCCGGATAATTTTTATCTAATTTCATTGTGCGTTGCCGGAGAGCAATTTGGTTATGGTTTTGGATTTACTGCATACATGCTTTACATGATTTACATCTCTGACGGTGAATTTAAGACTTCACATTTTGCTCTTTGCACAGGAATTATGGCATTGAGCATGATGATTCCGGGAGCTTTTAGCGGAATGATTCAAGAATTTTTAGGATATAAGCTTTTCTTCATTTGGATATTTATAACCATGATACCCGGTTATTTTATTGTACGAGCGTTACCATTTGATCCTGAATTTGGGAAAAAAACTGAGGAGCCAAAAAATGTTTCAGCATAATAAAATTATAATATCTTTCATTTCAATCTTACTTTTTCTTCTTATTCAAAACTCTGTTATAATAAAAAGTAACGAAGACATATCCGTCCGTTCTACAATTAACTTTGAAAATGTTGATCAAGTTGTTGAGGCTGCAATAAGAGACTCCGCTTTTCCTGGCGCAGTCCTTCTAATTTCTAAAGATGGGAATACAATCTACCAAAAAGCATACGGGCATTACACTTATAATGACAGCTCGCCTTCAATGAAGATCAGCACCATATTTGACATGGCTTCGGTATCGAAAGTTGTATCAACAACTACATGTGCAATGATTTGCTATGATAAAGGATTATTCAAGCTTGATGATAAAGTTTCTAAGTATATTCCTGCTTTTGCCCAGAATGGAAAAGATAAGGTTACCATAAGAAATCTTCTTGTACATGATAGCGGTTTACGCCCAGATATTATTTCGTACAAAGCTTATGCAAACTCTTCTAATCCAGAACAAGATATATTAAATGAAATATATTCTGATACTTTAATCTACCAAACTGGGACAAAGATGGTTTACTCCGACTTAAATATGATTACGATGGCTAAAATTATAGAAAAAATTACCGGTAAGACATTGGATAAATTTGCATCTGAAGAGATTTTCAAACCATTGGGAATGAATCATACCATGTATAATCCTCCTGCCTCATTAAAGGATAGCTGCGCCCCAACTGAGACAGACAATTATTTTAGAAATAGACAGCTTCAAGGTGAAGTTCATGACGAAACCTCATTTTTAATGGGTGGAGTTGCTGGTCATGCCGGATTATTTTCAACCGTGCATGATTTGGCTAAGTTTTTGAAGATGCTTCTTAATAAGGGCTCTTTAAATGGTAAACAAATAATTAAACCTGAAACAGTTGAACTATTCACAAAAAGACAAAGTGACTTAAGTTCGCGGGCACTTGGATGGGATACGAAATCGGTTAATAGCTATTCTTCAGCAGGAAAATTCTTTAACCAATTATCTTACGGGCATACAGGCTATACAGGAACTTCGGTATGGACTGACCCGACACGAAATTTATTCGTAATCTTATTAACTAACAGAGTTTATCCGACAAGAGAGAATAATAAAATTAGGCAAGTAAGACCCAAAGTTCATAATGCCATAATAGAGGCCCTTGAAAAATAAATTTTTAGTTCGAATATAAATTGATTATAAAAATTTATTAGTTGACTAAATTCATTGATGATTAACATGGTTATAATACCAATACTCTATGGCAAAAAAACACTTTCGTAGCTCTTTATTAATTTGGGTTCTATTACTCGTTTTTTTTACGACCTTTCCCACATCGCTTAAATCTTCAAAAATAAATTACTTTGGGATTTTTATGAAAAAAAATCTTTCAAATGCCAAGAGTACTGAAAACCCACTATTTCAACTAACTAGTACCGAAGAAAATTGGGTAGAAGAAAAATTAGATCAAATGAGTACTTATGAAAAATGTGCTCAAATGGTTATGCCCTGGGTTACCGGAGAATATTTTGCCGAAGATTCAAAAGAGTATAAAAGGATAAAACATTTAGTTGAAGATGTGAAAGTCGGCGGATTAATTTTCTTTAAAGGAAATATTCTTAATGAAGCATCTTTAATTAATAAGATGCAAAAACTAGCTGATGTTCCTTTATTAATCTCTTCTGATTTTGAACGCGGCCTTGGTATGCGTTTAACTGATGGACTTGATTTCCCCTACAACATGGCATTGGCAGCAACCGGCAATACTCATCTTGCTTATGAAATGGGAAAAATTGTTTCAATTGAAAGCCGTGCTTTAGGAGTTCAACAAAACTATGCCCCTGTTGCCGATGTAAATAATAATCCTTTAAATCCAATTATTAACATACGTTCGTACTCAGAGGACAAGGATGTTGTATCCAGTTTTACTTCAGCATTTGTAAGAGGTGAATCGGAAGAAAGAGTTTTATCTACTGCAAAACATTTCCCGGGACATGGAAATACAGAAATTGATTCGCATAGCGATATGCCGAAAATAGCGGTTGACCAATATAACCTTGCTAATATTGAACTAGCACCTTTTGCAGCTGCAATAAATGCTGGAGTAAAATCCGTAATGATTGGACACTTATATGTTCCAGCACTAGATCCCAGCGGTGTTCCGGCGACTTTATCCAAAAGAATTGTGACAGATCTTTTAAAAGATGAAATGGGTTTCAAAGGCTTAGTTGTTACAGATGCAATGAATATGAATGCAATTACAAAATATTATTCTGTAGCCGAAGCAACTGTAAAAGCAGTGAAAGCCGGGAATGATTTAATTTTAATGCCGCCTGATGAAGAGATTGCAATAAATTCTATATACGAGGCAGTAGAGAATAATCAAATTAGCATAGATAGAATAAACGAAAGTGTAAAGAAAATTCTAACCGCAAAAAAGTGGCTTCAAATTGATAGGAATAAATTTTCTGATCTGGATAACCTAAATAAAATTATAGGCATTGAGTCGCATATAAAGCTGGCAAAAGAAATTGCGGCTAAATCTATAACACTTGTAAAAAATGAAGAAAAAATAATTCCGGTTGATCCTGCCCAGGTTCATAGAACTGCTTGTATCTCAATCACTGAAAGTGATAATAATGAATCTGAGAAAATTTTTGAGAATGAAATTGAAAACAAGTTTACTAATCTTCAAAGGATATTTTTAACTAAAAGAAGTAAAAAGAAAGATTACCGCAGAGCATTCAATATTGCTAAAAATTCAAATTTGATTTTAATTCCTTCTTATGTGAGAGTAAAAGCTTATGAAGGGACTGTAAGTTTGTCTGAAACAAATACCGAATTCATTAAAAAAATTCTTAAACTTAAAATACCTTCTGTTGTAATTAGTTTTGGTAACCCATATCTGCTTTCACTTTTTCCTGAAGCATCTACATACTTATGCGCTTATGGCGATGTTCCGGTTTCCCAAGAAGCTATGGCTGAAGCAATTGTTGGTGAAAATAAAATTCAAGGACGGCTCCCTATTTCAATTCCAAATACTGATTATATAGTTGGTGACGGGATAAAAGTTGAAAGCTCAACTTTAAAATATGTTGCAGGTGGAGAAGATTTAAATTATAATTTTGCACCTGTTGAAGTTGCCGTGAATCAGGCTATTGATAATAAAATTTTTCCCGGTGGGGTTTTATTAATCGGCAAAGAAGGAAAAGTAATTTATGAGAAAGCTTTCGGTAATTTTACTTTTGAAAAATCATCAACCTTAATGTCAACAAATGCAATATTTGACCTTGGCTCTGTTTCCAGCGCTGTAAGTACAACTACTGCTGCAATGATTTTGAGTGATAAGGGAGATCTTAATTTAAATAAAAATGTAGCGGATTATTTACCTGAATTTGGAAACAATGGGAAAGAAAAAATCAAAGTAAAAAATTTGATTCAGCAAAATTCAGGATTGATTGACGAAAGAGATTATTTTGCACTTCATAAAAGCAAGGAAGAACTTCTTGATTCAATTATGAATGAAAAACTTGCCTATGACACAGAATCAAAAATAGTCTATAGTGATGTAAATATGATTGTTCTGCAGCAAGTGGTTGAAAAAATTGCCGGTGAAAAACTTGAGGAATTGTTAAAAGAGAAAATTTTTAAGCCCTTAAAAATGTACCGCACAATGTATAATCCTCCAAGAGAATTATATTACTATTGCCCGCCAACGAGTGATAACTTTGTCTCAAAGAAAAGAAACAAAGGCGTAGCTTACGACGGCAATACTTTTTTACTTGATGGAATTTCCGGAAGCTCAGGGCTTTTTTCAACCGCCCATGACCTTGCAATTTTTATACAGATGCTGATTCAAGATGGGGCTTACGGTGATCAACAATTTGTAAAATCTTCCACAGTAACAAAGTGGACAGGCGTACAATCTATTCTTGATTCATATGGTTTAGGATGGGAAACAAATCTAAATAAAAAATCATCTGCCGGTGAAATGTTTTCTGAAAATTCTTTCGGACAAACAGGAAATACGGGATGTTCAATTTGGGCAGACAAAGATAAAAATGTTTTTGTGATTCTTCTTACAAACAGCATTTATTCTAATAAGAATAGCAATGATTTTGTTAATTTTGAACCTGAACTTCACAATAAAATTATTCAAACGATTTCAGAAAATTTATAATAAATAATATGAAACATTTTGTAATCTCCATTACTTATACTGCACCAATAGAAAAAATAGAGGAAATCCGACCAAGCCACAGAAGCTTTTTACAAATTGGATATGATATAGGCTTTATTTTATGTTCCGGTCCGCGCAACCCGATGACAGGTGGAATTGTAATTGCTCGTGCTGAATCCAAAGAAGAAATAGAATTACTATTTCAAAAAGATCCTTATCAGATAAATAAATTAGCAGACTACGAATTCATAGAGTTCAATCCAGTCAAACACCAAGAATTTTTATCCGATTGGATAAATAAAGAAATGTGATTTTACTTCATGATTATCACATTTAAACTTTCAAAAGCTGATCTTCAATTTATATAATTCTTTTTATTTGTATTTTTAATAATACAATTATTTTAAGCAATACAATTAAATCGAAATCGTCATGCCATTAAAAAAATCAAACAATAAAATGATTGCCGGCGTTTGCGGCGGTATAGCTGAGTGGCTTCACTGGGATCCAACCTTAGTTAGAATTGGTTATGTTCTGCTTTCAGTATTAAGCGCAGCATTTCCAGGTATATTGGTTTATATAATTTTATGGGCAATAATACCTCCCGCAGATTCAAACGGTTTGTAATTATCATTCAATTATTTGCTGTAAAGTTTTCCGTTGTTAAGAAAGGATGAAATATGATTTACAATAATTTTAAAAAAGCTTTTTTATTTTTTCTCCCTCTGATTGTTATAACAATTTTTATTTCATGCAACTCTAATAACGGAGTTCCTTCAAGCCAAAGTGATGTTTCCGGAATCAGCCTTCCACCCGGATTTAAAATTGATATTTATACCGATCAAGTCAAAGATGCCAGGGAAATGGCTCTAAGTGACAATGATATACTTTATGTCGGCACAAGAGGAACTGGGAAAGTCTATGCAGTAATTGACTCAAACAAGGATTACAAAGCCGATAAAGTTATCACAATTGCAAGCGGGTTGAATAGTCCGAATGGAGTCGCTTTGCGAGATGGAAATCTATATGTAGCTGAAATAAATAAAGTTTCACGTTATGATAATATTGATGCTAACCTTGAACATGTACCCGCACCAGTTGTTGTTAACGACAGTTTTCCCAGCGATCAGCATCACGGAGCAAAGTTTATTGCATTTGGGCCGGATGGTAAACTGTATGTTCCAGTTGGTGCGCCATGCAACATTTGTAATAGAGATGACGATCCACGATATGCATCGATTATGCGTATGAATCCAGATGGAAGTGATTTGGAAATATATGCTCGCGGTATTAGAAACACAGTAGGATTTGATTGGCAGCCAGGAACAAATGAACTTTGGTTTACAGATAATGGAAGAGATTTGATGGGTGACGATATACCAAGCGATGAATTGAATTGTGCTCCTCAAAAAGGATTACATTTTGGTTATCCTTTTGTTCATCAAGGTGATATACTTGATCCTGAATTTGGTCAAGGAAAAAATATAAATGATTACGTAAAACCTGTTCTAAAGCTGGGGCCGCATGTCGCTTCATTAGGAATGACATTTTATACCGGGAATATGTTTCCGCCGGAATATAAAAATCAAATATTTATTGCTGAGCATGGCTCGTGGAATCGGAGCCATAAAATCGGGTACCGCGTTATGACGGTAAAGCTGGATGGAAATAAAGCTGTTGACTATGAACCTTTCGCCGAAGGCTGGTTGAAAGGCGAAAATGTTTCCGGAAGGCCTGTCGATGTTTTAGTAATGCATGATGGATCTTTATTAGTTTCCGATGATTTTAATGGTGTTATTTACAGAATTTCTTACAATAATTAATTTTGTAGGAACTTCATTTATGAAGTTCTTTATAACATTGTTAACAAAAGAAATATAGAGGAAATAACCGAATTATTTTTGAATTTCATAAATGAAATTCTTACACTTTTTTATTTCTGAATTTTTCTTTTATGATATCCTCTTTCATCATAAGGCTGAAGTTTTTCCAGCCACATTTCTTCAAGTACTTTTAACTCCTCCTTATAATCATAGCTTAAATCTTCCTTCGGTTCCAAACGATCAATTACTTCAAAAGAAAATTTTTCTTCACCTAATTTATTATAATCTTTTT
Organism: uncultured Ignavibacteriales bacterium; assembly: GCA_963746735.1. GTDB lineage: Bacteria > Bacteroidota > Ignavibacteria > Ignavibacteriales > Ignavibacteriaceae > CAVSWT01. The sequence goes on from CAVVCO010000024.1 coordinate 122,218, forward strand.
GAAGCTCTTCATTCATAAAAGTTCCCATCTTCAATTGAAATTTAACGCTGTTTAAGTTACCCGGTAAATTTTTGCCTTTTTCAATGAATATCTTTCCATTCACCAAATTTTTAATTTGATAAATTCCCATGGGAGTTAATGATTGTTTGTATTGTTTTTTTAACTCTTTTTTATCAAGCATATCATTTCCTTATAAATACATATTAAATTACGAATCTTTTCTCCTATTCATGCGTCTAAATATTTCCCAATATAAAAATTATTACACTGAATTTCTGGTTTTTAAATAATCAAAAAATGTAAATATTTTATGTTTAATCATTTCTAATAATTAAAAAAGGTAAATCATGTTCAAAGGAACCATATTACTCATGTTTATTTTTAGTACTTCATTTGTTTTTTTTTCGTGTTCACAAAAAAATTCGGAGGTGAAAGATAAAGGATTGGATTTAACAAACATTGACTCTACTGTGAGTCCCGCAAAAGATTTTTATGATTATGCTGTTGGTAACTGGGTAAAAAATAATAAGATACCAGATGAGTATAGCCGCTGGGGCAGCTTTGAACTTTTAGCTGAACAAAATTACAAAGTGCTTCATAATATTTTAGATTCCGCTGCAAATAACAAAGAGGCTAAACCAAGCAGCAATATTTATAAAGTTGGAATGTTTTATTCCTTAGGAATGGATACAGTAAAAATTGAAAAGCAAGGTTATTCTACCATAAAAGATGAACTTGATCTGGTTGATGCAGTTAAAAATAAAGACGACTTATATAAGGAACTAGCTCATATTCATTTAAATGTTGGTGCTCCATTTTTTAATTTCGGCTCAACTCCAGATGAGAAAAATAGTGATATGACTATAACCGGTTTAGGTCAGGGCGGATTAGGTTTGCCTGATAAAGATTACTATTTGAAAAATGATGCTCACTCAAAAGAAGTAAGGCTAAAATACCATCAGCACATAACCAATATGTTTAAGCTGATTGGTTATACAGAAGCTGATGCTAAAAAGTCAGCAGACGAAATTATGAAAATTGAAACAGAACTAGCTAAAGCTTCAAGATCAAGAGTTGAATTAAGAAATCCGGAAAAGAATTATAATAAAATGAAACTTTCCGGTTTGGAAAAAGTAGCGTCTCAATTTGATTGGCCGGTTTTCTTTAAGTTAGTTAATCTGCCGGATCCCGGAGAAATTGATTGTGGTCAACCTGAATTTTTTGCAGCCGTTGGAAAAGTAGTTAGTAAAACTCCAATTGAAGATTTAAAAACTTATTTGAAATGGAATGTATTAAGAGGATTAGCTCCCTATTTAAGCAGCGATTTTGTCAATGAAAGATTTGATTTCTATAATAAATTCTTAAACGGATCAAAAGCTATGGAACCGAGATGGAAAAGAGTTATGAAGTCAGTCAATGGTTCTTTAGGCGAAGCGCTTGGTGAAATGTACGTTAAAGAAACTTTTCCGCCGAAAGCAAAAGCTAGAGCAAAAAAGATTGTTAGTACACTTCTTGAAGCAATGAAAGAACGCATTCAAAATGTTGATTGGATGAGTGACACAACTAAACAGAAAGCACTTGAAAAGCTTTCAAAGCTTGGTGTAAAAATCGGATATCCTGATAAATGGAAAGATTATTCGAAACTTGATATTCAAAATGATTCTTATGTTCAGAATGGAATCAGAGCAGCTCATTTTGAATTTCAACGTGACCTAGCAAAAATTGGTAAGCCTGTCGATAAAACCGAGTGGCACATGACTCCACAAACTGTTAATGCTTACTACAACCCGGTAAATAATGAGATTGTATTTCCTGCCGCCATTTTACAGCCTCCATTCTTTAATCAAAATGCAGATGACGCTGTTAACTATGGTGCTATGGGTGCTATAATCGGACATGAAATTACTCATGGGTTTGATGACCAAGGCAGACATTATGATGCTAATGGAAATCTAACTGATTGGTGGACGAAAGAAGATGCAGAAAAATTCAATAAACGTGCTGATGTTTTAGTTAAACAATTTGACAGCTACACCCCGGTTGATACAATGCATATAAATGGAAGATTAACTTTGGGAGAAAATATTGCCGATCTTGGCGGACTCACAGTTTCATTTACAGCATTCAAAAAGACAAAAGAGTATAAAGAAAATAAAAAGATAGATGGCTTCACTCCGGCTCAAAGATTTTTCTTGTCGTGGGCCCAAGCTTGGAGAAATAATATCCGAGATAAAGATCTAATGCTAAGATTAAAAACAGATCCTCATTCTCCAAATAAACTAAGAGTTAACGGGCCATTAAGTAATTTGTCAGCATTCTGGGCAGCATTCAATGTAAAAGAAGGAGACCCGATGAGAAGGCCTGATAGCGAAGTTGTAAAAATTTGGTAGTGAAAATTTAACTCTAGGATTAAAAGCCTCCGAATTCATTTTCGGAGGCTTTTTTGTTAGAGATATGTTTCTATTAAAAAAACAGTTTCGTCACATCAAACGTCCTATTTATTACCAGCACTGAACATTACATAAATATTTTATAGTTTAGTACTACTAAACTTTTGAATTTATTAATAATATTTATGGACAATCTTCTCGCTGCCCGTTCCACAATGGCTTTGTCTCTCGGCTTTCACATTATCTTCGCCTGTATTGGTATGACAATGCCTTTCCTTATGGTAGTTTCACACTGGCTTTATTTAAAACGTAAAGATGAAATTTATTTGAAGCTTACAAAAACCTGGTCGAAAGGAGTTGCCATATTTTTTGCAATTGGGGCCGTGTCTGGTACTGCACTTTCCTTCGAACTTGGAATTTTATGGCCTGGATTTATGAAATATGCCGGAGCAATAATTGGAATGCCCTTTAGCTGGGAAGGAACAGCTTTTTTTGTTGAAGCAATTTGCATTGGTTTATTTCTTTACGGATGGGATAGGATGAATCCGTATGTGCATTGGTTTTCTGGTTTGATGGTTGGAATAACAGGAGTGCTTTCCGGGATTTTTGTAGTTACTGCAAATGCCTGGATGAACGCACCAACCGGATTTGATTGGGTAAATGGACAAGCAATTAATATTGACCCATTTGCAGCAATGTTTAATCCTGCCTGGGTTAGCCAAACATCGCACATGATAATTGCTGCTTTCGAAGCGACCGCATTTGCTGTTGCCGGGCTTCACGCATTTTTACTTTTAAGAGGGAAAAATATTGCAATTCATAAAATGGCAATGATAATTGCTTTATCAATTGGAAGCATTGCAGCTATTATTCAGCCGCTTAGTGGGGACCATTCTGCTAAAGATGTCGCTAAAAGACAGCCGATTAAACTTGCAGCTATGGAAGGATTATTTCAAACTGAAAGCGGAGCAGGTTTAACCATTGGCGGGATTCCAAATGAAACTGAACGAACCACAAAATTCGGTTTTCAAATACCAAAAGGATTAAGCTTTTTAGCTTATGGAGATTTTAATGCCGAGGTAAAAGGATTAAATGATTTCCCAGAAGAAAATTGGCCTCCGGTTGCACCAACTCATATTGCTTTTCAAATTATGGTTGGATGCGGAACAATTTTAGCTTTAGCAGGAATTTTATTTTGGATCATCCGCTATAAATGGAAAGACGCGTTATTAAATAAAAAGTTTTTAACTTTCATTGCTGTTATCGGTCCATTGGGTTTTGTAGCAGTTGAAGCCGGATGGATAGTTACTGAAGTCGGAAGGCAGCCATGGATAATTTATAATATAATGAGAACAGCTCAGGCTGTTTCACCTGTTCCCGGACAAATTTTTCATTTTACACTTTTTGCAATTTCATATTTAGTCCTGTGCTTCGCTGCTTATTGGTTGATGAAACGGCAAATAATAAAATTGGATGAAGAAGAGTTTGTAAAATAGTTAGATAAAACCTCCGAGGTTTAAATTTAAATATTTTGATTTTTTAATTTTGACTTAACACCATGCTCTATATAGTAATCATATTTCTATTAGTGTCTGTTTATCTTTACTGCTTATTAGGCGGCGCTGACTTTGGTGCAGGCATAATCGAGTTGACATCACGAGGTGAAAATAAAAAACTTATTCGAAAGATTGTAAGCGAATCAATGGCCCCAATTTGGGAAGCCAATCACATGTGGCTGATAATTACAGTAGTTATATTGTTTAATGCTTTCCCTCCGATTTACAGTCAAATATCTATTTCACTTTACATTCCATTAATTCTTCTACTGTTCGGAATTATTTTAAGAGGAACTGCATTTACATTTCGTCATTATGATGCAATTAAAGATTCATCGCAGGAAGTCTATTCAAAGTTTTTTCAAATTTCCAGTTTGCTTGTTCCGTTCTTTTTCGGATTATTAATTGGGGCTTTAGTTTCAGGAAGAATACTTGTAAACCCTCATGGGTTTGTAGAAGGATATATTTTACCCTGGCTTAATCCATTTTCAATTTCAATAGGAATCTTTATCGTTTCCTTGTTTACCTTTATTGCTGCTGTGTTTTTAATTGGTGATTCAACAAATGAGCAGATGAGGAAATTATTTATTAAAAAAGCTAAAGCTGCTAACCTTTTGACCGTAATTAGCGGCGGACTGGTATTTTTTTCTTCTGCTTTTATTACCGATAATGGTTTTGCTAAGAGTTTTTTCAGTCACCCTTTTAGTGTAGGACTAATTGTTATTGCCACAATTATACTTCCATTTTTATGGAAGGTTTTGGAAAAAGGATTTACCTGGCGATCAAGAATTCTGGCCGGGGCAGAATTGCTTTTAATTCTATCTGCGTTTTATGCTGTTTACTTCCCCACTATTGTTGTAATAAATGATGCTGATAATTTAACTTTATTAAATAGCGCCGCTACAGGATTAACATTAACCTATCTTGGCTGGGCATTGATTCTCGGCTCACTATTTATTTTTCCAGCATTGTTTTATTTAATTAAAGTATTTAAGCTGGGAAAAAGTTAATAATATACAAACCCAATTTCGCAAAGAAATAGGGTTTGTTGTTTCTAAATAATTTACTTCTTCATACCTTTTACGAGTTCCAATTTAGTTGCAAACTCATTAGCAAAACTCCTAATTATATTTGCAACATCATTATTTTGAGTAGCGCGCAAATAAGTATCTGCCATCTTTAAAAATGTTTGATGAAAATGAACATTCATATCATTCACCAGCATTTCTTTTGTCCACAGATCGATTGCTAATGTTACTTTATCTTCCTTATCCCATAGAGAAAGCAGCATTGAACTGCATTCTTTCTTTCCATCAAAATCAGCATCGTCAGCTTCCCATTCAATTTTAGAAGGCATTTTTGTTTCGTCAAGCTCGACTGTAATTTTTATTTCGGATTTTTTTTCAGGCATGGTTATCTCTTTTAATGATTAAAAAATTTTATTATTAAATTAACTTAAAACTTATAAGGAATGCAATGATCTTTTCCCAATAAAACGAACTCTCTCTAATCTCTCCTTTACAAAGGGAGAGACTTATTATCACTATATCATACCAGTATATGTGCTGTCAACATGTAAGTTATAATGTTAAGTCTTACAATAAGCCCTTCTCTTCGTAAGGGAATATTAAAAGAATGTATGCGAGTCATTCCAATAAGTTTTTATTGAACACCTACGGCGTTCTAATATATATGAGAAATATTTTATTGCAGATATTTAATTCCCATCGGAATTCTAAAAAAAATCATGTAAGGATTTAATATTTGTAACCAGAAAGAACAAACACAAACTAGAGAACCTCGGAGAGGTTCAATATTTTCATTTTAAATTTAAGTTCGCTCTATGTAATACCTAATATTTATGATAAACAGCAAACTTATTTTTAACGATTTCATCATTAACATTAATGTAATTCCCGCCGCCCGTATCCAGCCAAATCTCACCAAGATAACGGCCGTACTTTCCTTTTTTGTCTTTTATTGTTTCAAGGACAATTTCTTTATTCAAAATTAAGCCGCGCAAAAAATCACGTGAAAGTGTTCCTTTGGGTTTGTCCGCTCCCCTCATCTCCGGTGCGTTGATGCGGTTTAATCTAATCTTTTCTCCTTTTGCCCAGGTATGAAGCCCAAGATCGATATCTACTGTGATAGTGTCGCCATCATAAACAGCAATAACATTGGCGGTATAATGATATAGTGTTTGTTGCATAAAACACCTTTATATTTAGTTAATTATTTTTTAAACTTCTGAAAAATTGATTAAGATAAATTTAAAATGCCAACTGAGACTGTCGAAGTTTAAATTTACTCATACTTGCCAAGCTTCGATAAACTTAGCATGACAGGTTAAATTTTTAAGAAGTCTCTTTTAATTAGTTGTTTAGCAATGATAACGGAATATAAATGAAAAAAATTTCTTTGCCAATAAGCTTACTCATATTGTCAATAACCATTTTTATTTCATCTTCTACTATGAATGCACAAAGTCTTAGTGTTGGTGGATTTTTAGGAGGCGGTGTTATAAAAAGCAACTCACCTAATGAAGGCAGTTTTACCTCTTCACTCTTTGTTGATTTTGCCCCACCATTAAGTTCAGTTACGTACAGACTAAGTTTTTTATACGCCGGCTATTTTGCAATGCTTGTTCCCGGGTCAACAAACAGATACTTTCCGTTTGTAAAGGGAATAAGTATTAAAGCAACAACTTCACAGCCGGTTAATAATATAGTGTATCTTGAAGAAGCTGCAGGCCTGCTTACTTTAAATGATAGAATTTTCGATGGTGCTAACGAATGGGATTACGGGGTTGTATTCTCACTGCTTGGCGGATTGGACTTAAGAAATAATTCTCCAACAGGATTTAAAATTGGGGCAGGGACAGATTTTGGATTAACTTTTAATAACAACAACGCGGAATATTTTTCACTTCATTTTCAAGCACAGTATGTGTTTTAAAACAAAAAACCCAGCCTTATAA
>CAVVCO010000025.1:0-43291 GCA_963746735.1 uncultured Ignavibacteriales bacterium
AAAACCTATTGGAGTGATAAATAAAAAGAAGATATATTTTGATGGAGTGTTTACTAAAATATAATTTTACTTAATAGGCTTAATTAAAATTTAGTAACTCATATTACGCACAAAGAGTAGTTATAAACCCGATTTCTTAAAGAAATCGGGTTTATTTATGTCTAATGCATAATGTAAATTAGTAATTAGCCATCATCTCATTAAAATCATTTTTTTTGTCTGGATAAAATCACCACATTTTATTTGATAAAAATATACTCCGGTTGGGAGATTTGTCGCATCAAATTCTAATGTAAAATTACCAACTGATTTTTCTTCATTAACAAGAGTCGATATTTCTCTTCCTAGAACATCATAAACATTTATAGAGACAATCCCTGGTGTGGCGATTGTATAATTAATATTTGTTGTAGGATTAAAAGGATTGGGGAAATTTTGACTAATAAAAAAAGTTATTACGTTTTGTTTATCGTTAGTAATTGATGTCGGGATGTATTCGGCACTATAATATCCGGAGTCCGGTGAATAAGAATATTCAGGGAAAAAGGCTTTATCTTTTGCTCCAATTTTATATAAAAATTTATAACCATTTTTCACTAATGAAGTATCAATCGGTATATCAAAAGTATATGAAAAAGTTGCAGGTGTTCTAACAGCATAATATTTTTGCATAGGCGTATTGGCTAAAGCTTTATTATAAAACAATTCAACAAAAACAGAATCAATATAGATAATTACATCCGAGATTATTCCAAGATAAGATTGTAACCTATTGTAGTGATGGTTGACAATAGTTGAAAATATTTTAGTTATACTATCACCAATAGTAGTAAAGGGCTGAAAATCTATTTCCGGTTTATAACCATTTGTATAATAGATAAAGTTATTTAGGCTATCATATAAAATTGCATTTATGAGATAAGAACCATTTTCAAAATCAGGACTTACACCTGAATTACCACTTCCTTTTTCTATAACTCCTAAATTTTCAGCGAATGTTTCGTAATGATAAGTAAAACTAAATCTGGTTTGCCAATTAAAAGTTTTTCTTGTTTTGCCAAAGTAGTTTATTGTATCTTTTGAAAAAAATACCGTATGAAAAAAATGATTAATGGGAGTCATCTGATAAAAAATACTGTCAGGATCAGTTGGAAAATTATAATCCCAATAAACATATTCGGAATCATTAAACCTTAAATAAGATTTATTCGAATCGATATCATATCTAAAAAAATCATTATTGTAATTAGAAAATGCATAATATTTATTGGCATTTATAAGTGTATCTTTTGTTATGAAAACGGTATCTAACTTGTAAGTTATATTTCCAAGACGAGGTTTATAATATTCAAAATATTGGTATACATTTCCTTTACGTAGAGGCCACATATTTTCTCTCGTACTTACTTTTTTACTAGTGTTTTGAGCGAATGTAAAGTGGAAGGATATGCTAAGTATAATAAAAGTAAAAAATGTTTTCATTTATTCCCCAATATTTAAAAATAAATAATACTTTAAAATTTAATCAATTAATATTTATTTAATAATTTTAAAAACAATTCTGTTTCAAGTATTTAATAGATTCTTATACCAATTAATTAAACGAAGGTGTACAATATAAAGTACACTTTTTTGTTTGATTTCGGTTAATATTCAAATAAAATCAAGCTTTTCTGACTGGCACCCATTTTGGCTCTTTATATCGAAAAACGTTGGAGTTCAAAATGAAAAAAATAATATTAACAATAACAGCTTTAATTTTAATCATCAGCTTTTCAGCTTGTCATATCAACGATCCAAATTATTATGTTGATAATACACCGCCTGCACCTCCAAGTGGAATTTATGTTTTGAATGGCGACAATGTAGTTGACATCTCCTGGAATCCAAATCAAGAAAGAGACGTAGCAGGGTACAATGTTTATTATGCTTATTCTTACAATGGTAAATATACTTTAATTGGCTCTACTGCAAATAATTATTTTACAGATGACGGAGCAAACAACGGAACAACTTATTATTATGCAGTTGCAGCTTATGATTATAACGGGAATGAAAGTGATTTAAGCTACGATGTAGCTTATGCAACTCCACGGCCCGAAGGATATAATCAGTCAATTTTTGATTACTTGAATTTTCCTGATAATGCCGGATATTCTTTCACCACTTACAGCACTGTTCCGTATGACGATCAATCAACTGATTTCTTTTTTGAAAATTACAACGGCACTTATTATCTGGATGTTTATAAAGATTCCGATATTCAAGATATGGGAGCCACTAATGATATTTATGATATTCCTTATGCACCGGACAACGGCTGGTCATCTACAAAAGATGTTATTGCCAAGGTTGGACATTCATATGTGATCTGGACGTGGGATAATCATTACGCAAAAGTTAGAGTTAAAAATATTACTCCAGATAGAATAGTTTTTGATTGGACATTCCAATTAGTCCAAGGCAACAAAGAATTGAAACCAGTTAAAAAATCCGGTACAAGAATATTGCAAAAAATTGATAGAACAAAAGAATAAAAAGTTAAACTAAATAGGTTAGACTTGATAGAAATTTTTCCGAACCCAATTTCTAAAAGAGATTGGGTTCGCTGCGCTTACGAAAAGAAGATAAAAATTGGTTAATAACAACGCTTAATGTCATGTAAACAAAGTGATAACATTTTATAACAGGCTGTCTCAAAGGATGAAATTTGTCAGGCTGAGTTTATCGAAGACTGACTTTACTAATCTAATTCACACTTCGACAAGCTCAGTGTGACAGTAAGAATTACTTTTAAGACAGCCTCTTGTCAGCCAAGTTACATCTAACATTTTCTGATTGACAAGAAACTGGCTTATAGATTTACATTCTTTAATTATTTAAATTTAGTCCATAAAAGATGATAAAGATTATAAAAAATATTTTAAGTCTGTGTTTTATTATTGCACTGTTTAATACACAGTTATTTGCCCAGCAGCGACAAAATTTTCTTAATAAAAATATACAAAGAACCAGGTTCCTGCTGTACAAAATGTTTTTATTCAAATTGAAAATGCTATTTCAACCGGAAATGTTTCAATGCTTTCTCAATACTTTAGTCCGCATACTTACTTCAGCCTTTCTAACGGAGTGAGCGGCTACTTTAGTTCCAACCAGGCTTATTATATTTTGGAAGATTACTTTAAAGTTTACCAGGTAATTTCATTTAGATTTAACGACGTTCAAGCTGCAGAAGATAAGCCATACGGAATAGGAGTTTATAATTTTGAATTTAAGGGGAAGAGAGATAATTCTAAAGTTTATATTTCATTAAAGAGCAATAACAACAGTTGGAAAATTACTCAAATCACTATTAACTAATGTTTAAGGATATTCTCCATAAATTTAAAGGCGATAGAAAATATTTTACTATCGTCTTTTTTATTTTAATACTTATTTTTATTTCCGGCATTATCACACCTTTATTAATCCAACAGGAAAGAAATAATTGGGGAAAATATTTATCAAAGAATATTTCATTTATTGAGTCTTCGGTTAATTCACTTTTTAAAAGAAAGAAATTGAAGTTTTAAATACTTCAAAAGTTCTTAAAGCCAGGCTTTCACATACTTTAAAACCTGGAGTTAATTCATACGGAGAATTAATTACTCTTGTAAATGAAAATAGCTATAAAGACTATTCCATAGAAGTATTTGCTCCAAACGGAAAACTAATTGGATGGAATGATCAGATTGCAATTCCACAAGATGATATCTTTCCGCTGGAACGCCCGGTAGGCGAAACGTATTTTTACAGAAATAAATTAGTTACTTATTTAACTGTTGTTGATACTTTATTTATTGAGAATGATCAATTTTTTTACGCAGTCAGTCTGCCGATTGAAAAACATTTTGAGCTTCAGAATCCCTACTTTAATGAGCTTAGTTTTACTAAAGATCTTTCGGAAAAATTTTTAACACAATTTCAGATCAACTATAATCCCTTCACAGCAAAATCAAAAGATGGAAGAATTTATTCATTTGAAATTTTGAATAACGCAAATAATAAAATCGGGATGGTTAAATTCTTCAAGCCTTCACTCGAGATTTCAATTGGAGATTTAAGGGAAAACACAAATACAATCCAATCTATAATGGTGATTATTGCTTTTATATTTTTAGGAATTGGATTTAGGTATGATTATAAAAAGTTCAAAAGCCGTTTACTAAAATTAGCTTTTATTGCTGTTTATTTTTCTTTATTCAGAGCAGTTTTATTTTTTGTAGAATTTCCTTCAAATATAATAAGCGGCAGTTTAACTGACCCGGCATATTTTTCATCTGCTTTTGGCGGAGGAATTGTCAAATCGCCAATTGAATTTTTTGTTACTGCATTATTCTTGCTAATCATCGCGGTAAATGCATATAAGCTTATTATTGACTACATCAATAATGAGCCAGTTAAAATTAAAAATGTATTTTTATATTCATTAGTTGTAATAATTGTTTCTTTTTTCTTTTTTTTAATTCTCAGGGGATTAAGCGCTTCAATTAAAAGTGTAATCTTCGATTCAACCTTAAGATATTTTAAGGATCCCAGGCTTCTGCCAAATCTGCCTGGAATGCTGATGGATTTAAACATATTAATTCTTGGAGTGGGAGTATTACTTTTTCAATTATGTTTTTTGTTATTCCTTTTATCTCTTTCCCCTAATAAAGAGGGAAAAAATTTCAAGAATTTTTATCTTTATCTTTTCATAACAATTCAAGCTTTAGGAATAGGCTTTTTATTTATCCAGCGTGAACCATTAATTACTCCGCTGTTAAGCATACTTTTTATCAGTTTGGTGTTTCTACTTCTTTACAAAGTTTTTTACAAAAATCTTAATTCGACTTATAATTATATTTATATATCATTGGCCGCATCAATTATAAGCATAACCCTTTTGAATTTTTTTAACCTTCAGCTTGAAAGAGAAGCATTAAAAACAACCGCCATTGAAGTAAATCGTCCCAATGATAATTTGTTTAAGTTTTTGGTGACTGATATTTTAACTGCTTCCGCAAACAACCAAGATATTATTGACCAATTTGCTAAAGGAGATTCCAGTTTTGATACCCAGGCTTTTATAATTTGGAGCGGCAGCACTCTTCAAAAAGAATCTTTGAATTCGATGATAAGCATCTATGACAAAAAGCAAAAGTTAATCGGAAAGTTCGACGTTGGAATAAATGATGACTTTTCACCGATTGCATATTTTGATAGTATCAATTCTAATTCACCTACGATTAAAGAAATAGCAGTAAACGGGAATCAACAGCAGAAAATTTATTGCGGCATCATTCCTATTAAAGATAGAGATTATATTTTAGGCTATATATCTGCTTCTATTTTGTTCGACATCCAAAATTTAGGAGCAGAAAATATTCCGGATTTTATCGAATCGAAAAAAAATATAATAAACTCTGTTTCGAATTTAAGGCTGTTGAAAATTTTTGATTTTGAAAATTCAAAACTGCTGGATGTTTACGGAGATATTTATCCGTCAAGAGAACAAACTGAGCCAATTTTAAAAACTAAATTTTCGATCGACAATGATGCCTGGATGAACTTAACACTAAACGGAGAAAATTATTTAACGTATATCTTAAAGACACAGCAGGATAACGGCGTTAAAATTACTTCTGTTTCTTTACGAAGTAAAAGGTTAACATGGAACCTTTTTAACTTTTTTAAGTTGTTTATAATTCACAGCATTTTTATTGCCGGCTTATCTTTGATAATTGTTCTACTTACCATACGCAATATAAAATACACTTTCCGTTCAAGACTTTTATTTTCATTCCTTTTTATTTCGATTATTCCAGTAATAATTTTAGCAGCTTATAACCGGCAGATAGTTCAGCAGAGAAGTGAAGAAGCAATTCTAAATGAACTTAATGAACGCTCTCAATACTTAGAAAATCATGTTAAAGAACAGCTTCAAAAATATAAGGACCGTAACTACACTGAAATCTTTGAGAACGCAGGAAAGGAATTAGGAATTTCATTTGGGGTTTATGACGGAACAAATCAAATTTTCAATTCAATGTCGGAATATTATACTTCAGGATTTTTTACAAATAAGCTCAACCCCGAAGCATATTATCAATTAAGTTATCTTAGCTACCGTGAATATTTCACTCAAGAACGCATTGAAAATTATACTTACAATGCATTTTATAAAAAATTGACAATTGGCGACAAGCAGTTTATTGTTGGATTTAATGATGCTTTTAATAAAGTTCGCTTAACTTTTTCAACTCTTGATATAGACGTCTTTCTTTTTGGGGTTTATTCTTTTGCGGCAATTATAATTATTATTATCAGTACATGGTTATCAAATAGAATTTCAGACCCAATACGTAAATTAACAAAAGCGACTGAATCCGTAGCTCAAGGAGATTTGAATGTACATATACAGAATAAGGAGAAAGGTGAGATAAAAGATTTGCTGGATGGTTTTAATTCAATGACAAAGGAGCTGCAAAAAAATCAAATTGAGCTTGCCGAACTTGAAAGAGAAAATGCATGGAAGGAAATGGCAAAACAAGTTGCGCATGAAATTAAAAATCCGCTAACGCCAATGAAGTTAAATATGCAGCAGCTTATAATCGCCTATAAAGATAAAACAAAAAATTTCGATACGATTTTTGAGAAAGTTTCAAATACAATTTTAAACCAGATTGAAAATTTAAGTCTTATTGCTTCCGAGTTTTCACGTTTTGCAAAAATGCCTTCTATGAAATTGGAAGAGGTTGACCTGGTTAATTCGGTACATGATATTTTAAATTTATTCGCTGATGAAAAAATAAATATTGAGCTTGAGACAAATTTAAATTCAGCGTTAGTGGAAGCGGATAAAAACCAATTTAAAAGAATGCTGATAAATATGTTTAGAAATTCAGTGCAAGCAAAAGCTTCAAAAATTAAGATAGAAATTGAAGCAAGCCAAGAGAATTTTGATTTGCTGATAACTGATAACGGCAATGGTATTCCGAATGATATTCAAAGCAAAATTTTTGATTCCAATTTTACAACTAAAGAAAAAGGTATGGGGCTTGGATTGAAGCTCACAAAAAGATTTATCGAAAGTATAAATGGAAATCTTTATTTATTAAATTCCAGCAGCAGCGGAACAACATTCAAAATAACAATTCCAAAATTGATTAAGAATTGATTAAGTAATAATGTCATTAACACCTCATCAACAAGCGGCGCTCAATTATCAAAGCCATACTTCGCTTACAGCTAATGCTGGTTCAGGCAAGACATTTGTTTTATCAAGGCGCTATCTCGAAATAATTTTAAATGAAAATATTTCTCTAAGAAATATCGCTGCAATTACTTTTACAGAAAAAGCAGCTAGCGAGCTTTTCAAAAAAATTGCATCGTTGATTGATGAAAAAATAAAAGAAGTTGAGAATGAACAAATCAAGAAAAAACTGGAGCGTTTCCGCCGCCAACTAATTTCAGCAAATATTTCTACAATTCATTCATTTTGCATTGACATTTTAAGAGAATACCCGGTCGAAGCGAATATTGACGCGAACTTTACTCCCATCGACGAGCAGCTTTCAAATGAATTGATTGAGCTCTCGGTAGAAGAATTAATTAAACAGTCATTTAATTCACCGGAAGAAGAGACGCTTAAATATTTGATAAGAATCTTTTCATCTAAAAATTCTTTTTCCAAAGAGCTGATAAAACTTATTAAGTATAGAAAAAAAGTTATAGGAATTTCAAATTCTATTTATTCAAAATCTGAAAATGATATCGCTGACTTTTTTAGAAATACTTTTAATGAATACGTTGATAAAATATTGCATTTAAATTTGGGACCACTAATTAATTGTATTGAGTCAATAAATGATTCTGTACTTCAAATTAAAGCTGAAAATGAAATTGCTGTAAATGCTAAGAAGATTTTGAATCAGATAAAAAATGAAAAGAAGAATGAAAATCTTCTGATTCAATTAAAACAAATAAAAGATTTAATTCTTACAAAAAGTCTAGTTGTTGCTTCAAGAGGATATTTAAATGATAAAAATTCCCGCGAATTATTATCATCACAAATTTCTTTTACGGAAAAGTATTTCAAAGAGTTTAATAAAATTTTAGAAATTGAAGATAATTCGAAAATAGAAATTGAACTTGCAAAATTTGGCAAGACAATGATTCAATTTTTTGAAAAAGGTTTGGAAATATATAATGGAAAGAAAAATGAATCCGGCTATTTGGATTTCGAGGATATACTTCTTTTAACTCAAGAAATTCTTAAAAAAGAATCAGTTAGAGAAAATCTTTCTCAAAAATTCAAATATATAATGATTGATGAATACCAGGACACAAATGAAATTCAATATGAAATATTTCTGCCTATCCTGGATTATCTAAAATCCGGGAATCTTTTTGTAGTTGGAGATGAGAAGCAAAGCATTTATATGTTTCGTGATGCAGACCTTGAAGTATTTACAAAAACAAGAAATGAAATTGGAATTGCATCCGGGAAAGAACGTCTGTTATCATTGCCAGACAGCTTTAGAATGGCTCCTGCACTTTGTCTTTTCACAAATTATTTGTTTAAAAAACTTTTCGCTTCACCAAACAATATTTTTAATGAAGTTGAGCATGCTGACTTGATTTGCGCAAGAAATGATGATATAAAAGGAACGGTTGAATTATTAATTCCGGAAGAAGATGAAAATGGAAAGAATAAAATTTCCGATGCCGATTTTATTTCCAGACGGATCTTAAAATTAGTTAATGAAAAAGAAACAGAAGAAGATATAAATTGGCGTGATGTTGCTATCCTATGCAGAAAACGAAAGTCGTTTGCCGAACTAGAAACATCATTTGTTCAATATAAAATTCCTTTCGTGATAGTTGGGGGAAAAGGATTTTATCAGAGGCAGACGATTTATGACATTTTTAATTATTTCTCTTTTTTACTTGACCAGGAAAACAGCACAGCTTTAGTTGGAATTCTTCGTTCGCCATTTTTTTCAATTTCGGATTCCGAAATATTTGAAATATCAATAATAGAAGAACGAACGTTCTGGGAAAAATTTATTGAGTATTCAAAAAAAAGGAATAAGCATTCTAATGTTGTAAAAATCCTAAATGAGAATATTGAGCTGGCAAATAGTCAGGATGTTAATTCTCTTTTAAGAAAAATATT
The DNA here is from genome assembly GCA_963746735.1 of uncultured Ignavibacteriales bacterium. Lineage (GTDB taxonomy): Bacteria > Bacteroidota > Ignavibacteria > Ignavibacteriales > Ignavibacteriaceae > CAVSWT01. The sequence goes on from CAVVCO010000025.1 coordinate 9,200, forward strand.
GAATGAAACTCCATACCTTTCCGTAATTGCTTCCCGTTCAAACAGCGCACAAGAATTGGCAAACATCGACAAGCTTATAAAAATTACAACAGGCTTTAGTCAAAAAGGATTTAAGACTCTTTACGATTATGTTTATTATTTAAAAGATTCAATTGAAGAAATTGAAGATGAGTCCCAGGCATCTGTTACTGATGAATCAAACTCAGTAAAAATTATGACTCTTCATCAAGCTAAAGGTTTGGAGTATCCGGTAGTTTTTCTTTTCCATTGTGAAGAAACTTCATTAAGTGATTCTGTCCGAAGCAAGTCTATTACCGTTAGTAAAAATTTTGGACTACTTAGTAAAGTTCCGTTGAACAATAATTATTTTTCAGATTACCAGGCTGCTCCAATTGTTTCTATTCATGATTTTATTTCAGAGAAGAAAAATTTAGCTGAGATAAAAAGACTGTTTTATGTCGGTGTTACCCGTGCAAAAAATCATTTGTTTTTATGTTCTTCTTTTGTGAAAGATTTCAACTACAGAAAAGATTCTTTCATGGGATTATTTTTAGAAGGAATAAGTATAGATTTTTCAAAACAGGATTTCAGAATAAACGGAAATTTAGATTATCTAATAAATGAAAATGGAACTTACTCTAACAAAACTGAAAACTTAGAAATTCAAATTCCAATAGTTAGAGAAATTGAATCGGTGGTTGTACAAGAAGATGAAAAGAAAGCTGATGTTTCGAATCTTAAAGTTCTTACAAATGTAATTCAAGACAGGCCGGAAGGGGAAATTATTTCAGCCACCAAAATTTCTGTTTATAAACAGTGCCCTTTAAAATATCAATTGACTTATGAATTAGGATTTACTTCACTGCTTGATGGCTTTAAAAAATGGAAATATAAACAACAGCAAAAAAAATCTTTTGAGTTTAATAGAAAAGAAGATGTTGAAACAAACCACTCACAGAATAATGCTGAAGCAAAAAAGGTTAAGCTTTTCGCAGAAATAAAAGGAAGCATCATTCATGAAATTCTTCAGAACAGTTTAGATGAAAGTAAATTTGAATCTTTTACAGCAAGGAAAATAGAATCCGAATTAAGATTTTATGAAAAGTCTTCTGAGCTTAAAGAATCATTAAAAAAAGAAATAATTAGTGAGTTAAATAGTTATTATAATTCCTCAACTTTTAAGTATGTAAATTCTTTCAAAAATTTTCAGAACGAATTTGAAATTTATGTTAAAGAAAATGATTATTATCTTTACGGAATTATTGATAAACTTGTGATTGAAGATGATAAAATCTTTATATTTGACTATAAAACTGACGACATTATAGTGGAAGAAATTACGCAGAGGGCTGAAAGCTATTTTAACCAGTTAAAATTTTATTCTTACATTGTTAATAGACTGTACAACGGAATAAAAGAATTTAATCTTCAATTGGTATTTCTAAAACTTCCCGAACAAAATGTGGTAATGAATCTGAAAAAAACAGAAGTTCAAAAATTTAGTCTGGAAATAGAACAGATGGTTAAGGATATTAGAGATAAAAATTTCAGCAAGAACCTATCACATTGTGAAAATTGTTCTTTTGCATTAAACAGCAGCCAATGTGTTATAAAATAAAAATTAAATAAGTAAAATTTTTGAAAGCTTAATTATATGAAAAGAATTTTGTCTCAAATTAGAGATATTGAAATAATAGAAAATAGATTAAACAATAATTACATGGGGGTGGTGGCTCATTCATTAACCAACGGGGAAATATTTCAAAAAGTAACTCCATTTATTTACCTTGATAAAAATGTTTATATCTTTTACAAAGATGATTCAGAGTCTTTTGAAAAAATTCAATTCGATACAAATGCAAGCTTTACTGTTGTTAAAAATGAAAAGATAAAAAAGGGTACTTCAAAGGATTTTGTTTCTGTGTACGATGTTATTACGGTTTGTATAAAAGGAGCTATTAAAAAAGTTGATGAACAAAAAATTATTGATGAAGTAAGAAAAAATTATTTAAATAAGTATTCTAACGACAAAACTATTGGCGAAGAAGAAATAGCAGAATTAAATAAACTGGTTATAATTGATACGGAAGAAATCCAATCATTTGAAGAGCAAGGCGGTTAGGGTTGTAATAAATTTTACCCTGCAAATATTTTAGTTTATGACGAAAATATTTTCTAGTCTTTAATTTACAAAACTGAAGAAAAATAATCGGAGTTACTTAATGCTGAATTATGTATGGCTTGGTCTAATCATTCTTGGAATTGGTTCCGCAGTTACCATAGATATTATGAATCAATCCGAAAATAAGTTCAAGAATGATGAGCCGCTTCCTGTTACAATTGTTTTTAATCAGCCTTTTAATAAAAATATCGACAAGAGTTATGATGTCAATCTAAAAATCAGCAGTAAAAATTTTAATAGTTTATATGGCGACAGCATTAAAGCAGATTTACTTTTTCCCGCAAAGATTTCCACACAAAAAAAAGATAACAAAATAAGCCTTTATTTTAAGGTTGATAAATCAGCTCCTGAAATTTGGCAGAATATGGCGAAGGCAACCGGCAATGCAGACGATCTCACTGGAAAAGTAGCTATAAATAAAATTGAATCCGACACAGTTGCTTTAGCAAATATTTTTGTGGAAAAAATTTCTTTTGTAAAATTAAAAGAAGTAACTAACTCAACTTTAGATTATGCAAGCACAGCTGTAAATATTTCTTTGGGACTAATTGGCATTATGGCGCTCTGGCTTGGAGTAATGAAAGTAGCTGAAGATGCCGGTCTGATTGCAATAATCGCAAATTGGCTGAAACCAGTCACAACAAGACTTTTCCCAGATGTACCAGCCGATCATCCCGCAATGGGCGCAATGATAATGAATATGTCAGCTAATGTGTTAGGGCTTGGAAATGCCGCAACGCCATTCGGCTTAAAAGCAATGGAAGAATTAGACAAGTTGAATCCGGACAAAGGTACAGCAACAAATGCTATGTGCACTTTCCTGGCTATAAATACTGCTGGCTTAACATTAATTCCAGCAACAGCAATTGCAGTTCGTGCAGCTGCAGGGAGTGCTGAACCAGCAATAATAATTGGGACTTCAATTTTTGGTGCAAGCTGTGCAACCATTGCAGGAATTACAGCAGTTAAAATATTAGAGAAATTTCCAATTAAAAAAGGTGAGTATGGAAACTGGCTGCGAAGTAATCTAAAAGGATTTTATATCCTGATTGGTTTAGTCGCCTTAGCATCTTTAATAATATTTTCCGGGATAGGAAAATTATTTGGTTCAGTTTTTAGTTTTGTAACCCCTGATTTATTTAGAAGTATAATCCAATTTTTTTCAATCATAGCAATTCCAGCTTTAATTTTGATTTTTATTGGATATGGAGCAGTTAAAAAAGTTCGGGTTTATGAACAATTTGTTGAAGGGGCAAAAGAAGGTTTTCATGTTGCAATAAGGATTATACCTTATCTAGTTGCCATGCTTGTTGCAATTGGTATTTTCAGAGCAGGCGGTGCAATGGATGTATTAATTTATATAATTCATCCAATTACAAATTTTATTGGAATGCCAGCGGAAGCATTGCCAATGGCTTTGATGAGGCCATTATCAGGCAGCGGTTCCCTTGGAATTATGGCGGAAATAATTTCTGTTCATGGGCCGGATACTTTTATCGGAATTTTAGTATCAACTTTTTTTGGCAGTTCTGAAACCACTTTTTATGTTCTAGCTGTTTACTTTGGTGCTGTGAATATAAAGAATACACGGCATGCTTTACCTGCCGGTTTAATTGCAGATGTTGCCGGAGTATTAGGAGCATTATTTATTGTTAAATTATTATTCGGTTAAAGGGGACAAAAGTTGAAAGTCTTTATCACAGGCAACATACCCGATTGTGCAGAAGAACTATTGAAGAAAAAGAAATTTTCTGTTTCACAATATTCAAAAGACAAACCGATACCTAAAAAAGAATTAATAAAAAACATCAACGGTGTTGACGGTGTGATTTCTTTATTAACTGATAAAATCGATAAAGAAATTATAGATAAAATGAATGATTGCAGAATAATAGCAAACTATGCTGTTGGTTTTAATAATATAGATGTTGAGTATGCAAAGAAAAAAAATATAATTGTGACAAACACTCCAGATGTGTTAACTGATTCTACCGCTGATCTTGCTATTACTTTAGCCCTCGCTTGTGCAAGAAAAGTTATTGAAGGTGATAAATTTATTCATGAAAATAAATTCACAGGGTGGAAGCCAAGATTAATGCTTGGCATCGAACTGAAAAATAAAACTTTTGGGATTTTAGGAGCGGGAAGAATTGGAACAGCGACTGCACTTAGGGCATATGCTTTTGGAACAAAGATTATTTATTATTCAAGAAGTAAAAATGAACAGCTTGAAAAGAAAACTGGAGCAAGAAAAGTTTCATTAAATTATTTAATTAAGAACTCTGATTTTCTTTCGCTCCACGTCCCGTTAAATAAAGAAACAAGATACTTATTAAATAAGGAGAAGTTAAAACTCTTAAAAAAAGATGCAATTTTAATTAACACTGCAAGGGGGGAAATTGTTGATGAAAAAGCTTTGATAGAAATTTTAAAGAATAAAAAAATATTTGCAGCCGGTTTTGATGTTTATGAAAATGAACCGAATATAAATCCTGAATTGTTAAAACTTTCTAACGTAGTTTTGCTGCCGCACGTTGGCAGTGCAACAGAAGATTCAAGAAATAATATGGCTTTACTCGCAGCAAAAAACATAATTGCTGTGTTATCAAATAAAAAACCACTTACACCCGTTTGAATAATTTTAAGGGGAATTTCTAATTGAGCATTTTATGATTCTTGTTCTATCAAACCATCTTTTAGTTGAAACTCAAAAGCCTATTAGGTAGATTTAATTAATAATTAAAAAAAAAGTATTATGATAATCGGAATTCCAAAAGAAAATCTTAATGAAGAATTAAGAATTGCATTAGCTCCGGCAGGGGTAGATTCACTTGTTAGAGCAGGACACACAATATACATTCAAAACGGTGCCGGGGAAGGCAGCCATTTTAGTGACCAAGATTTTATAAAGACGGGTGCTACAATTGTATATAATGCCGAAGAAGTATACAAAAGAGCGGAATTAATTGTGAAGATAACTCCAATAAAAGAATCCGAAGTTGATATGTTGATGGAGAATCAAATATTATTCTCGTCACTTCACCTAGCCGTTGGTAAAAGAGATACAATAAATAAATTGCTGCAAAAGAAAATTATTGCAATCGGCTATGAACTTATTGAAAGAGAAGATCAACTACCGGTACTTCACTCGATGAGTGAAATTGCAGGCCCTCTTTCAATTCAATTAGCTGAAAGATATCTCGAAAGCTATAGAGAAGGCGGAAGAGGAATTTTAATGGGTGGTATTCCGGGAGTAGCGCCGGCCGCAGTCGTAATTTTAGGTGCCGGAGTAGTCGGGACTACTGCAGCCAGGGCTGCAATTGGAAGAGGTGCGCAAGTTATTGTAATTGATAATGATTTAAATAGGTTGAGAAAAATTGATTCCTTATTTAGAAAAAGAATAACAACAGTAATGGCAAACCCATATACAATAACGCGCGGGGTTAAATTTGCAGATGTTTTAATCGGGGCGGTTTTAATTAAAGGTGAAAAAACTCCTCATCTTGTTACAGAGGATATGGTAAAAGAAATGAAAAAAGGTTCTGTAATAATTGATGTCTCAATTGACCAGGGAGGCTGCATTGAAACCAGCCGGGTAACAACACTTGCTGATCCTGTTTTCAAGGTTCATGATGTAATTCATTACTGTGTCCCGAATATGCCGGCACTTGTTTCAAGAACAGCGAGCTATGGATTGAATAACGCTTCATTACCTTATATTCAAAATATAGCAGACAATGGAGTTGTAAATGCTTTAATGGGTGATGCAGGCCTGGCAAAAGGAGTTTGTACTTACCAGGGGTATTGTTCAAATGAAGCAATTGCGAACATATTCGATCTTGAATATAGAAAGTTAAGAATATTTTCTACAAATTGATTTTAATGATAAAGCTATAAAAATTTAATGACTGAACCCAAAGAAATAGAAATGCATGCTAACCTTTCTGCAAATATTTTAAGATTGTATAAGCAAAAGGTTGTATCGGCTGACAAAGCTGTGCAATCAATAAAATCACATGATAAAATTTTAGTTCATTCAAATTGTGCTTTTCCTTCAACAACAATAAATGCGTTGGTTAAAAGAAGTGACGAATTAAGTGATGTTTCAATTTATCATGCACTAGCTATTGGCGAACTTCCATATTTGTCAAAAGGAATGGAAAAACATTTTACTCATTATTCATTTTTTCTTGGAAACAACAGTAGAAAAGCAGTTCAAGAGGGCAGAGCAGAATTTATTCCGATATTTTTAGCAGAAATTCCATTGTTATTTATATCCGGTGCTATAAAACTTGATGCAGCTATCATTCATGTTTCTCCTCCGGATGAACATGGCTTTTGCAGCTACGGTGTTGAAGTTGGATTAACAAAAGCCGGTGCTGAAAGAGCAAAAATTATAATAGCACAAGTTAACACCAAAATGCCGAGAACTCTTGGCGATAGTTTTATACATGTAAGCAAAATAGACTATATAGTTGAAGTAGACGAAGAGATAAATGAAATATCCAGTATGGATAGTGATGTTAGTGAGGATGAAAAAAAAATATATGGTCTAATAGGAAAAAATGTAGCTACTTTAATTGAAGATGAATCAACTCTGCAGCTTGGAATTGGCGCTATACCTAATTCCATTTTACCGTTCTTAGCCGATAAAAAACATTTAGGGGTTCATAGCGAACTTTTTTCAGACGGAGTTATTGATCTAATTGAAAAAGGAATAATTACAAACGAGAAAAAAACATTGCATCCCGGTAAAGTGATTGCCGGTTTTGTGTTAGGTACAAAAAAACTATACAAGTTTATTGATAACAATCCTATCTTTGAATTTCATAGTCAAGAATATGTTAATGATCCTTTTATTATTGCAAAGAATGATAAGATGGTTGCAATAAATTCAGCAATTGAAGTTGATATTACCGGGCAGGTGTGTGCCGATTCAATTGGCGACCGCATGTACAGCGGGTTTGGCGGACAACTAGATTTTATTCGCGGCGCATCTCGTTCAATAGGAGGTAAACCAATTATTGCAATGCCTTCGTCGACAAAAAATCAAGCAATTTCAAGAATTGTTACTAAATTAAAATCTGGAGCAGGTGTAGTTACAACTAAGGGTGATGTTCATTATATTGTTACTGAATATGGAGCGGCACAACTTTACGGAAAAACAATTCGAGAAAGGGTTAATGCATTAATTAATATTGCTCACCCTAAATTTAGAGAAGAGCTGCTGAAATCTGCTCATGATAATTTGTATATATAATTTAATTTTATGATAGCTGTAATTGGAGATATTCACGGCTGCTTCAATACTTTAAAAGAACTGGTCGGAAAAATAAAAGAAAAGCACCACGGCATAAATATTTATACGGTGGGTGATTTAGTTGATAGAGGAAATTTCAGCTACGAAGTTTTAGATTTTGTGTCGGAAGAAAAAATAAAGTTTACGTGCGGTAATCACGATATCATGTTTTATTACTTTATTAAATTTCCGGAACATCCGCTAGCGAAAATTTGGCTTTATAACGGTTCCGAAAATACGGTGACTTCCTACCGTGACAGATTTGAAAGAATTGATGTGCATCTTGATCAAATTTCTAAAGCTCCTTTATTTATTAATCATGAAGATTGCTTTATCTCGCACGCCGGTATATCAAGATATTTCAGATCAAAGCTGCCGGCAAATATTATAGAACATTTGGAAGACCTAGAGTTGATAATGAGAAATCAAATTGCTAATGAGCATGGAATTCTATGGACGAGAGATGAGTTGATAGATATTGGAAAACTTCAGGTTGTTGGGCATACCAGGAAAGAAAATGTAATGTTTAGTAAATCAAATAATACGGTGTACATTGATACTTCAGTTTATACCGGTAATAAGTTAACAGCTATTATAATTGATAAAAATAAAATAATTGATCAAATTTCGGTTCCAACTTTTGAAATAGATATTGCTTAAAAGAAATTGATGAAAATTATAGTATGAAGAGCTTAAAGAAAAATAATAAAAAAATAATAGATTTTTTAAGTGAAGAATTTTATGACCTTCTTACATCATTGGAAAACCATGTCCATTATGGAAAAAATAAATTGTTGTTCTTTTCTCCAGAAAGTACTGCAAAACAAATGGCGATTGAAATTATTCAGGATAGATTAAAAAGGAGAGTTCAAAGAGTTGATTTACGAAGCATAAAAAGTGAATACATCGGGGAAACAGAAAAGAATCTTGATAAAATTTTCAGTAAAGCCGAAGTCTCTGAAACTATACTGCTTTTCGATGAAGCTGATACGTTATTTGAAAAAGACTCATTAAACAAGTATGGATATGATGAACAAAAATATCTTTTCACAAAGATTGAACAAAGTCAAAAGCTTTTAATCTTTGTAGTTTACCAAATGAAAAATTTAGAAGCACTTCAATCTAATATTAATATAATTATTAGATTTCCTTATTTCTCAACATTGATCCGCAAGCTTTTTGATAGATTTAAGCAAAGTAAATACATCCCGGAAAAAGAAGGCAAGCTTAAACCTGCAACTGAAACGAAGATTGGATTATCATCATATAATGGATCTTTAAATAGACGAGATAGTTAATATCTACTATTTTTTTATTAATCCTTGGATTATTTCATGTATTTAAGGGTTTACTTGAAAATAGATGCAAAATTCAATTATTGACTCTTTTTTGTATGTTTTACGCTCTTGAAAATTAGTACCTTTACAGAATTAATAAAAAATTGAGATTTATCTCAAAAGATTTTAATAAAATTTTTATTACATTTAATGTCGTTTAAGAAATATTCCAAATACGGAAATTTTGTTTCTTTAATTAGCTGGAATTTCCCAATTGTGCTTCTTGTTTTTTTGCTGATATTTTCTGGATGTGAAGCGCCAAGAAATAATCCCCTGGATCCATTAAATCCTGATAATGCAAAGAAAGGAACGATCGAAGGAACTGTTCAGACTTTTAGCTTGCCGTATTCCGGAATAAGTGATGTTAGGGTTTTCTGGGAAGCCGGAAATGTATTCGTAAAAACTGATACCTCCGGCAGCCTTTACAATTATGAACGTTGAACCTGTTGATGGTAATTTAATTTTTGAGAAGCAGGGTTATAATACTGATACTGTAAATGTGGTTTGGGGAAATTTAGAAAGTTTAAATTATACTGTAAACCTTAACCAATTACCGGTATTAGATAGTATTGCAATTTATACTTCGGTTATTAATAATACTAATCAACCGTCACAGAATTTTGAGTTAACAATTATCGCTAAAATTTCTGACCCTGATAAAGATATTGATTCTGTTTATGTTTCAAATTCATTTTTAAATCTTAAACATGGGTTAGAATATAACTTGACAGATAAAGTTTATCAGGCTACTCTTAGTGTTGATAGCCTCGGTATATCGGACTTAGAACAGACTATAGGATTGGATTTTCAAATTAACGCAATCGATATTTTTAATATAACACATAATGTCGGCAGCGGAAAAGTTACGAGAGTAATTAAAAATGAAGTTCAACTTTTGGCTCCTACTGGCGCTTCTATAGTTGATACAATGCCCAAATTTAAATGGCAAAAATTTGATGCCGGGTATACTTACAATTACATGCTTGAAGTTTATACAAATGACCTTGCAAATGCACAACTAGTTTTTAGAGTTGAAAATTTGCCTTCCGACTCTCTTTCGTATACTGCTAAAAAACCTTTAGCGAAAAGAGATTATTATTGGGTAGTTTGGGCAGTTGATAGATTTAAAAATAGATCACGATCCAAACCATTAATTTTCACTGTTCATTAACAATACTTATTCATATATTATTAACAATTAATGACAATTAAAGAACAAGAAAATATCGATAGCATTCGATTAATTTCGAAAGAACAATTCGAAACCCTTTATCAGATAAGCCAAACTTTAAATACCGCAGTTTTTCAGGACACGTTAATTGAAGAAACTTTGGATCTGATTATTAAAGTTATAAATGCTGAACGGGGCTTATTCGTAAAATATCACGAAGAAAATAATAACTTCACCATAATTGCTGCAAGAAATATTGATCAGCAGAATATTGATGACTTATCAACTTTCTCATCAGGAATATTGAAAAAAGTGATTGATACTAAAGAACCCTGTTTGTATCATGATGTTCAAAGTGATCCAAACTTATCTCAATTTGAAAGTATACAATTACATAATATAAAATCTGTATTAGGTGTTCCAATTTTAAACGACGGCAAAATTTGGGGGGTGATACTAGTCGACAGTAGATTTAATAGAAAAGAATTTTCAGAAGAAAATCTTGTTTTTTTGGATTTTTTCTCTAACCTGGTTTCGCTTGCCCTAGAAAAAATTATAAAAATTGAACAGATTGAAAATGAAAACGAAATTTTAAGAAATCAGCTTCAATCCGTTAAAAAAATTCCAGAATTGATTGGTGACAGTCATGCAATGCAAAATTTAGCTATTTTAATTCATAAAGTGGCTAGAACTGACGCAACTGTTTTACTATTAGGTGACAGCGGGACTGGAAAAGAATTAGTTGCACGGGCAATTCATAATTTAAGTCATAGAATTTCAAAGCCATATCTTGCTCAATTTTGCGGCTCAATTCCTGATACCTTATTAGAGAGTGAATTGTTCGGCTACAAAAGAGGTGCGTTTACCGGAGCAAATAATGATAAAAAAGGACTTTTTGAAGTAGCCAGCAACGGAACCTTTTTTCTTGATGAAGTTGCAGATATTTCCCTTGCTTTACAGGCGAAACTCCTAAGAGTTTTACAAAATAAGGAAATAATGAGATTAGGCGATACTCAATTAATTAAAGTTGATGTTAGAGTAATAGCCGCAACAAATAAGGATCTTAAGCAGCTTGTGAAAGATGGAATTTTTAGGGAAGATTTGTTTTACAGGTTAAATGTATTCCCAATAAAAATTCCGCCATTGCGTGATAGGCGCGGTGATATTCCATTATTAGCAAAATATTTTATTAAGAAATTTTCAAATGAAGATATTCAAATTTCGGCTCCAGCTCTGAAAATGCTGGAAGATTACTCCTGGCCGGGTAATGTTAGGCAGCTTGAAAATGTTTTACAAAGAGCATTGATATTATGTAATAATTATAGGCTTCTGCCAGAACATGTCATTATTGAAGAAGATTCTGATGATTTAAATTTTAACGGTACATTAAAGGAATTTGAAAAACTCATTTTATTAAAACGTTTAAAAGAATTTGATAATAATAGAACATTGACTGCAAAATCATTAGGTGTTTCAGTAAGGTGGGTTCAGCTTAAACTTAAGGAAATGGAACAAGTTTAATATACTGATTTATGTCATATACTTCTGTTGAAATATTGTTTGATAAATTCGAGATAATAGAGACACTTAAAAAAGATACTCATACTTCAGTTTATTTAGCCAACCATATTTATCTTGGCAAAAAGATAATTTTAAAAACTCTAAAAATTGACGAGCACATTGAAAAAACTCTTCTCGAAAGATTTAAAAGAGAAGCACAAATTTTAGCGAAGTTGGATCATCCCAATCTTATTAAAGTTTTTGATTTCGGGAATTTTGAAGATTACTTCTATATTTCTTTCGAATATTTTCAAAGTAAAAATTTAAGAGATATAATTCGGAATAATAATCTACCTAAAGAAGATAAAAGAAATCTCTTAGTCCAACTTTTAGAAGCACTTCATGTTGCACACCAAATAAACATTATTCATCGAGATATTAAACCGGCAAACATTCTGGTTAATTCCAAGATGCAGCTTAAGATAGTTGATTTTGGATTAGCCTTTGTCCAAAATGATAACAACCTTACCCATAAATCTACAATTGTGGGTACACCTAGCTATATGTCTCCTGAACAAATCCGTGGTGAAGCATTATCTCCTCAAACTGATTTATTTGCAACCGGGACAGTAGCTTTAGAACTTTTTACCGGCAGGAATCCATTTCTTGGTAAAAATATAAATGAAACTATAAACAAAATTTTAAATTTTGAAGAAGATTCAATTGAAAAAGATACAGAATTGCTTGATGAGGATATTAAACAGGCAATTCGATTGATGCTTAAAAAAAGTACTACTAAAAGGGCTAAGACAGCACTTGAAGTTTTACAAATAATGGGAGTAGATAAAAATTCGATAAAAGGGCTTGCCTCAATTTCAGATGATGAGCTAGTTAAATATGTTCTTAAAAATTCTAAAATAACGAAAAAAATTTTAGTAATTCTACTTCCAATAATTATTATGCTTGTTGGAGCTGGTATATGGATTTATAACATCGAGTTAAAGGGTGATGTATCTGCATCAACTCCCGGGATAAGTGATTCAAAGGGCTTTATAGAATTAATGCCACTCTCAGATCAATTTGTTAAATATGATAAAAAGCTTTACGAAAAAACACAGCCAATAAATTCAAACTCTAATGACTTGCTTGCTGGGAGGTTATATGTAGAATCTAAACCCTGGGCTGACGTGTATATAGATGGGAAAAAAGTTGATCAAACTCCACTTACAAGTTATATTCAACTAAAACCAGGTAAATATAATTTGAAATTGGTGCATCCAAATTATCCATCATATACTAAAAGAATTACAATTACTAACCAAAACATTGAAAGTGTTAAAATAGATTTTGATGATAAGGTTGGATTTCTTGATTGTAAAATTAATCCATGGGGAAATGTTTTTGTAGATGGAGAATTGAAAGGCACAACACCGCTTAGAGATCCTGTTATTCTATTTCCGGGAACTCACGAACTGAAAGTTACTAACCCACAGTATGGTGATTTTGAGCAAAAGATAAAAATAACCGCTAAAGAAACTTACCCATTTAAATTGAATTTTGATGAAACAAATAAAGCGGTTTCGGACACTACATTAGAATAATTCTTAGTTATTACCAAAAAGTTTTTTAATTTTATGTATGCGAAATTGTTTAATCTTATTTTTTATTATTTCTATCGGATGTGCATACAATATTTTTGCGCAGCAAAATACTAACGCTACAAAACTTCCCGGCAGTGATTCAACTGTAATTAATAATTCAAACAATAATTTTAAATCTTTATTAAAGCAAGATTCGGTGTACTCTTCCTATAAAGATTCGTTAAATAAACTACAAAAGAAATTTGAAAACTTTGAATATGGTGAGGTGATTAAAGGAGCAAACCAATTTTTATTAAATAGAAGTCAGATACCAACTTCGGATCTTTTTGAAATTTTAAGGATGAAAGGAATCTCTCATTTTTCCTTATCAGAGGATGAAGCTGCAAGGAACAGCTTTATTGAAATTTTAAAAATTGATACTTCCTTTGTTTTGGATTCTCTTAAAACTTCTCCCAAAATTGTTTCTTTCTTTAATAATGTAAAGAAAACTTATTTGCAGCAGCTTGCTCAAAATATATCTCAACAAATTGTAAGAATAGATACGGTTTACATTACTGATCCTTTAAAGGCCCGGCGAATTGAAAATGACATTAAAACCTCTGCACTTCTTTCATTAGTTTATCCAGGAATTGGGCATTTGTATGATGGACAAAAAGCAAAAGGCTGGGCACTAACTGCTTTAACAACTTTATCGCTTGCTTCATCAATCTATTTTTTTGTTGATAGTAATAAGAAAAAGAATGCATATCTTGAAGAAAAAAATCCAGCAAATTTTGATTCAAGGTATTCAGATTATAATAAATCATACAAATATAGAAATTATTCTATAATAGCTTTGGGAGTAGTCTGGCTTTACAGCCAATTAGATCTATTGTTTTTTTCGGATAGCCATAATGTTAATCAAATTATTTCGGGAAAATCTACCTTTGGAATTAGCCCTATGAATAATTTTAATTTAAGCTTCAAGTTAAATTTTTAGCTTAATTTTTAATTAAATTGAATTCTACTACAAATTTTTTTCGCACCACACCCAAAATTTTGCACACACATTTAACTAAATTTATATAAAAACAGCTAATTTTTACAAAAAATGAAATGGCACCATTTTAGAAACTAAAATTTAAGTTTCCTAAGATTAACTAGGTCTTAAAATTAACTTCGAAAGAAAATTATGCTTACCAGCTTAAAAATGCATAAGGCGGGTGACAAAAAAGAACAAGAAGGAATTGATGAAATGAAATATTACATCGATTCATTCAACGATCATGAATTATCTTACGAAGAAGACTTAAAAACAATTATTTATCTTAAACTTAAACTATCTAAAAACGAAGTTAAATCTAACTTAATCAAGACTTACCAAGAGAAATTTTTAACCGCATACGAAAGATTCTATCTAACACTTATCTAATAATTTACTGGTGTCATGTGCAGGAAGATGAGATCAATAAAATACGTCAAATGAATAGAGAAGAATTATTTGAAAAGTGTAAAAAGCTTAACTTGCCGGTTTTTGAAAATGATGATTTAGAATTGCTTCAGTTATTGTACAATGCAGCAATGGAATACCAAGCAGATAGAACTTCTCAACTTCCCAATATAAATGCTAATTAAACTCAGAAAATTTTTTATTGTCTGCGAATTTAATTCATATGCCTCAATTTAAAACCTCATAAACAATCATATTTCTTAAGTTATTACTGGCATTTATTTTGGCATTAGTAACACGCTATAATTTTGTGTTATGCTTTTCACTTTACTTTTTTTTGAGGGCTTGAAATGTTATCGAATACTTTTTTAAAAAAGTATGATAAATTTTTCTACATTTCTATATTTGCTATTTTATCGTTTATCACTGGTTGCGAAAAAGAAGAGGATTCCTCAGTTCAACCTCCACAAACCAGTACAGCAAAAATAGAGGGGAGAATTATGGGTAGCAGTAGTTATTCAACTGTCAATAATACTTACATAGCAGGGGCTTCTGTGTATCTTAGTGAAGTCAATCAGGATGGTTCGATACATAAAATTTCTCAGTCGAATATAACTTCAGATCAAAATGGTAATTTCCTTTGCTCAATAGATTATTCAAGCGGAAATAGAATTATTGTCACAGCAATTAAAGGAAGTAAAACCTGGAAATCGTTTATTAATAATGATATTAAAAACGGCTTAACATATTATGTTCAACCTTTGAATGATGAAAGTACAAGTGAAGCTGATGTATATATTGAAGCAATTAAGAATAATAATGTAAATGTTTCTTATCCTGATATTTCAATTTTCGTAGATGAAGTCATTGCCCAAAAACTAACTCAAGAAATTGTAACTCCTTCGCAAATTGCCTCTGTAATAAATGATGTGAAAAATATTGAGGCTTCAACAATTTCAAATAAACAGTTTGTTTCTATTCCTATTGATCTTACTAAATTAAATAACGCAAAATATTTTGCTCAATCTTTGTTGGAACGAAATCTATACTATTCAAAATCACAGAGCGATTATGACGCAGCATTTGCTTCATTTTATGAAGCAATTGTAAATTCATATACTAGCTCAGGTATAGAGCCGGAAGTTTTTTACAAAATGCTCGAGATAGCTGATAGAGCATTATTAAGAAGTATTACAAGTTTTGATGCAACTACAAAAATTGAAATTGAAAAAAGAGCATCTGAGGTTAGAGCATATGTGTTAAATTATGCTGTCCAATCCATTTTCAACAAACTTAATCCGGATCCTCAAACGTATAATTTAATTGTTGGTGCCGGCGGAAAGTTGTTTTTGGATATCAATCAATCATCAACACATGATGGCATAATTGCTAATTTTACTGAATATCATGCTGAAACTTTAGATATAATAAATAAACTTTTGGGAGTTAGGTCTGATATTATTAAAACGCTGGATAAAAGAATTGGTGACTTGAAATCAGGATTAATTACATCTGTAAATGGGGAGATTTCAATCGACTCTTTAATTAATCAATATTTAAATTTCTTTTCAGATGCTGCCTCAATAATAGCTCAAACTGTAAATTCTGAAGATGATGATAATCAAATAAAACTTGCTGCAGATATTTTGGTTCTTTTAAATTTGCAATTTTGAAATCATCTAAATTTCGTGCACATCAATCTGGTTTACATCTTCGAATGTTATGGTTGAAAGGTCTTCATCCCTTAAATTATAAAGTGTTAAAACTCTTTCTTCCTGGTTGCTGATAGCTTTATACAAAATATTCTTAACAGTTCTTGCATTTCCAAAATTTTCATCTCTCGAATTATAAAGCCTGGTAAATATATCCAGCAGCAGCTGCCATGCTCCTTCGTCAAGCTGGTAGCTGTTTTTACTTGTTATGAATAATGCAATTTCAAGCATTTGCCGTGGAGTATAATCTTCAAAATTAAAATAATTTGTAAAGCTGTTTTTTAACAGCGGATAAACTTCTAAAAATTCTTTCATTTCATCAGGGTATCCCGATAAAATAATAATCAACTTATTATTATAATTTTCAATGTTAGTCAGCAATGTATTAATTATCTCCCTGCCAAAATCCGAATAACCTTTTGAAAGTGAAGGCACATCACTAATTAATAAAATTCCACCCATGGCTTGTTCAATAATTGATTGAGTTTTTTCTGCGGTATGTCCTTGAAAAGTCCCTATTAAAGCAGTTCTATCAATTTCAACCAGATGCCCTTTTTCAATTATTCCCATCTCCTTATAAACTTTACTTAGAAGTCTTGCAACAGTTGTTTTTCCTGTCCCCGGGTTAGCAAAGAAAATTGAATGCAGACTTTTGGGAATAACTTTTAATCCTCTTTCTTCACGCATCTTTGCAACTTTTAGGCTGCTGACTAATTTATTAATTGTTTTTTTTACTGATTCTAAACCAGTTAAGCCAGAAAGTTCAGTTAAATATTTATCTAAAAGTTCAGGATTAGCATTTGGTTTAACGTTCTCTTTAATTTCTTCAGAAGATATAAATTCTTTTATCTCATTTAACGTAATGATTTTAGTGTTTTTATTTTCACCCTGATTTGAATTATCTGCCAACTGAAGAAAATGATTTTTCATACTTTCTTCGACAATAGATCTTACAAGACGAGCATTTCCAAAATTTTTCCCTCTGTTTTTAAAAACACTATAGAAGTATTTAAGCAATTGCTCTCCGGCCTCATTATCAATCGAATAAGATTTCTCTTTAAAATAATTTTTTGTAATTGTTAAAAGTTCCTGTGGTGAGTAATCCTCAAAAAATAATTTTTTTGAAAAACGTGATTCAAGTCCTGGGTTACTATTTATGAAATTATTCATCTCATCAGTATAGCCGGCAGCAATTACAATAAATTTACCCCGGTCGTCCTCCATTCTTTTTAAAAGCGTGTCTATTGCTTCGGCTCCGAAGTCAGAATCATTTGAACTTCCTTTTTTAACGAGAGAATATGCTTCATCAATAAATAAAGTTCCTCCGATTGATTTGTCAATAATGGTGCTGGTTTTTTGAGCTGTTTGTCCAACGTAGCTGCCAACTAATCCTTGCCTGTCTGTTTCAACTAAATGCCCTTTGGGAAGAATGCCAAGAGCGGAATATATCTCGCTAAACAATCTTGCAACGGTAGTTTTACCTGTGCCTGGATTTCCCATAAAAAGAAAATGAGATGAAAATAATTCTTGTAAATTGTCGTCGCCTTCCTTATGCAAATGAGCGAGTTTAACAATTTCATTAATTTCCTTTTTGACAAGTTCCAGTCCAATCATATTATTTAACTTTGAAAGTGCTTTTGATAAAAGCTCTTCATCAATTTCCAGCTTAAATATTTTAGATTTAGAAGAATCAATAACCTCTGCAATATCCTCAACAGTTATAGTGGTCATTTTTTCTTTGGATTTATCAGTGCCTTTCAATTTTAAATACCGTTTCCCAAGCTGAATTTTTGCGTCGTTAAAAAGATTTTTTACAAGGCGGGCATTCCCGAATGATTTATCTCGTTTTCTGTAAAGCAAAATAAATTCTTTTTTAAGAAGTTCGGCTGCATCATTTGTTACTGAGTAATCTTCCTTTGATGCAAACTGCCGAAAAATTTCAACAAGCTCATCAGGGTTATAATCTTCAAATTGAAAGAAATGTGTGAAGCGTGATTTTAACCCTGGGTTTGAATTAATGAAATTATTCATTTCTTCAGGGTAACCGGCTGTAATTACAACGAAATTATTCGTTTCATCTTCCATTCTTTTTAGCAGCAGGTCAATGGCTTCCTGTCCGAAATCCTGGTTAGTTCCTTCTTTCTTTAAAGTATAAGCTTCATCAATAAATAAAATTCCGCCGATTGCCTCTTTAATTATTTTGTCAGTCTTTTGTGCTGTCTCGCCGACATACTGCCCAACCAGCATTGAACGGTCAACTTCAATTACATGCCCGCTTTTAACAAACTCAATTTCTTTTAAAATTTTACCAAGCATTCGAGCGACTGTAGTTTTCCCTGTACCAGGGTTACCCAGGAATACACAATGAAATGAAATTTGTTCTTGTGTTTTTAGGCCAAGTTTTTTTCGTTCATTTAAAAGTTTTAAGTAATCTACAAAATCTTTTAACGGCTGTTTAATACTATCGAGGCCTACGTAGCTGTTTAATATTGAAAGCAAGTCATCAATTGCATGAGGTTCATCGTCAATTTTCTTAGATTCAAAAATGGATTGAGAATTGCCAGAATGTGATTTTATTTTTTCAACTTTAGCAGGATAATTTTCATCTTCTTCAAAATTAATAATTTCGTATTCACCAACTATAAATGAACTTGAACATACTTTGTAGAAATCAAGATAAACATCAACGTAACCGGTTCCTTCTTTCCAAAATCCTTTAGAATCCGAACCCCAGCTTTCAACAAATTTTGTAATTTGTTCATCTTTTTTTAATTCAAGAGAAAAGGGATGATTTCCAATTTCATCACCATTTAGAGTCCATATAACGGAACCTTCGACTATCATATCTTTATTTCCAAAGAATGGATTGTCCACACTAACTTCTACACCAATGTAGCGGACCATTTTAGAATTGAATTGAAGCAGAAAAACTTTTTTTTCAGTTTGTAAGAACTCCAGGTAATCAAAAGTTTTTGCGGTGTAAATTTTAAAGAGTTTATTTTCAAAAACTTTTAACGAAGAATTGGAAGAAAGCGAATACATTTTTTCTAGTTCACTTTTCCCTTCAATAGAAAAATTTTCTGCCTTGGAAAATGAATTTATTTTACTGCTGATATTTTGGAATCTAAAATTATCATTTAATTCATCTCTATATTCCGCAGCTTTGGTAGATGCATTTCTTATTTGATACATTGCTGTCAGTGCTTCAAGCTCCAGCAGTTTAGCATACTGATGTTCATGTTTTAAAGCCTGATTATTAATGATCTGTTTTGCTGCCCAGAGTGTAAACCAAAATTCTTTTTCTTTAAAAGCAGTTTCGGCAAACGGAAGGAAAGATTTTATTTCGGATTTTTCAACTTTAAAAACATCAGCATCATATCCTAAAACAATTTTAAATAAATCTTTTATGTTTGTTAATTTTTTAAATAAATTTTCTTCAGAATTAATTATCAGCGCTTTTTCAATTTCTTCAAGGCCTTCAAAATAACGTTCAAGCCCGGCTAAAGCTCTAGCCTTATTTATATACGCCCATTGAAGTTTTTCTGTACTATTATTAATTGCATAAGTTAAATCCGACAAAGCGCCTTCAAAAACACTCATTCTCATTAAAAAATAACCGCGGTATAATTTGGAAGAAACATCATCATCGCTTAACTGGACTGCTAAATTAGAAAGCTCCATTGCTTGGTTTAAATTACCATTTTCCAGATTTGCCCAGGCTAAATATATTATGGCATTAGAATCGTAAGGTTTTTGGTCGTAGACTTTATTTGCTGCAGTAAGGGCCATTTTATAACGACCATTATTTAAATGGGAATCTACTTCTTCGATTAGTTCGTCAAATTCTTCGTTGGTCAATCTATCTCCAATTAATAAAAACAACGTCAACCAATATAATAAATCTTAAAGAAGCAGTGAAGATGTGAGTCGGGTAAATTTTTTTAAACAAAAAAAGGCGGGAAATAAATCCCGCCTTAAATTTAGTTCAATAATTTTTGGACTATAATCGCGTGAATGAATATTAATACATTCCGCCCATATCACCCATGCCGCCGCCTGGCATTGGTGGCATAGCTGGTTCTTTTTCTTTCTTCTCAAATACAACAGCTTCGGTTGTAATTAATAATGAAACTACTGAAGCAGCGTTTTCCAATGCAGTTCTTGTAACTTTAGTTGGGTCAATAACGCCGGCTTTGATTAAGTTTTCATAAGTTTCTGTTGCTGCGTTGAATCCGAAATCATTTTTTCCGTCTTTAACTTTTTGAAGAACTACTGAACCTTCAATTCCAGCATTATCAACAATTTGTCTTAATGGCTCTTCAAGAGCTTTTTGGACTATTCTAATACCGGTTGTTTGGTCAGTGTTATCACCTTCAAGCTTATCAAGAATTGCAATTGCTCTAACAAAGGCAACACCGCCGCCTGCAACTATTCCTTCTTCAACTGCTGCACGGGTAGCATGTAAAGCATCTTCAACTCTTGCTTTTTTCTCTTTCATTTCAACTTCTGTTGATGCACCGATTTTCAATACGGCAACACCACCTGAAAGTTTTGCTAATCTTTCCTGTAATTTTTCTTTATCGTAATCAGAAGTTGTTTTGTCAATCTGAGCTTTTATTTCATTTATTCTTTTCTTAATGTCTTCTGTTTTTCCAGCACCTTCAACGATAGTTGTATTGTCTTTATCTATTACAACTTTCTTTGCAGTACCTAAATAAGAAATAGTTGCATTCTCTAACTTGAAACCTCTTTCTTCAGAAATAACGGTTCCGCCTGTTAAAACAGCGATATCTTCAAGCATTGCTTTTCTTCTATCACCAAAACCAGGAGCTTTAACTGCAGCAATTTTTAATGTACCGCGAATTTTATTAACTACTAATGTAGCTAAAGCTTCGCCTTCAAGATCTTCAGAAATGATTAACATTCCTTTACCTTGTTGAGCAACTTTTTCAAGCACAGGTAAAAGGTCTTTCATTGCAGAGATTTTTTTATCGTGAATTAAGATATAAGGGTCTTCAAGAATTGCTTCCATCGATTCAGAATCGGTAACGAAGTAAGGAGATAGATATCCTCTATCAAACTGCATACCTTCAACAACTTCCAAAGCTGTTTCAGTTCCTTTTGCTTCTTCAACAGTTATAACACCGTCTTTACCAACTTTGTCCATTGCGTCTGCAATTAAATCGCCAATTGTTTTATCATTGTTTGCAGAAATTGAACCAACCTGTGCAATTTCATTTCTTCCTTCAACATCTTTGCTTACTGATTTTAAATGTTCAACAACTTTGGTTACTGCTAAATCAATTCCTCTTTTTAAATCCATTGGATTTGCACCGGCAGTAACGTTTTTCAAACCTTCTCTATATAGTGCTTGTGCAAGGACAGTAGCTGTAGTTGTTCCGTCACCGGCAACGTCGCTGGTTTTAGAGGCAACTTCACGAACCATTTGTGCACCCATATTTTCTACTGCATCTTCAAGCTCGATTTCTTTTGCAACTGAAACACCGTCTTTAGTAACAGTTGGTGCGCCGAATTTTTTTTCTAAAACTACATTACGGCCTTTAGGTCCCAATGTAACTTTAACTGCATTTGCTAATTTGTCCACTCCTTTTTTTAGTTTTGAGCGGGCATCGGTATTAAACTCAATTAATTTTGATGACATAATTTATTTCCTCCAATATTATTTATTTTCAAATTTTTATTAACCAACGATAGCGAAGATGTCGCTTTCTCTCATTATTAAATATTCTTCACCTTCAACTGTAACTTCTGTTCCGCTGTATTTACCGTAAAGAACTTTATCTCCTACTTTTACTTCAAGCTTAACTAATTTGCCATCGTCACCTGTTTTCCCAGGGCCTGCCGCAACAATTGTTCCTTCAATCGGTTTTTCCTTTGCTGTGTCAGGAAGAATAATTCCGCCTTTTGTTGTTTCTTCAGCTTCCATTGGCTTTACAATTACTCTATCTGCCAAAGGCTTTAGATTGATTTTTGACATACTTGCCTCCATGTATTTTGTTTGATTATTTAATAAAATTAAAGTTTTTTAGAAGTTTATTAGCACTCTCAAAAAGCGAGTGCTAATATACAACGCAGGATTATTTTTGTCAACAACTTTCGTCAAATCTTTGATTATTTAAATGTTAAGATTGGATATAATTTCTAATAAAATTATTTTGATTTACAATCTTTAATTTCAATTTTTTCTAACGAAATTCCATTTAAGGAATGAATTTTAATGGCAAGTTCATTTTTTACTGAACTTAAAAGCTTAATAAAAATTATTAAAACTTTAGATAGAAAAGTGATAATAATTTTTCTTTCCGTTGCTGTTTTACAAACAATTTCATGGTATTACACTTCACGACATTTTTTCCGGATAACTTTTTTAATGATTTACAGTTTAATCCAAACGTTTATTTAATTGAATACCTTTATTGGTTCATTGGAGATTTCTTTACATTCTTTGTACTTGGAATTTTAATTATCAAATTTGTTTTGAAAGAAAATTTAACCAGCTATGGTTTAAAAATTGGCGATTATAAAACCGGATTAAAAATTTCATTAATTTTTATTGCAGTGATGCTTCCATTAGTTTGGATTTTTTCTTCAGAAACTCAATTTAGCATTACCTATCCGCATCTGGCTCAAGCACGTGATTCATGGATTATATTTTTAGTTTTTGAATCCGGGATGCTCGTTTACATGATTGCATGGGAATTTATCTGGCGGGGGTTCATGTTATTCGGTTTGGAAGAAAAATTTGGTTACTATGCTATACTTATTCAGATGATACCTTTCTTAATTTTACATAACGGCAAACCAGCTCCCGAAACTTTCGGTGCAATTCTAGGCGGAATCGCGTTTGGCATTTTGGCTTTAAGAACACGTTCAATTTATTATTGCGTTATTACACATATGAGTGTTATGTTTAGTATCGATTTAATTTCAACTTTGCGTTACAGAGCCAATGATTTCGGTATTGGCATTTCATCTTTAATTAATGTATTAAAAGAATTTTTTTAGGAATATAATTATGAGATTCGCATTAAATATTGACCACATTGCTACCATAAGAAACGCAAGGGGAGAAAGCCAGCCCGACCCGGTTACAGCAGCCTTGATAGCTGAACAAGCCGGCGCAGATGGGATTGTCTGTCATTTAAGAGAAGACCGCAGGCATATAAATGAAAGAGATGTTCGTCTGCTTAGAGAATTGATTACAACCAAACTTGATCTAGAAATGGCCGCAACAGAAGAGATAATTAAAATAGCATGCGATGTTGGCCCCGAGCTAGCCACGATAGTTCCGGAAAAAAGACAGGAGCTTACAACTGAAGGAGGAATAAGTGTAATCGACAGCGTATCTCATCTAAGAGATACAATTAAAGAATTGCATAATTCTGAAATTGAAGTCTCACTTTTTATCGAGCCTGACATTAACCAGATTGATGCTGCTGCAGAAATTGAAGCTGATTTTATTGAAATCCATACCGGGGTATTTGCAAATCTATTAACTGAAGAAGAAAAATTTGATGAGCTTGAAAGAATAAGGCTTGCCTCTAAACATGCTAAAAAACTTGGGCTTGGAGTAAATGCCGGGCATGGACTTGATTATCAAAACATAAAAATATTTAGAGAGCTTACGGATATTGATGAAGTAAGTATTGGCCATGCTGTAATTGCCCGTGCTGTTTTTATGGGATTGGAAAATGCAGTTCAGGAAATGATTAGTCTTATTGGTTAATTTTGTGGTTCAATCAACTGAATTAGTTGAATAACAGTTTTTCAACTAATTCGGTTGATTATTATATGTTCAACAATATTTGTTGATTTGAAATTTTCAGTTGATAATAAAAAAATAAATCCTAGAAATTCTATCTATTTAAAACTCAGATTTTCTTAACCATATGATGTTATTCAGAATAATCTTTTTAAGACTTTCCTTTTCTTGACTACATATACCCATTTCTCTATATTTGACGACGAATTTTTTATGAAACTATAGACAATATTTACGATTTTGAGCCAGTACAAAAAGACAATCCTGCCAAATGGAATAAGAATTTTATCAGAGAATATACCTTATGTTAAATCATTTTCTTTGGGATTTTGGTTTAATGTAGGTTCACGCGATGAAAATTTTGATGTAAATGGAATTACTCATTTCATTGAACACATGCTTTTCAAAGGAACTAAGAAACGAACCCCGGGAAGAATTGCCCGTGATATTGAATCGCTGGGTGGATATTTAAATGCCTTCACTTCAAAAGAACACACTTGTTATTACGGAAGAGGATTAAGCGAACATATAGATAAAACTTTTGAAGTTCTTTCCGATATGGTGCAGAATCCTACTTTCAAACCGATCGAAATTAAAAAAGAAGCCAGCGTTGTTGTCGATGAACTTTATGATATTGAAGATAACCCCGAAGAATTAATTTTTGATAAGTTTGAAGAAATAATTTATTCCGGAAATCCGCTTAGCTATCCGATCATCGGAACAGAAAAAAATATAAAAGGTTTTTCACAACACCATCTGTTCAATTTTGTAAATGAAAAATATGGATTTAATAGGATGATAATTGCTGCTTCCGGCGCAGTTGATCACGAAAAACTTTTAAAATTAGTCGATAAATATTTCGCTAAAAATTTAGGATATTCAAAAATCCGCAGAAAGAATTATAACCATTCAAATCTTCCTTCAAAGATTGAATTAGTTGAGAAGGAGATACAGCAGGTTCATACCATAATAGGTAAAACTACCTACGGATATAATAATGAGGAACGTAACAAAGCAGCTTTGCTTACTCAAATTTTAGGCGAGGGAAGCAGTTCACGGCTATTTCAAACGGTACGTGAACGAAACGGAATTGCATATCAAATAAATTCTTTTCTTAATTCTTTTTATGATGTTTCATCATTCGGAGTTTATTTCTCTACCAATGAAAAATTAATGGACAAAGCTTTAAGCCTGGTTCTTAGAGAATTTAAAAAATTAAGAGAGAATAAAATTTCAGAAAGTGAGTTAAACAGAGCCAAAGAAGCCATCAAAGGTAATATGTTATTAAGTTTGGAAAATACTTCCAACAGAATGATGAGAATGGCGCAGTCAGAGTTTTACCATAACAGAGTTAAAACAGTTGATGAGATAATTAAGAATATTGATGCAGTAACCCGCGAAGATGTTCTTGAAATTTCAAATCAGCTTCTTGATGAAGAGACTTTCATTAAGGTAATAATAAAATCAAAAAATGCATTAATTAAATCAGCGGCATAGCCGGATAAACAAGAGGTGTAAAATGTTAATCGGGGTTCCAAAAGAAATAAAAACAAATGAAAATAGAGTCGCTTTACTACCCGTTGGCGCATCTATTTTAATATCAAACGGTCACAAAGTTTTAGTCGAAACAAACGCAGGCGCTGGGAGCGCATTCAGTGATGAAGATTACAAGGCTGTTGGTGCTGAAATAGCATCATCTGCAAAAGAAGTATTCTCAAATGCCGATATGATTATGAAAGTTAAAGAACCGATTAATGATGAATATACAATGATTCGTGAAGGGCAAATTGTATTTACTTATTTCCACTTTGCAGCTAACAAAGAATTAACTGAAGCAATGATGAAGAATAAATGTGTCGGCATTGCTTATGAGACTGTTCAAAAATCCGATCGGTCATTGCCATTATTAATTCCGATGAGCGAAGTTGCAGGAAGAATGGCTCCTCAGGAAGGTGCTAAATATCTGGAAAAAGCGATGGGGGGAAGAGGCTTATTATTAGGTGGTGTTCCAGGAACTGGGCCTGCAGAAGTAATGGTTTTAGGCGGTGGAATTGTTGGAACCAATGCTGCAAAAATAGCTGCCGGATTTGGCGCAAAAGTTACAATTTTTGATAACAACTTATATAGATTAAGATATCTTGATGATGTAATGCCGAAGAATGTTTCAACCATGATGTCTAATGAATATTATATTCGTCAGGCGTTGCCAAAAGCCGATTTGGTAATTGGCGCAGTTTTAATTCCTGGTGCCAAAGCACCAAAATTGGTTACCAAAGAAATGCTGGGTATAATGAAAGAAGCTTCAGTAATTGTTGATGTTTCTGTTGACCAGGGCGGATGTATTGAAACCTGTAAACCAACTACGCATACAAATCCTACTTACGTTGTTGACGGCGTTCTGCATTATTGTGTAGCAAATATGCCTGGTGCTGTCCCGATTACATCAACATTGGCTTTAACAAATGCAACTTTGCCTTATGCAGTGGAAATTGCAAATAAAGGTTATGAGAAAGCAGTTAAAACTAATCATGAAATTAAATTAGGATTAAATGTAATAGATGGGAAGATAGTCTACAAAGGTGTAGCCGATGCATTTGATTTTAAATATCATGAAGTTGATTCTATAATTAATTAGTATTTACAAAGTTCATGCTGAACCTGCCTGCCGGTAGAGCTTGTTTTAGCATCTCTATTTCCTTTGGTGTCATTTCGTCCGGATGGAGAAATCTTTAACAAAATCATTTAAAGATTTTCACTCGAAAACCTATGCGTAGGGTTCGTTCAAATGAAATTGCTAAATTTTTAATCTTATGTTGAGCAAAGTATTTAACCAATTCATTCGGTGACTAATAATTTTGTTCAATTTTTATTAACTTTTCAGTCTCAAAAAATAAAGTTTTAATTCAAGGACAAGAAATGCCAAAATTTGTTTTAGATGGAAATGAAATAGAATTTAAACAAGGGCAAACTATAATTCAGGCTGCAAAAGATCACGGAGTGACAATTCCTCATTTTTGCTGGCATGAAAAACTATCTATATCAGGTAATTGCAGAGTGTGTTTGGTTGAAGTTGAAAAAATTCCAAAGCTGGCTATTGCTTGTTCAACGTTAGCTTCTGAAGGAATGGTTGTTCACACTCAATCTGAAAAAACTTTAAGTGCTCGAAATGCTGTGATGGAATTTTTATTAATTAATCATCCATTAGATTGTCCTATTTGTGATGAAGCCGGTGAATGCAAGCTTCAAGATTATGCATACAAACACAGTGTTGGTGAAAGCCGATTTATTGAAGAAAAACAACACAAAGATAAACGGGTGCCTCTTGGCCCTTACGTAATGTTTGATGCTGAAAGATGTATTTCATGTTCACGCTGTATTCGTTTTTGTGATGAGATTGCCAAAGATCCTGAATTAACCTTTATTAAAAGAGGGGATAGAGTTACAATTGTAACTTACCCCGGTGAAGAAATGGATAATCCATATTCATTAAACACAACAGATATTTGTCCTGTTGGTGCATTAACAAATCGTGATTTTAGATTTAAAGCACGCGTTTGGGATATGTCTTCCAACCCTTCAATTTGCACTGGCTGTTCAAGAGGATGTAATACTGAAGTTTGGGTTCGCAACAATGAAGTAATGAGATTAACCCCACGACAAAATGAAGAAGTTAACAGCTACTGGATGTGTGATCATGGAAGAATAAATACTTTTAAAAATGTTAATACTGAAGATAGAGTTGACGGTCCGCATAAAAGAAAAGATGGAACATTAGTAAAAGTTGGCTGGGACGAAGCCTTTGCTGCGGCCGCTTCCGAACTGAAAACATTTGGCAAAGATGAAATTGCTTTTATTGGTTCAGCATTTGCAACTTGTGAAGACAATTATGTTTTTGCAAAATTTGCTCATTCCGTGGTTGGTTCAAAACATTTAGATTTTATCCGCCATGCTGATCCAGATTTTGAAGATGATATTCTTAGAAAAGCTGATGTAACTCCTAATTCGTCTGGCGCTAAATTAGTTGGTATTTCACCGGCTAAAGGCGGCTTTAACATCGAAGGAATTACAAAAGGAATCAAAGACGGAAAGATAAAAGCATTATATATAATTGAAGAAGATTTAATTGCAAATAACTCTGAACTTGAAGATTCACTCGCGAAGCTTGATTTGTTAATAGTCCATGCAACTAATTATAATAAAACTACTTCAATTGCAGACATTGTTTTTCCTGCTTCAACTTTTGCAGAAAAGAATGGAACATTTGTTAATTTTGAAGGAATGGTTCAAAGATTAAAACCTGCTGTCTCAACATTTGAATTAGATAGAGCTATGGATGGAATGATGATGAGCAGATTGGATAAATTCGGAACTCAATTTGACAGATGGGCAAAAGGAAATAAACGTGATGCCCGCTCGACATGGAAAATACTTGTTGGCCTTGCTTCTACCATGGGACAAAAAATGAAATTCAATATTGCCGAAGATGTATTTAATGACATTGCAAAAAATATTAATGAATTTCATTCATTGGATTATGATATAATAGGTGAGAAAGGCGCTAAATTAAATATACCTGTTACTGAAAAAGTTTAATTATAAATTGGAGCTTAATTAAATAATGACAATCTGGGAAATTCTGGCTTTTAGTATTGTTAAAATTTTATTAATTGTAACAGTAATGCTGCTTACAGTTTCTTATCTCGTCTATTTTGAAAGAAGAATAAGTGCATGGGCTCAAAATAGATTAGGTCCAAACCGTGTAGGTTGGGAAGGTGTTCTCCAGCCGTTTGCAGATGTATTAAAATTATTATTAAAAGAAGATATTGTTCCTACTAATGCTAATAAACCTCTTCATACCTTAGCGCCAATTTTAGCTTTATTCGTTGCATTTACTACTTATGCAGTAATTCCTTTCGGGCCGACAATAAATGTTTTTGGATATAGTGTTCCTTTAGTTGTCGCTGATGTTAATATGGGAATTTTATATGTCCTCGCTTTAACATCACTTGGAGTTTATGCCATTACTTTTGCCGGCTGGTCATCTGGAAGTAAATATTCTCTGCTTGGCGGAATTAGGTCATCAGCACAAATGATTTCTTACGAAATTTCAATGGGATTTTCTGTTGGCGGAGTCTTATTGTTATCCGAATCTTTAAGGCCTTTGGATATTGTAAATTCGCAAGGCCATTTAATGTGGAATGCATGGATTCAGCCGATTGGATTTATAACCTTTTTAGTTTCAGCTTTTGCAGAAACAAACCGTCTTCCGTTCGATTTACCGGAAGCAGAACCTGAGCTTGTCGGTGGTTTTCATACCGAATACAGCAGTATGAAATTTGCCGGATTTTTCCTTGCCGAATATGCAAACATGATTGTCGCCAGCGCAATGATTGTGACACTTTATCTTGGTGGCTACCATTTACCTTTTGTAAATATTGATGCCTGGGGATTGCCAACCGCTTTAGTTGTAATAATTCAAATTGGTTCGTTTTTATTAAAAATGGCATTATTGCTGTTTTTCTTCATTTGGGTTAGATGGAGCATTCCACGGTTCAGATATGACCAATTGATGAATTTAGGCTGGAAAGTCATGTTTCCGCTATCCTTGTTAAATATTCTATGGGTAGCCGGATTAATCATGATTTTTGGGCTTTAATTTTAAACTAAAAAATTTAATATGATTGTTATATATTTTATTGTTAGATTAGACACATAACTCGGAGATTTGATGCCTGATAGTACTAAAAGAAGATTAAAAGATTTTACGTTCTTAGAGAAAATATATATTCCTGAAATAGTTAAAGGATTATCTTTAACATTGAAAACTATGTTCAAACCAAAGTATACGATGAAGTATCCCGAGGAAAAATTTATTCCACCTGCATCGTATCGAGGACGCCCGGTATTAGTTCAGGAAGAAAATGGAATTGAAAGATGTGTAGCATGCGGGCTATGTTCGCGTGTTTGTCCTGCTTTGGCAATTGAAGTTCAAGCCGGCGAAACACAAAGTGAAAAAGAAAGATATCCCGAAAAATTTGAGATAAATATGATTAGGTGTATCTTCTGTGGATTTTGTGAAGAGGTTTGTCCTGAAGAAGCAATAATAATGAGTAAAGACTACGAACTTGCCTTTTCAAATAGAGAAGATGCAATTTACGGCAAAGAAAAACTATTAGTTCCTGTTACTCAAGTTCAAGACCGAATCAATTTTTTAAGGAATTATAAATAGAATAATTTTTACTCTGCTCTTCTATTGACCGCTATGCTTAAAAATTTGTACATACTGTTTGTGGTACTATGTGTTTCTCTATCTATTTACGCAAAAAATGGTGAAGATAGTTATAGAGTTTTTTCTCCGAAATATATCTATTCAAATTCTTCATTCGACCTTTCTATAATAACAAAAAACTCTTACCCTGAAGCAACTGAATTTGATTTCTACATTCTTCCTGATGATAAACTAGAATTAAATTCTCTTCAACTTAGGTCTTATGATAATAATATTGATCTAAAATTTTATCCTTCAACATTGAAAGGATATATCGGGAACGTTTATAAAGCAGAAATTGATTTAACTCAATTAACTGCGGAATCTTTTTTTCAAGTAGTTTCAAGATTTTATTCCAGCAGTTCAAGTAAAGCATCAGTTAAATTTTATGGTATTTTTAAGAATAGTGAAAAGACGCTGGGATATCTTCAAAAGAATTCTGAGAATGATTCAAGTGATGAATTTAAATTTATTCCGGTTAAATTAAACTTTTACAAGCCGCAAAAGTCTGCGGGTAAATGTTTAAAGCTTGAAAATGAAGCAAGCCTTGATTTTTCACTTCCTGAATTTAATAAAGAAAAGCTGCTATTTGAATTTTGGTTTAAAACTTCAACTTCAAATTTTGATTTTCTTAATATCATAAATAAAGAAACACAAAAAGGAGAGTTCAAGCTTTCTATAAATGCCTTCCAGATGCTAAATGTTGTGGGATTTGAAAATGACCAGGTTTATATTAATCCATTTTTTATTAGTAAGGATAGCTGGTATCACTTTGCGATTGAAATTTCAAAGAAAGATAATACGGTAGAATTTTACTGTAACGGAAATCTAATTTCAGAAAACAAAGTGAACGAAATTTTTAATCCTTCAAGTCTGGAAGTTAAAATTGGAAGTGAAGACCAGGCAAAATCATTTCAAATAGATTTGCTTCGTCTTGTTGATTTTGGAAATACAATTGAAACCTCTTTTCAAAATTCAAATTATCTTGATTTTAGTTCCGACAGTTCGTCTATAATTGCAGGTTATACTTTTGATGGGAACGAACTTTCATTTGATAAAAGTGTAACGGAGATTAATGTAGATGGCATACAAATCATCAAATCAACAGCTCCAATTTTTGCTCGTGCACCGGAATTGAATATTACAATTCTAAGCAGCGTTTATGAATTGGAGTGGAGCGGTGGAGATTATAATCAAGCTGAAACATATGTCCTTCAAAAATCTGTAGAAGGTTCACAATATTCTAATGTATTTACATTTCAGTCCTATAAGACTCCAGATAAAGTTTACTCATACATCGATAAAGTAGACGAAAATTCCGATGTAGTTTTCTATAGAGTTAAGCAGATTAATAGTGATGGTACAGTTGTTTATTCGTCACAAGTAAAAGTGGGGCAGGGGATAATGGAGCCGTTTACAGTCGACCAGAATTTTCCGAATCCGTTTAATCCCAAAACTAGCATCTCAATTGAACTGCTAGAAGACGCAGAAGTTGAAATCACAGTTTACAATCTTGAAGGAAAAGAAGTACAAAAGCTTGAAAAGGGATATTTATCAAAAGGGAAACACACATTTTCATTCGATGGAAGTGAACTTCCTTCAGGAGTTTATTTATACAAAGTTGCTACTCCATACTACACACAAACAAAAAAAATGATTTTAGCAAAATAAAAAAAGCCTCTCTAAACTTCCTCATATTTTTATAAATTAGAATAATCGATTTATAGAAATATCATTACTGACATGAATTCAAACGAAAGTTTAAAAAGCCGAAAAGATTATCTTACCCAATTAATTGTAAAATTTAACTCAAGAAAAACCTATCTTCAAAAGATTAGCAGAAGATATTCAAATTTCAGGCTGGCTATTTTATTAGCGGAATTAGTGATTTTTTTCATTCTCTTTTTCTTTACTTCGCATACTTCAGCATTAATTTCGTTTGCAATTTTCTTAATTGTTTTTTCAATTACTGCTCATTACCATTCAAAGTTAGACAGAGGAACAAAAAAATTACAAATATGGATTGAAATTAAAAAAACTCATATTGCCCGGCTTACTTTGGACTGGGATAATATTCCTTCTTTAAATAGTACTTCTGGGAAACTTCAAACAAATGAAATTGATTTAGATATTGCCGGAGAAGATTCACTGCTTCAATTAATTAATACAGCAACATCAAAACAAGCAAAATTAAAATTGAGGGAATGGCTCAATGCAGAAATTCATGAAGTTGGTGAAATTATTAAAAGACAAAATCTAATTAAGGAGTTAATTCCTCAAACAATATTCAGGGACAAACTAACTTTATATTCAATCCTTTCTTCCAGGTTAGAGTTTGATGGAGAAGTTGTAAATAATTTATTGAGTGAAAGTGAAGCTCCGCCAAAATTTTTAAAAATTATTTTTATAATTTTATCTGTATTAGCTCCTCTCAATGTATTTCTTTTTGTTTTATATCTTTACAATTTATTGCCGGCTTTTTGGGGAATTACCCTTTTAATCTATATAGGGCTTTTCAGTTATAACAATAAGGATAAAGAAAAATTTAAAGATGAAACTGATCTTGTTTTAGATGAGCTGGGAAAAATTGAAGCCGTGTTCTGGTTTCTTGAAAAATACCGGTATAAAAAAGGTTCAAAATTATCAGAGATGTGTGAACCTTTTGTAAACAATCAACAAAAGCCTTCGTTTATTATAAATAAATTAAAAAACTCTTTCGAGTTTTTACGAATTAGAAAAGGAAATCCCTTAGTATGGTACATGATAAGAGCAGTATTTCCAATTGATATCTTTCTTAAACTTAGACTAAAAAAGTATAAATATATCATCAAAGATAAATTAAATATCTGGCTTAACACCTGGTACAACCTGGAAGCACTAAATTCGCTTGCTAATTTTGCTTACTTAAATCCGGGTTATACTTTCCCAAAAGTTGTAGATAATGAATCCAGCAAAATTATTTTTAACGGTAAACAAATAGGACATCCATTAATTAAAAATGAAAATAAAGTTTGTAATGATTTCTTGTTTAATCCTGAAGGCGAGATTGCATTAATTACCGGTTCAAACATGTCAGGGAAAAGTACATTTATTAGAACTTTGGGAATAAACTTATCACTTGCTTATGCGGGCAGTGTTGTAAATGCAGATGAATTTGAAGTTTCACTTTTCGATTTATTTACTTGTATAAAAATAAACGATTCTTTAAAAGAAAGTATTTCATTCTTCTATGCAGAAGTTAAGAGATTAAAAGCTTTACTTGATGAAATTGAAAACTCGAAGTACCCGGTATTTTTTCTAATCGATGAAATATTTAGAGGGACAAATAATATTGAAAGGCTGAAGGGAAGCTCAATGTTTATTAAAAAGCTTGCTGAAACAAATGCAGTGGGGGCAATTGCAACACATGACCTGGAGCTTGTGAATTTATCGGAATCAATTTCAAAAGTAAGAAATTATCATTTTAAAGAAGAAGTAGAAAAAGGGAAGATGATTTTTGATTATAAGATTAATCCCGGTCCTTGCCCAACAACCAATGCATTAAAGATTATGAAGCTTGAAGGTTTACCGGTTGATGAATGAATATTAAAATCTTTTACATTAATTTCTTATAGAGGAATCAAATAACTCATATTAAATGTAAAAGTATTATGTCACCTCTTCGAGGTTTTATTACATTTTTTCAAAGAGTTGTTATAATAATGTCAGCCCTTCGGGCTTTTCACATGGTGGCGGATTAAAATAAGTCAAACGCCGAAGGTGTTATATTATTATAGAAATGTAATAGCAAACAGATGAAAATCCCGGAGG
>CAVVCO010000026.1:0-205475 GCA_963746735.1 uncultured Ignavibacteriales bacterium
CGGTGACTAATAATTTTGTTCAATTTTTATTAACTTTTCAGTCTCAAAAAATAAAGTTTTAATTCAAGGACAAGAAATGCCAAAATTTGTTTTAGATGGAAATGAAATAGAATTTAAACAAGGGCAAACTATAATTCAGGCTGCAAAAGATCACGGAGTGACAATTCCTCATTTTTGCTGGCATGAAAAACTATCTATATCAGGTAATTGCAGAGTGTGTTTGGTTGAAGTTGAAAAAATTCCAAAGCTGGCTATTGCTTGTTCAACGTTAGCTTCTGAAGGAATGGTTGTTCACACTCAATCTGAAAAAACTTTAAGTGCTCGAAATGCTGTGATGGAATTTTTATTAATTAATCATCCATTAGATTGTCCTATTTGTGATGAAGCTGGTGAATGCAAGCTTCAAGATTATGCATACAAACACAGTGTTGGTGAAAGCCGATTTATTGAAGAAAAACAACACAAAGATAAACGGGTGCCTCTTGGCCCTTACGTAATGTTTGATGCTGAAAGATGTATTTCATGTTCACGCTGTATTCGTTTTTGTGATGAGATTGCCAAAGATCCTGAATTAACCTTTATTAAAAGAGGAGATAGAGTTACAATTGTAACTTATCCCGGTGAAGAAATGGATAATCCATATTCATTAAACACAACAGATATTTGTCCTGTTGGTGCATTAACAAATCGTGATTTTAGATTTAAAGCACGCGTTTGGGATATGTCTTCCAATCCTTCAATTTGCACTGGCTGTTCAAGAGGATGTAATACTGAAGTTTGGGTTCGCAACAATGAAGTAATGAGATTAACCCCACGACAAAATGAAGAAGTTAACAGCTACTGGATGTGTGATCATGGAAGAATAAATACTTTTAAAAATGTTAATACTGAAGATAGAGTTGACGGTCCGCATAAAAGAAAAGATGGAACATTAGTAAAAGTTGGCTGGGACGAAGCCTTTGCTGCGGCCGCTTCCGAACTGAAAACATTTGGCAAAGATGAAATTGCTTTTATTGGTTCAGCATTTGCAACTTGTGAAGACAATTATGTTTTTGCAAAATTTGCTCATTCCGTGGTTGGTTCAAAACATTTAGATTTTATCCGCCATGCTGATCCTGATTTTGAAGATGATATTCTTAGAAAAGCTGATGTAACTCCTAATTCGTATGGCGCTAAATTAGTTGGTATTTCACCGGCTAAAGGCGGCTTTAACATCGAAGGAATTACAAAAGGAATCAAAGACGGAAAGATAAAAGCATTATATATAATTGAAGAAGATTTAATTGCAAATAACTCTGAACTTGAAGATTCACTCGCGAAGCTTGATTTGTTAATAGTCCATGCAACTAATTATAATAAAACTACTTCAATTGCAGACATTGTTTTTCCTGCTTCAACTTTTGCAGAAAAGAATGGAACATTTGTTAATTTTGAAGGAATGGTTCAAAGATTAAAACCTGCTGTCTCAACATTTGAATTAGATAGAGCTATGGATGGAATGATGATGAGCAGATTGGATAAATTCGGAACTCAATTTGACAGATGGGCAAAAGGAAATAAACGTGATGCCCGCTCGACATGGAAAATACTTGTTGGCCTTGCTTCTACCATGGGACAAAAAATGAAATTCAATATTGCCGAAGATGTATTTAATGACATTGCAAAAAATATTAATGAATTTCATTCATTGGATTATGATATAATAGGTGAGAAAGGCGCTAAATTAAATATACCTGTTACTGAAAAAGTTTAATTATAAATTGGAGCTTAATTAAATAATGACAATCTGGGAAATTCTGGCTTTTAGTATTGTTAAAATTTTATTAATTGTAACAGTAATGCTGCTTACAGTTTCTTATCTCGTCTATTTTGAAAGAAGAATAAGTGCATGGGCTCAAAATAGATTAGGGCCAAACCGTGTTGGTTGGGAAGGTGTTCTCCAGCCGTTTGCGGACGTATTAAAATTATTATTAAAAGAAGATATTGTTCCTACTAATGCTAATAAGCCTCTTCATACACTTAGCGCCAATTTTAGCTTTGTTCGTTGCATTTACTACTTATGCAGTAATTCCTTTCGGGCCCACAATAAATATTTTTGGATATAGCGTTCCGTTAGTTGTCGCTGATGTTAATATGGGAATTTTATATGTCCTCGCTTTAACATCACTTGGAGTTTATGCCATTACTTTTGCCGGCTGGTCATCTGGAAGTAAATATTCTCTGCTTGGCGGAATTAGGTCATCAGCACAAATGATTTCTTACGAAATTTCAATGGGATTTTCTGTTGGCGGAGTCTTATTGTTATCCGAATCTTTAAGGCCTTTGGATATTGTAAATTCGCAAGGCCATTTAATGTGGAATGCATGGATTCAGCCGATCGGATTTATAACCTTTTTAGTTTCAGCTTTTGCAGAAACAAACCGTCTTCCGTTCGATTTACCGGAAGCAGAACCTGAGCTTGTCGGTGGTTTTCATACCGAATACAGCAGTATGAAATTTGCCGGATTTTTCCTTGCCGAATATGCAAATATGATTGTCGCCAGCGCAATGATTGTGACACTTTATCTTGGTGGCTACCATTTACCTTTTGTAAATATTGATGCCTGGGGATTGCCAACCGCTTTAGTTGTAATAATTCAAATTGGTTCGTTTTTGTTAAAAATGGCATTATTGTTGTTTTTCTTCATATGGGTTAGATGGAGCATTCCACGGTTCAGATATGACCAATTGATGAATTTAGGCTGGAAAGTCATGTTTCCGCTATCCTTGTTAAATATTCTATGGGTAGCCGGATTAATCATGATTTTTGGGCTTTAATTTTAAACTAAAAAATTTAATATGATTGTTATATATTTTATTGTTAGATTAGACACATAACTCGGAGATTTGATGCCTGATAGTACTAAAAGAAGATTAAAAGATTTTACGTTCTTAGAGAAAATATATATTCCTGAAATAGTTAAAGGATTATCTTTAACATTGAAAACTATGTTCAAACCAAAGTATACAATGAAGTATCCCGAGGAGAAATTTATTCCACCTGCATCGTATCGAGGACGCCCGGTTTTAGTTCAGGAAGAAAATGGAATTGAAAGATGTGTAGCATGCGGGCTATGTTCGCGTGTTTGTCCTGCTTTGGCGATTGAAGTTCAAGCCGGCGAAACACAAAGTGAAAAAGAAAGATATCCCGAAAAATTTGAGATAAATATGATTAGGTGTATCTTCTGTGGATTTTGTGAAGAGGTTTGTCCTGAAGAAGCTATAATAATGAGTAAAGACTACGAACTTGCCTTTTCAAATAGAGAAGATGCAATTTACGGAAAAGAAAAACTATTAGTTCCTGTTACTCAAGTTCAAGACCGAATCAATTTTTTAAGGAATTATAAATAGAATAATTTTTACTCTGCTCTTCTATTGACCGCTATGCTTAAAAATTTGTACATACTGTTTGTGGTACTATGTGTTTCTCTATCTATTTACGCAAAAAATGGTGAAGATAGTTATAGAGTTTTTTCTCCGAAATATATCTATTCAAATTCGTCATTCGACCTTTCTATAATTACAAAAAATTCTTACCCTGAAGCAACTGAATTTGATTTCTACATTCTCCCCGATGATAAGCTAGAATTAAATTCTCTTCAACTTAGGTCTTATGATAATAATATTGATCTAAAATTTTATCCTTCAACATTGAAAGGATATATCGGGAACGTTTATAAAGCAGAAATTAATTTAACTCAACTAACTGCGGAATCTTTTTTTCAAGTAGTTTCAAGATTTTATTCCAGCAGTTCAAGTAAAGCATCAGTTAATTTTTATGGTATTTTTAAGAATAGTGAAAAGACGCTGGGATATCTTAAAAAGAATTCTGAGAATGATTCAAGTGATGAAATTAAATATATTCCGGTTAAATTAAACTTTTACAAGCCGCAAAAGTCTGCGGGTAAATGTTTAAAGCTTGAAAATGAAGCAAGCCTTGATTTTTCACTTCCTGAATTTAATAAAGAAAAGCTGCTATTTGAATTTTGGTTTAAAACTTCAACTTCAAATTTTGATTTTCTTAATATCATAAATAAAGAAACACAAAAAGGAGAGTTTAAGCTTTCTATAAATGCCTTCCAGATGCTAAATGTTGTGGGATTTGAAAATGACCAGATTTATATTAATCCATTTTTTATTAGTAAGGATAGCTGGTATCACTTTGCGATTGAAATTTCAAAGAAAGATAATACGGTAGAATTTTACTGTAACGGAAATCTAATTTCAGAAAACAAAGTGAACGAAATTTTTAATCCTTCAAGTCTGGAAGTTAAAATTGGAAGTGAAGACCAGGCAAAATCATTTCAAATAGATTTGCTTCGTCTTGTTGATTTTGGAAATACAATTGAAACCTCTATTCAAAATTCAAATTATCTTGATTTTAGTTCCGACAGTTCGTCTATAATTGCAGGTTATACTTTTGATGGGAACGAACTTTCATTTGATAAAAGTGTAACGGAGATTAATGTAGATGGCATACAAATCATCAAATCAACAGCTCCAATTTTTGCTCGTGCACCGGAATTGAATATTACAATTCTAAGCAGCGTTTATGAATTGGAGTGGAGCGGTGGAGATTATAATCAAGCTGAAACTTATGTGCTTCAAAAATCAGTAGAAGGCTCACAATATTATAATGTATTTACATTTCAGTCCTATAAGACTCCCGATAAAGTTTACTCATACATCGATAAAGTAGACGAAAATTCCGATGTAGTTTTCTATAGAGTTAAGCAGATTAATAGTGATGGTACAGTTGTTTATTCGTCACAAGTAAAAGTGGGGCAGGGGATAATGGAGCCGTTTACAGTCGACCAGAATTTTCCGAATCCGTTTAATCCCAAAACCAGCATCTCAATTGAACTGCTAGAAGACGCAGAAGTTGAAATCACAGTTTACAATCTTGAAGGAAAAGAAGTACAAAAGCTTGAAAAGGGATATTTATCAAAAGGGAAACACACATTTTCATTCGATGGAAGTGAACTTCCATCAGGAGTTTATTTATACAAAGTTGCTACTCCATACTACACACAAACAAAAAAAATGATTTTAGCAAAATAAAAAAAGCCTCTCTAAACTTCCTCATATTTTTATAAATTAGAATAATCGATTTATAGAAATATCATTACTGACATGAATTCAAACGAAAGTTTAAAAAGCCGAAAAGATTATCTTACCCAATTAATTGTAAAATTTAACTCAAGAAAAACCTATCTTCAAAAGATTAGCAGAAGATATTCAAATTTCAGGCTGGCTATTTTATTAGCGGAATTAGTGATTTTTTTCATTCTCTTTTTCTTTACTTCGCATACTTCAGCATTAATTTCGTTTGCAATTTTCTTAATTGTTTTTTCAATTACTGCTCATTACCATTCAAAGTTAGACAGAGGAACAAAAAAATTACAAATATGGATTGAAATTAAAAAAACTCATATTGCCCGGCTTACTTTGGACTGGGATAATATTCCTTCTTTAAATAGTACTTCTGGGAAACTTCAAACAAATGAAATTGATTTAGATATTGCCGGAGAAGATTCACTGCTTCAATTAATTAATACAGCAACATCAAAACAAGCAAAATTAAAATTGAGGGAATGGCTCAATGCAGAAATTCATGAAGTTGGTGAAATTATTAAAAGACAAAATCTAATTAAGGAGTTAATTCCTCAAACAATATTCAGGGACAAACTAACTTTATATTCAATCCTTTCTTCCAGGTTAGAGTTTGATGGAGAAGTTGTAAATAATTTATTGAGTGAAAGTGAAGCTCCGCCAAAATTTTTAAAAATTATTTTTATAATTTTATCTGTATTAGCTCCTCTCAATGTATTTCTTTTTGTTTTATATCTTTACAATTTATTGCCGGCTTTTTGGGGAATTACCCTTTTAATCTATATAGGGCTTTTCAGTTATAACAATAAGGATAAAGAAAAATTTAAAGATGAAACTGATCTTGTTTTAGATGAGCTGGGAAAAATTGAAGCCGTGTTCTGGTTTCTTGAAAAATACCGGTATAAAAAAGGTTCAAAATTATCAGAGATGTGTGAACCTTTTGTAAACAATCAACAAAAGCCTTCGTTTATTATAAATAAATTAAAAAACTCATTCGAGTTTTTACGAATTAGAAAAGGAAATCCCTTAGTATGGTACATGATAAGAGCAGTATTTCCAATTGATATCTTTCTTAAACTTAGAATAAAAAAGTATAAATATATCATCAAAGATAAATTAAATATCTGGTTTGACACCTGGTACAACCTGGAAGCACTAAATTCGCTTGCTAATTTTGCTTATTTAAATCCGGGTTATACTTTTCCTAAAAGTAGTAAATAGTGAATCCAGCAAAATTATTTTTAACAGTAAACAAATAGGACATCCATTAATTAAAAATGAAAATAAAGTTTGTAATGATTTCTTGTTTAATCCTGAAGGCGAGATTGCATTAATTACCGGTTCCAACATGTCAGGTAAAAGCACATTTATTAGAACTTTGGGAATAAACTTATCTCTGGCTTATGCCGGCAGTGTTGTAAATGCAGATGAATTTGAAGTTTCGCTTTTCAATTTATTTACTTGTATAAAAATAAACGATTCATTAAAAGAAAGTATTTCATTCTTCTATGCAGAGGTTAAGAGATTAAAAGCTTTACTTGATGAAATTGAAAATTCAAAGTACCCGGTATTTTTTTTAATCGATGAAATATTCAGAGGAACGAATAATATTGAAAGGCTGAAGGGAAGCTCAATGTTTATTAAAAAGCTTGCTGAAACAAATGCAGTGGGGGCAATTGCAACACATGACCTGGAGCTTGTGAATTTATCTGAATCAATTTCAAAAGTAAGAAATTATCATTTTAAAGAAGAAGTAGAAAAAGGGAAGATGATTTTTGATTATAAGATTAATCCCGGTCCTTGCCCAACAACCAATGCATTAAAGATTATGAAGCTTGAAGGTTTACCGGTTGATGAATGAATATTAAAATCTTTTACATTAATTTCTTATAGAGGAATCAAATAACTCATATTAAATGTAAAAGTATTATGTCACCTCTTCGAGGTTTTATTACATTTTTTCAAAGAGTTGTTATAATAATGTCAGCCCTTCGGGCTTTTCACATGTTGGCGGATTAAAATAAGTGAAACGCCGAAGGTGTGAAATTATTATAGAAATGCAAAAGACAAACTGGCGAAAATCCCGGAGGGATGACATAAAAATTAATAAATAATATTCTCGTTATATTATTATTAATGTTAGACAATTAACTTGTTGATAATCAAATCAAAATAATCTTTGAATATAAAACGATTAATACATAATTTAGAATTTAAGTTCATTTTACATTATTAATTTTGTGTTCTATCAATGCTTTCTAAAGTAATTTCCAGCGCTACATACGGGATTGACGCTTATCTTGTTGAAGTAGAAACTCATTGCGAAAAACAAATTCCTTCTTTTACAATTGTTGGTTTGCCCGATAATGCCGTTAAAGAAAGTCGTGAAAGAGTAACGGCAGCAATTAAAAACAGCGGCTTTGAATTCCCATTAAAAAAAATAACTGTAAACCTCGCTCCAGCCGATATTAAAAAAGAAGGCAGTTCGTTTGATTTGCCGATTGCAATTGGCTTGCTTGCGGCTATTGAAAAAGTAAAAGATGATTGGCTTGAAGACACGGTTTTTTTAGGGGAACTTTCATTAGATGGAAAGATTCGTCCAATCAAAGGTGCTTTACCAATTTCCGTTGAAGCAAAGAAAAATAATATCAAAAGAATTATTGTTCCGGTTGAATCTTCAAAAGAGGCTTCTATTGTTGATGGAATTGAAGTTTACGGAATGGAAAGTCTTTTTGAAGTAGTTCAATTTTTAAATGGAGAAATACAAAAAGAAAAAGTTTATACAAATAGGGATGAAATTTTTTCCAGGGTTAATTCGTATCATTTAGATTTTTCAGATGTTAAAGGTCAGGAAAATGTAAAGCGTGCTTTGGAAGTTGCTGCTGCCGGTTCACATAATATATTAATGATTGGCCCTCCCGGTTCTGGGAAGACGATGCTCGCAAAAAGAATTCCTTCTATTCTTCCGCCAATGACATTTGAAGAAGCACTTGAAACAACAAAAATTCATTCCATTGCGGGAATTCTTCCTAAAGACCAGGCATTAATTACTGAACGTCCATACAGAAGCCCGCACCATACAGTGTCTGATGCAGCACTAGTCGGAGGCGGTTCTTTTCCCAGACCAGGAGAAGTTTCTTATGCACATCATGGAGTTTTATTTTTAGATGAGCTACCGGAATTCAAAAAAAATGTTTTGGAAGTTTTGCGTCAGCCGTTGGAAGATGCAAAAGTAACTGTAAGCCGCTCAAAATTATCTTTGGAATTCCCGGCTAATTTCATGCTTGCATCTGCAATGAATCCTTGTCCTTGCGGATATTTTACTGATCCAACGAAAGAGTGTACTTGCGCTCCTCCTCAAATTCAAAGATATATGGCAAAAATTTCAGGCCCTTTATTAGATAGAATTGATATTCATATCGAAGTTCCGGCAGTTAAATACAAAGAACTTTCAACCGAAGCCAAAAGTGAACCATCTGAAGAAATTAGAAAAAGGGTAATCAAAGCACGAGAAATTCAATACAAAAGATTTGAAAAAACAAAACACATTTTTAATAATGCGGATATGGGTTCAAAAGAAGTAAGGCAATTTTGCAAATTGGATACTGCCGGAGCCGAATTATTAAAAATGGCAATGACAAAACTTGGCTTATCCGCAAGAGCTTATGATAGAATTTTAAAAGTAAGCCGCACCATAGCCGATTTAGAAAATGCTGAAAACATTTTACCACAGCATATCAGCGAAGCAATTCAATATAGAAGTCTAGACAGGGAATTGTGGAAACACTAAAATATTACAATGAAAAAAGTAACCATTTTATTTATTCTGTTTTTATCAATTAATTTATTCTCTCAACAGGAAAGTGAAATAAATAAAACAAAATTTTATTGGGGAATTACATTAGGTTTGCCAAATGATTTAAATCCTGTTATTTGTTTAAATAAGAAGAATTATGGATTTCGTTTATCTGGAGGAGTATGGTTCAACAGAAAATATGGGGCACAATTAGATTTATTTTATATTTTTTCTGCGAATAAAGTTTTTGAACACCAGGTAAATTTAATCACTGGATATTCGCATAACAAAAAAATAAACAATAACAGCTTTTTCGCATCTATTTATGGCGGTTCAAGTCCAATTTTTTATGAAGAATTAAATAACTCTTTTTATATTGGCCCGGCCTATTCAATATCATGGCAAGGATTGTTTTTACAAATTGGAGCCGTATTGGGTACCGGAAATTTCAAGAAACCAAAATTAATATCCGAGATAGGTTATTTGTTTTTAATTGAATGAGTAAACCTGCAATAGTTTTGATATTGAATATCCAAACTCGTAATGTAGCATTACAAATTTTTTGATTTTCTTTCCAAACTAAAAAAATCCTAAATGTTCCTTCTTTTTAGATTTGCATTTTTCTGGAAATACAAATATATTTGATGCTCGTTTCTAAAAATGGGCGGACGCCGGAGTTGGAGAGCCGGGGCGGACTGTAAATCCGTTGGCTGACGCCTTTGGGGGTTCGAATCCCTCGCCGCCCACTCTTTAAATTTGCTGATGGAATATTGACTGAAGGGAATATTGAAAACACTTTTTATATATTTCCCTTATTTTTTTGCTCTTTTTATTACTGAGATATTTTTGAGTTTACTGCGGGAGTAACTCAGTTGGCTAGAGTCACAGCCTTCCAAGCTGTTGGTCGCGGGTTCGAGTCCCGTCTCCCGCTCCAGAATTGAGAATTAGTTGTTCATTAAAATTTTGAAAATTAAAAGCTGACTCAGTTTAAATCAATGCTGATGTAGCTCAGTTGGTAGAGCACATCCTTGGTAAGGATGAGGTCAC
The DNA here is from genome assembly GCA_963746735.1 of uncultured Ignavibacteriales bacterium. Taxonomy (GTDB): domain Bacteria; phylum Bacteroidota; class Ignavibacteria; order Ignavibacteriales; family Ignavibacteriaceae; genus CAVSWT01. The sequence goes on from CAVVCO010000026.1 coordinate 9,995, forward strand.
CGGTTCAATCCCGGTCATCAGCTCACAAAGTTTATGAGGGCATCCCGATTGATTCGGGGGCATTGGCCCCAAAAGAAATATAAAAAAATAGAAGTGTCATGAGAGATATAATAACTTTAGAATGTACAGAGTGTAAAAGAAGAAATTACACTACTACTAAGAATAAAAAACTTCATTCCGGCAGAGTAGAATTTAAAAAATACTGCCGTTGGGATAAGAAGCATACTATTCATAAAGAAACTAAATAAAAATTTTTAGCTACGCCAGTGGCTCAATTGGTAGAGCAGCGGTCTCCAAAACCGCAGGTTGGGGGTTCGAGTCCCTCCTGGCGTGCTGACTAAACTAAAAGTGTATTATTATGAAAGATAAAATTATAGCCTTTTTTCAGGATGTAGTGAAAGAAATGAAAAAGGTTACCTGGCCCACAACTGACGAATTAAAAGAATCTACTTATGTAGTTATTGTTGTTTGTTTAATTATTGCAGGTTTTACTTATGTAATTGATCTGGGTATTAACAAAATATTTCAAGGTATATTTAGGTAAGCTTTAGTTATGGAACAAAAATGGTATGTTGTTAGAACTTTTTCAGGACACGAGAATAAGGTTAAGAATCTTCTTGAAACAGAATTGAATGAAAATGAACCGCTTAGGGCTAAAATTAATGAAATTCTTGTTCCAACAGAAAAGGTTTTTGAAGTAAAAGACGGCAAGAAGAAAAGTAAAACAAAAAACTTTTTCCCGGGCTACATTCTTGTACAAGCTGACTTGGATAATCAGGTTAAAGATTTTATTCTTAACACTCAATCTGTAATGGGATTTTTGGGCACAAGGAATAATCCTAACCCCCTTCAGCCGGAAGAAGTTAAAAGAATAGTTGGCAGAATCACCCAGGATGAAAACAGTGAAAGAATGGAAACTATTTTCAGAAGCGGCGACCTTGTTAAAATCATTGATGGCCCATTCAATAACTTCAGTGGAACTGTTGAAGAAGTAAATGAAGAAAAAATGAAAATTAAAGTTATGGTTTCAATATTCGGCAGAAAAACACCAGTTGAAATCGATTTTGTTCAAGCAGAATTAGAAAAATAATTTAGAATTTATTTGTATAGGTAAATAATATGGCAAAAAAAATAAGCGGTTATATAAAATTACAAATACCTGCCGGTAAAGCTAATCCCTCTCCTCCGGTTGGCCCTGCTTTGGGACAAAAAGGTGTTAACATTATGGAGTTTTGTAAACAGTTTAATGCAAGGACTTCCGATAAGGATGGATTGATTATTCCAGTTGTTATTACTGTTTTTTCAGATAAATCATTTACTTTCATTACAAAAACTCCGCCTGCAGCAGTATTGTTAAAAAGAGCAGCGAAGGTTCAAAGCGGTTCTGCCGAACCAAATAGAAATAAAATTGCTAAAGTTTCAAACTCACAGGTTAAGGAAATTGCCGAATTAAAAATGCCTGACTTAAATGCTTTTGATATTGAACATGCTATGAGCATGGTTGCCGGTACTGCCAGAAGCATGGGTATTACAGTAGAAGATTAACAGAAATTTTATAATTGAATATTAAACGGTGTTGCAATGCAAAAATCTAAAAGAAATAAAGCTATCAGTGAAGTAGTTGATATTAAAAAAGAATATTCAATCTCTGAAGCTATTCAAATTTTGAAAAATAGCTCAAAAGTTAAATTTAATGAATCCTTGGACTGCGCCATTAAGCTTGGTGTTGACCCACGCCATGCAGACCAGATGATTAGAGGAACAGTTTCTTTGCCTCATGGTACTGGAAAAACTGTTAAAGTTTTGGTAATTGCTAAAGGTGCAAAAGCTCAGGAGGCTTTGGATGCCGGGGCTGACTTTGCTGGTTTTGAAGAGTATCTTGATAAGATTAAAGAAGGTTGGACTGATATGGATGTTATTGTCGCAACTCCAGACTCTATGGGCGATTTAGGAAAGTTAGGAAGAATTTTAGGTCCCAAAGGATTAATGCCTAACCCTAAAAGCGGAACTGTGACAATGGATGTAGCAAAGGCAGTAAAAGAAGTTAAGGCTGGAAAGATTGAATTCCGTGTTGAGAAAGCAGGAATTATTCATACTTCTTTAGGAAAATTAAATTTTGAAACTGATAATTTAGTTGATAATGCAAATGCATTTTTAAATACTATTGTAAAACTTAGACCATCTTCTGCCAAAGGGCAGTATGTTAAAAGTCTTTTTCTATCCAGTACAATGGGCCCTGGATTAAAAATTTCAAAAGACGAAGTGGCAGTTTAAGTTATTTTTAGAAAAAAAAGTTTACGCACTCAAATAAATGCTTCTATTTGACTTGTTATAAATAAACATCTGGTATTGGAGAAACATGAACAAGAATGAAAAAGCTGACCTCATTTCAGAAATGAAAGAGGTTATTGATAATTCTTCTGCTGTTTATTTAACAGATTATGCAGGAATTACAGTTGCGGACATAAGTGAAATCCGGAACGAATTCCGTAAGGAAGGCGTCAAATACAAAGTTTTCAAAAATACTTTGTTCAAACGTGCTTTAGATGAATCTGGTAAATATGATAAATTAGCAGATCATTTGGTTGGAATGACCGGCTATGCTTTTGCATCCGGTGATAATTCCGTTGCTCCAGCTAAAATTATTAAAAAATATTTTGATGCAACTCAAAAACTTGCTTTAAAAGCCTGCTATATAGAAGATCAATATTATGATGGAAGTAAACTCGTTGAGTTAGCTTCTCTTCCATCTAAAAATGAGATTATAGCTGGAATTTTAAGCAGTATAAATGCACCAGCATCAGGTATAGTTGGAGCCATAAATGCAGTAATGAGAGATTTGGTAAATGTAGTTGATCAAATTTCTAAAAGAGAAGCTGCTTAATATTAAATTTTATAAAAAAGAAATAAATAATTAGGAGACTATAAATGTCAGAAAAAATATCTGAAATCGTTGAAAAAATTAAAGGGCTAACACTAGTAGAAGCATCTGAATTAAAGACAGCATTAGAAGATGAATTCGGTGTAACAGCAGCAGCTCCCATAGTTATGGCAGGTGCAGCACCTGCAGCAGGCGCTCCTGTTGAAGAAAAAACCGAATTTGATGTGATTCTTTTAACAGCAGGTGATAAAAAAATTAACGTTATCAAGGTTGTAAGGGCACATACTGGTTTAGGCTTGAAAGAAGCAAAAGATTTAGTAGACTCCGCGCCAAAAGCAGTTAAAGAAGCAATCTCTAAAGATGAAGCTGAAAAACTTAAAAAAGAGTTCGAAGAAGCTGGCGCTACTGTAGAATTAAAATAACATTAAGTATTTATATTATAATAGTTTATTAAAAAGATGATAAGTCGGTGAAGTCCGTCTTATCTCTTTTTATATTGAGTAATCGATGTTACAGCTTAGAAAGATTTGAAAGTAAATGAAAATTAATTGGAGGTTAACAATTGGATAATAATAGAATTTCCTTCGGCAAAATTCCCTCTGTACTGGAAGCTCCTAATTTGTTGAGTATTCAGAAAGATACGTTTGAAGATTTTGTACAGCAGAATGTTGCTCCTGGTAAAAGAGAAAACAAAGGACTTCAGCAAGTATTTACTTCTAATTTCCCGATCCTTGATAATAAAGAAAATTATCGTTTGGATTTTATTGAGTATTATATAGAAAAGCCGCGCTACTCGGTTCTAGAATGCGTTGAACGCGGGTTAACTTTTGCTGCACCCTTAAAAGGAAAACTTCGCCTTTCAACAAAAGATACGGAAACGGAAGATTTCGTTAATAGTGTTGAACAAGAGGTGTATCTTGGTAATCTCCCTTTCATGACTGACAAAGGTACATTTGTAATTAATGGAGCCGAAAGAGTTGTAGTATCGCAGTTACACCGTTCTCCTGGAGTAGCATTTTCACAGACAGTTCACCCAAATGGCACCCCTATTTATTCGGCAAGAATAATTCCTTTAAGAGGTTCCTGGGTTGAATTTGCTACTGATATAAATTATGTAATGTATGTTTATATAGACCGCAGAAAGAAATTCCCGGCAACAACATTGTTAAGGGCACTTGGCTATGCTACTAACGAAGAAATCTTAAATCTTTTCAATTTAATTGAAGAGATTAATGTTAAAAAAGTTAAAATGGAAGATTATATCGGAAGAACAATTGCTACCGATATATTTGATATGTCTACCGGTGAAATATTTTTAACTAAGGACAGTGTTATAACGGAAGAAGATTTAGATAGATTAAATGAAGCAGAGATTGATTCAATTAAATTAATAACTTCAGCAGTTTCACCTGATCAGGATTTAATAGTAAATACACTTCGTAAAGATACTGCACATACACAGGAAGAAGCATTGTTTGCAATCTACAGACAGCTTCGTTCTGGTGAAGCTCCGGATCTCGATACGGCTCAGTCATTAATTGAAAAACTTTTCTTCAATGATAAAAGATATGATCTTGGCGACGTTGGCCGTCATAGAATGAATGATAAACTAAAGCTTAATATAGAAGAAACAAAGACAGTTCTTACTGTTGAAGATATTATTGAGATTATGAAATATATCATTCAGCTTAGGTTTGGACATCAAAGCGTTGATGATATTGACCACCTAGGCAATAGAAGAATTAGAACTGTTGGTGAACAATTGCAGCAGCAATTTAATATTGGTATGGCAAGAATGGCTCGTACTATTAAAGAACGTATGAACATGCGCGATACTGAAAGTTTTACTCCACAGGACTTGGTTAATGCAAGAACAATAAGCAGTGTTATTAATGCATTCTTTGGAACTAACCAGTTGTCACAGTTTATGGATCAAACTAATCCACTTGCAGAGTTGACACATAAAAGAAGAATGTCTGCTTTGGGACCAGGTGGTTTAACTAGAGAACGTGCCGGATTTGAAGTTCGTGACGTTCACTATACTCATTACGGACGGCTTTGTCCTATTGAAACTCCGGAAGGTCCAAACATTGGACTTATTTCATCTCTTACAATTTATGCACGCGTAAATAAATATGGATTCCTTGTAACACCGTATCGAAAAGTTGAAAGAGGCAAAGTATTAAATGAAGTTGAATATTTAACTGCTGAGCAGGAAGATCATTTCACTATAGCTCAGGCAAATGCTCTTTTAACAGATCAGCAGAAATTTGTAAATGAAAGAGTAAAATCAAGATATAGAGGTGATTTCCCGATTGTAACTCCTGATCATATTCAGTATATGGATGTAGCTCCGGCTCAAATAGTTAGTGCGGCTGCTGCGTTAATTCCATTCCTTAGAGCATGATGATGCAAACAGAGCATTGATGGGTTCAAACATGCAGCGTCAAGCTGTACCACTTTTACGTCCTGAAGCTCCAATTGTTGGAACCGGGATGGAAAGAAAATTAGCTTCGGATTCTCGTTCTGTTATTATAGCAGAAGATAACGGAACAATTGAATATGTTGATTCAGATAAAATTACAGTTCGTTACGATATAAACCCAAACAGTGTTGATGCATTAACAACTTTTGATGATGTAAAAAGAGTTACATACCACTTAGCAAAGTTTAACGGTACAAACCAGGAAACTTGTGTAAATCAAAGGCCAATTGTTAAAGAAGGCCAGAAGGTTGTTAAAAACGAAGTTATAGCTGACGGAACTTCAACCGATGGCGGTGATTTAGCGCTTGGCAGAAACGTGCTTGTTGCATTCATGCCCTGGCGAGGTTATAACTTTGAAGATGCTATTATTATTAGTGAAAGAATTGTTAGTGAAGATGTTTATACTTCAATTCACATTGAAGAATTTGAATTACAAGTTAGAGAAACAAAACGCGGCGAAGAAGAATTAACAAGAGAAATTCCAAATGTAAGCGAAGAATCTGTTAAAAATCTTGATGAAAATGGAATTATCCGCGAAGGTGCGGAAGTAAAAGAAGGTGATATTTTAATTGGTAAAATTACTCCCAAAGGAGAAACTGATCCGACACCTGAAGAAAAATTATTAAGGGCAATATTCGGAGATAAAGCAGGTGATGTAAAGGATGCATCCTTGAAAGCACCTCCCGGATTAAAAGGAACCGTAATTAAAACCCGGTTATTCAGCAGAAAAAGAAGAGATAATGAAACTAAAAAAGTTGAAAAGAAACAGCTTGAAAATTTAGAGTATGATCATAAACAAGCTATTGCAGATCATTATAATAAACTGGTTGAAAAATTAACCAAATTAACTGATGGTTTAACAACAACCGGAATTCGCGATCTTGATGGAAGTGTAGTTTTAAGAAGCGGTACAATAATTAAAGATTCAACTTATTCTTCGTTAGATGATATTACTAAGTTGGATTACACACTTGATTGGTTTGAATCTAAAAGTAAAAACAATCATGTAAGTACATTATACAAAAATTACTTTAACGTACTTGCATCATTAGAAGAAGATTATAAACGAGAAAAAATAAAAATTACCAGTGGTGATGAGCTGCCTCCGGGAATTGTTCAGCTTGCAAAAGTTTATGTAGCAAAAAAACGCAAGCTGTCGGTTGGTGATAAAATGGCAGGACGACATGGAAATAAAGGTGTAGTTGCTAAGATAGTTCCAATTGAAGATATGCCTTTCTTACCTGATGGAACTCATGTTGACATAGTTCTAAACCCGCTTGGCGTGCCTTCTCGTATGAACTTAGGTCAGCTTTATGAAACTGCCTTAGGATGGGCTGGTAAAAAGTTAGGAGTTAAGTTTGCTACTCCGATTTTTGACGGAGCAAAAATTGAAGATGTTGATGAATGGCTGGAAAAAGCCGGTTTAGAAAGAGGAAGTAAAACAGATCTTTATGATGGAAGAAGCGGCGAGATGTTTCATCAAAAAGTTACTTGCGGCTATATCTATATGTTGAAGCTTAGCCACCTTGTTGACGATAAAATTCATGCAAGGTCGATTGGGCCATACTCATTAATTACACAGCAGCCTTTGGGTGGTAAAGCGCAATTCGGCGGACAAAGATTTGGAGAAATGGAAGTGTGGGCTTTAGAAGGTTACGGAGCTTCCCATATACTTCAGGAAATATTAACTATTAAAAGTGATGACGTAGCTGGTAGAGCGAAAGCTTACGAAGCGATTGTTAAGGGTGAAAACTTACAGGAACCAAATATTCCTGAATCATTCAATGTGTTAATTAAAGAACTTCAGGGCTTGGGCCTTGATATGACAATTGGTTAATCATTGAATATAAATTTCACTTAGAAATTAGGAGATAAAAATTATGCCTTATAGAGTTCAAGAAAATGCAATGCGTGATATAAATAATATCACTATTAGTTTAGCAAGCCCGGATGTAATATTATCAAGATCTTATGGCGAAGTAACTAAACCGGAAACAATTAACTACCGTTCATTCCGTCCTGAAAAAGACGGTCTGTTCTGTGAAAAAATATTTGGGCCAACCCGTGATTGGGAATGCTTCTGCGGAAAGTATAAAAGAATCCGTTACAAAGGAATCATTTGCGATAGATGCGGTGTTGAAGTTACCCAAAAAAGTGTTCGCCGTGAAAGAATGGGACATATTGGTTTGGCAGTCCCGGTTGTACATATTTGGTTTTTCCGTGCACAACCTTCCAAAATTGGTAACATCATTGGTGTTAGCTTAAAAGAATTAGAGAAAATTATTTATTATGAATCTTATGTTGTTATCAACCCGGGTCCAACTGGATTGAGCAGGTTAGATTTAATTTCGGAAGATCAATACTTTGAAGTAATGAATTCACTTCCACAGGGCAATGAAAAATTAGACGACGATGATCCTAAAAAATTCGTTGCTAAAATTGGTGGCGATGCAGTAAAAGAAATTCTTAAAGCTACTGACGTCGAAAAGCTTTCGAAAGAACTAAGAGATCAATTAAAAGTTGAAACTTCACAGCAGAAAAAAGCTGATCTTCTTAAAAGATTAAGAGTGCTTGAAGCTTTTAAAGAAGCAGAAGGTAAAATTGCAAACAAGCCTGAGTGGATGGTATTAAGTTATATCCCAGTTATTCCGCCTGAACTGAGGCCATTGGTTCCTCTTGAAGGTGGAAGATTTGCTACTTCTGATTTGAATGATCTTTATAGAAGAGTAATAATTAGGAACAATCGTTTAAAAAGATTAATTGATATAAAAGCTCCTGAAGTAATTCTTCGTAACGAAAAAAGAATGCTTCAAGAAGCAGTAGATGCTTTATTTGATAATTCACGCCGCGGAAGTGCTGTTAGAAGCGATAGCAACCGGCCTTTAAAATCTTTAAGTGATATGCTTAAAGGTAAGCAAGGTCGTTTTCGTCAAAATCTTTTAGGTAAAAGAGTTGATTATTCCGGCCGTTCAGTTATTGTAGTAGGGCCTGAATTAAAACTTCATCAATGCGGTTTGCCAAAAGATATGGCAGTTGAATTGTTCAAACCTTTCATCATTAAAAAATTAATTGAAAGAGGTCATAACAAGACTGTAAAAAGCGCAAGAAAAGTTGTTGATAGAAAAGATCCTTTAATATGGGATATACTTGCGAAAATAATTGAAGGTCATCCAATATTATTAAACCGCGCACCAACATTACACAGATTGGGTATTCAGGCGTTCCAGCCAATCTTAATTGATGGACGTGCTATTCAGCTTCACCCAATGGTTTGTACTGCATTTAATGCGGATTTTGATGGTGACCAAATGGCGGTTCACGTACCTTTATCTTATGAAGCTCAATTAGAGGCTTCTTTATTAATGCTAAGTAGTCATAACATTCTATCGCCGCAAAATGGCAGCCCCATTGTTGTTCCTACTCAGGATATAGTTTTAGGCTGTTACTACCTTACCAAATATAAAGAAGGTGAAAAAGGCGAAGGGATGACATTTGGTTCATCCGAAGAAGTTATTATTGCTTATAACTCAAAAGTCGTTGGGCTTCATGCAAAAACTAAAGTTAGAATTGATGGTAAATTTATTGACACTACAGTTGGAAGAGTAATCTTTAATCAAATTGTTCCAAAAGAAATGGGATTCTTTAACCAGCTTTTAATTAAGAAAACATTCGGTGGATTTATCGGTCTGATGTTTATGAGGCTTGGTAATAAAGTAACTGCAAAGTTTCTTGATGATTTAAAAGAAATTGGGTTCAGATATTCAACAGCCGGTGGACTTTCAGTAAGTTATGCAGATATGATTATTCCTGAAGAAAAGGTTAATCTTATCGCAAAGGCAAATAAAAAAGTTGAAGCAATATTGAATGAACACGAGCAAGGTGTTATTACAGATGCAGAACGTTATAATAAAATTATTGACGTTTGGACACATACAACTAATGATGTTGCCCGTGCTTTGATGGAAAAAATTAGAGGCCATAACCATGGTTTCAATTCTCTTCACATGATGGTTGACTCTGGTGCTAGAGGTTCGCAAGAACAGGTTCGCCAGTTAGCCGGTATGAGAGGATTGATGATGAAACCTCAAAAAAGCTTGTCTGGCCAGGCAGGTGAAATTATTGAAAACCCGATTGTGGCAAATTTCAAAGAAGGTTTAACTGTACTTGAATACTTTATATCAACTCACGGCGCAAGAAAAGGTTTGGCAGATACGGCTTTAAAAACTGCTGATGCCGGTTATCTAACTCGTAGATTAGTTGATGTTTCTCAAGATGTTATTATAAGTGAAATTGATTGCGGAACTATATTGGGTATCGAAGTAACAGCAATTAAAGATGTTGAGCAGGAGAGAGAACCTCTTGGTGAGAGAATCACCGGAAGAACTGCTCAGGAAGATGTGTACGATCTTAAAACCGATGAGTTAATTATTGCTGCCGGTGATATAATTACTGAAGAAATTGCTGAAAAAATTGAAGACGCTAGTATTGAATCCGTATATATAAGGACTGTGCTTACATGTGAATCAAAACGTGGGGTATGCGCTAAGTGTTACGGTAGAAACCTAACCACAGGGAAGATAGTTGAAATTGGTGAGGCTGTTGGTATCGTTGCTGCACAATCCATTGGTGAGCCTGGTACTCAGCTTACTCTTAGAACTTTCCATCTTGGTGGTACATCTTCAAGAATTGCAAGTCAATCTCAAGTAGAATCCACTTCGGAAGGTATTGTTAAATATGAACGTATATCATTTGTAGAGAAATCTGATTTCTTGGGTAAAGTAAAAGTAGTCACAGGTAGAAGAGGTGTTTTAGGCGTTTATGATGAGAATAACCGTCAGATAAAAAAATATGATGTCCCTTACGGATCAGAACTTGTAGTTAATGATGGTCAGACTGTTAAAAAACGTACTCCATTATATAACCATGATCCTTATAATGCAGTAATTCTTTCTGATATTCCGGGAAGAGTTAGATTTGTTGATTTAGTTGAAGGTGCAACTTTACAACAGGTAACCGATGAACAAACCGGACACGTTCAAAAAGTTGTAATTGAATCCAAAGATAAAAATTTAACACCAAGTATTGCAATTGAATCTGAGGATGGAACTAAGAAATCTTTCAACATTCCTACCCGTGCTTATCTTTCAGTTGATGAAGGTGAGAGTGTTGTTGGCGGTACAATCCTGGCAAAAATATCTAAACAGGCTACAAAAAGCCGTGACATTACCGGTGGACTTCCGAGAGTAACAGAACTCTTCGAAGCAAGAAGTCCGCAAGAGTCTTCCATTGTTTCTGAAATTGAAGGTATAGTAAGATTTGGTGCTAGGAAAAAAGGTTCTAGAGAAATATTTGTAAAAGCACCTGATGGCTCTGACGAAAAGAAATATAATGTACCTTTAGGAAAACATATCTTGGTTCAAGAAGCAGATGAAATTCCGGCAGGTGAAAAAATAACTGACGGACCAATAAATCCTCATGATATCTTAAAGATCAAAGGAACTAGTGCAGTTCAGGAATATCTTGTAAATGAAATCCAGGATGTTTACCGGCTACAAGGTGTTAAAATTAATGATAAGCATATTGAAGTTATCGTTCGCCAGATGCTGCAAAAAATTAGAATTGTTTCTCCTGGCGATACAAAATTTCTTGAAGAAGATATTGTTGATAGAAATGAATTTATAGAAGAAAATAATAAAATAATGTCGATGGAATTTATTGAGGATAAAGGTGATTCTAAGTACAAAGAAACTCAATTAATTTCAAAGAGTAAGCTTAGAGAGTTAAATGCAGATCTTAAAAAGAAAAGTAAAAAAACAATAGTAGCTAGGGATGCAGAGCCGGCAACTTTTGAACATATACTTTTGGGTATAACCCAGGCTGCATTATCTACTGAAAGCTTTATATCTGCTGCTTCATTCCAAGAGACAACAAAAGTACTTGCAAATGCAGCAACAGAAGCAAAAATAGACCACTTGTTAGGCTTGAAAGAAAATGTTGTAATGGGGCATTTAATTCCAGCCGGCACGGGTCTTAAAAAATATAAAAATGTTCTACTTGAGTCCGAAGAAATAGTTGAAGAAAAAACTGAGGAAGCAGAACAAATACAAGCGCAATAGTTTTATAGACTAAAAGTCAGGTTGATAAAATATAATTAACCTGGCTTTTTTGTCTGTATTCAAAAAAGATAAATAATATTATTAGTATTTCTTGACAAAATTTTACCCAAAGCCTATATTAGGAGTCTGAAATTTTTTAAGGTTGACAAGTTTAGGAGAAGTTTGTGCCTACAATAAATCAGTTAGTTAGAAAAGGTCGTGTTCAAATATTAGCAAAGAATAAAGCCCCGGCACTTGATGCGTGTCCGCAGAAGAGAGGCGTTTGTACTAGAGTATATACAACGACCCCAAAGAAACCAAACTCTGCATTAAGAAAAGTTGCAAGAGTTAGACTTACTAACAGCATGGAAGTTACTGCTTATATTCCTGGAGAAGGTCACAATCTTCAAGAACACTCTATAGTATTAATCAGAGGCGGCAGGGTTAAAGATTTGCCAGGTGTTCGTTATCATATCATTCGAGGAACACTTGATACGAGCGGTGTTGAAGATAGAAAGAAAAGCAGATCAAAATACGGAGCTAAAAAACCTAAGGCGGCTAAATAATTATGAGAAAGAAAAGAGCAGAAAAAAAATATTTAAAACCTGACCCTAAATTTAATGATGTATTGGTTTCAAAGCTGGTTAATAGCATTATGTATGATGGGAAAAAGTCAGTTGCAAGAAGTGTAGTTTACGGTGCTTTCGATATTATAGAAGATAGAACAAAAAAAGATGCTATTGATGTCTACAAAAAAGCTTTGAATAATACACAACCAATAATTGAAGTTAGGAGTAGAAGAGTCGGTGGGGCAACATATCAGGTTCCAACAGAAGTTAGGCCTGAGAGAAGAACTGCCTTAGCTTTAAGATGGATTAAAACTTATGCCAGGGCTAGAAATGATAAATCAATGGCTCAGAAATTAGCAGCAGAATTAATTTCCGCTTCGAATAATGAAGGTTCCGCCGTAAAGAAAAAAGAAGATGTTCATAAAATGGCTGAAGCTAATAAAGCTTTTGCACACTTTAAATGGTAAGGATAAATAGAGAAAGAATAGGATAAATAGATTTAGATGGCTGTAAAAACAAAAATAGAGAAAGTAAGAAATATTGGTATCATGGCGCATATCGATGCAGGGAAAACTACTACCACTGAAAGAATATTATACTATACCGGTAAGCTGCATAGAATAGGTGAAGTTCATGATGGTGCAGCAACAATGGATTGGATGGAACAAGAAAAAGAACGTGGAATAACAATCACGAGTGCAGCTACTACATGTTTTTGGGATGATCATCAAATAAATATTATTGATACACCAGGTCACGTTGATTTTACCGCTGAAGTTGAAAGATCATTAAGAGTTTTAGATGGCGCTGTGGCTTTATTTTGTGCTGTTGGCGGTGTTGAACCTCAGTCTGAAACTGTTTGGAGACAAGCTGACAAATATAAAGTACCGAGAATAGCTTTTATAAATAAGATGGATAGAACTGGTGCGGATTTTTATAATGCAGTCAATATGATGAAGGAAAGATTAGGAGCAAATGCAGTTCCTTTAACTTTACCAATTGGCGAAGGAGATATTTTTTCAGGTGTAATTGATTTGATGTCCTTTAAAGCTAGAATGTACCATGAAGAAAATTTCGGTGCCACTTTTGATGAAATCGAAATTCCTCATGATTTAATTGAGACCGCCAATAAGTACCGTACAGAAATGCTTGAAGCTGTATCTGATGTGGATGATACTCTTCTTGAAAAATATCTTGAAGGAAAAGAGATTTCTGAAGAAGAAATTAAAACTGTTCTTAGAAAAGCTACTATTGAACTTAAAATAATTCCAGTTCTTTGCGGTTCAGCATTTAAGAATAAGGGTGTTCAAAAATTATTGGATTCAGTTGTCGATTTTTTACCTTCACCAATTGATTTCAAAACCATTGAAGCCCATCATATTGGAATTAATGATAGCATAAAAAGAAAAATTGATAAAGATGAAAAGTTTACGGCTTTAGCATTTAAAGTTGCTAATGATCCATATGTAGGTAAGCTAACGTTTTTTAGAGTTTATTCAGGAACACTGAAAGCTGGATCTTATGTATACAATTCAGTAAGTGAAAAGAAAGAAAGAATTAGTCGTTTACTTCAGATGCATGCAAACCACAGAGAAGAAATTAGTGAAGTAATAGCAGGGGATATTGCTGCTGCTGTTGGCCTTAAACATACCAAGACGGGTGATACGTTATGTACTGAAGATGATCCGGTATTATTAGAAAAAATAATTTTTCCTGAACCAGTTATTCAGATTGCTATTGAACCGAAAACTAAAGCTGATCAAGATAAATTATCCGAATCACTGGTGAAATTATCTGATGAAGATCCTACTTTCAGAGTAAAGGTTGATGAGGAAACTGGTCAAACTTTAATCAGCGGGATGGGTGAACTTCACCTTGAAATTTTGGTTGATAGAATGAAACGTGAATTTAATGTTGAAGCTAATGTTGGTAAACCGCAAGTTGCTTATCGTGAGTCAATTACTCAAACTGTTAACGCTGAGGGTAAGTTTATTAAACAATCAGGCGGACGCGGTAAATTTGGACATGTATGGATTGAATTAGGTCCTAATGAACCTGGAAAAGGTTTTGAATTTATAAACGGCATTGTCGGTGGAGTTGTTCCTAAAGAATATATTCCTGCAGTTTCTGCTGGTATTCAGGAGGCAATGCGAAATGGAGTTGTTGCAGGTTTCCCGGTAGTTGATATTAAAGCTAAAATCTATGATGGTTCTTATCATGATGTAGATTCCGATGAAATATCATTTAAAGTTGCTGGATCTATGGCATTTAAAGAAGGTGCTAGAAAAGCTAAGCCTGTATTACTAGAGCCGATAATGGATGTTGAAGTTGTGACTCCGGAAGAATATCTGGGTGATGTAATGGGAGATCTTAATTCCCGTAGAGGCAAAATTGAAGGATTCTCTGCAAGAAAAGATGCGCAGGTAATAAAATCTATTGTACCGCTTTCAGAAATGTTTGGCTATTCAACTGTATTGAGATCTATGACACAAGGCAGAGCAATTTATACAATGCAATTTTCACATTATTCTGAAGTTCCGAAATCTATTGCAGATGAAATTGCTGAAAAATCTTTAGGAAAAAAAGCAACAGCATAAAATTTAATTGAATTAAAAAATTAAGAAAAATATAAGAAGGAGATTTAGATGGCAAAAGAAAAATTTGATAGAAGTAAACCTCACGTTAACGTAGGTACAATTGGTCACGTAGATCATGGTAAAACTACTTTAACCGCTGCCATCACAATGGCTCTTGCTAAAAAGGGCTTGTCGGAAATAAGAACTTTTGATAGTATCGATAACGCTCCTGAAGAAAGAGAAAGAGGTATTACTATTGCAACGGCTCACGTAGAATATTCTACTGAAAATAGACATTATGCTCACGTAGATTGCCCTGGCCATGCTGACTATGTTAAAAATATGATTACCGGTGCTGCACAAATGGACGGAGCTATATTAGTTGTTGCTGCTACAGATGGACCAATGCCTCAAACAAGAGAACATATCCTTCTTGCTCGCCAGGTTGGTGTACCTAAAATAGTTGTGTTTATGAACAAAGTTGATATGGTTGATGATCCGGAATTATTGGAATTAGTTGAAGCTGAATTAAGAGACTTATTAACAGAATATAAATTTCCAGGAGACGAAACACCTATAATTCAAGGCTCTGCATTAAAAGCTTTGGAAGCAGCTTCTTCTGATGCCCCAGTTGATGATCCAAGATTGCAGTGTATATGGGATTTGATGAAAGCTGTTGATGAATATATACCTCTTCCACCAAGAGATTCCGATAAACCTTTTTTGATGCCAGTTGAGGACGTATTTTCAATTACCGGCCGTGGAACTGTTGCAACCGGAAGAGTTGAAAGAGGACAAGTTAAAATTCAAGAGGAAGTAGAGCTTATAGGATTAGGTCTTCATAAGAAAACTGTTGTTACCGGTATCGAGATGTTTAGAAAAGAACTTGATGCTGCAATGGCGGGTGACAATGCTGGTATTCTTCTTAGAGGTATTGATAAAAATGAAATTGAAAGAGGAATGGTGCTTGCCAAGACTGGTTCCATTACTCCTCATAAGAAATTTGAAGGTGAAGTTTATATTTTATCAAAAGAAGAAGGCGGACGTCACACGCCTTTCTTTAACGGATATAGACCACAATTTTATTTTAGAACTACGGACGTTACCGGAGTAGCTACTCTTCCGGAAGGAACTGAAATGGTTATGCCTGGTGACAACGTAAAATTAAGTGTCGAACTTATCTCTGAAATTGCCATGGAAGAAGGGTTGCGCTTTGCTATCCGTGAAGGTGGTAGAACAGTAGGTTCAGGCGTTGTAACAAAAATTATTGAATAATATTAAAGCTTCAACCGGAAAGGGAGTTTATCAACTCCCTTTTTGTGTCTAAATAATTAAAAGGAGTTTTTAAGTGCCCGGTCAAAAAATAAGAATTAAGCTAAAATCGTATGATCATATATTGATTGATAAGTCTACAGAGAAGATTATTAAAACTGTAAGAAGTACAGGAGCCGTAGTTTCCGGTCCAATACCTTTACCTACTCGGAGAACTTTATATACTGTTTTAAGGTCTCCTCATGTTGATAAGAAATCAAGAGAGCAGTTTGAAACTAGGGCACATAAAAGAATTATTGATATTCATAATTCAAATAATAAAACCGTCGATTCATTAAGTAAGCTTGATATTCCGGCGGGTGTTGATATTGAGATTAAGCTTTAATGAATTTTGGAGAAAAGATGTCTGGCATAATCGGAAAAAAAATAGGAATGTCTAGTGTGTTTGACACAGCAGGTGAAATAGTACCTGTAACAGTCATTCAAGCCGGGCCGTGTAAAGTTGTTTCTGTTAGAACAAAAGATAAAGATGGTTACAACGCTTTACAATTAGGCTTTGGTACAAGAAAAGAAAAAAGAACAAATAAGCCTTTGATGGGACAATATAAAAAAGCCGGTCAATTACCTTCATTAGTTTTAAAAGAATTCAAATTTTCTACAGATAAAGAATATAATGTAGGTGAAGAAATTAAAGTTGATCTTTTTGTTGAAGGCGAAAAAATAAAAGTCCGCAGCAAAAGCAAAGGTAAAGGCTTTCAGGGAGTTATGAGAAGACATGGTTTTGGTGGTGTAGGTGGAACTACTCACGGTCAAAGCGATAGGTTAAGAGCTCCTGGTTCAATTGGCGCAAGTTCATATCCTTCTAGAGTTTTTAAGGGTACAAGGATGGCTGGCAGGCAAGGATATGAAAATGTAACTATATCAAATTTAAAAGTTGTAAAAATTATTCCTGAAGAAAATTTAATTCTTGTCAAAGGTGCGGTTCCGGGTTCTATAAATTCTTATGTTGAATTGATTAAAAAGTAAATTGGTTTAAAATGAAATTAGATGTGCTTAAAATAGATGGTAAATCATCAGGTAAAAAAGTTGAATTGTCTGATGAAGTTTTTGGTATAGAACCAAATGATCATGCTATATACTTAGCTGTAAAATCTTTTCTTGCTAACCAAAGACAGGGTACTAGTAAAGCTAAAGAAAGAGGCGAAGTAAGAGGCGGTGGTAAAAAACCCTGGAAGCAAAAAGGTAGAGGCGGTGCACGTGCCGGTACAACTCGTTCTCCTTTGTGGGTTGGCGGCGGAACTATATTCGGACCACGCCCAAGAGACTATAGACAGGATATACCGAAGAAATTAAGAAGGTTGGCCAGAAAATCTGCTTTAAGCTATAAAGTAAAAGATGAACAATTAATTTTAATTGAAGATTTTAATTTTGAAAAACCAAAGACAAAAGAATTTGCAAGTATTTTGGAATCATTGAATTTAACAGGGAAGAAAATTCTTCTGTTAACAAACGGCAACCAGGAAATTGTATTTAAATCAGGAAGAAATATTCCTAAAACAAAAATATTAGAAGCAGCTAAAGCATCTACTTATGATATTTTGAACAACCAGGTTTTAATTATCCAGGAAAGTGCAGTAGATGTAATCCATAAAACTTTTGGGAATAATGAAGGAGCGTTAAATTAAAATGCATAATATATTAATAAGCCCTTTAATTACTGAAAAGATGACTAATTTATCTGCTGATCATGGTAAATATGGTTTTCTTGTTAACCCGAAGTCAAATAAAATAGAAATTGCAAAAGCAATTGAAAAAAGATTTAATGTTCATGTAACGAGTGTAAATACGATTAATCACCCCGGAAAAATGAAAACACAGTTTAGAAAAAGTGGAAGATTTACAGGTAAAACAGCAAAGTATAAAAAAGCAATCGTCTCTCTAAAAGAAGGCGAAACAATTGAATTATTCGAACAAGTTTAGGTTTTGAAATAGGATAGACTAATGGCAATAAAGAAATTAAATCCAGTAACTCCCGGAACAAGATTTAGATCTAATTCTACTTTTGATGAAGTTACAAAATCAACACCAGAAAAATCATTAACCGTCTCGTTAAAAAAATCTGGCGGTAGAAATAATTTAGGAAGAATTACTACTCGTTTTATTGGCGGTGGACATAAAAGAAGATATAGAATAATTGATTTTAAAAGAGACAAACACGGTATTCCAGCTAAAGTTTTTTCAATTGAATATGATCCTAACCGTACTTCCAGAATTGCACTATTGCATTACGCTGATGGTGAAAAAAGATATATTTTAGCACCTAATGGATTAAAAGTTGGAGATACTGTTACATCAGGTACTGGAAGTGAAATAACAGTTGGAAATGCATTACCGTTAAAAGAAATGCCTTTAGGCAGCTTCATTCATAATGTTGAATTAAAACCTGGTAAAGGCGGGCAGTTAGGAAGAAGTGCCGGTACAGCTATTCAAGTTTTAGCTAAAGAAGGAAATCATGCCCAGTTAAAAATGCCTTCAGGTGAAGTTAGAATGATTAGATTGGAATGTTTAGCAACTTATGGCTCTATGGGAAATGCTGAGCAGGAAAACATCAGCTTAGGCAAAGCTGGAAGATCAAGATGGTTAGGTAAACGTCCACATGTTAGAGGTGTTGCAATGAATCCTGTTGATCATCCTATGGGTGGTGGTGAAGGCAAAACTTCTGGCGGCGGTCATCCGGTTTCACCTTGGGGTCAAAAAGCTAAAGGTTTAAAAACTAGAAAACATAAAAAAGAATCTAATAAATTTATTATTAAAAGACGGAAATAATAGAGTTTAAAATATGCCTAGATCGGTTAAAAAAGGTCCTTTTGTAGACTATAAACTTCAGGAAAAAGTAGATAAATTAAACCAGACTAATCAGAAAAAGATTATCAAAACCTGGTCGCGCTCTTCTACCATTACTCCTGAATTTGTTGGTCATACTATTGCTGTTCATAACGGGAATAAAATGATTCCGGTTTATATTACTGAAAATATGGTTGGACATAAATTGGGTGAATTTTCACCTACAAGGATTTTTAGAGGGCATCCTGGAACTAAAGCTGAAAAAGCTTCGAAAGCAAAATAATTTTGTAAGCAAAGGAATTTGAAGTAAATGGAAGCAAGAGCAGTACATAGATATATTGGTTCATCTCCAAGAAAAATGAGATTGTTAATTGATGTAATTAGAGGGATGGACGTAGAAAAAGCAGTTGAAGTTTTACACTTTCATAAAAAACATGCATCTAAAGATGCAGAAAAAGTTTTACGGTCTGCTATTGCAAACTGTCTTAATAAAGGTGAAGGCGAAAAAATTCAACCGTCTGATTTATTTATTAAAGAGGCTTTTGTAAATCAAGGACCGACATTAAAAAGAATTTCACCGGCACCGATGGGACGTGCATATAGAATAAGAAAAAGATCTTGTCATTTAACTATAGTTGTGGCAAGTAAAGCATAATTTTTTAGGAGGTTATTTTTTGGGACAGAAAACAAATCCGGTTGGCTTTAGAGTTGGAATCATCAGAGGTTGGGACTCTAATTGGTATGAAAATAAAAGCTACGCTCCGAAGTTAAAAGAAGATGAAAGACTTCGTTCCTATATTAGGAATAGATTAAAGAAAGCCGGTATTTCAAGAATAATTATTGACAGAACCTCTAAGAATATAATATTAACAATTCATACTTCAAGGCCTGGTGTTGTTATCGGAAAAAGCGGTAAAGAAATTACTCAGCTTGAACAAGAATTGAAACAAGTAACTGACAAAGATGTTAAGATTCAAATTTCAGAAATTAAAAGGCCTGAATTAGATGCTTATTTAGTAGCAGAAAATATTGCTAATCAGCTTCAAGGAAGAATTTCTTTTCGTAGAGCTATGAAGATGGCAATTACTGCTGCAATGAGAATGGGTGCGGAAGGAATTAGAATTATGTGTGCAGGCCGTTTAGGCGGTGCTGAAATGGCTCGTACTGAACAATATAAAGAAGGAAGAATTCCGCTTCATACAATTAGAGCTGACATTGATTATGCTAATGGAAGAGCGGAAACGATTTACGGTTCAATCGGAATTAAAGTTTGGATTTGCCGTGGTGAGATTTTAGGAAAAAGAGTTACTGAATAAATTACCTGGAGTTTTAAATTATGTTAATGCCTAAAAGAGTAAAGTTTAGAAAATCACAGCGCGGAAGAATGGCCGGTAAAGCTACCCGTGGCAGCAGCGTTGCTTTTGGTGATTTTGGCTTAAAGGCTTTGGAACCTCACTGGATTACCAGCAGGCAGATTGAAGCATGCCGTATTTCTCTTTCAAGAAAAATGAAAAGAGACGGTAAAGTTTGGATAAGAATTTTTCCTGATAAGCCAGTTTCTAAAAAACCACTTGAAACCAGAATGGGTAAAGGAAAAGGCGCTCCTGAATTTTGGGTAGCAGTTGTTAAACCTGGAAGAATCTTATTTGAAGTTTCAGGTGTTTCAAAAGAGGTAGCAAATGATGCTCTAAATTCATGTTCTTATAAGCTGCCTATCAAATGTAAAGTAGTTTCAAGACCTGATTTTGAGTAAATGCTTAAAGAGGAATTTAAAATGAAAATTCATGACATAAGAGAAATGAAAACCGAAGAATTGGTAAAACAAATTTCAGATGAAGAGAAGAATTTGGTTGACTTACGTTTTGCTCATCAATTAAAGCAATTGACTAACACTGCAAAACTAAAGTTAATAAAAAAAGATGTCGCTAAAATGAAAACGATTTTGAGAGAAAGAGAATTAGCAGAAAAATCATCTGCAGCTATTAAAGAAGGAGCTAAAGCCTAATAATGGAACAACGTAGTTTAAGAAAAACCAGAATAGGTGTTGTGGTTAGTAATAAAATGGATAAGACTATTTCAGTAGCTATTGAAAGAAAGGTACCTCATCCTATTTATAAGAAGTATTTTAAGAAGACCACAAAATTAAAAGCTCATGACGAAAAGAACGAATGTCAGATCGGCGATAAAGTAAAAATAATGGAAACTCGTCCTCTTAGCTTAACTAAAAGATGGCGATTAGTTGAAGTAGTTGAAAAAGCCAAGTAGTTTTTAAGGAGCAGGTAATAAAATGATTCAAGAAGAAACAAATTTAATAGTCGCTGATAATTCTGGAGCAAAAAGAGTTAGGTGCATCAGGGTGCTTGGCGGTAGCGGTAGGAATTATGCAAGTGTTGGTGACTTGATTGTTGTTTCTGTAAAAACAGCTATTCCTAATGGCCAGGTTAAAAAAGGCGAAGTATCAAGAGCAGTAATTGTTAGAACCAAAAAAGAAGTTAGAAGAAAAGACGGCTCATACATTCGCTTTGATGAAAATGCTGCTGTTCTTTTAAATGCTCAAAACGAACCAAGAGGTACACGTATTTTTGGGCCTGTTGCCAGGGAATTAAGAGAGAAACAGTTTATGAAAATTGTTTCACTGGCACCGGAAGTTTTATAAAAGTTTGGGATTGAAATGAAAATTAGAAAAAATGATAATGTCATGGTTGTTTCCGGTAACGATAGAGGAAAAACCGGTAAAGTACTGAAAGTTTTTCCTAAAGTTAACCGTGTTATTATTGAGGGAATAAACCTTAGAAAGAGGCATTCAAAAGCTTCTCAAAATAATCCGCAGGGTGGAATTATTGAAAAAGAATCCGCCATAAATGCTTCTAATGTTATGTTGTTGGATCCAAAATCCAATGAACCAACTAGATTGGGTTCTCAAATAATATTGGATGAAAAAACCGGGAAGAAGAAGAGAGCGCGCATTAGCAGAGCAAGCGGAGAAATGCTTTAATATTATTAATTAATTTTTTTAGAGTTTAGATTTTAATATGGCAGAGAAAAAAATAAAAAAAGATAAAGCTGAAGGTCAAGCTAAGGCTCCTAAGAAAGAAGATAAAAAGGCAAAAGCAGCGCCGGAAAAAGAAATTAAAATTCCAGCCCGCTTGTCTGATTTTTATAAGAAAGAAATTATTCCTTCTTTAGTAAAGAAATTTAGCTATAAAAATGTAATGCAAGTGCCTAAGCTTCATAAAATTGTTGTTAACATGGGCGTTGGTGCTGCTGTTTCTGATGCTAAAATTCTTGAAGAAGCTGTTAAGGAATTGGAAACAATTACAGGCCAAAAGGCAAGCATTCGCAAAGCTAAAAAAGCTATCTCTAATTTTAAATTAAGAGAAGGTGTTAATATAGGCGCAATGGTTACATTACGCCGTGAAAGAATGTATGAGTTTATGGATAGGTTAATAAATGTTGCATTACCACGTGTGCGTGACTTTAGAGGCTTATCAGATAAATCATTTGATGGAAGAGGAAATTATACTATTGGAATTAAAGAACAAATAATCTTCCCTGAAATAAATGTTGATAAGATTACTAAAGTTTTAGGAATGGATATCACTTTTGTAACTACTGCAAAAACAGATAATGAATCTTATGAATTGCTTCAGCAGTTTGGTATCCCATTCAGAAAAAAAGAACTTAAATCAGCTTAAATATAGGAGAATTAATGGCTCGTAAAAGTTTAATTGCAAGGCAGGATAAAAGAGTTAAGCTTGTAGAAAAATATGCTAAGCTTAGAAAAGAGTTGAAAGAAAATGGAGATTATGACGAATTACAAAAACTGCCAAGAAATTCTTCTCCTGTGAGATTGAATAACCGCTGTATGTTCACTGGTAGAGTTCGTTCTTATTACAGGAAGTTCGGTGTGTCGCGTTTAGTATTAAGGGAAATGGCTTTAAAAGGCGAAATTCCCGGATTAAAAAAGTCAAGTTGGTAGAAGGAGAGAATAAATGCCGGTTACAGATCCCATTGCAGATTTTTTAACTAGAATTAGAAATGCAGCTAGAGCTAAAAAAATTAGAGTTGATATCCCTGCTTCTAATATGAAAAAAAGCTTAGCTGAAATATTAAAGAAGCAAAATTTTATAAAAGATTATATAGTTGTTGAAGACAACAAGCAGAATCTTTTAAGAATACAATTGAAATATACAGATGGAATATCTGCCATTAGCGGATTAAAAAAAATAAGTACTCCCGGTTTAAGAGTTTATAAAGATTCTCGGGAATTACCTAGAGTTTTTAATGGTCTTGGTGTAGCGGTTATCTCTACATCAAAAGGACTTCTTACTGATAAAGAAGCAAAAACTCAATCCATTGGCGGCGAAGTAATTTGTTATATCTGGTAAATTTTTTTTAACGGAGTTTATACTGTGTCTAGAATTGGTAAAAAACCTATAACGATTCCAAAAGAAGTTACGGCTTCTTTGTCAGATCATACCCTTAAAATCAAAGGGCCGAAAGGTGAATTGGAGCAGACGTTTCATTCGAATATCGGAATTGAAGTTTCAGGTAGTGAGATTGTAGTTAAAAGACCGAATGACCAAAAAGAAAATAAAGCTCTTCATGGTTTAACCAGGGCATTAATTCAAAATATGGTAGAAGGTGTTACTAAGACCTATCAAAAAACCTTGGATATTGTTGGTGTTGGCTATAGGGTGGAATTGAAGGGTAAGAACTTGTTGTTTAATATTGGTTATTCTCATCCGATTTATTTCATTCCTCCTGATGGAATAACTCTGCAAGCACCGGTTCAAACACAGATTGTTGTAAGTGGAATTGATAAGCAGCTTGTTGGTATGGTTGCTTCCAAAATAAGATCCATTAGAAAGCCTGAACCATATAAAGGCAAAGGTATAAAATATTCTGACGAACAAATTCAAAGAAAAGCTGGTAAGACCGCTGGTAAATAATTTTAGTGGAGACAATTAGAAAATGATTAAAAGAAATAATAGCCCAAGACTTCGTTCTAAAATTAAAATTAGGAAATCTATTTCAGGCACAACTGAAGTTCCTCGTTTAACGGTGTACCGCAGTCTTAATAATGTTTATGCTCAGATTATTGATGATTCAACCGGCAAGACTTTAGCTTCTGCATCATCTAAATCAAAAGAAATTTTGGATGAAGTGAAAAAAGCCAAAGGTAAAATTTCAAAAAGCAAATTAGTAGGTTCTTTAGTAGCTAAAAAAGCAATAGAAAGTAAGATATCTTCAGTAGTTTTTGATAGGAACGGTTATAGATATCACGGAAGAGTTCAAGCTATTGCTGAAGGCGCTAGAGAAGGGGGCTTAAAATTTTAACTCCCAATATTGGGCAAGCTTTTGCCGGATCGTCTAATGGTAGGACTACGCCCTTTGGAGGCGTCTGTAGAGGTTCGAATCCTCTTCCGGCAGCCAGAATATATTTAATTAGATTTATATAAAATTATTTGACTAAGAGAGAAGCAATTGAAAACAGTAAAACCGATTGAATCAGAAAACTTAAAAGAAAAAGTTGTTCACATTAACAGAGTTGCAAAAGTAGTTAAAGGTGGACGCCGTTTTAGCTTTAATGCAATTGTTGTTGTTGGTGATGGAAACGGAACAGTTGGAGTTGGATTAGGAAAAGCTAATGAAGTTACCGACGCTATTTCTAAAGGAATTGATGATGCAAAGAAAAGTCTAGTACATGTTTCTGTTATAAAAGGAACTGTTGCTCATGAAATAATTGGAAAATACGGAGCCGGAAAAGTTTTATTGAAACCTGCTTCTCCTGGAACTGGCCTCATAGCTGGCGGCGGTGTTAGAGCAGTTTTAGAAGCGGCTGGTGTTCAGGATATTTTAACAAAATTGTTGGGATCAAGCAATCCGCACAATCAAGTTAAAGCTACTCTTAATGGTTTGTTAAATCAAATTGACGCTAGGAAGATGGCAAAGAAAAGAGGAATGACTGTCAGTGAATTATTCAGCGTTTAATTGAGGAATTTATGTCTAAAATAAAAATCACACAAATAAGAAGTATAATTGATAGGCCTAAGACGCAGAAAAGAACCATTGAAGCTTTGGGTTTAGGCAGGCCTAATTGGGAGAAAATTCATAACGATACTCCTCAAATAAGAGGAATGGTAAACAAAGTAAGTCACCTTGTTAAGGTTGAAGAATTTAAAGAGAAGAAATAAGGTTTTAGAATGGATATTCTTAGTAATTTAAAATACGCAAAAGGCTCAAGAAAAAACCCTAAGAGAATTGGAAGAGGCGAGGGTTCGGGTCATGGCGGTACAGCTACAAAAGGAATGAATGGGCAGCTTTCAAGATCAGGTGCTAAGAAAAGAGCATGGTTTGAAGGCGGTCAGATGCCTTTACAGAGAAGAATTCCTAAAGTAGGATTTACACATATATTTAAAAAATATTATCAAGTAGTTAATGTTGGCGATCTTCAAAAATTGTCCGAAAAAATTAATGATAAATCAATAAATGCAGAAGTGTTAAAAAAGAATGGATTAGTTAGAAGTATTTCTGACCCGATAAAAATATTAGGAAATGGTGAACTGAAAGCAAAACTTCAGATTGAAGCTAATGCATTTACTAATTCGGCAAAAGAAAAAATTGAAGCCGTTGGCGGAACAATAAAAAAGATTTAATCTGGTTATAAATGTCAAAATTTACTGATACCTTCAGAAACATATTTAAAATTAATGAGTTGCGCCAAAGAATCTTATATACGCTGGCGCTTTTGGTCATTGTTAGATTAGGTGCTCATATAACTCTTCCGGGTGTTGATGCAGCGCTTCTTTCACAAAGTGCAAAGAATGCAGCGTCAGATAACTTATTTGGGTTGTATGATTTATTTGTTGGTGGTGCTTTTAGGAATGCGGCAATATTTGCATTGGGAATAATGCCTTATATTTCTGCATCTATTATTCTTCAATTGATGGGTGCTGTTGTCCCTTATTTCCAGAAACTGCAGCAAGAAGGTGAAGAAGGCAGAAAGAAAATAACTCAGTTAACAAGATATGGAACAGTATTTATTTCTGCATTACAGGCTTATGGTGTTACTATAAATTTAACACACACTAATTTTCAAGGAACCCCTGTTGTTCCAGTTGAAGTACAAGGTTTCTTTTGGGTTATTACAACCGTGATAATTTTAACAGCAGGCACTGTGTTTATGATGTGGCTTGGTGAGCAGATTACGGACAAAGGAATTGGAAACGGTATTTCACTTATTATATTTATTGGAATTATAGCAGTATTTCCAAATGCGGTTTTGGATGAGTTTAGATTAATATCAGAAGGAACAAGAAGTATTATCGTTGAGCTGGTTGTTGTAATATTTATGGTGTTCATAATTGCAGGTGTTGTCTTAGTTACCCAGGGAACAAGAAGAATCCCTGTTCAATATGCTAAAAGAGTTGTTGGACGAAAAGTTTACGGCGGTGTTACTCAGTATATTCCTTTACGGGTTAATACAGCTGGTGTAATGCCTATAATATTTGCGCAATCTATAATGTTTATTCCGGCAACTGTTCTTCAGTTCTTTCCAAACAATGATTTTTTACAGTCGGTTGCAAACTTATTAGAATACCGCTCACCGGTATACTCAATTATTTATGGAATAATGATTATCTTCTTTACATATTTTTATACAGCTATAGCTTTCAACCCGAAAGATGTAGCAGATACTATGAGAAAGCAAGGCGGGTTTATTCCTGGAATAAGACCAGGCAAACAAACTTCAGATTTTATTGATAATATCTTGACAAAGATAACTTTACCGGGTTCGTTCTTTTTAGCTATTGTGGCAATATTGCCAGCTTTCGTTTCTGCCTGGGGTGTATCAAGCAGGTTTGCTAACTTTTTTGGTGGAACCAGTTTATTGATTATAGTTGGTGTTGCTTTAGATACTTTGCAGCAAGTTGAATCTCATTTATTGATGAGACATTATGACGGCTTTATGAAATCAGGTAAAGTTAAGGGTCGAAGATAAGATAGTTAGTTTTTATGATTTTAATTAAAAATAAAAAGGAAATTGATTTCATCAGGGAGAGTTGTAAAATTGTTGGTGAAACTCTTCAGTTAATGAAAGCATATGTTAAGCCTGGAGTTACGACAATAGAATTAGATCAAATAGCAGAAGACTATATTAAAAGTAATAATGCAATTGCTGCTTTTAAAGGTTATTCACAAGCCGGGTCTGTAGATTTTCCCGGTACAATTTGTTCTTCAGTTGATGATGAAGTAGTTCATGGAATACCTGGAAACAGGACTCTTAAAGAAGGTGAAATAATTTCTTTGGATGTTGGTGTTCTTAAAAATGGTTATTATGGTGATGCAGCTCTTTCAGTTGCAGTAGGCAATATTTCTGATGAAAAGAAAAAATTAATGGAAGTAACTGAAAAGTCATTATATCTTGGAATTGAGCAGGCTAAAGCAAGCAACAGATTGCATGATATTTCAGCCGCTATTCAGGAATATGTAGAGGCAAATGGATTTTCAATTGTTAGAGATTTGTGCGGACATGGAGTTGGAAAATTTTTACACGAAGATCCTTCAATTCCAAATTACGGCAGAAGAGGTACAGGCACAAAATTAAAATCCGGGATGACATTAGCAATTGAGCCTATGGTAAATGCAGGCAACTATAGAGTTAGAACGGGTCTGGATGGATGGACAGTATTAACAACCGACGGTTCTCCTTCAGCCCATTTTGAGCATACTATTTTGGTCTCAAATGGAAGACCGGAAATATTGACAGTGAGTTAATGGCAAAACAAGGACCAATAAAAGTTGATGGTGTAGTTACAGAAACTTTACCAAACGCACATTTCAAGGTAAAGCTTGATAATGGTCATGAAATATTAGCTCATATCTCTGGTAAAATGAGAATGCATTTTATCAAAATTCTTGTGGGAGATAAAGTTTCAATTGAACTTTCTCCTTATGATTTAACAAAAGGTAGAATTACCTATAGATATAAATAGCGGAGCGTTTATGAAAGTTAGAGCGTCAGTTAAAAAAATATGTGATAACTGTAAAATAATAAAAAGAAAAGGCGTTGTTCGCGTTATTTGCAAAAATAAAAAACATAAACAGCGTCAAGGTTAATTTAAAAAGGAGTATATAATTGGCTCGTATAGCTGGTGTAGATTTACCTAAAAACAAAAAAGTTTTATTCGGACTTCAATATATTTTTGGTGTTGGATCATCTGTGTCAAAGACCATTCTGGACAAAGCAAAAGTAAATCCTGATAAAAAAGTTTCCGAACTTACAGAAGAAGAAGTTGCTGAAATTAGAGCTGTGATGACTGCCGACTTTAAAGTTGAAGGTGCTTTGCGCTCGGATGTTCAGCAAAATATTAAACGTTTGATGGATATCGGAAGTTACCGTGGTATCAGGCATAGAAAAAGTTTACCTGCTCGGGGTCAAAGAACCAGAACTAATTCAAGGACAAGAAAAGGTAAGAGAAAAACTGTTGCCGGTAAAAAGAAGGCACCATCTAAGAAATAAGTTAGATAACTTGGAGGTTTTAAGATTTGGCTAAAACATTAAAAAAAGTAAAAAAGAAATCGCATGTTGATGCAAATGGAGTTGCTCATATTAAAGCAACTTTTAATAATGTGATTGTAACACTAACCGATATTTACGGTAATACAATCTCCTGGTCATCTGCAGGCAAAAACGGGTTTAAGGGATCTAAGAAAAATACTCCTTATGCAGCACAGGTTTCTGCTGAAGCAGCCGCAAAGGAAGCTTATGATTCAGGATTAAGAAGAGTTGATGTATTTGTTAAAGGCCCGGGATCAGGTCGGGAAGCTGCGATAAGAGCTTTACATACAGCTGGTTTAGAAGTTAGTTCAATAAAGGATGTTACACCAATTCCTCATAACGGCTGCAGGCCGCCTAAGAGAAGAAGAGTTTAATTTTTGGAGAATCATTAAATGGCAAGATATACAGACTCAGTTTGTAAGTTATGTAGAAGAGAAAGACAGAAGTTGTTTTTAAAAGGACAGAAGTGCTATACTGAGAAATGTCCTATTGAAATAAGAAGTTATCCCCCTGGACAGCATGGATTAAGCAGAAGGGCAAAGGTTTCTGAATATGGAATTCAGTTAAGAGAAAAGCAAAAAATTAAAAGACAATACGGTTTGCTTGAAACCCAATTTAGAAATTATTTTGAAAAAGCCAACAAGTCAAAAGGTATTACCGGCGATAACCTGGTTAAAATTTTAGAAAGCAGATTAGACAATGTTGTTTACAGAATCGGCTTTGCTTCCTCGCGTAAACAGGCAAGACAGTTAATTAGGCATAGACACGTAACCGTAAATGAAATTTCTGTTGATATTCCTTCATATATCTTAAATGCTGGGGATATTATTCAGATTAAAGATAAGAGTAAAAAACTAGATTTAATTCATAATTCATTAAAGAGAGTAAAAGACAGTACATATTCATGGCTTTCGATTGATAAAGCCTCTTTGTCGGGTACTTTTATTAATGTTCCTGAAAGAGCAGATGTTCCTCTAAATGCCAACGAACAGTTGGTCGTAGAACTTTACTCCAAATAAAATTATTTTTTTAAGATCATATTTTTAGAGGATTTATAAATGAGTGTATCATATTTAAAGATGCCTGAAGCAGTAGTTCTAGACGAGACAACATATACAAATACTTATGGCAAATTCAACCTTCAGCCTTTGGAAAGAGGGTACGGAGTTACCTTAGGTAATTCATTAAGAAGAGTTCTTCTTTCCTCTTTAACGGGTGCTGCAATTACATCCGTGAAATTCAGCGGTGTATTGCATGAGTTTACTACAATTGAAGGTATTGTTGAAGATGTCTCTGAAATCATTCTGAACCTTAAACAGGTTAGAATGAAATTTTTAACTAAGAAGCCAAATAAAATTGATTTATCTTTTAATGGTGAAGGTGAATTCACTGCGGCAGATATCCAGAAAAACAGCAGTGAAATTGAAATATTGAATCCTGATTTACATTTAGCAACTTTAAATAAGAATGTTAAGGTTGATATTGAAATTCGAGTTGGAAAAGGAAAAGGCTATGTTCCGGCAGCAGAGAATGTTTCGCCTGAGCAGACAATTGGTGTAATTCCAATCGATTCAATTTTTACTCCGATTAGAAATGTGAAGTATGATGTTGAGAATGTGAGAATCGGTGATAAAAATGATTTTGAAAAGCTAACACTTGAAGTAGCTACAGACGGTTCAATTACACCAGAAGATGCATTAACCCAAGCAGCAAAAATTTTAAGAGATCATATACAGTTATTCATCAATTTTGATATTGATCAGGAAGAAGAACAAGCAGTTAGTCAAAAGGACAGCGAGAAGGAAAGAATTAAAAAAATACTTCTTACCAATGTTGATGATCTTGAGTTAAGTGTTAGATCTCATAATTGCTTAAAAGCAGCTAATATTAAAAACTTGGCTGAACTGGTTAGAAGAGATGAATCTGAAATGTTAAAATTCAGAAACTTTGGAAGAAAATCCTTAGCCGAATTAATGGAAATTGTTGAAAGTCTCGGACTTGATTTTGGTATGGATGTAGATAGTTACATAAAGGATGAAGTAGAATCAAACTAATTTTTTTGCAGAAGAGGATATAAACAATGAGACATAGAGTAAAAGGCAGGAAGTTTAATAGGACATCGAGCCATCGTGCAGCTCTTATGAATTCGCTTGCTACTTCTTTATTGAAACATAAAAGAATTACAACAACCGAAGCTAAAGCTAAAGAAGCTAGAGGTTTTGTGGAAGGTATAATAACTAAAGCTCGCAGAAATGATCTTCATGCAAGAAGGTTGGTGATGAGAAAAATTAACGACAAAGAAGTCATTAATGAATTGTTTAATGAAATACTTCCCAAAATAGGTGAAAGACCCGGCGGTTATACAAGAGTTGTTAAGCTGGGAAATAGAATGGGAGATGCTGCGGCAATGGCAATACTTGAGCTTGTTGATTATAACGATGTATTGAATAAAAAAGAAGAAGAAAGAAAAGACAAGAAGGAAGCTAAAAAGGATGCGAAAGAAGCCAAGAAAGCAGCAGAAAAGCAGGCCGGTGAAATAGAAGAAGCTAAGGTTGTTGAAGAGACTAAAGAGAAAAATAAATAATTAGATTATAAGTTCTTAAAAATAAACGCCCCTAATTGGGGCGTTTTTTGTTTTAATAAACATGGTAAGTCAGCAAAAATTTATTACATCAGTTTATAATTTAAATGACCTTCCCAAAAATAATTTGCCGGAAATTATTCTTTGCGGCAGGTCAAATGTTGGTAAATCATCTTTCCTAAATTCACTTTATAACCGAAAAGACTTAGCTAAAACCAGTTCTACTCCCGGAAAAACGCGTTCAATTAATTATTATTTAATTGACGAAAAATTTTATATGGTTGATTTGCCCGGGTACGGCTATGCTAAGACATCACTTAAAGAAAGAGAATTTTGGAGTAAGCTGATTGGTGATTTTATTTCGAAATCGAAATACATTTATCTTAGCTTTTCATTTTATTGACAGCCGGCATAACCCTACTGAACTTGATATAAAGTTAAATGAATTTTTAAGAGAGGGAGAAATTCCTTATATAGTAATTCTAAATAAGATTGATAAGCTCAAACAGTCAGAGTTGTCAAAAACCAAAAAAGATATTTTAAATTTTTTCCCGGAATTAATATTTGGAGATAACCTATTTATTTATTCCGCAGTTAAAAAGACTGGCAAGAAAGATATCCAAAACAGAATTCAAAATCTGTTTTATAAATAAAGTACAGTTAACTACTCAAATTAGTTGCAGCTTTACATTATATTAAAATTATAACTATTTTTACTTAACAATATTCCTCAAAATTGTTTCGAATATGGACCGCAGACAAAAAAAAAGAATTTTAATTTTTCTACTTGTCTCATTATTACTAATTATTCTTTTTGTAACTGATGATTTAGTTATAAGAATAATTACACTTTCCGTTTTAATAATATATCTGGCGTTTATTATCTTTCTAAGAGATACAATTAGGTTTAATAAGTCATTCTCTTCTTTGGATGAAGATGAATTACCGGATGAGCCTGATGAGGTTCATAGTCATTTTGATGAAAGTTTCGAAATAGTTTCAAAGAATAAAAACTTAGAAGTTATAACTGCTGAAAATTATATTCCTGAAACTCGGAGTCCTAAAACAACTCTTAAACCGCCTGATCTAAAGGAAAGGTTTGAAGAGATTACAAATGAAACTGTTCCAACAGGTATTGGGCAAGATGGACAGTTTACTTTTGTACTAGAGAAAATGCTGACTGTTATTAAAGAAGCGTATTCTGCTCATACTGCAATTTTCTTTTGGTATAATAAGAAAAAAGAAAAACTTACTGTTGAAAAATTTGTTTCAAACTCAACGGAAATTGCTCAGAGAAAGTTTGATATTGAAGATGATATACTAAGCAAAATTATTCAAAAAGGTGAGCCGGAATTGTTAAGTGACATTTCCCCAACTGCTGAGGCAGATGTAATTAGATATTATAGTGTCCCTCAAGGTATAAGAAGTTTTGTAGGTGTTCCTCTTTTTTACGATAAGAATTTAATCGCAATTATTGCGGTTGATTCAAAAATGGATGACACATTTGGAATTGAAACTATCTATGCTCTTGGTAGGTTCGTTCGTGTTATCACTATGCTTATAACAATTTTTGAAGAAAAACATTCAGATACAGTCTCACAGCAAAGATTAAAAGGTATGTTAAATTTAATCAACCCTGAGAAAAAATTAGAGACTGAAGAAGATTTGATTTTAATTATACAAAACTCTGTAAGCTATCTGATTCCCTGGGATGCTTTTGCTTTTGTATATTTTAATCCTGTTGATCAAATATTTAAAACAATTAAGATTATAAATAACACTTCCTTAAAATATGTAGGGCATAATCTTGATATAGATATCGCCGGGACTTTAGCAGGTAAATCAATTGTTACAGGTATGCCTATTAAAATTGACGATACAAGTACGGGTGGATATATTAGATTTTCAAAAGTTGAAGATGTAAGTTTTGACGGCTCATTTCTAGCTATGCCTCTAGTCTACGGCGGGCAAAATTATGGCGTACTTTGTTTTGAAAGTTTGAAAAAAAATGCTTATTCAAACTCTGATATTCAGTACTTAAAGAGTGCAGTAAATATTTTATCTTACATTTGTCATTCATTTTCAACTCAAAATTTGCTCAAAAGTTTTCTTGCTGTAGACATAGAAACACGATCATTAAATGCTGAAACATTTAAAGAAAGATTGAGCACAGATTTAATTAAGGCTGAGCAGTTAAAAATTCCGGGAGCTCTAGCATTAATTCGAATTGATGATTTTCTTGAGCAGGAATCTTTATTTGATGGAAATCCCTTTCCCAAAGTTCTTACTACAGTTTCTGAAACAATTGCCAAAGAAATGACACCGATGAATATTTATGGAAGGATTAACGAAAAAGTATTTGCGGTTTATTTTTTCAATTCAAATACAAAGGAAGTTTTTATTTGGGCAGAAAAACTTCGAGTTAAAATTGCCCGTAAACCTATCGCTGTTGTTTCAAAACAAACTACTTACACCGTTTCAATCGGAATAGCTTCTGCAACAAGCAAACTTGATGCAGATGAAGTTATTTATAACGCAGATCTTGCATTACAAAAAGCAATTGAACGCGGCGGTAATACAGTCCGGAATATAAATTAAATTATGAACAATTTTTTTCTGATCATTTTAGATGGGGTCGGAATCGGTGAATTACCCGATGCTTCAGATTATAAAGATGAAGGCAGCAATACATTAGTAAATCTTTCAAACGCTGTTGGCGGTTTAAATCTTCCAAACTTAGAAAAATTAGGGTGGGGTAATATTGATAACATTAAAGGAATAAAGAAAGTTTCTAATCCTTTATCATCTTTTGGTAAAATGACAGAAATTTCAAAAGGAAAAGATTCAACTTCTGGGCATTGGGAAATGGCAGGATTATTTGTCGATACGGATTTTTCCTATTTCCCAAACGGCTTTCCCCAGGAATTAATCGAAAAGTTTTTAAGCGAAACCGGCTGTAAAGGAGTGCTTGGCAATAAGGCAGCTTCAGGTACTGAAATAATTAAAGAGCTCGGTGATGAGCATGTTAAAACCGGTTACCCTATTGTTTATACCTCTGCAGATTCCGTTTTTCAAATTGCTGCTCATGAAGAAATAATTCCATTAGAAAGGCTGTATGACATTTGTGAGAAAACAAGGAACAATGTTTTAATAAATCCCTTAAATGTCGGCAGAGTGATTGCACGGCCTTTTATAGGGGTTTCAGGAAGTTATACCAGGACAACAAATAGAAAAGACTTTTCAATGGATCCGCCTTCGGATACCATTCTTAATGTTCTACAAAAAAATAATATTACTACGGTTGCAATTGGAAAAGTAAATGACCTTTTTAACTACCGGGGGATTGATATTCAAGAAAAAACCAAATCAAATGAAGCAGGATGTGAAAAATTATTAGAATATACAAAGAAAGTTTCTAACAGTTTTATCTTCACAAATTTAGTTGACTTTGATGTTTACTACGGACATCGAAATGATCCCGAAGGATTTGCAAAAGCCTTAAAAGCGTTTGATGATTTTCTTCCGCAATTTTTATCAAACCTTGATGAATCAGATGCTTTACTTATAACTGCCGACCATGGAAACGATCCAACCACGCCAAGTACAGACCACAGCAGAGAATATGTCCCAATATTATTTTACAGAAAAAACAAACCAGGTAAAGATTTAGGAACAAGAAGCACTTTTTCTGATGCTGCTAAAACGGCCGGAGAATTTTTTTCGGTTGAGAATTCTTTAAAAGGAAAAAGTTTTTTAGAAGACTAGAATAATTATAATCATTAATTATCTTTTTCTTTCAGTAAGAATTGTAAAGAAATATTTTCACGGATTTAAATATTTTTACTTTTGTAATTCACAAATCTTAAAAATTTTCGATTATAGTGATGGCATAAAAGATGAGAAGTTAAAACAAGTTTAGATTCTTATCTTAAACAATTATTTAAAATTATATTTTTCTTAACGAAGTGATCATATAATCCTAATAATTGTTTCTTTTATTCATGTCAAGTATATTAGAGTAAGTATGTATTTATTCTTTAATTATAGTATGAGGGTAAATTGTTTTTAGGTAAAGTAATCGGAACAGTTTGGTCAACGAAGAAAGATGAAAACTTAGTCGGCGCAAAATTTTTAATAGTCAGGCAGGTTGATCTGGATTTGAATGAAAAAAGTAATTTCGTAGTTGCAGTGGACAGTGTTGGCGCAGGAGAAGGTGAAATCGTTTTAGTAGCCACAGGCAGCTCTTCAAGACAAACAGAATTTACAAAGAACAAACCTGTTGATGCTGTAATAATGGCTATTGTTGACAAGCTTGATGTAGCGTTAAAAGAAATGCTCGCTCAGGAAGAAAGGTAGTTTAACCTTTTTTTTAATTAATCTTTGAATTATTTTTAAGAAAAATTATTATTAAAAATGTTTTTAGGAAAAGTAATTGGAAATATTTGGGCGACAAAAAAATATGCAGCGATTAATAATTTTAAATTGATGCTTGTCCAGCCAATTAACTCAGAACAAAAAAATGATGGTGATCCTTTTATTGCGGTTGATACAGTTGGATCAGGACCAGGGGAATTAATATTTTATATTACTGCTTCAGAAGCTGTAATTCCGTTACCCGTAGATATGGCTCCTGTTGATGCTTCGATTGTTGGAATTGTTGATTCTATTAAT
Organism: uncultured Ignavibacteriales bacterium; assembly: GCA_963746735.1. GTDB lineage: Bacteria > Bacteroidota > Ignavibacteria > Ignavibacteriales > Ignavibacteriaceae > CAVSWT01. The sequence goes on from CAVVCO010000026.1 coordinate 45,534, forward strand.
TTAGAAATGTAATAATATAGAGGATACCAGTGCGTATAACAAAACAATTTACAAATCGCGAAAGCCAGTCTCTCGATAAATATTTGCAAGAAATCGGGAGAGTCGATCTTCTTACACCTGAACAAGAAATTGAATTAGCCATTAAAATAAAAAATGGTGATCAATACGCGCTTGAATCATTAACCAAAGCAAACCTAAGATTTGTTGTAAGTGTTGCCAAACAATATCAAAACCAGGGCCTTTCACTTGGTGATTTAATTAATGAAGGCAATCTTGGATTAATTAAAGCTGCCAAAAGATTTGACGAAACAAGAGGTTTTAAATTTATTTCTTACGCTGTTTGGTGGATTAGGCAATCGATCCTTCAAGCATTGGCAGAACAATCAAGGATTGTAAGGCTGCCGTTAAATAGAGTCGGTGCATTGAATAAAATTGGAAAAGCATACAGTAACCTTGAGCAAGAATTTGAAAGAGAACCAAGTGCTGCTGAATTAGCACAAGAGCTTGATATGGATGTTGGGGAAGTTTCAGATACATTAAAGATTTCCGGCAGACATGTTTCAATGGATGCCCCATTTTCACAAGGTGAAGAAAACAGTTTATTGGATGTAATTCAAAATGACCAACAGCCTTCACCTGATTTTGTTTTGATTAGTGAATCGTTAAAATCTGAAATTGAAAGGGCATTGGCTACCCTATCAGAAAGAGAAGCAGAAGTAATTAAGCTTTATTTTGGGTTGAATAAAGAGCACTCACTAACACTTGAGGAAATTGGAGAGAAATTTAATTTAACTCGCGAAAGAGTGCGTCAGATAAAAGAAAAAGCAATTAGAAGATTAAGGCATGCATCTCGAAGTAAAAACTTGAGAGCATATCTTGGCTAGGCGGGTAATTAAATATCTAAGTTACTCATTTTACTGCTTAAGTTTACTTACTATCATTTCTATAACAGGCTGCTCATCTTCAATAAACTCCGAAAGATATAAAACAAAAACAGAAAAAACAGACACAGAAAAAAAATCGCCTGTTAGATTTACAGACGAGAATGATAATAAAAATTCTTCAAAAACAGATGAAAAGATAAATAACGATGATTTAAAAACAGCCGCACTTTCAGAAGATATTGATTCGGATGAAAATGATGATGATATACCTGTGGAACATAATAGTGTGGACTTGTCTTCAGTATCAAATAAACTTTTATCAAAGGATAATGAATCCAGTGAGTTCAGTACTGTAAAAGAAAAAATGTTAATGGAAATAATCCGTTATTTAAATACGCCATACAAATATGGCGGGACTACAAAAAAGGGAATAGATTGTTCTGCTTTTACTCAGGCTGTTTTTGCCCATGCAGTAGATTTTCAATTACTAAGAACTGCAAGAGGCCAGTATACTGAGGGAATGGAAATAGATAATAAAGATGATTTGAAATTTGGTGATTTAGTATTTTTTAATACAAGGAGAAGAGTAAAGCCGGGACATGTTGGTATATATATTGGCGACAATCTTTTTGCCCACGCAAGTTCTAAAAACGGGGTTATAGTTTCTTCTTTAGATCATAATTATTATTTAAATAGGTTTATGGGGGGTAGGAGATTGGAAATTTTATCTGCTGCTAAATAGATTACTTATATAATTTCATCCTCTTTCGCATCATTTCAATTTGAGCTAACAAAGTTATTTTATTAATCATTTCTTTTGATTCTTAATTCAGATTTGTTTTTATAGTCTAAATTATCTTGCAGTTCAATTCAAAATCAGAACAAGAGATAATTAGGGATAACTTATGGCTTAACTACATTGACATGAACATCCATACTTAAAGAACAACCATTTTAACAACTCACATTTACAATTGGGAGATAATTTTTAAGAAAACCAGCTAACAAATTACCATTATCCATAAAATTTTTACTAAACCGCTAAAAACGCATAATTATCAATATTTCAGTTGAAAATTAATGGTAATTATACCGATGTTTTTCACTAACCACTTGTTTAAGTATTGATATGAAATTTATAAAAATTAAACCGTTAAAATTTTGAAGGGTTGTCTTGTGGAACATTTAATAAATTCTATTTTTTTAATACTTATTTCATTATTCATTTTACATACTGTTTTGTTTTCAACTGTAAAAAAATATATTAGTTATTTGTCAGTGATTGGAATTGGGTTAATTTTAATATTTATGAGAACATTTATAGGAATTTGGTATAGTATTTCATTTATTCTTGTTGGACTTTTATGGATCAGGTTTTTAGTTCAGTATGGAGTGTCTAGAAAAGATATTAATAACTATTTAGAACTTTGAATAATTTATTGACAATAAGATATTCAAAGGTTGACATATTCGCTCTTTAAAAAATTATCCATTTGAAATTTCAAACAAAAAAAAGCCATTCAAACTGAATGGCTTTTTAACATTAAACAGTGATGTTTATTTTTAATTTTTAACTGCAGCCTGAAGTAGAACCGCAAGTCATACATTTTAAGCATGTTCCGTTTCTAACCATTGTCAAACTCTGGCATTCTGTGCATATATCACCTGTGTAACCCTTTTCGATTGCCTGCCTTACTTTTGTATGGATTGAGTTCTTAGCCTGACTTATCATTGGTTTAATTCGTGTTGTTGTTTTTACTTCAGCAGGGGCATATTCTTTTGAATTTAATTCTTCTTCATCTAATTCAATAACTCTTTCGCTTACTACTTCTTCGCTTACAAATTCCGGTTCAACTAATTTTTTTACTATACCGGGAGAAGCTTTCCCTTTTATTTCTTCCGGTTCAACATGAGCTAGATCATGACGTCCTAAATATGTGACTGCTAATTCTCTAAAGATGTAGTCAATTACGGAAGTAGACATTTTTATTTTTGAATTGCCGGTAACCATTCCGCTTGGTTCAAATCTTGTAAATACAAAAGCGTCTACAAATTCTTCAAGAGGTACACCGTGCTGCAATCCAAGGGAAATTGAAATAGCAAAGCAATTTAATAATGATCTGAACGCAGCGCCTTCTCTATGCATATCAATAAATATTTCACCGATTTGGCCGTTTTCATATTCACCGGTTCTAATATAAACTGACTGCCCATTAATTTTTGCTTTTTGAGTATAGCCTGTTCTTCTATCTGGAAGCCTTCTTCTTTTAGCGATATATCTATGAATAATTTTCTCGGCAATCTTTACAATATCATTATGTTCTTTCTCTTCAATGATTGCCTCAAGCTCTTCTTCACTAATAGAATTAAGAGGTTGTGAAAGTTTAGAGCCATCTCTATAAAGGGCATTTGCTTTAATTCCCAGTTTCCATGACTGCATGTAAGCATCTTTAATATCTTCAACAGTAGCGCTGTTTGGAAGATTTATTGTTTTTGAAATTGCTCCGGAAATAAATGGCTGTGCTGCTGCCATCATTTTAATATGAGCAATTGATCTAATAAATCTTGTCCCTTTTTTACCGCATTTATTTGCACAGTCAAATACAGGATAATGTTCATGCTTTAAGAATGGAGCGCCTTCAATTGTCATGGTTCCGCAAACGTAATCATTTGCCGATGCGATTTCCTGTTTTGAAAATCCTAAAGCAGTTAATAAATTAAAATCAAATGAATCTATTTCATCTTCATCCAAACCAAGTTTATTAATTAAGAAATCAGCTCCGATAGTATATTTATTAAATGCAAAACTCAATTCAAAAACTGATGGAAGGGTGGCTTCCAATTTTGATAAAATTTCATCAGTAAATCCTTTGGCTTTTAATGCTTGGGGATTGATATATGGGCATCCTTCTAAAGTTCCATGCCCTTTAGCATATTTTACTACTTCTGAAATTTGATCATGGTTGTAACCTAATCTTTCTAATGCAGGCGGAATAGATTGATTTATAATTTTGAAATATCCGCCGCCGGCAAGCTTTTTAAATTTAACTAAAGCGAAATCAGGTTCAACACCCGTTGTATCGCAATCCATAACCAGGCCGATAGTTCCAGTAGGTGCAATCACAGTAACTTGAGCATTTCTAAATCCAAATTCGGTTCCCATTTCTAAAGCACGGTCAGCATCTTCTCTTGCTGCTTTTAATAAATCAGAAGGGCAGTGTTTGGGGTCAATGCCCATTGGATAAATTGACAATGTTTCATATTCTTCATGAGGAACATTATATGCTGCTCTTCTGTGATTGCGAATTACCCTAAGCATATGCTCTTTATTTTTTTCGTACTTTGAAAATGATCCTAATTCTTTTGACATTTCTGCTGATGTTGCATAAGCCCGCATATGCATAATGCCTGTCAATGCACCGCAGATTGCAAAAGCTTCGTTGCTGTCATAAGGAATTCCTTGAAGCATTAATAAGTGAGCCAAGATTTGCATAACCCAATCCAAGAGTTCTAAAGTCATAACTTAACTGGGCAATTTCCTTGCTGGGAAATTGAGCCATTAAAACGCTTATTTCTAGAACGATTGTCCACAAACGAGTTGCATGACGATAAGATTCGATGTTAAACTGTTTGGTTTTAGTATCGTAATATTTTGTAAGATTCAATGAAGCCAAATTACATGCAGTATCATCCAAAAACATATATTCGCTGCATGGATTTGAAGCTTTTATTTCACCATCTTCGGGGCATGTATGCCATTCATTAATAGTAGTGTGATATTGAATTCCTGGATCAGCGCACGACCATGCTGAATAAGAAATATCTTCCCAAAGGTCTCTTGCTCTGAGTGTTTTAGACGGCTTTGGTTTACGGTTTTCCTTGGCAGCTTTTTGTTTTTCAATTCTCCAGTAAAGATTCCAATTGCCGTCACTTAAAACTCCATTCATAAATTCATTTGTAACTCTAATTGAGTTGTTTGAATTTTGACCGGAGACGGTTGCATAAGCTTCGGAATTCCAATCAGTATCATAGATAGGAAATTCAATTGACTTGAAACCAAGTTTTGCAAGTTGAATTACTCTCTCAATATAATTATTTGGAATCTGGACCTTACGAGCTTCCAAAACAGCAAATTTTAATTTCTTATTTAATTTTTTATTAAACCTGTCGTTTTCAGGATGTTCTTCATAACATGCATGCATGATTGCATTTAAATGATAATTACATAATTTTGATCCTGTAACTAACGCTGCTACTTTTTGTTCTTCAGTTACCTTCCAATTAATATATTCCTCTATATCAGGATGATCCAAATCCAAAGTAACCATCTTTGCAGCTCGACGGGTTGTTCCACCGGATTTAATTGCACCTGCAGAGCGGTCGCCGATTTTTAAGAATGACATTAAGCCTGAAGATTTTCCACCACCGCTTAATGATTCTTCAGACCCGCGTATATCGGAAAAGTTGGAACCTGTGCCAGAACCATATTTAAATAATCTTGCTTCACGAACCCAAAGGTCCATTATACCGCCTTCGTTAACCAGGTCATCTTTAACTGATTGAATAAAACAAGCGTGAGGCTGCGGGTGAGTATATGCATCAGTTGAAACAGTTAATTCACCGGTTTTATAATCAACATAATAATGTCCTTGTGCCGGTCCGTCAATTCCGTAAGCCCAATTTAAACCGGTGTTAAACCATTGAGGGCTATTTGGTGCTGCCATTTGATTTGCAAACATAAAAACTAATTCATCGTAAAATGCTTTTGCATCTTCTTCTGCATCAAAATATTTTGCAACCCATCCCCAATAAGTCCAATTCCCGGCTAACCTGTGAAAAACTTGTCGGCTGTCGCTTTCTGAAGAATATCTTTCTTTCTCAGGCAGCAATTCTAATTTTTCTAAATCGGGTTTGGAAGGCTGAAGCCAGCCAGGCACACCCTTTTCACGGCTTTTCTTTAACAACTTAGGTACACCGGCTTTTCTAAAATATTTTTGAGCAATAATATCAGTTGCTACCTGCGACCATTGAGCAGGCACAAAAACATCTTCCATTCTAAAAACGATAGATCCATCAGGGTTTTTAATTTCAGACGTTCTTTTAACAAACTCAAAAGATTTTAGAGGGTCCACTCCACCTCTAGTGAAAAGCCTTTCTACTCTCATTCATTACTCCCTAAGCTTAAAATTTCTTTGTTGTATAGTTGATTTAAAATATTAATTATTTTTTTATGTGACGTGTTATATAAATAAACAAATTTCATTCGCAGATTTTTTGTTTTGAGTTCAGTTGTTGACTAATTAGAAACTAAAAAATTTTCTTGAAAAAGAAAATAGTTTGACCCACAATTTCTTTAAAAATAATTTAAAGGCGTGAAAGAACTGACGACAACTTTGTAATATTTTTTTTAAAAACCAAATTAAATTTTTTATAAAATTTAATTCGATTTTTTTAAATAGAAATTTTTAAAAAAAATAGACAATCGTATCAAAAATATTTTTAATTATCTTTTACTCATGGTAATAATCACATCAAACTCATCTTTTGTTACAGGCATCACCGATAGCCTGCTTCCTTTTTGAACCAAGCGCATATTTTTTAATTTAGAATTACCCTTGATATCTGATAATGTAACTGGATTCTTAAAAATATTAATCAATTTTATATCAACCATAAACCAAACTGGATTCTCTGGATTGCTTGATGGATAATAGTGCTTGTTATCGGGATCAAATTGAGTGTGGTCGGCATAGGATTCTTTAACAACCTCGCAGACGCCTACAATAGCGGTTGGATCCGTGTTGCTATGATAAAAAAGAACCTTGTCGCCTTTCTTCATTTCATCGCGAATGAAATTTCTAGCTTGATAATTTCTTACTCCATCCCAATATGTTGTTTTGTTTTTGCCTTTATCTAAATCATAAATTGAAAAAGATGATGGTTCTGATTTTACAAACCAGTATTTTGCTGCCATTTTAATCTCGATTTAATTTTTATTGAAACAAAGAGAATTATCACTAAAATAAAAAAAAAATGTACCTTTAAATTTATAATCATAATTGATAAAATTGTTGAAAATTAAGTTAATTGATATTCGCGATTTACGTAAATATATTACATCCAAAATAATTTAATTTAATATGAAATATTTGACAATAATAGTTGTGTTTTTCCTTGCTATTTCAATCCAGGCACAAACTGAAAAAGGATTTGAAATAGCAAGATTAAAATACGACGGCGGCGGTGATTGGTATAATGGCCCTTCTCGAAGAAGTTAATTTATTGAACTTTATCAAAGCTAACACAAACATAAAAGTTAATCCTGAATATAAATTTGTAGATATTTCTAGCAGATGAAATATTTTCATATCCGTTTTTATTTATGACCGGGCATGGAAATGTCCTTTTCTCGCAGGAAGAAGCAGAAAGATTAAGAAAATATCTTGAGAATGGTGGATTTCTTTATATTGATGATGACTACGGTCTTGATAAAGCAATAAGAAGAGAAATGAAAAAAGTTTTTCCTGACAAAGACTTTACAGAGCTTCCATTTAATTATGGCATGTATGATGATTTTTTCGAGTTTAAATCTGGACCGCCAAAAACTCATGAACATGATGGAAAACCTGCACAAGGATTTGGAATTTTTGTTGGAAAAAGGATTGCTGTTTATTATACTTACCAGTCAAATCCAAGTGACGGCTGGGATGATCCTGAAGTGCATAACGATCCTGAAAGTAAAAGGATAGAAGCATTAAAATTTGGAGTAAATTTAGTTGTTTGGGCACTTTCTCATAAATAAGTCAAAAAAATAAAATCGATTAAAGTATGAAAGATTCGGTTTTTTACAAAGAAATAATTGAGAGGCTTGAAAAGCTTACGAAGAGGGAATATGCTCTCTTTTCTTCATTGGGAATTCAAGCGTCATTAATTATTGGTTTACTGACTTTCATTTGCTTTGCCTTTTTTGAATTTGTATTTCATTTTTCTTCTGCAGTTCGGACTGTTCTTTTTTTGATTTTTTTACTTCTTACAATTGGCAGCTTCGTTTTTCTGTTTGTTATTCCAACCTTAAAATATTTTAACATATTTCGTAAAACAAATTATTTTAATGTTGCCGGGAAAGTGGGAGAAAATTTCCCGGTAATAAAAGATGATTTGTTAAATGCTATGCAGCTTGTTTCAATATCAAACGGAAACAATTATTATTCTGTTTCGACTAATTGATGCTGCATTTAAGAATGTGTACGATAAAAGTAAAAGCCTGCAATTTGAATCGATTGTTAATTTTAGCAAAGTTAAAAGTCTATCTACTTTATTTAATTGGAATTGGATTAGTTGTTTCCGGTTTAGTTTTATTTGTGCCGGGAATTAGTTCTGCTTCAAACAGATTGGTAAATTTTAATAAGGAATTTATTGCTCCCCCGAAATTTTCATTTCAAGTCATGCCTGGCAATTCTCAAATTACAAAAGGCGATGATCTTTTAATTACAGTTAAAGTAAATGGAGCTAAACTTAAAAATATTTCTCTCAGTAATGAAATCCGAAGATCAGACAAGTTTTGAGATTGAAAATTTAACAGCCGATTCATTGGGGGATTTTCATTTAGAAGAAAAGACGGTCCGAAATTCATTTAAATATTTTGCCGAAGCAGAAAATATTAAAAGTGATGAATTTAAAATTGATGTTATTGATCATCCCATCATCAAAAATCTGGATGTGAAGGTTATTTCTCCGTCTTACTCAAAAATAGCACCGGTTATTTTAACAGATAATGGAAATATAAACGCTTTGGTTGGGAGTACTGTTGACATAAAAATAAATTCAACCAAGCCGCTTAAAGAAGCAGAACTTCAATTCAGTGATTCAACAAAACAAAAATTAAATGTTAATGACAATATTGCTTCCGGAAAGTTTATAATTAAAAAGGATAATAATTATAAAATTATTTTAACTGATGAAAACGCGAATAATAATTTATATCCTATTACATACACTATTAAAGCAATGCTTGATGATTATCCAACCATAGAAATTATTGAGCCGAATAAAGATGTAACTTTGGCAAATGATAATAGGCTTCCTTTGTATTTAAAAGTTACCGATGATTATGGATTTACCAAGCTGCTGCTTAAATATCGATTAGCGGCTTCAAAATATGAACCCCTCAAAGTGAATTTAGTTCGATTGAAATTCCAATTAATAAAAATGATAAAGAAATAAATGTTAATTACATCTGGAATCTTTCACAGATGAATTTAGCTGTTGATGATATTGTTACATATTATCTTGAGATCTTTGATAACGATATAATCAGCGGGCCGAAAGTCTGCTAAGTCAGCATTCATTTAATATACGTGTCCCTTCACTTGATGAAATTCTTGCTAAAGCAGATAATACTCAATCAAAGTCTGAAGATGATTTGAAAGAAATATTAAAGCAGGCGAATGATCTGAAACAAAATCTTGAAAAAATAGATCAAGATTTAAAGAAGGATTCAAAAGAATTAACCTGGGAAGAGAAACAAAATATTGAAAAGAGTTTGGATCAATTTCAGGATTTGCAAAAGAAAACTGAAGAAGTAAAAGAACAGATGGCGAAAATGCAGCAAGATCTACAGCAGAATAATCTCCTTTCAAAAGAGACTCTGGAAAAATATATGGAACTGCAAAATTTAATGAAAGAATTGAACAGCGAAGAGATGCAGAAGTTTATGGATAAAATGCAAAGTATGCTGCAGAAGCTAGACAGAAATCAAATGCAGCAGGCAATGGAAAATATGAAGCTTAATGAAGAAGCATTTCAAAAAAGTCATTGAGCGTACATTAAATTTATTAAAGAGAATTCAGATTGAGCAAAAGGTTGATGAGCTTTTAAAACGAACCGAACAAATGACAAAAAAACAAGATGATCTTAAGAATGAAACAAAGCAAAATGATTTATCAAAGCAAAGCGAAAAAGATAATTTGAGCGAGAAGCAAGATGAAATATCAAAAGACCTAGATAAATTTAATGATGAGCTGAAAAAGCTTGAAGATAAAATGAAATCGTTTGACGATATGCCGAAAGATGAACTCGCAAAAATGAAAGATGAATTTGAAAAGCAGCAGAACCAGGAAAAATCAAATGAAGCTTCTCAAGATATTCAGCAGAATCAAATGCAGATGGCACAACAGAATCAATCACAAGTAAGCCAAAATATGAAGCAAATGGGGCAGTTAATGAAGCAGCTTCAGCAATCTATTAAACAGCAAAGCCAAATGCAGACTTTCACAGATATGATGAAGATGCTTGAGAATTTAATTTCACTTTCAAAGCAGGAAGAAGACTTAAAGAAGAATTCGGAAAATCTTGATCCAACTTCATCTTCTTTTAATGAAAATGCACAAAAGCAAGATGAAATTTCTAGAAATCTTGACAGACTTTTGCAGCAGATGTCTAATCTTTCACAAAAAACATTTGCGATAACTCCCGAAATGGGTAAATCGTTGGGAGATGCTAAAAAACAAATGGATCAATCAATTCAGTCAATGCAGAGCAGGAATGGGAACATGGCTTCGATGAGTCAGGGAGAAGCAATGAAATCATTAAATGAAGCAGCAGCAATGATGAAAGGCTCAATGGAATCTATGATGCAGGGCGGCGGGCAGGGCGGAATGATGTCTTTATTGCAGCAGCTTGGTAAATTATCACAGCAGCAAATGCAATTAAATAATATGACTCAGCAGCTTCAGCAAGGAATGCAGAATCAAGGCCAGCTTAGTATGCAGCAGCAGGCACAACTGCAAAGATTAGCACAGCAGCAGGAATTAATTAAGAAGTCAATTGAGCAGTTAAACCAGGAAGCGAAAGAATCAGGCAAATCAAAAAGCATGGCAGCAAATTTAAATGAAGTTATGAATAAGATGCAGGAAGTTGTAACTGATATGCAGACGGAGAAGCTTGATGATCAACTAGTTCAGAAGCAGGAGAGAATTTTATCAAAACTTTTAGATGCACAGCGTTCAATAAATGAAAGAGATTATGAAAAAAAGAGAGAATCAAATTCGGGGCAGGATATTGTCCGTCAATCACCGGCTGAATTAAATTTATCTTTACAAAAAGAAAAAGACAAAATTAGGGACGAACTTAACAGAGCGATTAATGAAGGCTATACTAGAGATTATGAAGAACTGATAAGAAAATATTATGAAGCTTTGCAGAAAGAAAATTCAGTTAATCAATGATTGTGATTAACTTTTATTCTTTTCGGTTTTTATCAAATTGAAGTATTCAGTGGTTTCTTTTTGAAAAAGGAAATAAGCAATTAATATAAAGAGTAAACTATGAATGATCACTTCAAGAATTGAATGGTAAAAACTAATTGCTACGTGAAATATGAGCCAGAAAACTAAAAGCCATCTTGCCCACTTAAAACCCCTAAGCATAAATATACCTGAAACAATGGCAAGCAGTGCAACTAATCCAACTATTGGGATTTCAAAAGGATTTATTATTTCTGTTGAACTGAAAAATTTTAATAAAGCATTTACCAGCCCAATACTTCCAACTATTATAAATAACCAGCTTATGAAAGTAATTGAGCGCGGCCTTTTCATTTATTTGTGATGTAAGATTTAGAAGTTCTAACTGTTATCCTACATGGTAGCACAACGCATCACAGCCGGAGAGTAACAATAGAGAAATTGCAATCAAAAGATATAGTAATTTTGCTTTCATAGTAATTTTTTCCAATTCAAAATAATTGAAGGTTAATTATTATAAACTACAATCAGCGCAACCGGAAAGGAGTATAATTGTGATTAATAAAATTGTATAATGTATAATTTTATATTTTAACATTATGTCTCCTAATTTTTTAAGGGTTACTTTCAAAATAATTTTCTAAGTATTCAAAGTCAACAAAAATCTTTAAGATTATAAAATCAAACCGGGTCAATATGAACAAAAGCTTGAGAAATATCCGGCAATTTCATTATTTCATTTCTTACAGATTCGCCTATATCATGTGAGATTTCAGTAGTTTCATTTTTATTTACTTCGATATGAATTTCAATGTGAAATTTATTCCCAACATAATATGATTTCAAATCATGCATGCCTTTTACACCTTTAACCATAAGTGTTTTGTTGGCTATCTCCAAAATTGTTTTTTCATCTGCCGCCCTGCCCATAAGGTAATTGATATTTTCCGTGGCAATTTCATAACCGGATTTCATAATAACAAAAGCAATAAAAATTCCTACGATACCGTCAAGCGAAGGATAACCAAATTCAATTCCCGCAACACCAATTAACGAAAGTGACGAGGAAAGGACATCATTCAAACTGTCAACTGCGCTTGCCTTTAAGCCCGGGCTTTTAAATGCTTTACCAACCTTTGATTGATAACGCATTAGAATTAATTTGATTACTATTGTAAGAACCAGAACAATATAAACAGGCATAGAATATTTTGAACTGGTTGGATCGGAATATTCTTTTAATTGATTCTTTGATAATTTCAATTCCAACAATGGCTGAAAAAAGAGCAATTATAAAAACGGCAATCGGCTGTGCTGCATGGTGCCCGAATTGATGTTCTTCGTCAGGTTGTTTTAAGGAAACATGCACACTATACATTATCGCTGCAGAAGAAACTATATCGGATAAAGAATTGACAGCATCTGAAATTACAGCAATTGAATTCGACATAATACCAATAAAACCTTTAATTAAAAAAAGGAAAATATTCGTTGCTAATGAAAGTGTCGTAGCACGTTTTAATACTTTTGCCATGAATAAAAATAAGCGAGAATTATTAAAAAAAAATTGTTTCAGGAAAAATATTTGTTGGTTTTATGTTTAAATTGCCACGAAATTCTTATGACCAATCAAAATATAATGAAATGTCCAAGCTCAAAGTCTGGAATGTGTTCTAAATAATTTACAATTTTTTAATTTCACATTTACTTATGATTGATTATTTTTATAATCAAAGTACGGGACATTTCATTTTATGAATAACCAAAAGGGAGCTGCCGTGAAAGCTATAAAACTTCTTTCAATCTTTTCTCTAATCGTTCTAATGATAGGCTGTGGATCAGGCAATAAAGTTACAATAACAAAATTGATCCTCAAGGAAAGTTCAAAATCTTACCACATTTACAATTGAGTTTTCTGAAAACCTTGCGCCGGCAGATGTTCAGGACAAATGGCTCACTGATCAATTTGTAACTTTTGAACCGAAGATTGAAGGAAAATTCAAATGGATTTCGGGCAACACATTAATTTTTTCTCCCGATTATCCATTGCAGGCAATTCAAAATTACAAAGCGAAAGTAACAGATAAAGTTTTATTCAATACTAAATACTCTTCTGATTTTGACACTTATGAATTTCACACGCCGGATTTTGATGCAAACAAAGTTGAATTTTTCTGGACTCGAATTCCAAACCAGGATTATAAATTAAGTGTGCAGGCAAATTTATATTTCAACTATGCAGTTTCCCCTGAGCAATTGAAAAGTAACCTTGAAATAACAAGAGGCGGGGAGGAAGTAAAAGATTTTCAAGTTGTCTCTGATAAACCATCGGAAGTGATGGCAATAAATTTAGGCGAAGTTAAGCAGACAGATAGAGAACAGAAACTAGAAATAAAAATTAAAAAAGGTTTAATGTCGGTTATCGGCAAAAAACCGTTGCAAGATGAAAGGGAATTCTCACAAAATCTTCCGCCAATTACTAAGCTGGCTATTACATCCGTATCTTCCGGCTTTGATGGATCGACAGGATGGATTGTGGTTTCAACTACGCAAACAGTTGACGACAAGCAGGTTGCAGACTATGTAAAGGTAACACCGGAAAGAAAATTAACATTCACAGTTAATGAAAATCAATTTAGGATTGAAGGAGATTTTTCCGATGTGCAAACAGCGCATTTAAAAATCAACAAAGGATTGCCTGGCTTGTATGGCGGGCAGCTTGAGTTTGATTATGAGCAGGATGTGGTTCTTGTAAATATAAATCCTTCCATAAATTTTACTGACAAAGCCGGAATTTACATGATGCTCTCCGGGCAGAAGAACCTGGAAGTAAATGCTGTAAATGAAACCGGTGCAGAAATAGAAGTTCTTCAAGTTTTTAAAAATAATCTTCTTTACTTTCTAAATAGCAACAGCTATAGATTTCGTCGATACAGCTATGACGATGAAGATAATTACGACGATTATTATTACAGCAACGGCGAATTTTATGTTAATGATTACGGTAAAGAAATTTATACTGAAAAAGTTAATCTCTCCGATAAGAAAAATTGGCTGCAAAAATTTACAGTTAATTTAGGTAAAGCATTAAACCAGCAGCGCAAGGGAGTATTTGTTGTTAATGTTCATGCTACAAATGACAGATGGGAAAGAGATTCCAAGATGATTGCTATTTCCGATCTTGGAATTATATGTAAAAAGTCTCAAGATGAATTAATGGTTTTTGTAAATTCGATCGCATACAGCAGAACCTGTAAAAGATGTTGAGATAAATATTATATCTACAAACAACCAAACGATTCTTTCCGGCAAAACTGATGACGAAGGAATTATAAAATTTACCGGTGTAAAAGACAAAGATTGAAGGATTTTATCCAAGACTTATTACTGCCGAAAAAGATAATGATTTCAATTACCTTGATTTGAATAATACTGAAATTGAAACCTCAAGATTTGATGTAGGCGGAATCTATCAATATTCTGAAAACTATAATACGTTTATTTATTCTGAACGAAATCTTTACCGCACCGGAGATAAAATAAATATTGTTGGAATAGTCCGTAATGATAAAATTAAAATTGTAAAAGATATTCCAATCATCGTAAAAGTTATAACACCAACCGGGAAAGTTTTTGATGAATTCAAAAAGACGTTGAACGATGAAGGTTCATTTGAGCTTTCATTTGATATTCCGGGTTTTGCTCAAACCGGCAGATACAACGCTGAAGTTTATTCTGGGCCTAAGCAGCTTATTGGAACTTATGGTTTTAATGTTGAAGATTTTGTTCCTGATAAAATAAGAGTGAAAATTAAAACGGATAAAGAAAAAGTACGTCCCGGAGAAATTGTTACTGCCAATCTTGAATCAGAATTTTTATTTGGAGCAAAAGCATCCGGCTTAAAATATCAAAGTGAAATTCAATTAAGATATAGGCCTTTCGTAAGTAAAAAATATCCAGCTTATGATTTCAGTTCATCAATAAAAAATTCGAGAATACAAGATATTCAAAGAGACGGCACTCTTGATACAGATGGAAAGGCAACTATAATTGATACTATTCCCGGATAAATTATCTTCCGGTGGATATTTTTATGGAAATATTTATGCAAGTGTTTTTGATTTAACAGGAAGAACAGTAAATCAAACTGCAAGCTTTGATGTTTATCCCAATGATTATTTCATCGGGACAAAATCAGAAGGATATTATTTCGGTACAAATGAAAAATTAAATTTTAAGTTTGTTGCTGTAGATCAATATGACAGTCCAATAAAAGATTTTAAAGCAACTGCAAAGCTGGTGAGATATGAATGGCAGACAGTGCTTAAGAAAAACAGCTACGGACAATTTTATTATAACTCAGAAGAAAAAGAATATGATGAGTGGGAAAAACCGGTTGATATTTCAGGCGGGCCAAAGGATTTTTCATTTATCGTTTCTAAGTCAGGAAGATATCAATTAAGAATTTCGAAAGAAGGAAGCAATGATTTTTACAGAACTAATTTCTATGCTTACGGCTGGGGCAGTTCAACAGCTTCTTCTTTTGATGTAAATAAAGAAGGCAAAGTCGATTTAGTCTTTGATAAAAAAGTTTATAACCCCGGAGATAAAGCTAAGATTCTATTAACTGCGCCATTTTCCGGTAAAGTTCTTTTGACTATAGAAAGAAACAATGTTTTAGAGTATCGTTATGTGAATATCGAAAACAAATCAACACAAGTTGAAGTTGATGTTACGGAAGATTTTATGCCTAATGTTTATGTAACTGCAACTTTATTTAAGAAGCACACTTTAAATAGCGGAACACCTTTCTTTGTTGGGCATGGTTTTGCTTCAATGAAGGTTGAGAAGAGTGAATACCATCTGCCGGTTACGATAACTGCGCCGGGAAAAATTAAACCAAATACAAAACAGCAAATCAAAATTAAAACAAAATCTGAAAAAAATATTTATGTTACACTTGCTGCTGTTGATGAAGGAATACTTCAAATAAAAAATTATGAAACGCCTGATCCCTATAAATATATGTATGCTAAAAGATCTTTAAAAGTTGACAGCTATGATTTATACAAACTTCTTCTGCCTGAAATTATTTCACGTAACTCTTCAACCGGCGGTGACGGCGGTATGGAAGAACAAGCTCAATTAAAGAAAAGATCTAATCCAATTCAAGCTAAACGATTTAAGCTGCTTTCATTCTGGAGCGGCATTGTTAAAACAAACAGTAATGGAGAAGTGACTGTTCCATTAGATGTTCCTCAATTCATTGGAGACATTAGACTAATGGCGGTTGTATTTTCGGGGCCAAGGTTCGGCAGTGCTGAACAGCATATAAAAGTTGCAGATGATTTAATTCTGCAGCCGGAAATGCCACGATTCTTATCAACAAATGATACTTTGAATTCTTCGGTTTCAATTATAAATACAACTGCGAACGAAGGAAATGTTGATGTAAGTGTGAAAGTTGAAGGCCCGTTGAAAATTGTATCATCAAATAAACAGTCGGTTACTATTCCAGCTAACTCGACCGGCAGAGTACATTTTAAAATATGCAGCAGTGAAAAAGTGGGAACCGGAAAAATTTTATTTGAAACTTCCGGGATAGCAAAAGTTAAGGATGAAACTGAAATAGGAGTTCGGCCAATATCCCCATACTTTGTTGAAAGCGGTTCAGGGAATATTAAAGCCGGAGAAAATATTAATGTTGATATGCCCAAAGATTATGTTGATGGAACGCAAGAAGCTTCAGTTACAATCAGCAAGTTCCCGGCAATAAAATTTGCCAAACATTTAAAGTATTTAGTCGGATATCCTTACGGCTGTATTGAGCAGACTGTTTCAAAGCTTTTCCCTCAATTATATTTTGAAGACCTAGCAAAATTGGTTGCCCCGGATTTGTATAGAACCAATAACCCGGTTTATTTTGTGAATGAAGGAATAAAGAAAATCGAATCAATGCAGTTGTATGATGGGTCCATGGCTTACTGGCAAGGAGGAGATTATACAAGTGAATGGGGAAGTGTTTACGCAGCACACTTTTTAATTGAAGCAAGGAAAGCAAGATTTAATGTTTCGGAAAGTGTGCTATCAAAGCTGTTAAATTATATTTCAAAAATAAGTAAGTCCAACGGTACTTATGACTATACTATTTATTCAAATGGCATTAATGCTAACGGTTATGCGAAAAGAACAATAGTTAAAATTGCTAAGAAAGAAATATTGTATGCACTTTATGTTTTAGCACTTGCCGATAAAGGTGATATTGCTACAATGAATTATTACAAAGCTCGTCCGCATTTGCTAACTAATGATACAAAATACCTGTTAGCCGGAGCTTATGCTTTAATGGGGCAGTGGAATACTTATTATGAAATGATGCCGAAAACTTTTATTCCGGAAAAGACGATAAGACTTACAGGCGGATGTTTCGATTCTGAAATAAGATCAAATGCAATTATGCTGAATGTTCTTTTGGAAGTTCAGCCGGCAAGTGAACAGATTCCATTCATAATAAAATTTCTAACTAGTCATGCTAATGAAATTTATTCAACACAGGATAGGTCTTTTACATTTCTTGCATTGGGTAAAGCGGCCAGCATAAATTCAAATAGTAATGTTAATGTGAATATTATTTCAAATGGAAAAACAATAAAAACATTTGATGGAAAAGACATTACTGTTGATATTCCAAATTCAAATAAAGCGCAGGTTTCTTTAAATGCTTCAGGCAGCGGGGAAGTTTATTATTTCTGGAATACAAGCGGCATAAAGCTCAATCAAAAAGTTAAAGAAGAAGATTCAAACATGAGAGTAAGACGAGCATATTATGATTATAGAACCGGGAATCCAATTCTAAATGGAGTTTTTGAACAAGGACAATTAATTGTATGTAAAATATCTTTAACCGGAATGGAAAGATCAGCAGAAAATATTGTAATTACAGACATGATTCCTGCCGGATTTGAAATTGAAAACCCAAGACTTTCAGCGTCAACAAAATTAAATTGGCAGCCGAAGAATCCTTTATACATTCAATACATGGATATTCGCGATGACCGTTTACTTTTATTTACAACTTTATACAGCAATCAAACTAAGGAATTTTATTACATGTTGAGAGTTGTTAGTAAAGGAACTTTTCAACTGCCTGTAATTGGCGCAGATGCAATGTATGATCCGGAATATCATTCATACAATGGTGCAGGAGTTGTGAAAGTTGTAGAGAGTACAAGGTAGTCATTTCGACTGTAGGGAGAAATCTGTTATTGGATAAAGTAAAAGATTTCTCACTCGAATTCTCATTCGAAATGATATGTGAATTAATTGATGTTAATTTAGGAGATTACTTCTTCGAAGACTCCTTGCAATGACGGATTGTTATTAGATGTTTATTCGAAAAATAAAACATATTTTAGATTCTAAATATCTTTGCTGGGGCAATTTACTTTTTCCTTTTCTTGTTTTTAATGGATGCATTGTTTCCTTTGCCTCCAACAAAACAATATTCAAAGGTTGTACTTGCTAAAGATGGAACCATGCTTTCTGCATTTCTTACTCCCGATGATAAATGGCGAATGGAAACAAAGCTAAATGAAGTCTCTCCTGATTTAATCAAAGCAATAATCGCAAAAGAAGATTCATGGTTCTATTGGCACTATGGCGTTAATCCGGTTTCAGTTATCCGTGCTTTATTTTCAAATATAAAATCAGGTCATGTTGTTTCCGGTGCTTCTACTATTTCAATGCAGGTGATTAGGATTTTAGAACCGGGAGAAAGAAATTATTTAAATAAGTTTGAAGAAATGCTGCGGGCAATTCAGCTTGAATTTCATTACAGCAAAAAAGAAATACTAGAAATTTATTTAAGCCATCTTCCATTTGGTGGAAATATTGAGGGTGTAAAATCGGCAGCTTATGTTTATTTTAACCGCCCTCCTTCAAAGCTTAGTCTCGCACAATCGATAATGCTTGCTGAGATTCCAAATAACCCGAACAAGTTTCGGCTTGATAAAAATATTTCCGCAGCAATTAAAGCCAGAAATCACGCATTAAAAAATTTATTAAGGATAAAGTTTTTCCTAAAAATTATTTGGAAGATGCTTTAAATGAACCATTGTCCGCTAAACGTTGTGAAGTGCCATTCTTAGCTCCACATTTCAGCAATTATATTAATCAAAATTTTAAAGGGGACGAAATACAAACAACTCTAGATTTAGAAGTCCAGCAGAAAGCGGAGAATCTACTTTACAATTATGTAAATAGAGTTAAATCAAATGGAGTAACAAATGGTGCAGTTTTAATTATTGATAACAAAACTCATTCGGTAAAATCATACTGCGGTTCTTCAGATTATTATAATGTTAAAACCGATGGACAGGTTAACGGCGTTACTGCCATTCGTTCTCCCGGCTCAACCTTAAAGCCTGCACTTTATGCACAACGCTTTTGATAAAGGCTCTTTAACTCCGCAAATGAAACTGCTTGATATTCCAACTGATTTTAATGGATACGAACCTGAAAATTATGATTTACAATTTCACGGCGATATAACTGCAGAAAAAGCGTTGCTCTGGTCGTTAAATATCCCGGCAGTTAGGCTGCTTGATAACATTGGATTAAAAGAATTTGTTAATCTTTTAATTAACAGCGGCTTTGAAGAAATTAAAAATCAAAAAGAAATTTTAGGTTTGTCAACTATTCTTGGTGGATGTGGAGTTACGTTGGAAGAATTAACTTCCATGTATTCTTCTTTTGCGTGTAATGGCAAACTGTATAGATTAAATTATATTTTATCGGATGAAAAAAATAAAAAGTTCAAAAAAATATTTTCTCCTGAAGCTTCGTATTTAATAGCTGATATTTTATCAAACAATTATCGTCCTGATTTTTCCAACGACATGGTTAATAAATCTACTTTACCACGCATTGCATGGAAGACAGGAACATCATACGGGAAGCGAGATGCGTGGGCGGTTGGTTTCAATCCGAGATATACAGTTGGAGTTTGGATGGGAAATTTTGATGGTAAAGGTTCGCCTGAACTTTCAGGAGCGAATATGGCTGTGCCGTTACTTTTTGATTTGTTCAATTCGATTGATAATGATTCAAAAAAAGAATGGTTTAATAAACCGGAAAATATTCTCGAACGAAAAGTATGTGCAGAAACCGGGCTGCTGCCTTCAAAATTTTGTAAGCATTTAGTTGAAGATGAATACATAAAAAATATTTCTCACAATAAAGTTTGCGGCTTATACAAAGAACTTTATGTGAACGATTCAGAGACAATGGAATATTGTCCCGATTGTATGCCGTCGACGGGAGTAAAGAAAAAAGCATATCCGATTTATGACCCGGGATTAAAGCTCTGGTATGATCAAAATAATATTGCTTACTTAAAAATCCCTCCGCACAATCCGGCATGCCAAAAAAGATTCACAGGAAAAGGATTAAAAATTATTTCACCTTCAAAAGATTATGAATATTATATTGAGGAAAAATCCGGTGAAGGAATTTTACTGCAGGCGGTTTCTGAAACAGGTTCTTCAAAACAATATTGGTACATAAATAATAGATATTACAAATCTTCAAATCCAGGCCAAAATGTATTTTACAAACCGGGAAAAGGAAAAATAAAAATTTCTTGCATTGACGATAAAGGAAGAGAAGCCAATGTAACTATTTCGGTGAAATATTTTTAATTATCACAAAAACTTCCTTTCATATCATAATTTTAACCATTCTAAATCGCCGTCAATTAGAACAATAAAAAAATAATTTGCTTTTTAAATCTCATCAGTACATATTTAAAAAACTCTTTAATAAGTTAAACCTTATTAACTATCCTAATTTATCTCTCCTATTTTTGTATTGGGCATAATTTATTAACTGTAATAGAAAATTTCCGAAAAAAAGTTCAGCATAAAAAGAGAAAATTGTTATATGTCTTTAAAAGAAGTTTCTTGCTCGACCCTCACTATATTTTTTAAAAATTTTGAGGAAAACAATATTCCTCTTGAATTACTATGCGAAGGTATTCCATATAATTTAGATTATTTAAAAAATAAAAAAGAAAATATCGAATGGGATGTGGTTTGTAAGATTTTATTAAATATCCGAAAAATATGGAATGATGATAATCATTTCGTAAATCTTGGAATGCAAATGGTTCAAAGAAGAGCATATCCATTGTTTTCAATTTTACCAGGACTATTTTTTAATATCCAAGACTGCTACAGGTTGATTAATGATCCCAAAAAAGGAATTGGTAACCGCGCTGTCAAATGTATAAAGCCTAATTCCAGGGAAGTAGAAAAAGGGCACTTGGAAGTAACATTGGAACTGCCAGCTGATCACGCATACAGCAGGGAATTTTTTTTAATTACAAAAGGATTTTTTATAGCATTACCTATTTTTCTTAAGCTGAATCTTTCAAAAGTAATTTTGCGAGAAGCAGATCATTGTGCTGTTTATAATATTTTCTATCCTCCAAACAATAAAGCTTTTTCGTGGATTCGTAGTATTTTTTCAATGCCTTCATCAAAACGTGCCGCAGTTTCAGAATTAAATGAAGCTTATGAACTTCTTTATGACAGGTTTCATCAACTTGAAGAGAGCCGGGCTAAAATTCAAATTCAGGCAAAACAACTTGAAACTGCCTATAGTATTAGTCAGCTGATTACAGGAGACTTGGATCTTGAATATACTTTGAAAGCAATTGCTAAATCACTAGTGGAAGTAGCAGGATTCGAAGCTGCTGAAGTTTTTATTGAAGCAGAGATAGATGGCGAAAAAATTTATCGATACGAGAAATCCGGATCTAAAGTTATAGATTCAATTCAAATTGAGAGAATATTACAAGGCCATGGTCAGAATATTGGGAAATTAATACTTTGGACAAGTACAAAATCTAAAAACGAAAATGAAGAAAAACTTTTGGATTATATAATTCCTTCTATATCAATGCAGCTTTTAAGCTCTCTTTCATTTAAACTTGTTGATGACTATCGAAATAGATTAGAGCATAAAGTTAATGAAAGAACTGAACAGCTAAACTATGCAAACGAAGAACTTACTTTATCATTAGAAAGACTTAAAGAATTAAAGATTGCTAGAGATAGATTTTTTGCCAGTATTAGTCATGAATTTAGAACTCCCTTAACGTTAATTTTAGGGCCAAACGAAAGTATTTTATCTAATTCAGGAGAAGAAGAAACAAGAAAGAAAGCTAATCTAATAAAACAAAATGCAAACAGAATGTTAAGTCTTATCAATCAGCTTCTAGATCTTGCCAGGCTTGATGCAGGTAAGCTAAATCTTAATGTATCAAAGGGAAATATCGTTTCGTTTGTTAAAGGAATAACAATGTCATTTGAATCATTAGCCGAACGAAAAGGCATAAAATTAAGCATTGATTCATCAGATGATCAGATTGAATTATACTTTGATAAAGAAATGATGATAAAGATATTAACTAATCTCTTATCAAATGCATTTAAGTTTACTAAAACCGAAGGACAAATTACCGTAACTATTTATGAAAGTGGAGTAGAGTTTGTTGAAATAAAATTAAAAGATACGGGAATTGGAATATCAGAAGAGGAATTTCCGAAACTTTTTGATAGATTCTACCAGGTGGATAGTTCTCATACTAGGGAGTACGAAGGAACTGGAATTGGTTTGGCTCTTACAAAAGAATTAGTTGAATTGCATCATGGAACAATAACCGTGGATAGTAGACTTTGGAATAATGATATAGGTGAAACCGGCTGGACTGAATTTACTATTATGCTGCCTAGTGGCAAAACACATTTTAATGATAGTGAAATTATTGAAATGAATAAACAGTCTGATTCTGTCGTTCAAGGTGATGTAAAAAAATTATTTGAAAATGTTAATGAATCTACACCTTCAGAATTAATGCAATTAAATCCTCCAATTAATAATCAAAATTCATCGTCAAAAACACAGAATGAAAATCATAATAATGAAGAAAAAACTCTCATTTTAATTGTCGAAGATAATACGGATGTTAGAAGATTTATAAAAGACGCTTTAGGAGATGATTATCAGATTGAAGAAGCATCAAACGGTGAAGAAGGAGTTAGTAAAGCAGAGAAAATTATTCCTGATCTAATTATTTGTGATATTATGATGCCAAGATTGGATGGAAATGAATTAACAAGAATTTTAAAGAATAATGAGAAAACGAGTCACATTCCTATCATATTGCTTACTGCTAAAGCCGGGCAAGAAAGCAAGATTGAAGGATTAAAGACGGGCGCTGATGATTACCTAATAAAGCCGTTTGATACAACAGAACTAAAAGTTATTATAAAAAATCGAATTGACTTGAGAAGATCACTTCAAAAGAAATATAGCAGCAGTAATTTTATTGGAAATCAAAACAAGATAGAATTAAGCAATTTGGATGAGCAATTTCTGTTTAATGTTATGAAAATAATAGATAACCATCTTTCAGAAGAAGATTTCAGTATTGAACAATTAAATAAAGAAATTGGGATGGGTAGAGTACAAGTTTATAGAAAAATAAAAGCTTTAACAGGCAGTTCTCCCAGTAGATATATCAGAACTATTAGATTATCAAAAGCAATGTTAATGTTAAAAGAAAATAAGATTAATATTTCTGAAATTGCTTATTCAGTAGGTTTCTCAACACCAGCATATTTTGCAAAATGTTTTAAGGAAGAATTTGGTTACGCACCAAGCGAATTGGTTCGATGAAAAAAAACTTTCGCATTCGTAAATTTATAGCAAACAACATATAGTACCTTCATTATAACTCACATTATATTAAACAATTAAGTTATACATGTAGCATAAGTGTTAGTTTTTGTAGCATAAGTGTTATGTACCTACCTTTAAGATTTTGTTTATTTAATAAAGAGATTTCAGGATAAACATTGACACATAATGGCAATTGAAAACTATCTACATTATTAATTGCCTCGGTTAAAAGTAAAATTTCTGAAATTAAAAAATTCATGTTAAAAGTGCTTTTGTCAAAAAAAGTTACATTGTTCATCAATCCATTTAGTTCGATATAATCTTTTCTACCCGACCCAAAAAATTGAAAATAAGATTGAACAGATTATAAAATAAAGTTCAATCTATTGTGATGATATTATCTGTATAATTTGAATATAATTATTAGATGAATGTAACGTGCATTCAAATGAAAGGTATGCATTATGAGAACAGGATTACAAATACTTAAATATGGCTTATTTGCTAAAATAGATTGTAAGGTTTTCTATAAATCATTTTTTAAAACGAGCAAGGAGATAAGTAATAACTTTAATGTTTCATTACTTATTATTTTATTATTCTTTGGATTATTGACTACCATTCTAAATTCACAGACATTCCCATCCTCCTATTATTCTAATATTAAAAATAATGGAAGTACAAAGGCTGCAAGTATAGACCAGGACTCAATTAAGGAAACATCCTGGTATAGCACTATAACCCAAAAAATAAAAGACGAAGAATATGACCTCACATTTGATAAAAAAGAAAATCATTACATATCTCCCAACAGAAAGCAAAGCCTTCTATTTACATATTATGTGGATGGTTTTAGTGCAAAACCATTAATTACCAATGATATTTTATCAAAAGATAAAAATCAAACCTTATCGGGAAATGGAAATCAATTCAAAAATTTAAATGATTGGAATGTAGAAATTCACCTTGCCAATTATGGAAGAGATGAAAAGACTCTCATTTTTAATGGCAAAGAACTACATATAAATAAGGGAGAGGCCTCGATAAAAGACAAGACATTACGGATTGAATATATAAATAATGAAAAAGGAATGCGGCAGAATTTTGTACTTAATAAAAAACCGGATGGAAATGGCGAGTTAAAGTTGTATTTAAGCATAGAAACAAAACTTCAATTTAATTCAAGCCGAGATGGATTATCGTTTTCCAACTCTGAAAATAAAACTGTAATGTGCTACAATGAGTTGAAAATTTTTGACGCATCAGGTAAAATAATAAAAGGGGAAATAAAAAAGTTAAATAATCATAAAGCAGAGGTATGTGTAAATGATAACCATGCAAAATATCCACTAACAATCGATCCACTTTCAAGCACAGCAGATTGGACTACAATTGGAGAAAACAATAGTGATGAATTTGGTGTTTCCATAGCAACGGCAGGTGACGTAAATGGTGATGGATATAGTGATGTTATTGTTGCAGCCAGAGGATATTCATCATTTAAAGGCAAAGCATATTTATATTTAGGCAGTTCAACAGGCCTTTCTACTACAGCAGATTGGTCCACAACTGGTCAATTCAATTTTGATAATTTTGGCATTTCGGTATCTACTGCCGGTGATGTAAACGGGGATGGTTATAGTGATGTAATTATAGGAGCTCAGGGGTATTCATCATTTACAGGAAGGGCATATCTATTTAATGGAAGCAGCAGCGGATTGTTATCTTCTGCAAGTTGGGCTGTAATTGGAGAAAACAGCAATGATTATTTTGGAAGTGTGGTTTCTACTGCCGGTGATGTAAATGGATGATGGTTACAGTGATGTTATTGTTGGAGCCAACAGATATTCATCAGATACCGGTAAAGTATATATATACTACGGAAGTTCAAGCGGATTGTCTGTTTTAGCAGATTGGACTGCAATAGGAGAGAACAACAATGATAGATTTGGCGGCTCAGCCTGCACAGCCGGTGATGTAAATGGTGATGGTTACAGTGATGTAATTATTGGTGCTTATGGATATTCTACTACATCAGGTAAAACATATCTCTATCTTGGAGGCTCAAGTGGTCTTTCAACTACGGCGACCTGGACAAAAGCGGGTGAAAATAACCTTGACAGATTTGGGTATTCTATCTCTACCGCTGGCGATATAAATGGTGATGGTTATAGCGATGTGATTATAGGGGCATATGGAAATAATTCAAATAGTGGAAAAACATATCTATATCTTGGTAGTTCAAGCGGATTATTAACAACAGCGGCATGGACAGCAGCAGGTGAAAACACCGGTGATTTTTTTGGATACAAAGTATCCACAGTCGGCGATGTAAATGGAGACGGTTACGGCGAAGTAATAGTGGGAGCTTATAATTATTCATCTTCAACTGGCAAAACATATTTATATTATGGAGGAGCCGGCGGGTTATCAACTACGGCGGATTGGACTGCAGTTGGTGAAAATGGCAATGACCATTTTGGTATTTCGGTATCTATAGCTGGAGATGTAAATGGTGATGGGTACAGTGACATAATTGTAGGAGCCAACGGATATTCATTCTCTAAAGGCAAAGCATATTTATTTTATGGAGAAGCCAGTGGTCTCTCAACAACAGCCGATTGGACTAAGATTGGTGAAAACTCCAATGATAATTTTGGCGTTTCAGCAGTTAGTGCTGGTGATGTTAATGGGGATGGTTATAGTGATGTCATTGTTGGAGCTTTTAGATATTCAAATTATACAGGAAAGGTTTATTTATTTTACGGTAGTTCCAGCGGATTATCCACTACTGCAGATTGGACCGCAACTGGGGAAAATATAAGGGATTATTTTGGTTTATCTATTGCAACTGCAGGTGATTTAAACGGTGATGGTTACAGTGATATAATTGTTGGAGCGTCAGGCTATCCGTCTTTAGCTAAAATTGGGAAAGTCTATTTGTATTATGGAAGCCAAAGTGGATTATCATCTACACCAGATTGGACTGCTACTGGCGAAAATAACGATGATTCATTTGGTTCCGACGTTTCTACTGGAGGGGACATAAACGGTGACGGATACAGTGATATTATAGTAAGCTCTCCAGGATATTCTTCTACAACCGGAAAAGTTTTATTGTATTATGGAAGCTCAATCGGATTGTCTTCCACAGCTGATTGGACAGCAACTGGTGAAAATACAGATGATACTTTTGGTAATTCAATAGCAGCAGCTGGAGATGTAAATGGGGATGGTTTTAGCGATGTAATTGTTGGAGCTTATGGATTTTCATCTTTTATGGGTAAAACTTATTTATATTTTGGCAGTTCAAGCGGGTTATCTTCAACAGCTGATTGGACGGTAACAGGTGAAAATAACTCAGATTATTTTGGTGCTTGTGTTTCCACAGCGGGTGACATTAACGGTGATGGTTATAGCGATATAATTATTGGGGCTGAATTTTATTCATCATCTAATGGAAAAGCTTATTTATATTTTGGCAGTTCAAGCGGGCCATCTGCAATAGCAGATTGGGATGCGACAGGCGAAAATAATAATGACCAATTTGGTATTAGATTATCCACAGCCGGAGATGTAAACAGTGATGGCTATTGTGATGTTTTAGTAAGCGCCAACGGATATTCGTCTTTTACAGGTAAAGTTTATCTTTATTATGGAAGTGCCGCTGGATTGTCAACTTCCGCAGATTGGACAAAGACTGGTGAAAATAGTAATGACAACTTTGGTGTTTCAGTATCTTCAGCCGGTGATGTAAACGGAGATGGCTATAGTGATATAATTGTGGGTGCAGATTTTCATTCCACTTTCACAGGCAAAGTTTATTTGTATTATGGAAATTCCGGCAGCGGATTGCAAAAAAATGTGCAGCAATATCAGCCTTCAAGCACAACTATAATTGGACCTAATGGCAGTACAAACACGGATGGTAATGTACGCTTATCCGGTTATGCAAAAAGTACCTTCGGCAGGGCAAAAGGCAAACTGGTTTATGAATATAAAGAAACAGGTACTCCTTTCAGCGGGCAGTACAGCACTCAATCAAGCGGTTCTCAAAGTTCATTTACAGACTTAGGTGCTGCCGGAATACAGCTTAATGCAGATGTAAGTTCAATCCCACCTTTTAAAGCATACAACTGGAGAGTAAGAACTGAATACAGCCTTGCTGATAATCCTTATCAAAAACTTAGCCCCTGGAGATATTATATTTCTTATCAACCACTTTCATTCGGAAGCTTTAAGTCGCAAACCGAACCTTTGCCGGTTGAACTGGCAATATTTACAGTTAAAATAAATGGAAGCAAAATAGAACTAAATTGGGAAACAGCCAGTGAAGTAAATAACTATGGATTTGAAATAGAGAGAAAAAGTCTGTTCCAGCCTTCCCAAAGGGAGGGAGAGGAACCAAGCTTTTATAAAATAGGCTTTGTAAGTGGAAGCGGTAATTCAAATACAATAAAAAGTTATTTATATATAGATGAAAATCCTGTACATGGAAAATCAAAGTATAGGTTAAAACAAATTGATAACAATGGAGATTTCAAATATTCAAATGTTGTAGAAGTTTCAATTAACAAACCGGCGAGTTTGTTCTGCATCAAAACTATCCTAATCCATTTAATCCAGCAACAAAAATAGGATATGATTTACCTTCCTCTGGAAATGTAAAAATTGAGGTTTATAATTCAATTGGGCAATTGGTAGCCACGCTATTAAATGAAACTAAAGAAGCGGGATATTATTCAGTTGAATTTAACGGAGACAAACTTCCAAGCGGAATTTATTTCTACAAACTGCAAGAAAGTAATTTTTCAGAAGTTAAAAAGTTTGTGTTAATGAAGTGAAAAATACATGAACAAAAAAGGTTCTTTATAGTTTAAAAAGCAGAAAGGAAAAGGTCAATATAAAATGATCCTATTTTTAAAATTAAATGAGCAATTAAATGGAGGTATACTATGAATTCAAAATTAGTTGAGCATACAAATAAAATTTTATTGATGGTTTTTGAACATCAGAAAGCTAAAATATTTACGATCAGTGCACTACTTTTTTTAAGTATATTCTTTTCTTTTTTATTGATATCGTGTTCACCATCATATAGCCTAAATGATTGGACTGTAAAACCAGAGTATGTCTGTGTTCCAGGGGAAATCCATGTGACTTGGAATATTTCGGGAGCAATAGGTAAAGTCCGACTAGAACCTATTGGTGGGACAGTATATGAATCTACTGAAACTGCGACTGGAAATGAATCATATGCAATCAATGGAGATACTTATGTGAGGTTAATAATTAATGGAACAGAAGTTCGATCAAAAAAAATACTTACAATTCCACCAGAGGGCGAACAGTACATTTTTACTGCAACTGGTGAATGTGTATCTAATGGGGTCGCTCGTTGGGCAGTTGTTAATCCGCCCGACATATTCGACGATAGACTGGTCGTCCAAGAAGTAATAAACCACACACCTCGCTCAATTACAGTAGAACATAATGGGACAATTGTTTCATTACCTTCATTCGGGAGTAGTACTTCTGAATTTCATGGCCCACCTACCGGTGATTGGAATTTAAATACAACAATTTTACCTGGCGAAACACAGTGGTGCCAAAGTGGTACTATCGAAGGTGGGTCAGGATCACCTCCTCCTTCGCTAAGTATAGAAATAAGAATGACTTGTGGAGGCATTTGATTTTTAATAAGTAAAAAAATTAAAACTTTTGTAGCTAATATCATCGGAAATTATTAGTCGTAATTAAATCCTTAAATCGTTATTTAAACAATTGGTAAGGTTACCCTATCTGCAATAAATATTTTTATCAAAGTACATTAAAATCATTACGTCGTAATTTATTTCAATTTTGTATTTCGAAATCAGAGTATTTTGATTAAAACCATCATAAATTTTTAGTATACCAAATATTATTTCACAAATTGATTTAATATCAAAAACATCATATTTTCAAGTTTTACTATTTAAAGAATAATTACAATTTTTGTTAAGATTAAAGTATTTTTGGAGTGAAGAAAAATTAAAGCTAAGACTTTGCATAGTGGAAAAAAATCATCATTAAGCAGCGAATTAAAATTAAAAAACTCGCTTGTTGATGAATATAAGGAAAAGTTAAAAGCAATTTATGATGTTGATGAAGACTTTATTTTTGAACTAGATGAAAACGGAATTTTTCTTTCAATAAATGAATACGGCCCTACATTGTTAGAATATGTTGCCGATGAGTTAATTGGAAAACATTTTTTTGAAATTGTTTCTCCAAAGGATAAAAAAACTACTGCTAAAGCTTTTCAAAAAATATTGAGTTCAAATAGACTTGTTTCTTTTAATGCAGTTACATTAAGCAGGTTCGGTAAAGAAGTTCATTTTGAGTTTAACTGCAAAGGATTGTATAAAGAAAATAAGATAATAGGAATGATGGGAGTAGGGAAAAATCTAAATCCTTTAAAAATATATGAAGAAAGAAATTTAGATTTGAATGCAAGATTTGATGAAGCAACTAGGTTATTATCCATCGAAAGAAGCAGATCAAGACAAAAAAAGGCATTACTAGACGAGTTAAATAGATTGAAGAATGAATTTATATCAAATGTTTCACATGAACTTCGTACACCTCTAGCTTCCATTATAGGGTTTTCCGAGACTATTTCTACGGATCATGAAATGACTAATGAAATGAGAGACGAATTTAATAGTGTAATTTTAAAAGAGGGAAAAAGGCTTGCTCATTTGATAAATGATGTGCTGGATATAACAAAAGTTGAAGGTAATCTTGTTGAACTTTACAGGAGTGAATTCGATGTATTAAAATTATTATTGGATGTAATTGACTCTAAGTTTGATACTATCACTGCAAACAAAATTATATTAACAACTGAAATACCTGACGAATCTTTAATAATAAATGCAGACGCGCAAAAAATTGAACTGGTGTTTAAAGAACTTATTGATAATGCTATAAAATTTACGAAAAAGAATGGAAGAATAAGTATATTTGCACAGAACCTTTATAAAGAGGTAGAAATAATTATAAGTGATACGGGCATAGGTATTCCGGAGGAAGATGTACCTCACATTTTTGAAAAGTTTTATAGAGTAAGCCGCCCTGGTGCAGAAATTGCCGGCACAGGTTTGGGATTGGTTTTTGTAAAACATATTTTAGATATGCACAAAGGATTTATTAAAATTGAAAGCAAATTGAACCAAGGGACAACTTGTTTGCTAAAATTGCCTAAGCTACAAAAGTTTAACAAATTTAAGGACAATAGGTGAGCAAATTAATTTTTATTGTTGACGATGAACTTGCTATTTCAAAACTGTTAACATATTGGGTAAAGGATAAATGGCAATATGATGTGGAGGTTTTTTCAAACAGCGAAGACGCTTTGAAAAAGCTTAACATGAAACCTGATTTAATCCTACTGGATATTATGCTGCCGGGTTTAAATGGTCTTGAAGCACTAAAAAGAATTAAAACTTCGGATGAAAACTTGCCGGTTATAATGCTATCTGCGCAAGGTAGTGTTGAAGTTGCAGTTGAAGCAATTCGCTTTGGAGCATTTGATTATTTCCCAAAACCAATAGAAATCCAGAAGCTTGAACCAGCTATCAAAAATGCAATTAAAAGTTATGATCTCAGCAGAGAACTTGAAAATTTAAAAGAGAATGTTAAAAGAGAATACAGCTTTGATAACATAATTTCCTCCGATGGTAAAATGCAGGAGGTTTTTAAATTAGTTACAAAAGTTTTAAATAATGATATTACGGTTTTAATAAGTGGTGAAAGCGGCACAGGCAAAGAATTAATTGCCAGGGCCATTCATTATAATGGCAGAAGAAAAGATAAGCCGTTTATAGTTGTCAATTGCGCTTCTATTCCGCGTGAACTTTTAGAGAGTGAGTTGTTTGGACACGAAAAAGGTTCATTCACTGGTGCACATCAGCGTAAAATAGGAAAATTTGAACTAGCTGACGGGGGCACTTTATTCTTAGATGAAGTAGGTGAATTAGAAATGCTTTTGCAAGCCAAACTTCTTCGAGTAATTCAACAAAAGGAATTTGAAAGAGTTGGCGGTAATGAATTAATTAAATCCGATGTTAGAATTATTTCTGCAACCAATAGGGATTTAAAACAAGCGGTTGAGCAAAAGGAATTCAGGGAAGATCTTTATTACCGTTTAAATTCTTTCCCCATATTCGTTCCACCATTGCGCCAAAGAAAGGGTGATATTTTAGTTCTTATCTATCATTTTATCGATGCTCTTAATAAAAAGCTGGATAAAAATATAAAAGGTTTTTCTAAAAAGGCTCTACAGTTAATATATGATTATAACTGGCCGGGAAACATAAGAGAAATGGAAAATACCATCGAAAGGTGCTTAATTATAACAGAAAGTGATGTAGTTGATGTAGATGACCTCCCGCCGCACTTAAAGTCTGGAGACTATTCTCCGATAATAGATGCAGGAGCACCTTTGTTTAGCGATGATAACATAATTCCATTTGAAAAGCTTAAAGAAGAAGCAATAAGGCACGCTCTTGAAGTAACAAGTGGCAATATTGTTGAAGCAGCAAAAAAACTTCAGTTGGGAAGAGCCACTATATATAGATTAATGGATAAATATAAAATTGAAAATAGATCGTCGGAATAAAAATATTAACTTATTAGCAGGTGAATCTAAATGGAATGCACAAAAGAAAAAGTAGGGGAAGTAACATACATTAGTGTAAATATAGCGAGAGCGACACTCTCGGAAGCTGAAGAGTTTAAAAGTTATTAATCGCTTCAATAGATGAAGGAAACAGAAAAATTATTGTTGACTTATCAGCATGTGAATTTATTGATTCTACTTTTCTTGGCACTTTAGTAGTTTCATTAAAAAGGCTTACGGCTTTAGGCGGCGATCTAAGGTTAGTTGGTTTTCAACCGGCGGTTCATTCAATGTTCGAACTTACCCGTATGTATAGAGTTTTTGAATCATTTAAATCAAAGGAAGAGGCAATAAATAGTTTTTCCTGATCATCAATCAAATTGTATTTTATATTACCGTTTTAATTTCCCGAATGAAATAAAATTCTGCCCTGATTATGCTTAACGAAGAAAAAAAATCCATTCTTGTAATAGATGATGATTCTATAATTAGAAAGCTGCTTGGTCATCACCTCAAACATAATAACTACCAGGTGTTCGATGCCTCAAATGCTGAAGAAGGTTTTCAACATTTAAGAGATCAAAAGATTGATTTAGTGCTTTGTGATGTAAGCATGGAAGAAATGGATGGTTTCACTTTCTGCCAAAAGGTAAGGGAGAATGAAAACCATAGAGTATTGCCTTTCGTTTTTGTAACTGCAAAAACCAGCTTTGAAGACAAATCAAAAGCCCTGGAATCCGGCGGCGATGATATAATAACCAAACCGTTTGATGTTGATGAACTTTTATTAAAAGTTCAAGCACTATTGCGTAAAGCGGATATCTACAAAGTTTATGGCGTAAAGAAAAATCTTGAGCAATCTTTTGCTCAAAATGTTCCCAAAGTTTTATTGGTTGATGATGATCTGTCTCTTTCAAAACTTTTTCAATATAATTTGAAGAAGGAAGGATTGGAATGTGAAACTGCTCCAGGGGTGAAAGAAGCTTTTGAAAAGATAAAATTGAATGTTCCTGACATTATTGTTTCTGATATTATGATGCCTGAAATTGACGGTTTTAAATTCCGGCAAATGCTTCTCGAAAATTCTGAATTAAAATCTATTCCTTTTATTTTTCTTTCTGCTAAGGGTGAAGAGAAAGATATACTTGACGGATATGATCTTGGCATCAATGATTATATTGTAAAAACGGCAGGGCCAAAAGTGCTGGTTGCAAAGGTGAACTCAACTTTGAAATCCTTAAATAAAGAAAGGCAAAAAGTAGTTTCTGAATTGCATCAAGCCGCCGATTCTTTAAGAGCAAAAGTTGTTCCTGATAAAAGCCCAGAAGTAAACGGATTTCAGATTAATCATTGGCATCAGCCGTATCAAGGCATTCCCGGCGGCGATTTCCTTGATTATTTTACTCTGGATGAAAACCGTGTAGCTGTGATTTTAGGTGATGTGATGGGTAAAAAATGGGGTGCATGGTTTTTCGCTTTTGCTTATGCGAGTTATGTTCGAAGCGCAATGAGAGTTGTACTTCAAACAGGAAAAGAACATTCTCCGGAAGAGATACTTCAGCAGGTTAATAAATCTGTTTACGATGATGCAAAAGTGTCGGAAGTATTTTCAACTTTATCTATAGTCGTAATTAATACCAAAGAAAGAAGTCTTCAATATACTGGTGCCGGAGATTTGCCATTACTATTTAAAAATAGCACTACGAATGAAGTTAAAAGTCTTAAGTCTCAAGGTTTATTACTTGGGTTTGCAGAATCAGGTAATTATAAGTCTATTAAGATTGATCTAAATCCAAATGATTTAATTGTGATGATCACCGATGGTATTATAGAATCTAGAAACAGTGAGGGAGAGCAATTTGGAAGTGCAAAATTGAATCAAGTTATTTCCAGTATGTCGGCTAATGATAATGCTTTGGAAATAATTAAGAATGAGTTTTTTAAATTCACAGAAAGCAAGTTTGAAGACGATATAAGCTTAATTACAATAAAAGCTTTGTAGCTTATTTTTATTCAACAATTTCCTGTAGTTTTTCAGTTCTATCCGCAAGCTTAATCTGTTCAATCAATTCATCCATATCACCTTCCATAATATTTGAAAGATTATAAAGTGTTAAGCCAATTCTATGATCTGTAACTCTATTTTGAGGAAAATTATAAGTTCTTATTTTATCGCTTCGATCACCGCTGCCAACCATGCTTTTCCTTTGTGCGGAAATTTCTGCTGATTGTTCTTTCAATTTCAAATCGTATAAACGTGCCCGTAAAACTTTCATCGCTTTTTGCCTGTTCTTCAATTGTGATCTTTCATCCTGGCATTGAACAACAAGCCCTGTTGGAAGGTGAATAATTCTAACTGCCGTTTCCACTTTATTTACATTCTGCCCGCCGGCACCGCCTGATCTGAAAATATCAATTCTTAAATCATTTGGGTTTATATCAATTTGAACATCTTCTGCCTCAGGCAAGACTGCAACAGATGCAGCAGAAGTATGAACCCGCCCATTCGCCTCTGTAGCCGGCACCCTTTGAACACGGTGAACGCCGCTTTCAAATTTTAAACTTCCGTAAACACCATTGCCGTTAACTGAAAAAACTGCTTCTTTTATTCCGCCTAATCCAGTATCGCTTACATCTATTATCTCAATTTTCCAACCCTTTATTTCTGCGTAACGCGTGTACATCCTAAAAAGATCATCAGCAAATAGAGCAGCTTCCTGTCCGCCTGTACCTGCACGTATTTCCATTATTATGTCTTTGTTGTCGTTCGGATCTTTTGGAAGAAGTAATATTTTTATTTCATCTTCCAGGCTAATTTTTTTATCTTCAAGTTCTTCAAGCTCAGATTCTGCCAGGCTGATTAATTCTTTGTCGCCCCCAAGCTCAATAATTTCTTTGTTCCCATCAATATTTTTTAAGACTTCAGAATAATTATCATAAGCTTGAATTATTTCCGTCAATTCGCTTCTCTCACGACTGAGATTAACAACTTTTTCTCTTTCAGATAAAACATCCGGATCAGATAGCTGCTGGTTTATTTGATCGAACTTGTTCTTAATTCTTTTTAGTTTTTCTATTAATTCCATTATCAATTTTTATTTTTTTGTACTCAATTACTTGCAAATATAATAAAGAAGATAGATTTTAACTAAGTAAGAATTTTTCAAAAATAAGGGAAAAATTATGCAAAGAAGCAATGTACCAACAACCGTCCCCCAGGCGTTTAAAATTACTTTTTTAGTCTGGCTTGCACTTTTTATGGGTCAAACATTTTTCTTAGCAGTATGTCTTGTATTAATGTTTATAGGGAATATGAAATTTAATTCTTCTCTTCAAAACATATTTT
Organism: uncultured Ignavibacteriales bacterium; assembly: GCA_963746735.1. Classification (GTDB taxonomy): domain Bacteria; phylum Bacteroidota; class Ignavibacteria; order Ignavibacteriales; family Ignavibacteriaceae; genus CAVSWT01. Next base: position 81,417 of record CAVVCO010000026.1, read on the forward strand.
TAATTATTGGAATTTTTCTTCCAATGATTTTGATTTTTACGGCATTAAAAATTTTTAACCAAAGAATTGAAAACATTGATAAGTCTAAAAGTCTTCTTGATAAGCTTAATGAATTTCGAACTGCTGCAGTTATCAGATGGGCTTTAATTGAAGCTTGCGTATTTTTTAATTTAGTTTTTTTTACTATTGCAGGCGGCCAGAATAATCTTTTATTAGGAATCTTAATACTTGGCTATTTTGGTTTAAATGTACCGACTAAAACAAAAACTATTTCCGCACTTCAATTAAATCAAAATGAAATAGATATAATATATTCTAAATAAATTAAATATTAGGAGGCTGATAAAAAGCATAATTAATTTACAATTCGATTTTGCTGAATTGTAATTCTAGTTTAACCAAACTAACTAATTAATTTTAACATCAAATCTTTTAATAATCATCCCGCTTTTATGTCAGCCTCAAAATCAGTCGTAAAAAATATTCCATTTATTCAAACACTATTGTTTAGTGCTTTAATTATTAAAAAAGTGACATTCAAATTCAGCGGTATTTAGTGCATTTGTTTTTATAGTTTAGAAATTATTTTTTTTATTGCCAATAAGTTTTTTTATTTTGCTTCTCAAAAAGAAATTTTATGAGAAACTTATTTACAATAATTTTAATTGCTGTGGTAATGACAAATATTTCAAATTCTCAAACGGATGAAATAAATTCAAAACTAGATTCTTTATTTTCAAAATATAATACTCCAAATCCAGGTGCTGCAGTAGAAATTATATCTCAAGGTAAAGTTATTTTCAAAAAAGGATTTGGTTTTGCTAATGTTGAAGATAAAATTCCAATCGATTTACAAACTAATTTTCGATTGGCTTCAGTTACAAAACAATTTACTGCGACCGCAGTTCTTCTTTTAATTGAAAGAGGGAAGTTAAGTTTTAACGAAAAGCTTACCGATTTGTTTCCAGGGTTTCCCAAATATGGTGAAAAGATTACTATTAAAAATCTGCTTAATCATACCTCCGGATTAATTGATTATGAAGATTTAATACCGGATACGGTTACTATCCAAGTAACAGACAGTGATGTTTTAAAAAGTATGATGAAGCAGGATTCAACTTATTTTGAACCGGGGACAAAATGGCAATACAGCAATACTGGTTATGCACTTCTTTCTTTAATTAGTTGAAAAAGTTTCTGGAGAGTCTTTTCCTAAATTTCTTGAAGAAAATATTTTTTCTCCTCTGAAAATGAATAGCACTGTTGCTCATGTTGAAGGGAAAGATGTTATTAAAAATAGAGCTTATGGATATGACAGCACAGAAACAGGATGGATAAGACATGATCAAAGTATTACCAGTGCAGTATTGGGAGACGGCGGAATTTATTCAAATTTAGATGATATGTATAAATGGGATCAAGCATTATATCAATATAAAATTCTGGATAAAAAGTATAGAATTGCTTCAATGACAAGAGGATCTTTAAACAATGGTGAGCCAATTGATTATGGCTACGGCTGGCGGTTAACGACTTATAAAGATAACGAAATTGTCTATCATACCGGAAGCACGCAAGGTTTTAGAAATATAATTTATCGAATTCCATCTAAAGAGTTTACAATTATTATTTTAACAAATAGAAATTCTGCCGGGGAATTTGTTACTAAAGATTCAGCTGAAAAAGTTGTAGATATTTATTTCGGTGAATAAAACTTAAGTGAGGCTCAACTTGGAGAGTGAACCTAAATTTAAATAAATAATTATTTTAAAAGTATAAATTTTTTAGTTTCAGAATAATTCTCCACTCTCAGAGTATACAAATAAACTCCACTTGGAAGCCCCTCAGCATTAAATAAAACTTTATAATTTCCTGGTTCTTTAACTTCGTCAAAAATAGTTTGTATTTCCTTTCCAAGAACATCATAAATTTTTAATAATACTAATGAATTATTTTCAATTCCAGGTGGAATCGAAAACTCTATTGTAGTAGAAGGATTAAATGGATTTGGGTAATTCTGCTTTAGTTCAAAACCAGCTGGCAAATTATTATTTACTGATTTAACTCCAGTTGTATTTCTTTTTTCATATTTATAGATAGTTGCTCCCATTGCATATGCAACCGAATCATTTATTTTTCTAATTCTGTTTATTCTTGAACCAAAATGTGCATCATGCCAGCTATCCCCGCCATCGGTTGTTTCGTAAGTTGTGTAAGTGCTGTTTCCGCCTGCCCAGCCAACAGAATCATTTATAAAACCAATTCCTTGAATGTAATATCTGAAAGGAGTAAAGAATTTTTCTTTCCATGTTTTGCCGCCGTCAGTTGTTTTAACAATATTTACCACTGTTCCAGTATCTCTTTGCAGAGAAACATATCCTGTATTTTTACTTGGAAAATTAATTTTCCAGCACCACTCCCCAAGCTGCGAAGATGTAAATATATTTTGCCAAGTTTTACCGCCATCTACCGTATGTAAAATAATTCCGTGTGAACTTTCATTTAAAGGCCCGTTTCCACCAACTGCAAAACCGGTATCAGGGGAAGTGAAATGAATGTCCATTAAATCCATTGCATAATCACTCATACTTTTTGTATACCAGGTTTCGCCCTTATCTGTACTCTTTAAAAAATAAACAGGCCCTCTAACTCTGCCGATTCCTACAATCATTGAATCATTTACAACGCTCAATCCGCAGATACCTCTCGGTTTGGTTCCAATAAAGTTATTTATAGGAATCCAACTTCCACCGCTGTTTGTTGTTCTATAGATAAGATTTGTATCGGTCTGGCCTCCAAATTCATTTGTCCCCAGGTTACAAGCAACGCCTGTTAATGAATCTAAAAATCCAATCGATCTAAAATAGATTGTGCTCTTATCGAATTGTTTTATCCATGAGTGTCCGCCATCGTTGGTTTTCCAGATTTGACCTCTTCCGACAACCCAGCCTAGTTTTTCATTTAAAAAAAATCCGTCATCATGTCTTGAAGCTACAGGTGCTGCAGAAAGTGCTTCCCAATTTGGTTGTGAGTAAGTAATGCTGATTAAACTGATTATAATAAAACTTGTTAGAATAAATAAATTTTTCAATTATATTCCATTTTAAATTTTCAAATAAGTCATCCAGGCATGCCTTAATTGAAGCTGTTCCGGTGAGGCATCATTATTTATTTCAAACACGTGCTTAATTGGCTTTGGCATTAAGTGCATTGTTTCAGTAATTTCTTCATCGTCTCGCTTTACTGTAATTGTATATTCCTCACCAACTTTTCTCATTTTTAATTTTTGAAGAATACTATAGGAAGAATTTAAATTTATTTCTTCACCATTTATTTTATATAATACATCACCAGCTTGAAGCTTTTCTCCTATAGATTTAGCAATCTTTAATTTGCCATCTTCATATTTTAAACTTATTCCCATAATAGCATCAGAACTATCCACACCATTTACTTCATAATAATTAATTCCTATTTTATTAAAATAATCTTTTACTGGAAGCTTCTTTGTTCCTTCAATATAGTCTTCAAAAAAATCATTTATTTCAGGAAATGTTTCATCTGTAAAATGTTCAAAAAAATTTTTCTCACTAAAGGGGCGGTTTGGCCCGTATTCTTTTGAAAGACGATTTATAACTTCACGAAGGCCCATTTTACCATGCGATAACTCAAGTAATCTTATATCAAGTAAAGCTGCAACCACAGCTCCTTTTTCATATATATTATAATATTGATTATGCAAATTAACGGCGTCCACACCAAGCTCTGTTAAGCTGATCGTACTATCGAATCTATCATTTGTATTTAACTTTTCAGAAATTTGGTCTAAATACTCTTTAAGAGTTATCAAGCTATCCCTTAATTGAATAATATCCGAAGCCCATTCGGTTACACCTTCATATAGCCAAAGATGCTGCGACATAACTGGCTTTACAAAATTAAAATGTTCTACTAACTCGCTGTGAATATTCAGCGGAGTTACAACATGAAAAAATTCATGTGCAACCATAGATCTTAACCTCTGAATGTAATTTTCAGTAAGCGGAGCTTCTCTCATAACATATTCAGAACTGTAAGAATGTTCCCATGCGCCTGCTCCACTATTTTCAAAAAAGAATAAAAAAGTATAGTGATCTACCGGCAGGCCTTCTGTAAAATCACTTTCAGCTATTAAGATATCTTTAATAGATGATAAAATATCCGATGATTTTATTAATCCTGTTTTAGAGTAAGTAAATATATCTACTTTAGTTCCCTGGATATTAATTGAATCTTTACTCAAATCTCCCAGTAGAATTGGAGAATCTACAACCTGGTCAAAATCTTTAGCATCATAAAAACCGTTGTTATCTTTTTTTAACGCGGTTCCAACCTGCCATTCATTGGGATATTCTAATTTAATTTCAATTGGTTCTGCCTGCATTTCTTTTATGTATCCAAATACAGCTTGGCCATTTATCAAAACATGATCTTTTTCAATTGAAGTCCCGGACATTTCATATATTGGATGTTCATTAACCGGCGTATCAAATGTTTCAGCTATTTCATAATATATTTTATTTATGTTTTCAGGATCATCAAGCTGCCATTGATTTGTTGATATATGTTCAGTTTTTATTTCGTTTCCATCTTTATCATAAGCTTTAAATGATCTTACATATCTTCCTATGTCCATGGTTTCATAAGTTCCCGGAGCAGTAGCAGCAAATTGAAAAATATCATTATCATCTGATAATTTTTCCGGGTAAACTGTAACTTTAAATAGATCATCTGCTCTATCGTTCAAATTAACAATAAATTTTTGTTGGGAAAATAATGATGATGAAATGATGATAAATACAAATAGAAACTTATATAAAATAAGTCTTCGCATATAATTCCTATAATTTGTTTGGATTCTGGAGTTAAATTTTTTTTTTTGAAATCTTATTATGAAACGTAAATAAAATTACTAATGTTAGATATATAATAAAATAGTACTTATTGCATTTCTGTTTTTGCAAAAAGCCAAGATTAAAGTTGAATTTTTACAGTGCTGAAATCTTTTCAACAAATGATTAACTTTGCCACATTCAAAAATAAAATAAATTAGATGAAACAATTCGAAATACCAGACTTCTATAGAAGTTCTTTCATTTCAAGAATAAAAAATTCAAGAAAGTTAAACGATCCCAGGAAAATGAATTTTGAGCCAACTCTTTTAGATTTTGGGCCGGTGCAATTTTATATAGCAAGACATTTTGGTTTCTGTTATGGTGTAGAAAATGCAATTGAAATTTCTTATAAAACAGTTCAAGAAAATCCGGATAAGAAAATTTATCTTTTAAGCGAGATGATTCATAATCCTTTTGTTAATGAAGACCTGCTTAGCCGTGGTGTAAAATTTATTATGGATACCAGCGGTAACCAGCTTGTTAATTGGAATGAACTTACTAAAGATGATATTGTAATTATTCCTGCTTTCGGAACAACTTTAGAAATAGAAAAAAAATTAAATCAGATTGGAATTAATACTGTCAATTACAATACTACCTGCCCCTTTGTAGAGAAAGTCTGGAACCGTTCAAACCAGTTGGGCGAGAAAGATTACACAATTATTATTCATGGTAAAAGCTACCATGAAGAAACACGTGCTACTTTTTCTCATACAGTTACAAAAGCAGCTTCAGTAATAGTTAAAGATATTAATGAAACTAAAATATTATCCGATATTATTTTAGGGGAAACAAGAAAAGATAAATTTTATTCTTTTTTTAAAGGGAAGTATTCGGATAATTTTGATGTTGAAAATGATTTGATGAAAGTTGGTGTGGTAAATCAAACCACAATGCTTGCCGCAGAAACGCAGGCAATTGCCGATCTTCTTAAAGAAACAATGATCAAAAAATACGGCAAAGAAAATTTACAAGATCATTTTGCTGATACACGCGACACTTTATGTTATGCAACAAATGACAACCAGGAAGCAACTTATCAATTATTAAAGCGTGAAGCAGATTTGGCAATTGTGGTTGGCGGTTACAACAGTTCAAATACAAGTCACATTGTTGAACTGTGTGAAGAAAAATTTAAAACATATTTTATTTCATCTGCGAATGAAATTATTTCAAACAAATTAATAAAACATTTTGACCTAAATTCTAAACAAGAAAAAGCTGCAGAGAACTTTCTTCCGGACAAAGAGACTGTTAAAATTGTACTAACAAGCGGTGCTTCATGTCCCGATGCAATTGTTGATCAGGTACTTCAAAAGATTTTATCATTCTTCCCGAGTGCTAAAAACATTAATGAAGTTTTAAAAGAAATGGTTTAAAAACCTCCCAAACCTGGACAAAGGAGTAGCTTAAAAAAACGTTACAGAACAAGTTTATCCATATTGAAATCATTATTCTGAATATTCAAAAACACTTTAATAAAATATAAACTTCGAAGTGATTATTTTATTATGAGATAGTTAAAGATTAATTTTAATACTTTGCTTTAAAGGGGGATAAAAATTTAATTGTACATTTTAAATATGTTCTTGTTATCTTTTAAGTATCCACTTTCAAAAAAAATAATTTTTAAACCACTAGGCATTTTATAGGAGTGTAAAATGAAAAGATTAATGTTGGTTATTTTTCTTGTGTTCTATAATTGTTTCAACAAGCTTTGCACAATTCAACTGGAATAAAAAACCCATGAATCTAAAAGTTTTGCCTGATACAACATCTGGAGAAACAGTCAGACATATAATGATGGGATTTACTCAAGCTCTTGGCGTAAGATGTAGTTTTTGTCATGATGATTCAAAGGGTAAGGAATTTTCAGATATAGATTTTCCTTCAGATGCAAAGCCGGAAAAAGAAACAGCTAGAGAGATGATGAAGATGATGGGTGCAATTAATAATAATTTTCTTGCGAAGCTTAAGAAAAATGATAATGACAATGTTATGCAAGTTAAATGTATAACCTGTCATCGCGGATATCATGAGCCTATTGAATTGTCAGCGTTGCTTACGGAAACGTATAAGAAGGATGGACTAGATGCATCTATGGAAAAATATAGTAAGTTGAAAGATGAATATTACGGCAGCTATGCTTTTAATTTCAAAGAAAATTCCCTTGACCAATTTGGTAAAAATCTTTTGGATAGCGGTGCTGAAAAAGATGCACTTACTGTATTCCAAAAAAATGCTGAATTATTTCCAGATTGGGCATATGCATATGTAAGTCTTGGCGATGCTAATGCAAAATTAGGCAACAAGGAAGAAGCAATAAAAGATTATAAGAAAGCAATTGAAATGAATCCAAGAGATAGAAGGATTCAAGATAAGCTTGATAAATTAGAATGATAATATAATAAGTAAAATTTATTTAAAATAGTTCAGGATATATTTTGAATCAGTATTTAAGATCTCAATATATCCTGAATTAATTATTATATTATTATAGTATCTTTTATTTCCAGCAGCTTACAGGTTCAATATCTGACATAGTTCTCAAACCTGGTTTTGCATCAATCACAGTTGGAATTGAATTAACAGTTATTGCACAGGTTGCAATATCACCATTTACACCGTCCTTAATTGTTGTATCTATTTTGGGATTACCTTCAATTATAACTCTATCCCTGGGTTCAGGCTGTCCAACAGCAGCGACAAAAATTAATGAGATTACTTCTTCACCATTTACTATCCCTTTGCCAATTTGTTTTACTCCAAGTGCATTACCTTTTTCAATTTTTAATTCTCCTGCAGTAATTTCTTTTTCGGCAATAACAGGTTCAATAATATCTGCGGTGCTGTCTAATTTCCAACCTAACTTCGAGGCAATTAAATTCACAGATTCGGTTAATCCCACGTGCCTTAGTGTTCCTTCTTCTTTTTTCTTTTGAAATTGTTCTGGAGTTAATCCTGCACCTATCTTTTTTTGAAAAGGTATTCTTCTAAACTGTGCATTTTGAATTCTTTCTATTGTAACTTTTTTAACATCTTTACATAAAGCGGTTAATGCCATTGGCAGAAAATCCATTAAGAAACCTGGGTTTACTCCAGTTGCCAAAACAGATACATTATTTTTTATAGCTGCTTCATTAATTTCATTTGCTATTGAAGGATTTGTAATCCATGGATACATTAATTCTTCGCACGTAGAAATTATATTTAGACCAAATGAAAGTATTTCTAAAACCTGAGGTTTAATTTTTTCAAGACTTGAAGTGGTGGTCAAAATAACCGCATCAGCTTTTATACTTTGAAATATTTTCTTCGCATCATCAGATACAGTTACATCTAATTTTTTATTTAATCCAGCAAGAGTTCCTAAATCTTTTCCAACTTTTTCTTTATCAATATCAATTGCTCCAACAATTTCTATCGACTGACGTTCTGAAATATATTGAGTTACTTTTAAACCGATAGGGCCAAGTCCATACTGGATAACTTTAATTTTATTTTTCATGATAGGATTCCCATTAAATGTGAGCAGAATTTAGTTGAATAATTTTAAAAATGTTCAATCAAAAACTATCTAAAATACTTTAGAGTAAAAAGAGTTGAACTTAAAAAATATCATAATTATAATATTTATAACTACATTTTTTATAAACACTTATAAGCATAAATTAAGTTCATAGTCAATATAATATAGAACGGTGGTTTTATTTGGTATTAATTTCGGGATTAGCTAATTTTGTAAGCCAAAAACAATCAAAAGGAAATTATGCGAGCAATCATTCCTGTTGCAGGAATCGGTACACGATTAAAGCCACATACACATACTACTCCAAAAGTTTTATTAAACGTTGGGGGCAAACCTATTCTTGGCCATATTTTAGATAAACTGCTTGAAGAAGGAATAAAAAAATCTACTTTTGTCATTGGTTATCTTGGCGAGATGATAAGAGATTATGTTATAAAAGAATATCCAGCCATGCAGTCTGATTTTGTTGAACAAGAATCAATGGAAGGCCTGGGGCATGCTATCTATACAGCCATCCCAACCTTTGATGAAAAGGAAATATTTATAATTCTTGGTGATACTGTTTTTGATGTTGATTTGAAAAAAGTTTTTACAAAAAATTATTCATCACTCGGTGTTAAAGAAATTGATGACCCTAGAAGATTTGGTGTAGCAGTTATGAATAATGGTTTTATTGAAAGACTGGTTGAGAAACCTCAAACACCTGTATCAAATTTGGCTTTGGTTGGTTTGTACTATATTGCAAATTCAGATGCTCTGGTTGAAAGTCTTAAATAAATTAGTCGATAATGATATTCGAACCAAAGGTGAATTGCAGCTTACTGATGCTCTTCAAATGATGATTGAAAACGGTGAAAAAATTACGACCTTCCCGGTAGACGGCTGGTACGATTGCGGTAAACCGGAAACTCTTCTTTCTACAAACAAATATTTATTAGACATAAAAAGTGTAAGTAAAAAATTTGATAATAGCGTAGTTATTAATCGCCCTGTATTTATTGCTGACGATGTTAAAATTTCAAATTCGGTTATTGGACCGTATGCAACAATTGATAAAGGCAGTGAAATCAGTGAATCGATTATAAAGAATTCAATTATTGGCTCCAATGCATTTGTTTCGAAATCACTTCTTGATAATTCTATAATCGGAAATAATTCTGTTATAAGAGGAACATTTAAGCGTTTAAATTCTGGTGATTCATCAGAAATAGATTTTTATTAGTTAACTATTTACAAAAGGAAAAATACAAATGTCATATTTCTTCACATCGGAATCAGTTTCCGAAGGCCACCCGGATAAAGTAAGTGATGCAATATCCGATGGTGTTTTAGATGCAATTTATAAAACAGATCCTAATGCAAGGGTTGCTTGTGAGACTTTCGTAACCACAGGATTAGTTTTAGTCGGCGGCGAAGTTACCACAAAAGCTTATATTGACATTCAGGCTATTGTTAGGGAAACGGTTAAAAATATTGGTTATACAAAAGCAGATTATAAATTTGATTCTGAATCATGTTCAGTTTTAAATGCAATTCATTCTCAATCTCCTGATATAGCAATGGGAGTTGATACAGGCGGTGCCGGAGACCAGGGTATTATGTTTGGTTATGCTTGCGATCAAACACCGGAACTTATGCCTATGCCGATTATGTATGCCCATAAACTTGTAAAAAAATTAGCGGATATTAGGAAAAAAAATAATAAATTGATGCCTTATCTACGTCCCGATTCAAAATCTCAAGTAACCATCGAATATACTGATGATCATAAACCAATTAGAGTTGATGCAGTTGTAATATCCACACAACATGACGGCTATGTATCACAGAAAAAAATTAAAGATGATGTGATTAAACATGTAATTAAAAAAGTAATACCTGAAAAATTAATTGACAATAAAACTAAATATTTTGTTAATCCAACCGGAAGATTTGAAATAGGCGGGCCTCACGGCGACAGCGGGTTAACAGGCAGAAAAATTATTGTCGATACTTACGGCGGCTGGGCCCCTCATGGCGGCGGCGCATTTTCAGGCAAGGATCCTTCCAAAGTCGATAGAAGCGCAACTTATGCCGCAAGACATATTGCAAAAAATGTCGTAGCTGCTAAATTAGCAAAAGAATGTTTGGTACAACTTGCTTATGCTATTGGCGTTGCTGAACCCGTTTCAATTTTTATTGATACTAAGGGAACCGGGAAGATTCCAGACAGTGAAATTTCAAAAATGATTAGTAAAGAAGTTGACCTTACTCCCAAAGGAATTATCAGCAGATTAAAATTAAGAAGGCCAATCTATCAGCAGACCGCTGCTTATGGCCATTTTGGTAGAACTGAAAAAGACTTTACCTGGGAGCAATTAGATTTAGTTCCTAAATTTAAAAAGTATGCTTGAATTTAAATTCGATATTAATATTATAAAAATAAAAGAAAAGGATATACAATGGGTCAAGTAGCAGAAAAAACTGACAAGTATGTTAAATACAAAGTTAAAGATATTTCCCTGGCTGAATGGGGAAGGAAAGAGATAAAGCTGGCTGAAGCTGAGATGCCTGGGTTAATGGCGTTGAGAGAAGAATATGGAGAAAGTAAACCTTTAAAAGGTGCAAGAATTGCAGGCTGCCTTCATATGACTATTCAAACTGCTGTTCTTATTGAAACTTTAGTTCATCTTGGTGCAGAAGTAACCTGGTCTTCATGTAACATATTTTCCACTCAAGATCATGCTGCCGCTGCAATTGCCGCTGCCGGAATTTCTGTTTATGCCTGGAAAGGAATGAATGCTGAAGAATTCGATTGGTGCATTGAACAGACGTTGTTCTTTGGTGAAGATAGAAAACCTTTGAGTATGATTTTAGATGACGGTGGCGACCTTACAAACATGGTTCTTGATAAATATCCTGAATTAGTTTCAGGTATTAAAGGATTATCTGAAGAAACAACAACAGGCGTTCATAGACTATATGATAGAGTTAAAAATGGTACTCTTCCTCTTCCAGCTTTTAATGTTAATGACTCAGTTACTAAATCAAAGTTTGACAATAAATACGGCTGCCGTGAATCATTAGTAGACGCTTTACGCAGAGCAACTGATTTAATGATGGCTGGTAAAGTAGCAGTTGTTTGCGGTTATGGTGATGTTGGCAAGGGTTCTTCAGAATCTCTTGCTCATGCAGGAGTTAGAGTGATTGTTACCGAAGTTGATCCTATCTGTGCTTTGCAAGCTGCCATGAGCGGTTTCCAGGTTAAAAAGTTAGAAGACATTATTGATCAGGTTGATATTATTGTTACAGCAACCGGCAATAAAAATATTGTAACTTCAAAGCATTTCAAAAAAATGAAACACAATGCAGTTGTTTGCAACATCGGCCATTTTGATAATGAAATTGATATGGCATGGCTGAATAAAAATTATGGAAACACAAAAGATGTAATTAAGCCTCAAGTTGATAAATACACAATTGACGGCAAAGACATAATTGTTTTAGCTGAAGGCAGATTGGTTAACTTAGGCTGTGCAACCGGGCATCCTTCATTTGTTATGTCAAACTCATTTACCAATCAAACACTCGCTCAAATTGAGTTATGGACCAACAGTGAAAATTACAAAAATGAAGTTTATATGCTTCCAAAACATCTGGATGAAAAAGTTGCAATGCTTCATCTTAAAAAGCTAGGCTGTGAGCTTGAAAAATTATCACCTGATCAAGCAAAGTATATTGGTGTTGAAGTAGATGGGCCATTCAAGCCGGACTATTATAGATACTAAAATTCTTATCAATTTTTAGAGACGCAATAATATGCGTCTCTTTTTATTTTAAAGAACTTCTAATCATTCGGCGGCATATTTAAATGAGTTGCCGATTGCAATCCTTTCGATACTTCAGGTATAATTCCCATCTTAACATAAATTGGCCTTAATGTGTTTTTTAATAGACGGTAAATTTTTTGCAAAAATTATCGCACCGATAAAAACAACTAATCCACTAAAAAATACTGTGGTAGGTGTTCCAATCTTGTGGCAATGCTTCCTGATAATAAACTTCCAAATGGGGCGGTTCCCATAAAAGACATAACATACAAACTCATTATTCTTCCTCTTTTATCATCATCAACTATGGTTTGCAAAAGCGTATTTGAAGAAGCCATATGCATCATCATCCCGAAACCTGCAAATAACATTAATATTAGATGAAAAGAATTAGAATTCTGAGAAAATGAAAAAAGCATGAGTCCAATTCCAAAAACTGATGCAGCAATTGGAATCCATTTATCAAGCCCTAAAACGGTTTTTCTTGAAGCTAAATAAAAAGCTCCGAATAAAGCCCCAATACCAACTGCTCCTAATAAAAAACCAAGAGTATTAGCATCTCCATGCAGCATATCTTTTGCAAAAACAGGCATCAACACTTGATAAGGCATACCAGCAAGACTAATAATGCCAATAAGTAAAAGTATAGCTCTGATAGGTTTAAAATTGATAAGCATACTTAATTCCCTCCCTCAAACCTTTTAATACTTTTTCTTTTTTAGCAGTAGAATAGTGAAGGCTTAATCTTCATAAGCAGTAAAGCTATAATCACTGCAATAAAACTTATTGCATTAATTAAAAAACAGATTCCTTCACCAAAAAATGAAATTAAAATACCTGCTATTGTTGGGCCAATTAATCTTGCGGCGTTGAACATAGAAGAGTTTAGAGCAATTGCGTTCGAAAGATCATTTTTATCTTCCACTAACTCCACTACAAATGATTGTCTTGTTGGCATATCAAAAGCATTTATAAATCCAAGTAAGACAGAAAGAATCATAATGTGCCAAATGTTAACTATGTGGGTTAGAGTTAAAATTGCAAGTACAAAGGCTTGTATCATTGCGAGGACTTGAGTTATGATAACAATTTTGTGCTTATCATACCTGTCGGCAATTACACCGGCAACAATTGCTAATAAAAATGTTGGTATTTGAGATAAGAAACTTACTAGCCCTAATAGAAAAGCTGAATCAGTTAATTTATAAACCAGCCAGCCTAATGCAATGCGTTCCATCCATGTACCGATTAATGAGATTCTTTGTCCGGTAAAAAACAATCGATAATTTCTATGTCGAAGTGCTCTTAAAGTTTGTTTTACTGAATTGGGAATAACCATAATATAAGATTATTAATTGCCGCAAATTTATAAAATGGTGGTCTCTAAAAAAATTTTAAAATGAATTGTTTTAACTTAAGTCTTTAGTATTTTAAAAAAATAAATCATCAAAAGCGGATTCTAGTTTTTCAAATTTAAATCTATAACCTAATTCAATGAGCTTTTGCGGAATTACCTTTTGACTGACTAAAATCGAGTTAGCAATTTCACCAGCAACTAATCTAATTCCCAACTTTGGAGCATTGAGATAGGAAGGGCGGTTTAATTTTTTACCTAACAGTTCAGCTAATTCTACCATTCGAACTGGATTTGGAGAAACACCATTCACCGGGCCTTCAATATTATTTTCTAAAACAAACTCATAAATATTTATTATATCGTTTAGAGAAATCCATGGGACCCATTGTTTTCCATTGCCTAATGGCCCGCCTACAAATAATTTAAATGGTATTATCATTTTGCCAATCATTCCGTCATCTTTACTTAAAACAACTCCGGTTCTAATACAGGCAAATCTAACATTATAAATTTGTAACTGATTAGCGGCATTTTCCCAATCGTAACATATATTTGCTAAATAGTCATTTCCCTTAGAAGAATTTTCATATATAATTTCTTCACCTTTATCACCATAAAAACCAACAGCCGAAGCGCTTATAAAAACTTTAGGCTTGATGTTTGTATTATTGATAGCTTCAACTAAAGCTTGTGAACTTTTAATTCTGCTTTCGTAAATTATCTTTTTGTATTTGCTGGTCCATCTTTTTGCTCCAAGGTTTGCGCCAGCAAGATGAATAATGGCATACACATTTTCCAAATGATTTTGAAAAGAATTAATATCGTTATAATTCCATTCAACATAAGCAGATGCTTTTGGCATTTCAATTTTTGCTCTTGGAATACTTCGCGTAAAAACAATAATCTCATAGCCTTTAGAAATTAATTTATTGCAAAGGTTAATTCCGATTAATCCAGTTGCTCCGGTGATTATTATTTTTTTTGACATAAGATTATAAATTCTTGTGATAATAAAAACGCTTATAATTATAGAGTTTGGAACGTTGGAATAATAACATAAGTTGAAAAATGATATTTGAAAACTAATAAAAAATGCATTTCTGATTTCCAATATACCATCTTTCCAACTTACTTTCTATTAGCACGAATTGCCATATGACCTTAAGAATGAAGTGTCTCACATCTAGATCATTTAAATATAAATTATGACTTAGCATAAAACTATTGCGAAAACCAATTCTATTACCTACATTAAAACTTAAAATTTCAATTTTTATAATACAATTTTTAAGTTATAATAAAATTTATGGCTTATCAGTGTCTTATAAATTAAAAATATTTTTAATTGGTTTTGAATAAAAAGTTCATTGCTAATTGAATAAATAAGTTAGTTAGAAAAAATCACTTAAACCTCAATTTAACTTGTTAATGTCCTAATAATTATCAATATAAATGAAAGGATTATATGAAAATCAATTGATACAAATTATTAGGCTCTTATACATGGAAACTATTTATATGTTTTTTCTTAGAGCCTTATTTTTCCCACTGTTTGCACAGCAATCAACTCCTAGTAATACAAGAAATCAAGACAAAGCGAACAATACATCCAACTTTTACAAAATTCAAAAAGAAATGGAAGATTATTGGGACTCAAAAAGTCTTAATAAGAGTAGTGTTATTGATGAAGATGGTGAAGATGGCGGGGCCCCAGGGTGGAGCCTTTATAAACGATGGGAATATTATTGGGAACAAAGAGTAAATACTAAAACAGGAGAATTTCCCAAAACAAATTCCGTTATTGAATATGAAAAGTATAAAGCAAGAACAAAATGCATTAAAGCAAAACTGCATATAACGAAAGCTGGGCTAATCTTGGAACAAATTCTTCCACGGACGGATATCATGGAATAGGAAGAATTAATTGTATTGCCTTCCATCCTACAGATGCTAATACATTTTGGGTTGGCAGTCCTTCCGGTGGAATATGGGAAACTACAGATGGCGGAGGTAGTTGGACAATTTTAAATAATGATCAACTTGTTCTTGGCGTAAGTGATATAGCAATTCCTCACGATTTTGATGGAACAACTGTAAATACTATATACATTGCAACCGGGGATAGAGACATTGGAAGTATGTCTACGCTTAGTGGTGGACAAGCTGCTGATAATGTTAGTATTGGTGTTTATAAATCGACAGATGGTGGAGGTACCTGGTTTGCAACAGGATTAACATTTAACAAAAGTGATGGGACAAGAATTACAAGATTGCTAATTGATCCAACAAATAGTAGCATTCTTTATGCAGCTGTTAATACAGGCAACCCACAAGCTGCGGGTGCAGAAGGAATATATAAAAGTATTGATGGAGGGACTAACTGGACAAAAAAAACAGGTGGATTCTGGGGTGATATGGAGTTTAAACCTGGTACTTCTGGAGCTACAGCCACGATATATGCTTCAAGTATGGGTAATTACAATTTTAGTCCCTCTTTTCATTATTTTACTGAGGTTACTTATTCAAACGATGGTGGAGACAATTGGAGTACTCCATTATTAATTTCTAATGATGCAGTCAGGGGTGAATTAGCTGTAACAGCAGCTAATCCAGCTATTGTTTATTTAGTTGTGGCTAATGGTAACGGTGGTTTAGATAATATTTATAAATCAACTGACAGTGGGATACATTTTGCACCTATGTTAGTCCCTGCTCCTGCTGGTAATGATGGAAAAAGCTTTTTTGGATATGAAAGTGATGGTTCTGGTGATAATGTAGGTCAAGGCAGTTATGATATATGTATTGCTGCTTCACCGATTGATGAAAATGAAGTTTATATCGGTGGAGTTAATACTTGGAAATATACAACTGCAACTGGATGGAAATGTGTGACTCACTGGAGTACTTCACCACCAACAGTAGTTCATGCCGATAAGCATGCTCAAGCGTACCAACCTGGAACTAATGTATTGTTTGAAGGAAATGACGGCGGAATTTATAAAACTAATGATGGCGGAACTACCTGGACAGATTTAACGGACGGAATGGTAATCAGCCAGATTTACAGAATTGGAGTTTCACAGTCAGATGCCTCGATTATTTTAACTGGTTTGCAAGATAACGGGTCAAAAAAATATATTGGTGGTCCAAGCAATTGGGTTGATGTTAACGGTGGTGATGGAATGGAATGTATTGTTGATTTTAATAATGCCACTTCATATATGTATGTCACTTATGTTGAAGGCGAGATTAGCCGAAATACCGATGGATTTAGTACTCAAGTTAAAACAAAAATAAGTGAAAATATTGGAACAGCAGCAGATCGTAAAGGCGCATGGGTCACCCCTTATATTATGGATCCGACTAATAGTGCCACTCTATATGCTGGATATGCAAAAGTTTGGAAAACTACTGATCACGGAGACACATGGGGTGCAATTTCTCAAGATTTAAGCCCAGGTCAATATGATAAACTAAGATCATTAGCAATTGCTCCATCAAATACAAATGTATTATACACAGCAGATCCAACTAATATGTGGAAAACTACTAATGGCGGTACATCTGACTGGACGGATATAACAGCTAATTTACCTACCCTAAGTAATAGCATTACATACATAGCTGTCAAAAATGATGATCCAAATACTGTTTGGTTTACAGTTGGTGGTTATACTTCGAGGACAGAAAGTTTATGAATCAACAGATGGCGGCGGAAGTTGGGCTCCCATATCTACCGGGTTACCCAATCTCCCGGTAATGTGCATTGTTCAGTATAAAACTGCTACCGATCGCAATGTTTTATTTGTTGGAACAGATGTGGGTGTTTATGTAAAAGATGGAGCTAATAATTGGGCTCCATACAATACCGGTTTGCCAAATGTTGTCGTATCTGAATTAGAAATTCTTTATACCGGCGATGTTGACAAGCTAAGAGCAGGTACATTTGGCCGCGGATTATGGGAAACAAGTATTGATGCTGCTTTACCTGTGGAACTTGCATCATTTACAGGTTCGTTTAAAGATAATCATGTTGTATTAAATTGGTTTACTAAAACTGAAGTAAATAATCATGGATTTGAAGTAGAAAGAAAAATAGATAATTCTGAAGCAAGTAGCTGGAACAATATTGGATTTGTTGAAGGAAATGGGACTTCTAACTCACAGAATAATTATTCTTTTGCAGATAAAAATATAAATAACGGCACTTATGAATATCGCTTAAAACAAATTGATAACAATGGTCAATTTAAGTATAGCAGTACTGCCAAAGTATTAATTAATTCAATTCCAAAAGTTTATGCTCTTAATCAGAACTTCCCGAACCCATTCAATCCTTCAACCAAAATCAGCTATCAAATTTCCGAATTAGGATTAGTAAGCTTGAAAGTTTACGACATTTTAGGGAATGAAGTCTCAACTCTTGTTAATGAAAAAAAATCTCCCGGTAATTATGAAATAAATTTTAATGCATCATCACTATCAAGCGGTGTTTACTTCTACCAGATTACAGCAGGTAATTTTGTTCAGACAAAGAAGATGATTTTGATGAAATAATCCTTCCTTTATAAACCCGGTTTCTTAAAGAAGCCGGGTTTGTTTTTATTATACAATATTGAACTGTAATATTATTAAAAAATACTAAAATTCCACTTCCTCCTAAAATTCATCCCCAAAGAGTTCCAAAAAAAATAATATTAATTAATTGTTAACTCATTCACTTTTTGTAATTATTTTTTTATCTTTGCTTCGGCACATCCTCCAGTGCTAAAAACTATTTTCCATAAATTAAGAGGGGATTCCCAAGTCCCGTAAGGAGTTATTGCATGAAGCAACTAATTTTACTTTTGTGTATTTCTTTGTTTAGTCTACCAATATTCGCCCAAGCACCAACTGCCGCATGGATAAATGAAATCCACTACGACAACACTGGGTCAGATGTTGGCGAATTTATTGAAGTTGTAGTTAATGAAAGTTTTTCTGATTTAACTAATTTTCAAGTCTACCTTTATAATGGAAGCAGCACTAGTGGTACCTATTATGATAGTCTAACATTAGATCAATTTCGAGTTGGAACAACAAAAGATGGTTTTACTTTTTATGTAGATTCAATTCCTGGTATTCAAAATGGATCGCCTGATGGAATGGCAATCGCCTATAATAATGTTTTAATTCCAGGGCAGTTTTTAAGCTATGAAGGAATCATTTACTGGTGTGGGTGGTCCGGCAGATGGAATAGAAAGCATTGATATTGGTGTATCTGAAACAAGCTACACCTTTAGGTGCATCACTAGGGTTAGTTGGTAGCGGTACAGAATATACAAGTTTTGCCTGGGACACTTTAGAAACTGCTACTCCAGGTGCTCCAAATGGCAATCAAGATCTTCCAGTTGAACTTTCGTCTTTCTCGGCAGTAAATTTAACAAACGGAGTTAAATTAAGCTGGACTACTGCTTCTGAAATTAATAATTCAGGTTTTGATATCGAAAGAAGCATGAATAATAAAACTTTCCATAAAATTGCTTTTATTCCTGGCCATGGAACATCAACTGAAACTTCAAACTATAGCTATGTTGATAATAGCGTAAATGGAAAAATGTATTATAGACTAAAGCAAATTGATTTTAATGGAAGTGTTGACTATTCAAAAACAATTGAAGTTAATTTTACAAATGTTCCTGCTAATTTTAGCCTAAGCCAAAATTATCCGAATCCATTTAATCCAAGCACTTCAATTAAATTCAACATGCCTGAATCAGGAAGTGTTTCTCTTAAAATTTACAACTTACTTGGGCAACAAGTTAGAACTTTAATAAACGGTTTTATTGAAGCCGGAACTCATACAATTAATTTTAATGCTGAAGGATTACACAGCGGTTTATATTTTTATAAACTAGAAACTGCCGGATTTAGTCAAGTAAAGAAAATGACTTTGTTGAAGTAATAGGGAGTTTTTTAATACTCTATTAAAAAATATTTAGTTCTAAATTTTTATTTTTTGTTTTAGCATACATACTATGTATGCTAAAACTTTTCTTATTCAATAATGGGGATTCTTTTGTCCCAGGAGGAGCTATTTTGAAAAGACTATTTTTATTCGTTTTATTATCTTTCTTTTACATCTTTATTTTCTCAAACTTTATTACTGGAAGAAAATTTTGATTACACAGCAGGTACATAATTTAACTGATAATGGATGGACAGCACATAGTGGAACTGGGTCATTTATTACATTAAATAGTTCTGGACTGACGTTTACAGGATATGCTAATTCCGGAATTGGTAATTCTGTAAATTTGAATGGTGGTAGTGGTTCAAGAGAGGATGATAATAAGGGCTTTACACCACAAAACAATACAGGAACTTCAATATATTTTTCTCGGTCCTAGTGAATGTTCAATCAGCTTCAAGTACTGCGATTATTTTATATCATTTTAGTTTAACATCATTTTAATAGTTTTGCAGTCGTGTATTTATCCAGAACGTAAATGGAAGTTTAAGATTTGGGTTAAGTAATATGCAACTGCAGAAATAATGGGAACAACTGATTATAGTATATAATAAGAACTTATCTTCTTGATTATAAAATATACAATTAACATGTTCTGGACTTGGATAATGTAAATTATGGGTATTTCCTACTGGATGTTCCAAGTTCTGAAGCAAGTGCTGGAGCTCCAGAAGTAAATGATGGATCGAACTAATGGTCAAGATATTATAAATGCAATTAGCTTTAAGACAGGGTTCTAGTTCTAATAGTGTTACTGTAGATGGTATAAGAGTATCGGATTCCTGGTCTTATGCACCACTCCCTGTCGAACTCACTTCTTTCTCAGCTTCAAACTTAAAAGATGGTGTAATGTTAAACTGGACGACTGCAACTGAAATCGATAATTATGGCTATGATATTGAAAGAAGATATTCAAGTGAAAGCTGGAACAAAATTGGTTTTGTTAATGGAAATGGAAATAGTGTTTCTAATAAACAATATTCTTACTTGGATAAATCAGTAAATACTGGTGCATATCAATACAGACTAAAACAAATTGACTTTAGCGGCAATTATGAATACTTAAAAACAGTTGAAGTTAATGTTTCAAATAATCCGATTGGTTTTCAGTTAAGTCAAAATTATCCTAATCCTTTTAATCCTTCAACAAAAATTAGTTTTGATATACCGGAATCCGGCAATGTTTCTCTAATTATATATAATGTGCTAGGACAGCAGGTTAAAACGCTAGTCAATAATTTTATGGAAGCAGGTACACATACAATTAATTTTAGTGCCGAGGGTTTACAAAGCGGTTTATATTTTTACAAACTTGAATCTTCAGGTTTGAATCAAGTGAAGAAAATGACCTTATTAAAATAATCATTATCAAATTTTATTTAATAATAATTATAGTCTCACGGGCCTGCATTGTAAAAATGCGGGCTTTTCTTTTTTTAAGGGAAAAAATATTTGGAGGAATAATTTTTCATATAAAAGATTAAATATTTTTTTTATATTAGCTCTTGTAATTTATTCAATCTACGGGAAGTGTTTTAAAATGCTAGGATTTGTTAAATCATCGGAATATAAATACAGACCTCTTGGCGGCGATGTTATAAGGCAAAAGAAACGAAGAACAAAAATAATTTTCATTGCGCTCGGATTTATTGCTTTTGGAATTGTCAATCTTATTCTTTATACTCTAACCAAAATTTAATTTTGTCTTCTTCATTTTAGTTAAAGCAAGTTTCAATTATTAGAAAATTTATTTAATGTAATTTTCATTTTTCATGGAAAAGAAAAATATCTATATCGAAACCTATGGCTGTCAGATGAATTTCGCTGATACAGAAATTGTTTTGGGAGTTTTAAATAAACAAGGATTTGGCGCTACCAATGATTTAAATCAAGCTGATGTGGTTTTATTAAACACTTGCAGCATAAGGGAAAATGCTGAACAAAGAATTTATGGCAGACTAGGGAATTTTAAAAACTTGAAAGATTCAAATCCAAACTTGATTATTGGTATTATCGGCTGCATGGCTGAAAGACTTAGAAAAGATCTGATTGAGGAAAAGAAAATTGTTGATATAGTAGTCGGGCCGGATGAATATAGAAGAATACCTGAGTTTATTGATAACGCCTTTAATGGAGAAAAGGGAATTGGAGTAAAACTTTCACGTACAGAAACCTATGATGATATAGTTCCTTATCGCGAAGATGGACTGCAAGCCTGGATTTCTGTGATGCGCGGCTGCGATAAATTCTGTACTTTTTGCGTTGTCCCATTTACGCGTGGGAGAGAAAGAAGTAAACCTTTAAATTCTGTTGTAGATGAAATTAAAAGATTATCTGATAGAGGATTCAAAGAAGTAACTTTGCTTGGACAAAATGTTAATTCTTATTTAGATAATGGTAATGATTTTGCTGATTTGCTCGCCGCCTGCGCAGTTACAGATAGGAATATTAGGATAAGATTTACTACTTCTCATCCGCAGGATTTATCAGATAAGCTTTTATATACAATTGCTGAAAATAAAAATATTTGTAACTACATTCATTTGCCGGTACAGTCGGGTTCAAATAGAATTTTAGAATTGATGAATCGTACTTATACCATTGAACATTATTTAAGCTTAATTGAAAAAGCTAAAAAAATTATCCCTGGTGTAAGTTTTTCAACAGATATTATTTCCGGGTTCCCGACTGAAACATATGAAGATCATGTTATGACTTTGGATATTATGCGGCAGGTAAGATATGACGGTGCTTACATGTTTAAATATTCTCCTAGGGAAGGAACAAAATCATTTAAGATGATTGATGATGTTGGTGAAGAAATTAAAACCAAAAGACTGCAGGAAATTATTGATTTGCAGCGTGAAATTTCATTGGAAATAAATCAAGCTTCTATTGGTTCAGAAGAAATTATTTTGGTAGAAGGCTTTAGCAAAAAATCAAATAAATATTATTCCGGAAGAACAGATACTAATAAAGTGGTTGTAGTGCCGATTAATGAAAGGTACAGAGAAGGTGATTATATTAAGGTAAAAATTAATAAAGCAACTTCCGCAACATTATTTGGAGATATTATTGAATTTGTAAATCCATATAATGAAGAACTTTCTTTAACCGCATAACAGTAAAATATTTTTGTGAAAACTTTATTAATAAAAACATTACTTTTCTTTCTTTTTTTTAACACTATTGCTTTCTCGCAATTTGACACAAGATACTCATCTGAATTCGATATAACTCCATATCTAAAAAAAATAGAATCAGGCCAGAAAATGGATGTCTTGGTGCAGATTCCTGATTTAAAAAAGAGATACCCAAATGACCCGTCAATAAAATATTTGGCTGGTATTCTTGAAGATGATAGCAATAAAGCCGTAGCTATTTTTAGAGGAATAGTTGAATTTAGTCCTAAAAGCAGATATGCTGATGCTGCAGCATTTCGAGCTTATTCTTATTATTATTCGATTGGAATTTACGATAAAGCTAGAAAATATTCGCAAAAATTAAAAAAAGATTACCCAACATCGCCTTATTTAAAATTAGTTAAAAAGAATATTCCTAAACAAAACAAACCAATCACTGAAAGTAATCAACAAAAAACAGAGACCGTAATCAGTCAATCAAATACTTATAAATCTCCTCAAAGTGAGAAAGATTCTTCATTAGTAAGTAAAGAAAAATATTTATACCAAATACAGGCTGGGGCATTTAGTAAAGAAGAAAATGCTGCCTCATTGAATAAAAATTTCTTAGATGCCGGGTATGACTCTGAAATAACTCAAAAGAATGTCGGGGGAACAATTTTTCATATTGTAGTTGTTGGCAAGTTTAAAACTGAAGACGAAGCTCATTCCTTTCTTGATTTAGTAAATAGCAAATATAACTTAGAAGGAAGAATTATTCCTTTTGATAAATAATTAAAGGATGGCGATAAAACATGCCCCTGCCGGAAATAAAATTTATCGGAACAGGTTCCGGTAAAATTTCTCTTAACAGATTTCATTCCTCATTCTTAATTTTTACCAAAAAATTTAATCTGCTGGTTGATGCTGGAGATGGAATTTCAAAAGCATTACTTTTACAGAAAATAGATTTTAATTCTATAGATGGAATTTTAATTTCACATCTTCATGCAGACCATTATACTGGGCTGCCTTCTCTTATTGCGCAAATGAAAATGATAAATAGAACAAAAGATTTAACTATCTTCGTGAATGAAAATTTAATTAACTTTATAGAAGAACTAATAAACAGATCTTATATCTTTTTAGAGAGGTTGGGATTCAAGATCCATTTTAGCGGATTTAATAATGATGACGTTATACATATAAATGATAATTTTAATTTTCTCCCCAAACAAAATTCTCATCTGGATGAATATGTGAAATATGATAAGCAAAACAAATTAGATTTTTCTTGCAGCAGTTTTTTATTTAAAATAAATAAAAGTGATGTTTTTTATACTTCTGATATATCAGGCAAAGAAGATTTGTATCTATTTAGAGATTTTAAAATCGATTGTATAATAAGCGAATGTACACATGTAAATCTAGAAGATATTATTTTAGCATTTAACCAGCTAAAAGCAAAAAGGTTATATTTAACTCACATTAGCGATGAAGTTGAGGGACATCTTTCTAAGTTAAAATCTTCCTCAACAAAAGAAGATGTAATTGTAGCCGCATTTGATGGCTTAACATTTAGTGTTTGAAATCATTCCGGGGTTTCATTTCTTTAATTAAATCTTTAAAAATAATATATTTAACTGTATCTAAATTTTAAGTTTTAACTGATATACTTCTATAAATGACCATCGAACAATTTAAAAAAGAATTTGGAATTGTTGCTGTCTCTAAAGAGATAAACGATTTAATTGATGTCGTAATGCAAGTTGCAAAATCTGACATTTCTGTATTGATATATGGAGAAAGTGGTGTTGGGAAAGAGGTCTTTGCAAGAGCCATACATGGATTTAGCAATCGTGCAGATAAAAAACTAATTACAGTTAATTGCGGAGCTATCCCGGAAGGTATACTTGAGAGTGAATTATTTGGTCATAAAAAAGGATCTTTTACAGGCGCAGTTGAAAACCGAAAAGGTTATTTTGAAATAGCTGATGGTGGAACTCTTTTTCTTGATGAGATTGCTGAAATGCCTTTATCTACTCAAGTCAAATTGCTTCGTGCAATTGAGAATAAAGAATTTATGAGAATCGGCGATGAAATTTTAACTAAGGTTAATGTAAGGCTAATTGCTGCTACTAATAAAGACTTGCAGCATGAAGTCGATGTAAAAAGATTTCGAGAGGATTTATACTTTAGATTAAAAGCTGTAAGCATTAGCATCCCTCCATTAAGGAATCGGAAAAGTGATATCCCGGAACTAGTATATCTTTTCTTGAATCAATATTCTAAAGAAAACAAAATTGAACCGCCAAGACTTTCAAATGATGCTTTAAATCTGCTTGTAAATTATAATTGGCCGGGTAATGTAAGGGAATTGAAAAATACAGTCGAAACAGCTGTCGCTTTAAATAGAAATCATTCACTTGAATCTACTTCTTTTTCAACACTTATTAATAGAACTGAAAATGAATCCGCCAGCAGAAATCTTCCTATTTATTTAAATCGCTCTCCTGAAGAAGTTGATAGAGAATTGCTCTATCGGGCATTATTTGAAATTAAAAAAGATATAATGGAATTGAAAGATTTGATTTATCATTCACAGAATGAAGTCAAATTTAATAATGATAAGTCAGCTGATGAAGTTGTTCCTTTAGAAGAAATGGAACGTAACGCAATTGTTAATGCATTGGAAGTTACTCGCGGCAATAAAAGAAATGCCGCAAAAATGCTTAACATTAGTGAGAGAACTCTTTACAGAAAAATTAAAGAGTATAATTTGCAATATTAATAACTAATTAAGTTTTATTTTGATGTTTTTATGCATATTTTAATCAAAAAAAGCATTTTTCTTAAATTTACAAGTGTTCTAGGTCTCTTGTTTATATTAGCTTCCATGGTTAATTTTACCGGGTGCTGTGCATATTCTTTTACAGGTGCATCTGTTCCTCCACATATTAAAACAATTGCTATTCCTGTATGTAATGATAGGAGTGGTGCCGGTGAACCTGGTTTGCCGCAAACATTTACAGATAAACTTACACAAAAGTTTATTGATGACAATACATTGCAAGTGACGGATAAACAGAATGCTAATGCAGTACTTGAATGTACAATTACTTCATTAAGAGATGCCCCGGCGGTTATTTCAGGCGGTGAGAATGTTGAAACCAGAAGAATGACCGTTACTGTTCAGGCTACTTATAAAGATCTGGTAAAAAGAAAAACTGTGTTCGATAAAAGTTTTTCAGAATATTCTGATTATCCATCCGGTGGTGGACTTAGTGCAAGAAGCACAGCAATTGATGACGCGGTAGATAAGTTAACAGAAGATATTCTTCTTGATACTGTTTCCGGATGGTAGATTTAAATTTTAAAGGCTAAAAAAAATGGACAACATAGTTCTGATTTCATATTTTATTTCTCTCACGATTCTTTTCATTTTTGGATTACATGGTTTTATTATGATTTTTTATCATAATAAGTATAAAGATGTTTCTCATACACCTAATACTGAAATAGATGAAAACGCAACCGTAACTATTCAGCTTCCGTTATATAACGAACTTTATGTAGTTGAAAGAGTAATTGAAAAAGTTTGTGAAATTGACTTCCCTAAAGATAGGCTTGAAATTCAAGTTCTTGATGATTCAACGGACGAGACTGTACAAATTGCAGCAAGAATGGTAAAGAAAAAACAAGAAGAAGGTTTTGATATAAAGCATATAAGAAGGGAAAATAGAGTTGGGTTTAAAGCCGGCGCATTGAAGGAAGGTTTAAAAATAGCAAAAGGGAATTACATCGCAATATTTGATGCTGATTTTATTCCTCACAAAGATTTCTTGAATAAGACTCTTTCATTTTTTAACGATGATAAAATTGGAATGGTTCAAACTCGCTGGGAACATATAAACGGCGATTATTCGATTCTTACAAAAGCACAGGCCTTAGCGCTTGACGGGCATTTTGTAATTGAACAATCTGTAAGAAACAAAGCAGGCTTTTTTATTAATTTCAACGGAACCGGCGGAATTTGGAGAAAAAGCTGTATTGAGAATTCGGGCAACTGGAATTCCGATACGCTAACTGAAGATTTAGATTTAAGCTACCGTGCCCAATTAAAGGGATGGAGATTTGTATTCTTAAAAGATTTTACTTCACCCGCAGAGCTTCCTTCAGAAATAAATGCTTTAAAGTCTCAGCAATTTAGATGGACAAAAGGTGCAATTGAAACTGCAAAAAAAATTCTGCCTTTAGTTTGGAAAGCAAAAATTCCTTTAAGAGTGAAATTGCAATCCACTTTTCATCTTACAAATAATTTAGTGTTCCCATTTATTTTGTTGGCTGCTATTTTGAATGTTCCATTAATCTTCATTAAAAACAGTGGTTCGCATCAGCTATACTTTGCAATTATGTCGGTTTTTGTATTAGCATTTGTAAGCTCGTTTTTGTTTTACATGTATTCACAAAAAGATATTCATAATGACTGGAGAAAGAAAATAGTTTTATTCCCATTATTCATGGCCGGAAGCATGGGTTTTGCAGTTAATAATTCGCGTGCGGTTATTGAGGGATTATTAAATAGGAAAAGCGAGTTTGTTCGTACTCCAAAATTCAATGTTAAAGGCAATAGTGATTCATGGATTGGGAAGAAATATAGAAGTAAAAAATTAGAAATGTCTGTTGTTGTAGAATTGATAATGGCAATTTATTGTTTGATCGGGATTGTTTCATCAATTTATTTTGCAGAGATAGCTGCTCTTCCTTTCCAGATTTTATTTTTCATTGGATTTTCCTTTGTGTCTTTGACTTCAATTAAACACGCGTATTCAACAAACAACTAGATGAGTTAGGATTGGATAAATCAAGCTTTGAAAAATTTGATGAAAAAGTAAACCTGATTTATGAGTATGATAAAAAATCTCCTTTATTTCTCCGTGTAGCCAACTCAGAAATAAATAACAACAATGTTGAAAAAGGTATTGGCATATTAAACCAGGGGCTAAATGAATATCCTCAATATGCAGCTGCATATCTTCTATTAGGCAGGGCTTACATGCTGCTTGGCAATTATTCTTCTGCTTTAAAAAGTATAAAAACCGGAAGTGATATGATTCATTCAAAACAAACTTATGATTTTTATTTGAATGAAATCGAAGAGATAAAAAAGCAAAGATCGTTTTTTGAAATAAGTAAAAGAACAGGATTCTTTTCTACTGAAGAAAAAGAGGAAGATGAAAATCAGGCAGACTTATTCAAGGAGGAATTATTAATAGGTAAGGAAAAAAATGAAGCTTCGCCAATTGATGAAAGGCTTGATGAACTTGCAAAGGAAATATCTTCAGCAAAAATTTCAGAGAATATGGGAGAGACTTTCATTGAAGAAAAACCATTTAAAAAAGTTACTGAAAGCCATATAATAATTTCAGATACATTGGCAAAAATTTATACTGCTCAAGGTGAATTTAAAGAAGCTATTGAAATTTATTCACAGTTGAAACAGAAAAATCCCGAAAAATTAGAATACTACAACCAGAAAATAGAAGAATTAAAAGCTAAGCTTTAATTATATTCCTATCGTAATTTACTTTTCATTTTTATATGAATTCATTATTAAGCCTTCCAAAGCTAAATAGAAAATTTTATACGCGCGACGTTCTTTATGTAGCTCAAAATCTTCTTGGAAAAATCTTAGTTAAAAATACTGATGGTAGAATTTATGCCGGGAAGATTGTCGAAGTAGAAGCTTACGACGGCACATTCGATGAAGCAGCACATACCTTTATTGGTAAGACAAAACGAAATGAAATAATGTTTGGCGAAGGAGGTTACTTTTATGTTTACTTCACTTACGGCGCCCATTTTTGCTGCAATGTGGTTACAGGAGTTCGTGATATTGGTACAGCAGTTTTATTAAGAGCAGTTGAACCGCTGCTGGGCATTGAAGAAATGGCAAGGAATAGATTCGGTCATAATTTGGTAAATGAGAAAGAAAAATTTAATTTAACCAGCGGTCCAGGGAAACTATGTAAAGCATTCGATATTAACAAGCAGCAAAACAAAATCGATTTAACCGGGAATGAAATTTTTATTTTAAATCAGAAAAAAGTTTCTTCAAATAAAATAATTACAACAAAAAGGATTGGAATTAAAAAATCAGTTGACCTTCCCTGGAGATTTTATATTAAAGATAATCCTTATGTGTCCAGAAAATGATTAAACCAAAAAAATTATTAATTGTTAGAACCGATAGAATTGGTGATGTTGTATTATCGCTTCCTTTGGCAGAGCTTGTTAAAAAACATTACCCTGGCTGTAAGGTTACTTTTTTAATTCGGGAATACACAAAAGATATAGTAAGTAACCATCCATTTATTGATGAAATTCTTGTGTTGAAAGAAAAAGATAACAAAATATTAATCAATGAAAATGTGAAGCAAATAGCCGCAATTAATTTTGATACTGCTATAGTTGTTTATCCTACTTTGCAAACTTCATTAATTATTTATCTAAGTAAAATTAAAAATAGAATTGGAACAGGTTACAGATGGTATTCATTTTTATTTAACAACAAAGTATATGAACATAGAAAGTATGCAGAGAAGCATGAACTTGAATTTAATGTAAGTCTGTTGAAAAAATTCGGAATAAATGAAGAAGTAAATAAGCATATTGTAAATTTTAGTCTTCATCCTATAGAAGAAAATATTAAAAAAGTCCGTGAGTTTTTAATAAAGGAAAAAATAGATTTTACAAAACCGATAATTATAATTCACCCCGGCAGCGGCGGCAGCGCAGTTGATTTACCAATTGAAAAATTACATGATTTGATTTCATTAATTTCTTCTAAATTGGACAGTGAAATAATTTTAACCGGCAGTAAAGAAGAAAAAGCACTTTGTGAAAGATTAACGATAAATGAAAATATAAAAAATTTTGCTGGTTTTTTTAACCTGGCAGAGCTAATTGCTTTGATTAGCTTTTGCGGTATGTTTATTGCTAATTCAACAGGGCCAATACATATTGCTGCTGCATTGAATAAATATACTATAGGTTTTTATCCTAAAATATTGGCGTGTTCTCCCCGAAGATGGGGGCCTTATAATGATAAAGGTATAATTTTTAGCCCAAAAATAAATTGTCAAAATTGTACGCGGGAACAGTGCGGACAATTAAATTGTATGAATACTATTGAAGTGACCGACATATTTTTAGAAGTTAGTAAAATTTATAATATTCTTGTAACTAACGGAGAAATTTAATGAAAGCCAAAATCTTAAATGTTATAATAATAGCTTTATTCTGCTTGCATATGTCTTATAGTGCCGATAAGCCGCAGAAAAGTGATGATGAATTTAGAAAAGTTGAAAACAATGCTTTCACGGTTGGAGAGAAATTAACTTTTGATGTGAGATATGGTTTCGTTACAGCCGGTGTTGCATCTTTCAATATCCCGCAAATGAAAAGGATTTCAGGCAGAGAAGCATACTATGTTACTTTTGAAGTAAACACTGTTCCAAGTTTTGATTGGATTTATAAAGTACGCGACAGGTATGTTGATTACATAGATAAAGAAGGTTTATTTCCCTGGAGGTTTGAACAGCATATTCGCGAAGGAGGTTACAGTAGAGACTTCTCCGCTTTTTTTGATCAGCGAAAAGGAAAAGCCAAAACCTCTGAAGGTGAATACGATATTCCAAAATATGTAAATGATATTGTTTCTGCATTTTACCTGGCAAGAACATTTGATTATTCTAATATGAAAGTTGACGATAAATTTCATCTTCAAAATTTTTATAAAGATAAAGTATACGATCTTGATGTAAGATATGTCGGAAGAGAAACTGTTGAAGTACCAGCAGGTAAATTTGATTGCATAATTGTTGAACCTTTGGTTCAGGAAGGTGGTTTATTTAAAAGTGAAGGAAGCATTTTAGTTTGGTTAACAAATGATAAAATTAAAATGCCTGTTAAAGTGAAAACAAAAGTTATAGTTGGCTCTATTGATGCAGATCTAACTAGCTATGAAGGACTTGCTGGAGAATTAGAATCAAAAAGATAAGTAAAATAAATGTTTAATTATCAAATTGCTAAATTGTTCTGAGAGTGAGTCTCTATAATTTACAGTTCCTAATACTTTATTTTTTTTCCACTAACCATTTATTATTGCAGCTTAATGATATTCTTAATTATTCCATAAAATTAAAATGTTTTCCGCTCAATTATCTCATTCTTTAATAGAATCAATAATTTACTTTCATCTCTAAATTTCTTTAAGATAAATTGATTATTTTTACTTTTAACTTTCATTACTAAAATATTATAACCAATGTACGACGAAAATGAAAATAAGGATCATGAGACAAATAATATAGAAGAAATTAATAATCCTGAAATCATCCATGAAGATTATGAAGAGGACCAATATGGTTTTTCTTTAAAGCGCGATATACATGCTAAGTTGTCACCATACGCAGTTGCATTTATAAGTTTATTTGGCGGATTTATTGAATACCAGGTTTTAGGTGCAATCTTAATGGTATTATTATTTGGTCTTAATATTGAAAATGCGCCGGCTAATGGAATGAGATTAATAACTATGGCAGGAGAAGTTTTGTTTATGCTTCTGCCGGCACTAATATTTACTAAATTAGTTTATGAAGACATAACTAATATAATCCGTGCTCATAAAGTTAAAATAATTGAGGTTGCATTATTTTTAAGCGGGTTAATAGTACTCTTCTTTTTGTTTCAAGATTATCTTTACATACAAGATTTTATAATAAATAAGTTAGCTGCTCAATCAAGCATTATCCATTCAATAAAATCAGCCTTTGATGGTATGAATGATTCAGTTGAAAAAACATATTTAAATTTAATAACACCCCATAATTTTTTTGATAAGATTTTAATTGTTATTGTCATCGCATTAGTACCTGCGATTTGTGAAGAAGTTTTGTTTCGAGGATTAATTCAAAGAAGCTTTGAGATGAAGATGAAGCCTGTTTGGGCTGCTTTAATAACTGGATTATTCTTTGGCCTATTTCATGTGAATCCTTACGCTTTAATTCCTTTAGTTGCTCTTGGTTTTTATTTTGGATTTGCTGTTTATACCAGTAATTCCATTTTGGTTTCCATGGTTTTACATTTCACTAACAATTTTATTTCGGTTGTGCTATTTTTTATTATAGGAAATGAAGATTTAATTAATTCAAATGTTAAAGGCGATGTTGAGTTAGGTTCTGCAATCTTCTATTTCGTTTTGTTATTAATACTTTTCATTGGAATTATAATTTTTATTAATAGATATTATTCACGAAAGAAAATCAATAGGAGGTAAATATGCCAGTCTGCCCAAATTGCGATTACGAATATGTTGATGGTGTAACTTTTTGTCCTGATTGCGGAACTGCCCTGGTTGATGAGGAACTCTATTCAAAACCTGAAGAGTGGACAGAGAATAATTGGGAGGTTGTTTATACATCCGACCAGGTTTATGAAGTTGAAATGATTAGAGATAATCTTCAGGGTGCTGGAATTGAAGCAGTTATTCTATCACAAAAAGATAGTAATTTCCCAACTCCCGGTGACTTATCAACTGTTAAGCTCCTGGTTAAAAAAGATGATGTTTCTTCAGCATTAAATTTTATTCAGCAGGTTAAGTCTCAAAGTAACGAAGAGGAAGAGGAATAGTGACTCTCAGCAATCATTCAGCTAGAGTTTTAGTTTCCATTATCGCTATCCCTTTCGTAATTGCAGCCAGTTATTTTGGTAAGCTGTTCTTTTTTATATTGGTTCTCGGTATTGGATTAATTTCATTGTATGAATTTTCAGGCTTATTAAAAAATAAAGGCAGCAATCCAGGAGTTTGGCTGGGATATGCCGGAGTTATAAT
The DNA here is from genome assembly GCA_963746735.1 of uncultured Ignavibacteriales bacterium. Classification (GTDB taxonomy): domain Bacteria; phylum Bacteroidota; class Ignavibacteria; order Ignavibacteriales; family Ignavibacteriaceae; genus CAVSWT01. The sequence goes on from CAVVCO010000026.1 coordinate 114,073, forward strand.
ATTAATAACTTCCAATTATATTTTTTTTGCTGATACTTTATCGCTATTAATTCTCTTTGTTGTTATAGTTTCTGCTGTTGAACTGTTTCGTAATTCCGGTTCTGCTTTATATAATATTGGGGGACTGCTGCTCTCAACTTTATATGTTGGATTTTTTGCAGGCTCTCTTGTAGGCATTAGAGAGTTTTACCCGAACGTAGGTAATCTATATTTACGCGGAGGGTATATAATTATTTCAATGCTGGCTGCAATTTGGCTTTGTGATTCCGCAGCTTACTATGGTGGAACTAAATTAGGAAAGCATAAGTTGTTTCCAAGAGTTAGCCCTAAAAAAAGCTGGGAAGGAGCTATATTCGGATTTGTATTTGCAGTCATCACAATGATCTTAGCTAAATTTTTAATACTTGATTTCCTTTCATGGACTACAATAATTTCATTTGGAATTATCATTGGTATTGGCGGACAGGTTGGGGATTTGATCGAATCTCTTTTTAAGAGAGATGCGGGAGTAAAAGATTCTTCCGCTTTAATTCCGGGCCATGGCGGAATTTTCGATAGATTCGATTCTTTATTATTTACTGCACCTTTAATTCTTTTGTATTTAAAGTATATAGGAAGATGATTTTATAATTTTTTTAGATAAAATGAAAATTAACATTTAAGAAAGATTTGATGAGTTCTAAAAAGCAAAAGGTAAGTGTAATTACATTGGGATGTTCTAAGAACACAGTGGATTCAGAAAGATTAATGAATCAATTGAAGGTTAATAATCTAAATTTAATTGATGATCCGAATAAATCAGATACTGTTATTATTAATACTTGCGGATTTATTGAAGCAGCAAAACAGGAATCTATTAACACAATACTGAATGCAGTTGAATTAAAGAAAAATAATAAAATTAAAAAAGTAATTGTTGCCGGATGCCTTTCTGAACGTTATAAAAAAGATCTTGAAGTTGAAATTCCAGGCGTAGACGTTTATTTCGGAACAGAAAATTATGAGGGAATTCTAAAAGAACTTGGCGGCGAATTAAAATATGACCTTTTAGGCGAAAGAGTTTTAACTGCTCCTTCACATACAGCTTATCTGAAAATTTCAGAAGGCTGCGATCACCCTTGTTCATTTTGTGCTATACCATTAATGCGCGGATTGCATCATTCAAAACCTATGGACGAGCTTGTTAAGGAAGCAGAGTTTCTCGCCAGGAATAATACTAAGGAACTAATTATCATAGCTCAAGATACTACTGACTATGGAATCGATATTTATGGCAGAAGAAATTTAAGTGAGCTGTTGAATAGATTAAGTGAAGTAGAAGGGATAGAATGGATTAGACTTATGTATGCTTATCCATCAAAATTTCCGGATGATTTGATTGATACTATCGCTTCTAATCCAAAAATTTGTAAGTATGTGGATATTCCGTTGCAGCATATTTCCGATGATGTATTAAAATCGATGCGGCGTGGCGTTACTACAAAACGAACTTATGAATTGTTAAATAAATTAAGAGAAAAAATTCCGGATATAACTCTACGAACAACTTTTATTACTGGTTATCCTGCTGAAAAAGACGAGCACTTTAAACAGCTATGCAGCTTTATTGAAGAAATAAAATTTGATAGAATAGGAGTATTTACTTACTCAGTTGAAGAAAATACTTCTAGTTTTATTCTTGGAGATCCTGTTCCGGAAAAAGAAAAGAACTATAGAAAAGAAACTTTGATGGAAATCCAGAAAAATATTTCACTTAATAAAAACGAAGAACTTGTTGGTAAAGAATTGAAAGTACTTGTTGATGGAATAGAAGGAGATTATTATATCGGGCGCTCTTACCGGGATGCTCCTGAAGTAGATGGAGAAATTTTAATTCCTAAAATAGATAGTGAAATTGTCATTGGAAATTTCTATAATGTAAAAGTAGTTAATTTTAATGAATATGATCTTTACGGGAAGATAATTTCTTCCGGGAGCGAATTACAATGAAACTTACTTTACTATTAGTCTTTTTTGTATTCCTTTTTATTGCCAATTCACAAGTTGAAAATGCGGGTAAATCAAAATCATATTTAGGTGAACCTAAATACTATATCGATTTCTTGAATTTTAAAGGTAAAGAAAAAGATAAAACTCGGCTGGATGTTTTCGTTCAAGTGCCATACAAAGTAATACAGTTTGTAAAATCGGAAAATGAGTTTATTGCTAATTATAATGTTACGATTTCAGTATTTGATGAAGATAAAAATACTCTGTTCGTAGAAAAATCATGGACTGAAAAATTAAAATCACAAAAATTTGAACTTACTATTTCAAAAGATAATTACAATTTAAGTCTCCGGTCTTTTGAGTTATTACCTGGTAAATATTTAATTCGTTCAATTGTTGAAGATCAAGATTCTAGGAATGAATATAAATCTGAGAACTTGGTAACCGTAAAAGATTTTTCAAAGCTTCCTGCGGTAAGTGATATAATGTTGATTTCAAAAGAAACCGTGGTTGACGGTGAAACAAAAATTCTTCCAAATGTATCGCGAAATGTATTGGCACAAAATGAGGGGCTGCCTTTCTTTTTTGAAGTTTATTCCGATTCTTCCGGAAGTTATAAAATTGAATATGCTTTAAAAGATAAAAAAGACATCATTTTTGATTCTACAATGACTAAAAGATTAGATTCAACTCATACCCAGATTTTTGCTAAAATAAAGAATAAAGATTTAAGCCTTGGTGGTTATGAATTAGTTGTGAGCATCGAAAATAATGATGGAAAAATTCTTGCCATAACATCGAAAGCATTTTTATCAAGATGGATTGGGATTCCAAGCAGTGTAAGAGATTTAGATAAGGCAATTGCTCAATTAATTTATATTGCCTCCAGCAGTGAAATTTCTGATATGGAAGATGCAAAAACTAAAGAAGAAAAAATTAAATTATATCTTGATTTCTGGAAGAAAAAAGATCCTACTCCAAACACTGAAGAAAACGAAGTCAGAGATGAATATTATAGAAGAGTTGCTTATGCCAATGAAAATTTTAGTCATTATATTGAAGGATGGAAATCCGACAGAGGAATGGTATTTATAATTTTAGGCCCGCCGAATAATGTTGATCGTCATCCGTTTGAATATGATTCAAAACCATATGAGGTATGGGAATATTATAACTTAAGTAAAGATTTTGTTTTTGTTGATGAAACCGGTTTCGGTGATTACAGGCTTGTAACTCCTATGTACGGAGATTTATACCGGTATAGACAATAAAAGTTATTATAAAATTCTATTGTTTTTTATTGATCTCTTCTTTTAAAAATAATTTCCTAAGCAAATGATTCTTACTGTAACTTTAAACCCGCTTCTTGAAAGAAGATTTACTTATAATGAAATTCATTCTGGCAAAGAAAATAGAAATGGGGTTGAAGAAAAAAAAGCAGGTGGTAAAGGAATTAATGTAAGCCGCCAATTGAATCAATTTAAAATTGATAACCTTGCATTTACTTTTTTAGGAGGGGCAAACGGGAAAACATTAAAGGAAGTAATTGATAAAGAAGGGATAAAATTTTCCGCAATTAAAACTAAAAATGAAACCCGTGAAGCAGCAATAATTATTGAGAAGAACAAAAATTCACTTACCACTTATTTTTCAAAAAACACAAACATACAGATAAATGAAGTTGAGGAATTTAAATCAAAGCTTGAAAAAATGATTGAAACTTGTGAGATGGTAATCTTTTCAGGCAGTTCGCCTTGTAATGAAACAGATTCGATTTACCCTTTTGGTATAAACATCGCAAATAAGCTTGATAAAATTTCAATTTGCGATACATATGGAAAACATCTTAATTCTTGTTTAGAAGCCGCACCAACTATTGTACATAATAATATTTCGGAATTAGAAAATTCACTAAGTGTAAAAATTAAAAATGAAAATGATAAGCTTGATTTTTTAAATCATCTTTATAAAAAGGGAATTAAGCAAGCTTACTTGACTGACGGCGCTAAACCAATTTATGCTTCTAATTTTGATTATCATTTTAAATTAGAAAATCCAACAATAAAAACTATTGATGCTACTGGAAGCGGAGATGCATTCACTGCAGGAATTGCATACGCCTGGCATAATAATTTAACTTTTAATGAAGGAGTTTTATTTGCTGCTAAGTTAGGAATATTAAATGCATCGAAATTTGAAGCTTGCAACATTAACTTTGACGAAGTTAACAATTTTAAATTAGAGCCAAAATTATTTCCTATCGGGAAACAAATGAAAACAAGTAATGCTCCTGCTTAGTAAAAAAATATCCCTTTTTATTTTTGTTATCATTTCTTCTTTACACGCACAAATAATTGAATCAATTAATATAAATGGTAATGATGTTTTTAGCCAGCAGGAAATTTTATCTTGGGCTGAAATTAGTGAAGGCATGCGAGTTTACCCTGGTATTTCAGACTCAATAAAAACCCGGGTGATGTCAAATTTAGGATATAGAGGATATCTTCATAGCCATCTTGATCTATCTGAAAACTTATCTGAGAATGATTCGCAAAAAGTAAATTTGGAAATTAATATTAAGGAAGGGGATCCAACCTATGTAAATAAAATTTACTTTGCAAAAAAGGATTCTATTTTTGAAAATGAAATAGAAAAAATGTTTCAAGATTTAAAAGGACAAATTTTCGACAAATTTGAAATTGAAGTAGATATTAATAATATACTGACCCTCCTTGAAAACAAAGGTTATCCGTTTTCAAAAATAACTATTAACTCAACTTATTTTTATTATGATTCTACTGACAATGAAAATTTTGTTGACTTGCATTTAAGTCTCGACAAACAGCTTATTAGTAAAATCGATAAAATAGAAATTACAGGAAACACCACAACAAAACCTTATGTTATTACCCGAGAATTAAGGCTGGAAAAAGGCGAGTTGTATTCACAAAAAATGATTGATGATATTCCTTCTAAATTAAATAAGCTTCGTTTTTTTGAACCGGTCAATACTCCTAAGTTTTATTTCAACTCTAAAAATGAAGGAGTGCTGGTAATTAACGTTAAAGAAAAACAGACTAACAATTTTGATGGAATAATTGGTTACATACCGCCGGCTATTCAAGGAGAGAAGGGTTACATCACAGGCTTAGTCAACATAAGTTTAAGGAATTTATTCGGTACAGGCAGAGCTGCGGCAATTAGATGGCAGCAAATAAACCGGAACTCGCAAGAACTTGAATTAAAATATTTGGAACCTTGGATTTTCGGTTATCCCTTTAATCTTAATGGTTCATTGTACCAGAGAAAGCAGGACAGCACTTATGTGCAAAGAACGCTTGAAGGCGGACTTGAATTTTTGGCTACGCAAGATATTTCCGCGGCATTAACTATATCTTCAGAATCTACAATACCGACTGAAAATACAGGCTCAGGTTTTACAGTCTATAATTCAAGTTCATTTAGTACAGGCATAAACTTAACAATTGATACACGTGACGATCCTTACGCTCCAACTCAAGGATTGCTTTTTGTTAATTCGTATTCATTCAGCCGTAAAAGAATATATGGGCCTGCTCAGTATATTACGGAAGATCTCGAAACAAAAATCAATTTGCAAAGAATAAGTGTAAGCCTATCTACTTTTTATGAATTATTTAATAGGCAAATTCTAGCACTAAGCTTAAATGGAAGAGAGCTGCGAGGTCCATTTTTTGAAGAAAGTGATTTATACAGATTAGGCGGAACAAACACTTTACGCGGATACCGCGAAAATCAATTTTTAGGATCAAGAATATTTTGGAGTAATTTAGAATATAGATTTTTATTAACTCAACGAACATTTGCTTTCGTATTTTTAGATACGGGTTATTATTTAAGGAACGCAGATGTAGAAAGAAGTATTTTAAAGCAGGAAGCATTTAAATATGGTTATGGAATAGGTTTAAATTTGCAGACTGGCTTGGGAGTTTTGGGAGTAAGTTTTGCTCTTGGTCAAGGTGATTCTTTTTCCGAAGGTAAAATTCATTTTGGATTGATAAATGAATTTTAAAGCAGTAGAAAACCTTCAAGGTTTGCGCCTCATTAACGCAACATTAACCTTGAAGGTTAAGACAAAGTGATAAATAATTTTATGCAAATTAAAAATCCTTACATACAAATAATTCGTCCACTAAATGTGGTCATTACTTTTTTCGTGATTATAGTTGCAGCAGTAATTTGTATTGCTGGTGATTTTTTCAAAATAGATATTCTGCTCGCTGCAATTACAGGCGGATTAACTGCCGCGTCAGGAAATATAATTAATGATTACTACGATATCGAAGTTGATAAAATCAATAGACCTGAAAGGCCTTTAGCTTCAAATAAAATATCAATTAGAGCAGCTTTAAATTTTTATTTAACTTTAATGTTCCTTTCTGTAGTTCTTTCATTTCAAATTAATTTTGATGCATTTCTAATTGTTGTAATTACTCAAACAATTTTATTTTTGTATTCATACAAACTTAAGCGTACCGTGTTGATTGGAAATATCACTGTTTCTTTTCTTACCGGGCTGGCATTTATTTTTGGCGGAGTTGCTGTTAACAATTATGCTGGCGCCTTTATTCCTGCTGTTTTTGCATTTCTAATTAACTTGATTCGTGAATTAATAAAGGATATTGAGGATATTCCCGGCGATAATCAAATGGGAATTAAAACACTTCCATTAAAAATTGGAATTCATAAAACCAAACATTATTTATTAATCGTTTCCGCTTTTTTAATTCTTTGCACTTTCTATCCATTCATAACAGCGCAATATAAAATTGAATATTTCATATTTGTGATGATAATAGTTAATCCTATTTTAGTTTATGTAATTAAATCTTTATTCGAAGATGATTCAGCTAGAAACTTGAATAAGTTAAGTTTTATTTTAAAATTAGATATGATTTTTGGATTAACCGCAATATTCCTTGGTAAATGAAAAATTTTGACAATTCATTTCTAACAGACAAAATTAAATTGTTGGCCGGAACCGATGAAGCCGGAAGAGGGCCGTTAGCCGGTCCTGTAGTTGCCGCTGCAGTAATCTTTTCACCTGACGTTTTTATAAAAGGAGTTAACGATTCTAAGCAGCTAAGCGAAAACGAAAGAGAAGAGTTAGTCCCGATTATTTTAGATAAATGCCTAGCGTCTGCTGTTACAGCAATTTCTCACACCGAAATAGATAGAATAAATATCCTTCAAGCTTCTCTGCTTGCGATGAAAACTTCGATAAATAGGCTCTCAATTCAACCTGATATTATTTTAGTTGACGGCAATAAATCCTTTGCTCACAAGGTTCAGGCTATTCCAATTGTAAAAGGTGATGCAAAATCATTTTCAATTGCCGCTGCCTCTATTCTTGCGAAAGTTGCACGGGATAGAATTATGAAAAGACTTTGTCCGAAGTTTCCGCAATACTTATGGTCAAAAAATAAAGGTTACCCCACTAAACAGCATATTGAAGCAATAAAAATTTACGGACCAACAAGATTTCATAGAAAAACATTTTTAAAAAATATTTTGTCGGAAGAATCACTTTCTGACTTTGCATTGAATTCCGAAGATGAAAATAAAATCTGTTAGTATTTTATATCCTGTAATTTATTCTTTAGATTAAAAATAAAATTATGTCTCAAGCTTCAAAAGAAATCGGCGATAAAGGCGAGGAAATTGCGGCTGAATTGTTAGTTGAAAAAGGTTATGAAATTGTTGAAAGAAACTATCGATTTGGCAAAGGTGAAATAGATATAATCGCAAAAACACCGGACAAAAAATATTTAGTTTTTGTTGAAGTAAAATCCCGGAAGAATCTGGAATTCGGTGAACCCGAGTATGCGATCACAAAAAATAAAATGGGACAGTTAAGGAGAATCGCGTCAGCGTATATTTACGAAAATGTACCTGAAGATATTGATTTTAGAATGGATGTAGTTGCAATTTTATTTCGTCAAAATAAAAAACCTTTAATAGAACATTACGAGAATGCTTTTTAAACTTTTATGAAATTCATTAAAGCATACATAAAAATTGTTGATAAGTTAAATTCAAAATTGGGATATTATATCTCATGGTTAACATTGCTGCTGGTTTTAATTACCTGCTTTGATGTTTTCACCAGATATATTCTAAACGAAAGCAGTGTTGCATTGCAGGAACTGGAATGGCACATATTCTCAATAATATTTTTGATGGCTGCTTCTTATACTTTAATAACCGATGACCATGTGCGCGTAGATGTTTTTTATTCAAGATTTACTGATAAACAAAAAGCCTGGGTAAATTTTGTTGGAGCTATTTTATTTTTAATCCCATTTTGTATATTGGTAATTTATTCATCAAAAAATTTCGTTATAACTTCATTTCAATTTAAAGAAACATCGCCTGACGCAGGTGGACTGCCTGCCAGGTATATAATCAAATCATTTATTCCTGTCTCATTCATATTTTTGTTCTTGCAGGGAATATCTTTAGCATTTAAATCTTTTCTAGAAATAAAAAATCACAACAATTTGGCAGAGAATAAATGACAGACCTTTTGCCGATTATATTTTTTCTTACTGTTTTAATTTTCCTGCTGTTGGGCTTTCCGGTTTCATTTACACTTGGTGGAGTTTCATTAATATTCGGACTATTAACTTTCGGACTGAATTTTTTCACTCTTCTTCCATTGCGAATTTGGGGAATAATGAACAACTATGTTTTAATAGCTGTTCCACTTTTTGTTTTTATGGGGGTTATGCTGGAAAAATCCGGCCTCGCGGAAGAATTATTGGAAACCATGGCTATGCTATTTGGAAAATTAAGAGGCGGTTTAGCATTCTCTGTTCTAATAGTTGGAGCAATGATGGGCGCTTCTACCGGGATTGTAGGGGCAACTGTTGTTACAATGGGTGTACTTAGTTTACCAGTAATGTTAAAACGCGGATATCATCCTAAGGCAGCTTCGGGAATTATTATGGCATCAGGAACTTTAGGGCAAATCATTCCCCCAAGCATTGTTTTGGTTTTACTTGGAAGTGTTTTAAATATTTCAGTTGGAGCATTGTTTGTCGGTGCCGTAATTCCCGGGTTTCTACTTGTGTTTTTCTATTTAATCTGGCTGATTATTTTAACATTCATTCGTCCCAAATCTGTTCCGGCAATGCCTCAAGAAGAGCTCGATAAATTTAAAGGCAGCGATAGAATTAAAAGAATAATTAATGCATTCCTTCTTCCTTTTATTTTAATTTTGGCGGTACTTGGTTCCATCTTTGCCGGAATAGCTTCACCCACCGAAGCCGCTGCTGTTGGGGCTTTTGGTGCAACAATCTTAGCAATTTTTAGAAGAACTTTTAGTATCAAAATACTGAAAGAAGTAATGATTAGAACCACAACTTTAACTAGCATGGTATTTTTCATTTTGGTTGGTGCTGCTGCTTTCGGTTTAGTATTTAGGGGCTTGCATGGAGACGTATATCTTTCAAATTTAATTCTTTCATCAAATTTAGAGCCTCACCACTTTTTAGCAATTGTAATGGTTGTAATTTTTATATGCGGATTTTTTATAGACTTTATTGAAATAACATTTATTATCGTTCCAATTGTAGCTCCGATATTTGTTCACATGCATATTGATTTATTATGGATTGGAATATTGATTGCGATGAATTTGCAAACTTCATTCTTAACTCCTCCATTCGGTTTTTCAATTTTTTATTTGAAAGGAGTCGCACCGTCGGGAGTTACAACTTCTCATCTTTACAGAGGAATAATTCCTTATGTTTTCATTCAATTAATTGCTCTGCTTACTGTTATTCTTTGGCCTGATATTGCTCTATGGCTGCCAAGGGTTTTGGGAGTGTGATAATATAATTTGATCAAATATTTAATATTAAAAATTAGATTATTTAAACTTTATAATTCTTCTCCGCCATCATATCCCATTCATAAATATTTTTTTTGAAGCTCATATATGAATCATAAACTTTTTTAGCCATTGCATTGGACGAAGTTATATCCGATATAGCTTCATCAGTAAATTTTCGAAGCGCATCTAATATATCTTCTGAGAATTGTCTGAATTGAACTTTACCTTCTTTTCTCACTTTTAAATAATATTCAGAATTCTTAGTTTCAAATGCTGAGAGCATCATAATATTTACTTTTGCAGCAGCAACTTCAATTATATCTTTTAAATCTTGCGGTAGTTGGTTATAAGCATTTTTGTTCACTATCAGCTCAGTTACCGGACCGGGTTCCTGCCAGCCGGGATAATAATAATACTTTGCAATTTTATCAAAACCCATAATTGAATCATGATAAGGGCCAATCCATTCAAGTGCATCAATAACACCTCTATCAAGATCGGTATATAATTCACCGCCAGGAGCTAAGATAGAAGTTGCTCCAGTCTTTGAAATAACTTTCCCACCGATACCCGCTATTCTCATTTTTAAGCCTTGAAAATCTTTGATAGTGTTTATTTCCTTGTTAAACCATCCACCCATTTGTCCACCCGTGTTTCCGCAGACAAACGGAATCAAACTATGTTCTTCATAAAGCTCTCTCCACAAATCCAATCCGCCGCCAAAATAAAGCCAGGCATTCACTTGCTGTGCATTCATTCCAAATGGTACGCTGCCGAAAAATTGCGCGGAAGGTAATTTGCCGGACCAATAGTATGCAGCACCATGCCCCATCTCAGCAACTCCGCCGGAAACAGCGTCAAATACTTCTAACGCCGGAACTAATTCTCCTCCACCGTAGACTTGAATTTTTAATCTTCCATCAGACATTTGTCCAACCCATTTTGCAAACTCGTCCACATACTCCCCTAAAATTGGAAAATGTGGAGGCCATGTGGTAACTAATTTCCATTCATAAGTCTTTTTCATATCAACTGCGGCAGAAGTATTTTCCTTTTTTTCATTTGCACAGCTTGAAATAACTCCCGAAGATATTGCAAGAGTTGAAAGAGAAACATTTCTGATGAAATCTCTCCGGATAATCTTTTTCATATTTTCCTCTGGATTAGTGAAACAAGTTAAAGCCTAATTCTAAAATATTAAATTAAATAAACTTTATCATTAAAAATTTATTACAAAAATATTTAGCATAGTATAGCTTATTCATAAATATTCCTGAAATTTAAAAATTATAAAACTATGTCATTTGGGATATGTGTACAATACTATAACAAAACTTCGCATTCTTTTTTCAAGATTTATTTTTTAGTATTTTGGTTAACATAAATCAGTTTATTAAATGCTTTTATCTTTATTTCTTACAAGGAAAACAACTCTAATCCTAACAAATATTATAAAGATATCTCGTGAAAATAGATTACGAAATTAAAAACGCACCTTCAGATTTTATACAGGCTTTACAGCAGTTTTTTGTAACTATAACCGGCCTTACATTTTTCTCTTTAAGGTTCTTTAAAGAAGTCTTTCTCCCGCCATACGAGTTTGCTGAAGTTAGAAAGCACATGGTTGAACTTGGAGTTAAAACTCTTCCAATAGTAAGTGTAACTGGTTTTATTATTGGGCTAGTATTAGCAATGCAAAGCCAGCCTACTTTAATGAGGTTTGGTGCAGAATCTTTTTTGCCTGCGATGGTTTCACTTTCAGTGATTAGGGAGTTAGGGCCTGTTATAACGGCTTTAATTTTTGCCGGAAGAGTTAGTTCAGGAATAGGAGCTGAATTAGGCTCTATGCGTGTTACAGAGCAGATTGATGCTATGGAAGTTTCTGCAATTAATCCTTATAGATTTTTAGTGGTTACAAGAATTTTAGCGTGCACTTTAATTCTGCCGGTACTTACCATGTATGTAAACTTTTTAGCAATTATTGGTGGCTATGTAGCCGTTGCACTTTCAACTGGATCAAGCTTTCAACTTTACACAGATGCTGTTATTAAAACTTTAGAATTTACTGATGTAATTCCTGCATTTGCAAAGACTTTTATTTTCGGTTTTATAGTTGGTTCTGTGGGTGCTTACAAAGGATACAATACTTCAAATGGTACAGTTGGAGTTGGGAAAGCTTCAACCAGTTCTGTTGTTACAGCATCATTATTAATTCTTTTGGTTGATATGGTACTTGTAAAACTAACGGTTTGGTTATGGACATAATGGTTGATATTAAAAATTTAAGTAAAGCATTTGATGATAACATTGTGCTTGAAGATGTTTCTATGCAAATATCTGAAGGTGAAAATGTAGTTGTATTTGGAAAAAGCGGAACGGGAAAAAGCGTATTATTAAAATGTATGGTTGGATTATTAGAGCCGGATGCCGGTGAAATTTATATTGATGGTAAAAGTGTTTTAAAAATTCCTATAAGAGAATTAAATGAAATTAGGAAATATATTGGCTTCTTATTTCAAAGCGCTGCGCTTTATGACTCTATGTCTGTCAGAGAAAATTTGGAATTCCCTTTAATTAGAAACTTTAATTTTTCTCCAAAAGAAAGAGAAGAAAAAGTTAAAAGAGTTTTAGAAAAAATTTCATTAGAAGAAGCAATAGATAAAATGCCTGCGGAATTATCGGGGGGAATGAAAAAAAGAATTGGACTTGCACGAACTATTATTACCGAACCGAAATTAATCTTGTATGATGAACCTACTACCGGCCTTGATCCGATTACTTCAAAAGAAATTAGTCATCTGATAATTGATCTGCAGGAAGATTTGAATGTTACATCAATTATTGTTACACATGATTTGTCCTGTGCAAAAATAGTTGCTGACCGTGCTATCGTTTTAAGAGATGCTAAGATTATGTATGAAGGTAACTTAAAAAATTTAACTTCAACTAATGATAAATTTTTAATTGATTTTTTCAGCAGTGATTCAGTAGAACATAATAACCGGAGAAATTAATGGCGAAAAAAAAATCTGCCTTGCAACTTGGTGTATTTATTTTTATCGGAATTGCAATTCTCGTCTTAACAATTTTTCTTATTGGAGACAAAAAATCTCTATTCAGCTCAACATTTGAAGTAAGTGCCTATTTTAAAGACATTCAAGGATTAAGAAGCGGTGCAACAGTCCGACTTAGCGGTATTGACGTTGGAAGAGTAAGCAACGTAAAAATAGTCAGCGATACTACCGGAAGAGTTCGGGTGACTATGAGCCTGGTGGATGATATTAAAAGGTTTATCCGAACTGATACTCAAGCTTCAATAGAAACAGAAGGTCTTGTGGGTAATAAAGTTGTTGTGCTTCAAATTGGGAGCGCCAGTGCGGATCCTGTTAGAAATGGAGGAACAATTCAATCAAAAGAACCGCTTGGCTTTGCTGCTGTCTTAGAAGAAACCAAAGGAGTAATGGAATACACAAAGGAGATGACAAAAAATCTTGCGGAGATAGTCGGAAGAGTAAATAGAGGTGAAGGCAGCATCGGTAAATTATTAGTTGATGAACAATTATATAAAGACGCAACTCAATTAACAAAAAGAGCTGATCAAAGTCTTCAATCCATAACAGATGAAGTTGGCGGTCTAACCGTACTATTTGATAAGCTGGGAAAAGGTGTGGAAACAGTTGTTACAAATGTTAATTCTGTTGTAACCGATATTGATACATTGGTTGCTGGAGTCCGCAGCGGCAAAGGCCTAATGGGAGAACTATTCGTTAAAGGAAGTAATCTTGATACAACTTTTAGTACCACAATGAAAAATATTGAAAGGACAACTTATGATGCTAGAGCGGCTGCATCAAGCTTAGCTGAAAATATGGAAGCATTAAAGCACAACTGGCTGTTTAAAAGTTATTTTGAAGAAAGAGGATATTGGGATAAAGCAAAATATGAAGATGTTATTGACGATAAGATTAACGAATTGAATGAAAAAATTAAAATGCTTGATGATAGAATTTCTACATTAAAATCATTGGAGAGTAGTAATACAAAATAGTTGATTTTTTTTCGATTCCAGAAAAATTTTATACTTTCTAATCAATAAATTCTATTGCTGCAATATTAAATCCTATTGTACTACCCGAAAATTCAACTCCTTTATTGCAAATAAAATTGTAAATTAGTTGTTCGTTTTTCCAATATTTTATAATTGAATTAGATTTTACTATGGCCATAGCTATTAAGAATAATATTAAAGAAAAAAAAATAATTGTTAAAGGTGCACGTGAACATAATTTAAAAAATTTAAGTTTTGAAATTCCGCGCAATAAATTAGTGGTATTTACCGGAGTTAGTGGTAGCGGTAAGTCTTCCCTTGTTTTTGATACAATTTATGCAGAAGGTCAGCGGAGATATGTTGAAAGCCTTTCAGCTTATGCCCGTCAATTTCTTGAAAGGATGAATAAGCCTGATGTTGACCTAATTCAAGGTATTAGTCCTGCTGTAGCAATTGAACAAAAAACGGGAGCAAAAAATACACGTTCAACAGTAGGAACAACAACAGAAGTCTACGACTATTTGAGATTATTATTTGCACGTGTTGGTAAAACAATTTGTTTCAACTGCGGCAAAGAAGTAAAGAAAGCAACTACCGGCACTGTTTCTGACTGGCTTGAAGAGCAGCCGGAAGAGACAAAATTTTATCTCTCATTCCCCCTGCATGTTCATGAAGGCACAACTGTCAAGCAAGAAATAGATTTGTTAAAGAAGCGAGGTTTCTTTAGAATTTATTTCAATAAGAAATTGTATGACTTAAATGAAACAGAAATTAATGCTAAAAAGAAAGATACAATAAGAGTTATTATTGATAGATTTAAAGTTAATAAAGGTAAAGTCCGAGAGCGTCTTTCAGATGCAATAGAAGTTACATTTAAAGAAGGCGAAAACCGATTAGTATTAATTAACGCAGACACAAATGAAGAAAAACATTTCAATAAATTTTACGAATGCTGCGGAATAAGATACGAAGAACCTGAACCAAGATTTTTTTCATTCAATAATCCTTTTGGCGCCTGCCCCGTTTGCCAGGGTTTCAGCAAAACCATAGGCATTGATATGAATCTTGTTGTTCCTAATCCGAGCTTATCAATAACCGAAGGTGCGATTGCTCCATTTCGTTCTGCTAAGTACAGCGCACACTTACGTGATCTTGTGCAAAATTCAAAAGAGTTTGGTATCTCATTGAACATTCCTTTTAAAAATTTATCAGATGAGCAGGTTAGTCTTTTAAGAAAAGGTTTTGGAGATTTCATTGGTATAGATAACTTTTTTGAAAAGCTTGAAAATAAAACATACAAAATGCATATAAGAGTTTTGTTGAGCCGGTATAGAGGATATTCAACTTGCAGTGCTTGCAAAGGCTCTCGTTTAAGAAGGGAAGCTCTTCAAGTAAAGATGGGGGGGAAGTCAATTTATGACGTTGTTAAAATACCAATTGAACATTCATTAAAATTTTTTGAAGACTTAAAATTATCTGACTATGATATGATGGTTGGAGAACGCGTCTTAAAAGAAATTATTAAGCGATTAACTTTTCTAGATAATGTTGGAATTGGTTATTTAACACTTGACCGATTAAGCAGCACTCTTTCCGGCGGCGAAACACAAAGAATAAATTTAGCAACTTCACTTGGTTCTTCTCTTGTTGGAACCTTGTATGTGCTGGATGAACCGAGTGTAGGGCTTCATCCTAGAGATAATTTTCGGTTGATAAACATTCTAAAAAATTTGAGAGATATTGGAAATACAGTTTTAGTTGTTGAACATGATCCTGACATGATGAAGCATGCTGATATTTTAATTGACATGGGCCCGCAGGCTGGAGAGCATGGAGGGGAAATAATTGCAATGGGTACTTATGACGATGTAATTAAGAATAAAAATTCCTTAACCGGGAAATATCTTTCCGGGAAAATTTCTATTCCAATTCCTACAAAAAGAAATGAGAAAAGAACGAAATCAATTAAGATTACCAGCGCAAGTGAACATAACTTAAAAAACATAAATGTGGAAATCCCCCTAAACAAGTTTGTAGTAATTACAGGTGTCAGCGGTTCCGGTAAAAGCACTTTAGTTCATGATGTGCTTTACGGCGGACTTGCAAAATATTTGATGATGAATCCCGCAAAAGTCGGGAAATATGGTGAGATAACCGGCGGAGAATATATAGATGAAATAGAAATTGTTGATCAGTCTCCTATTGGAAAATCACCACGTTCAAATCCAATAAGCTATATTAAAGCTTATGAGCATATACGTGAGCTATTTGCTAGCACCCATCAATCCAAAGCACGCGGTTACAAGCCAGGTTACTTTTCTTTTAATGTTCCCGGAGGCAGATGTGAAACTTGTACGGGAGATGGATTCATAAAAGTTGAAATGCAGTTTTTAGCAGACATTTATCTTGAATGCGAAGATTGTAAAGGAACGCGCTTCAAAAAAGAAATAAGAGAAATTACGTACCGTGGTAAAAACCTCGTTGATGTTTTAAATATGACAGTTGATGAAGCAGTTGAATTTTTTAAAGATAATGATAAGATTCTAAAATATATTCGAGTGTTGGCTGAAGTTGGTTTGGGATATTTAAAGCTTGGACAGCCTTCAAATACGTTATCAGGTGGTGAAGCGCAAAGAATTAAGCTCGCTTCGCATTTGACTTCGCAGCGCGATAGAAAACATACTTTATTTATTTTTGACGAACCTACAACCGGACTGCACTTTGATGATATTTCAAAATTGCTCAACTGTTTTAATCTTTTAATTGAACGAACAAATTCGGTTGTAATAATTGAACATAACATGGATGTAATTAAATGTGCTGATTATATTATTGATCTTGGCCCCGAAGCTGGGGAAAGAGGCGGTGAGGTTGTTGCTGTTGGAACTCCTGAAGAAATAATTCAAAATGAAAATTCCTGGACTGGAAAATATTTAAAACAATACCTGGATTAAAAATCAATGGGATGGTATATTCTCTTTATTGCTGGACTTTTTGAGATCGCCTGGGCAATTGGGTTAAAATATTCTGAGGGATTTACAAAATTTTGGCCGAGTGTTTTTACTATTGCCAGCATGATTATAAGTATGGGACTTTTATCAATTTCTGTTAAATCATTACCAGTCGGAACTGCTTATGCTGTTTGGACTGGAATTGGTGCAGTTGGAACAGCGATCCTTGGAATATACCTTTTCAACGAATCACGTGAGATTGCAAGATTAATTTTTATTTTTTTAATTGTAGTTGGAATTATTGGACTAAAAATTTACTCGAAATAATTAAATATTATAAACCAGTTTCTTATAGAAACTTGGTTTATATATACACATTGTAGAGATAAATTAAATTTAATTCAATTTATAATTTTAACTTTCGATCTTCTAAAATAAATTTAAAATCAAAAAAATAAAGATACATTATGCCACGACAAATAAGTGCCGGACTCTTAATGTACAGTGAAACAAAGAATGGACTGAAAGTATTTTTAGTTCATCCCGGCGGGCCTTTCTTTGAGAAAAAAGATGATGGATATTGGGGAATACCTAAAGGGCTCATCGAGGAAAATGAAGATTTGCTAGTAGCAGCTAAAAGAGAATTTGAAGAAGAAACTGGAATTAAACCTTTTGGAAAACTAATTCCTTTAGACACTGTTGTTCAATCAAATAATAAGGAAGTGCATGCCTGGGCATTTAAAAGTGAAAGTGATAAACCTATAGAAATAGCTAGTAATACATTTAAGATGGAATGGCCGCCGCATTCAGGTAAAAAAGAAAAATTTCCCGAAGTAGACAAAGGAGAATTTTTTTCGATTGAACAAGCTAAAATAAAAATGTATTCTGCACAGCACCCATTCTTAGATAGATTAGAAGAACAATTAAAAAATAATAAAGGTTGAAATTGAAAAGCTTAATTTTTGCATCTGTAACTTTACTGGTTATTATCGCTACTCAAATTATTAGCTCTTCAAGCGACAAAACTAATAAGAAACCTGAATATGTAATTGTAATTCACGGAGGTGCCGGAACAATTAGCAAAGATTTACCTGACTCTGTAAAAGAAGCATATACAAAATCATTAAGCGATGCTCTGGCACTCGGTAAAAAACTTTTAGCGAATGGAGGAAAAGGAATAGACGTAGTTGAAAAAGTTATTAATTTGTTAGAAGATGACCCAAAGTTTAATGCTGGTAGAGGTGCAGTTTATACTTCTGAAGGTACTCATGAAATGGATGCTTCGATTATGGATGGAAGTGATTTATCATCCGGTGCCGTTGCTTGTGTGTCCGGAATTAAAAACCCAATTTCACTTGCAAGAATGGTGAAAGAAAAAACTAAGCATGTTTTATTAGTTGGCAAAGGTGCAGAAAAATTTGCAAAAGAAATGAATGTCCAATTTGAACCGGAAGAATATTTTAATAATCAATACAGATTCAAGCAATGGCAGGAAATGATAAAAGATAAAAAAGGAACAGTTGGCTGTGTTGTGTTAGATAAATATGGAAATCTCGCTGCTGGAACTTCTACAGGCGGATTAACTGGTAAAATGCCGGGAAGGGTAGGCGATAGTCCTTTGATAAATGACGGTACTTATGCAAATAATAAAACCTGTGCTGTTTCATGTACGGGGACAGGGGAATTGTTTATAAAAAATACTGTGGCTTATAATATATCTGCGTTAATGGAATATAAAAATTATTCTCTTAAAAAAGCTGCTGATGAAATGATTCATAAACGTCTTAGTCCAGGTGACGGCGGCTTAATTGCTGTCGATAAAGATGGCAATTATGTTATGAGTTTCAATACTAAAGGAATGTTTAGGGGAGTTGCAAATTCAGATGGAAAGTTTGAAATAGAAATTTGGGAGTAACTCCTCAAAACCTCCCTGAAGCAACAACATTTTGGAAAAATAACCTTCGAGGTTTTCTCTAATAAAGTTAATCCATTGCAAAAGATTTTAATATTTCAAAGAGAATTAACCTCGAAGGTTTTATTTATTTAAGAAGAATTAATTTCTTTGTATCTGAAAAAGTTCCTGCTTGAAGCCTATAAAAATAAACACCGCTTGGAAGATTACTTCCATCAAATTGAACTTCATATTTTCCTGGCTTCCTTGTTTCGTTAACTAGAGTTGCAACTTCTCTTCCTAAAATATCATAAACTTTCAATTGTACTGTCGCATAGCGACCTTGCCTACCGGTAGGCAGGTGCGTCTCTACGGAGGAAGGAATTGAATATTTAATTTTTGTACTTGGGTTGAAGGGGTTGGGATAATTTTGATAAAGAGAAAAGGCATTTGGTTCAGTTTCAGGGGTTTCATCTACAGAAACAATTGTACCGAATCTTTTGCCATTGATAACAGCGCCGGTTAATTCCATGTCATAAGAGAGACCAGTTGCCATACTGATGATACCAATACTATCTACAATTGAAGATGACCATGTATTAGCATTTTGCATCTTGAATGTTCGTTTTATATTTCCAAATACATTTTCAAAATCAATGTCCTGAATAACTCCTCTGCCTACCGTGTCTCCAATATCTTTCGAAAAATCATATAATAAATATTCTGTGCTATCATCGGGAGAATATTGATATACCTGAAATCCATTTTTTCGCAAATACCACGCATTTAGTATATAACCATGGTCTGATTTCAAAATCACATAGGATTTCCCATTCGGCATCGATGTATCTTTCTCTGCTTTTACATTGTCATACCCTAAAAAAGAAGAAACTGGATTTGGGTCTTCAATATTAGTTACACTGTATTGCCACAAATCATTAATGTGGAGAGGGAAAGAAAAGTCTTCTGCTTTTCCAACTTCGTCTAGGGAAAAATTGAGTATGACATTCGTCGAATCACGCTTTCCCGTTAACCAAACACGGTTGGCATTATCAACATAGTTGCCAGGGTTTAGTAAATAGTCTGATGTTAGCGGATAAATGTGAACATTTGTATTTCCAATATTTTTTATTACATATGATTTTATCACTGTTCCATAGTCACTAACAATTGCATGTTGATTGCCTGCTGTATCAATAATAATTTGTGACATTAAAAAGTCTGGTGAAGAGAGAGGAACCAGTTGTCGTTCTTCGATCCCAGCTTCTTGAGTTGAAACTGCATAGTGAAATTTACATGTGTCGTAAAAGCTTGTCTGAGTCACAAAAAATAATTCTACTTTCCCGTTCTGTAAAAATCTCACTCTGAAATCCATAGTATGATATTCGTCTGTAGAATCTATTTGAATTCCTTTTGTATCTGAATAATGAAGTATATAAATTTTTTCTCCATCATTACCTCCTCTCCAGGCACAATGAATTCCACCTGAAGAATCAATATCCCATACAAACTGATCTAACGGATATTGTAATGAGTTATAATAGTTCATTTTTAATGAGCTCAATTTAACAGGTGATAAAAAAGAATCACCGTCTATTTTTCTTAATGTTAGACTTGGGTTTGTGTCACTTAAGGAGTCAGCCTGAATGAAAAGAATATATTTTGTATTATTTGCAATCTTAATTTCTGGGAAAAATCCGTTTCCAACAAACTGAGAATCAAGGATTTCTCCATTAAGGATTCGTTTTTGATACCATATTTTTCCGCGAAAGTTGGTAAAATGTGATTCTATTGAAGTTGTATCTATTGGAATTATCTTTTCCCAAACATAATGGAGAGTTCCCTGAACATCAGCTTTTATGGAAGGTGATACACCATCTGGAATAGAAATGATTTTTTGAACATTTGAACCAGAAAATTTTGCAATATTTGAAATTGGAAGATGAAAATATAAGGGAGGAACATCGGACCCTTCAAAATTCATTTTACTCCAGGCAACATAAAGTGATTCATTAGGCCCATATGTGTAATTAACGGCAAACTCGTCGTATGTGTAACTAAAGGCGTAACTGTATGAAAATGCTGTATCTGGAAAAAGTACGGGAGATATCGGTTTGGCATTTGTATATTTAAAAAAATATGGAATCTCTGTACTGCCCCATTGATCAAAAAAGGGCTGTTCCCAATTAGAATAGCTAAATCCATATATTGCAAAACCTTCAGGAGCTTGCATAATAGAGGCAGTTGTTTTGTCGAAAGGTAGTTTCGGAAAAACCTCTTCATTCATTATTTGTGGATAAGCAGGAAAGAATGCCAGACAAAAAACAGTTATGAACAGGGAAAATGTCAAAAGTTTCATATCATACTCCTCCCCATAAAAATGGAGCTAATTCATAATGAAAAATTAAAAATAAAACGATAATTAAGTTTTTCATAAAAGTTCTAATATTTATTTCAATAGAATTAATTTCTTCGTGTCAGAAAAACTACCTACTTGCAGCCTATAAAAATAAACCCCACTTGGAAGGTTACTTCCATCAAATTGAAATTCGTAAGTGCCTGGCTGCTGTTCTTTATTCACAAGCGTTGATATTTCTCTTCCCAGAATATCATAAATCTTCAGTTGTACTAAAGCTTCCCTTTTGGAGAGGTTTGAAGGGACAGGAATTGAATATTTAATTTTAGTTGTAGGATTAAAAGGATTAGGATAATTTTGATAAAGCATAAATTTATGGGGGAAATTTTTATCCTCTCTTACACTTGTTAAAATTGAATATTTGTATTGCCAAACGCCTGTACCTTTTGTTCCAATAAAAACATTACTTGTATTGTTATATTGGCTTTGCAGCACAACAATGGAAGTGACTTCATTAATATATTCGCCGGGGTCAGGCATATCCCAATATTTGCCTCCATTTGTGCTATGGAGAAAAACCCCGTAATTTGGGCTTTGATGACTATCATCAAAAAACCAGCCTCCTGCAAAAACATTCTCAGGATGAAGCGGATCAACAGCTAAAGTATTGATGAAAATACCTCTTGATGAAAATATATCTTCCCAGATTTCACCATTATCAGGTGTAAGAAAAATATGATTATTCCAGCTAATATAAACCGAATCAGGATTTCTGAGTATTTATAGCAATTGATGTTGCTGAAGCACCCTGAATATCGCTAAACTGAAAAGTTTCCATGTCATGCCCTGATCAGTTGAGCGTAATGCAGCAGGTGATAATTCTATGGTTCCGGCAGCCCAAGCCAGAGTACCCCCCCAATGTGAGTTGACATCAATTGAACTTATTACAGGTTGAAGATCTTACCTTCTATTTCTGATTGAGTCCAAAAGTTGAATGAAACTTGTAAAGCGCCAAAGTTAGTTCCTGCAAGTAATAGGTTGTGGTGGAGTATGTCCTGTGTAATAATAACTATTTAAAGTATTAATTCTATTTACATTATTATCAATACCGCTGTCCGATTTAATCCAATTTGTATCTGCAGTTAAGCGCACTTCTCTACTAAAAATTAATGTTGAATCATTTTGCCCATCATTAGGAATAACTGCAGCATACAATCTTAAACCATCAGCTGGCCCAATACCCCAATGCTGCACAGTTAAAGCAGTGATTGATTTATCTTCAAGCCCCAATGGAGTCCATGCACTATCAGAAGGAGCAGTTATCGATTTACTAAAAACTCCATTCTCTTGAGTTCCTGCAAAGATAGAATTGAAATTATTACGTAAAGGATTATTAAAATCAGTTCCTTCGGCTGTTAATGAGGTGATTACTTTATCATGTAAACCATAAGGTACAAGCTGTCCAAATCCTTCGGTGGTTATGCCTCCATTTTTTGTATAAAGAATAGTTCCTGAATCGCCAACAGCAAAACCTTTTTTATTATCAATAAATGAGATTGAATTTAGTCTTTGCGTTGTCGGCGTTTTTTGTGAAATCCAGTCATCTCCTGCATCAGATGATTTTAATATTTTACCATTAACACCGCAAGAATAAATATACTTGGTTGAAGGAATTGTCAATCCATATAGTTCTCCTATTTCGCTGGGCGGCCCCACAGAAAACCAGTGAGAATCAGGAGGCCGTAACCGTATTATTTCTGAAGCTGCTACAAAATCACCTTGTACTCCAACGATATAAGCAGTGCCGTTATCTGAATATTCTCCCTTATGAGCAGCTGAACCTAAACCATAAAAATATCCCAGTGTGCCCCAGTTATGCCATGGTGTTGAAGGATTCTCCGATTTAATAAAAAGAGAATCGGAAGTTAAAGCAAAAATTTCAGGGCCATAAATATATGTACCTTTTGTCGTATAAATTGAATGGATGGGTGAAGAAGTTGGATGTTCAGATTTCCATGTCTTTCCTGAATCTTTCGAATTATAAATATATCCCGAATCATCTCCTGCATATATATTTGCAGGATTGACACAACGAACACTAATAAAATTTTTCTCGCCAGAATAATAAACAGGTGACCATTGCTCGCCGCTATCCTTCGTAGTGAAAATATAATCTTTACCAGCTATCACTCCATTTTGATTATCACAGAATGAAATACAATTCCAGTTCATAATCATGCTAAAGATTAAATCTTTATAATGCCATGTTTGACCTGAGTCAGTGGTTTTTAGAATTGAACCCCTACTTCCTACAATAATAGCCGTAGTTGAATCTAACATAACAACATCATTTAACTTTTCTGTTGTTCCGATAGATAAGTCAATCCATTGTGCGTACGTTGATTTCCACATTTAAAATCAAGATACTAATAAGGAGAACAAACGATAGAGGTATAAAAAAAAAGTTTTCATAGTAAATCTCCAAACATTCTACGATAATTTTATTTCAATAAAATTAATTTCTTTGTTTGAATAAAGTTTCCGGCTTTAAGTTGATAAAAATAAACACCACTAGACAGTCCATGTTTCCCGGCATCAAATTCTACAGAATAATCTCCTGGTGTTTGCTTTTCATTAACAAGAGTTATGATTTTATTCCCAAGTATATCGTAAATTACAAGCAGTACAGACGCATCGCGATGCGTCTCTACATTCGGAATTGAGTATTTTATTTTTGTTGTTGGATTGAATGGATTGGGGTAATTTTGTTCAAGCTGAAATTCTCTGGGTAGGTTTTTATTAAGCTCCAAACCGGTGAAAATTTTTCTTGCGTCAAAATATAGAGAAAACATTTTGCTGTTATCTGCTTTTGATTGATAAACAACATCCCAGCAAGGATATGAAGTTGGAGTAAGAGCTTGATAAACTGAGGCATAAATAGTGTAATCGGGATTCTCTTCTCTAAATGATTTTCCTCCTTCCAATTCGGCATAAGAAATTGCTGAATCACTATCAAACCATTCTTCCGAAATATTCATTATACAACAATCATCAATTATTGAACTGCTATCGAATAGCACATAAGTTTGTTCGTTATGAAAATATAGATATTCATGATAATTACTTTGCAGATCGTCCCACATAAATTTATAATTCCAGGTTGTAGATTTTCCATCAGTTGAAATATCGTCTGAATATATTTTTCTTATCTTTGCTTCTTCATGTATTTCTTTTGCATTATTGGCTGCTTCGGTTAGCCAGTGGTCTGATGTAAAAGCTTTCAGTTCAGCAGTAGGATTACAACTGCTTTGTTCAAAAAATGAGTTTGTCGGTTTTGAAGAAGAGTTTTCTAAAACAAATGCTAATTTACCAATAAATAATGTTGTGTCTTTATAGTAAAAATATTTTTTTAATTCCTGTCTGTAAATTAAAACATTATATTGACCTGCATTTAAGCCAGACAAAGAAACGTGAAGATCAAAGTTACACATGCAATTTGCGAGGGGTCCGACAGTATCACATTGAGTAACAATTATTGTATCACTTCCTTTAAAAATAATTTTAGAATCAAATTTAGACACGCAATTCGCAAAAACGTTTATATCCCAAATTTGAACTGTATCACCTATAATTTTTATAAAAAGTGAGTCTTCTTTTGAAGCAATAGTTGTCCCCGTAGTGAAAAAGAGGGAAGAAATTAATAATGAAATGAAGAAAAAGTTTATCTTTCTCATGATATAACCCCTAAAATTAATTGCTTAAGGATTTAGTTATACATTGAGACAATGGTTTATAAAAATATGGATACATTATCCATTCCAGTTTTATTGATGATAAAACTGGGTAATAATAATTATTTAATTCATTGTTTTTACATTTTATATATCAAATTTTTGATAACCCATATAAAATCTGATAAGAGAACTAAGAATTATTTCAAGATATTGAAGATTTAATCGCTTTGAAATATTGATTTTTATATTTCAACGATGGTAAAATTATCAAAAAGTATTTGAATATTTTATTCTGAGTCTCTCCCTATAAAATCTAAAGTGGAGGAATATAAGACAGATGGATAAGATAATAGCATCTGTTATTTAAAGTCATCATAAATGAATTAATCAAAATGTAACTTTTAAAATTATGATTGTCAAAACTAAAAGCCCCTCTAAATATCTTCAAAGGGGAGGCTTTGCAAAATATTTGTGACTATTTATTTTAATCATTAAGAAAATTTAAACTTACTTTGTAAGAAATAATGAAAGGACAATAATGAGAAAACCAACAAAAGGTGATTACCCTGAATATTTTGAAACCTACTTCAAAAACATAAAAGATAAAAATCCAATTGAACTAATGGAATCACAAAAAATTGAAATATCAAGTCTACTTTCCGGATTGAGTGAAGCGAAAGCTAATTATAGATATGCTGAAGGGAAGTGGAGTATCAAAGAAGTTTTAGGCCATCTAATTGATTCTGAAAGGGTGTTTTGTTACAGGGCTGTTGCAATAGCACGAGGTGAAACACAATCGTTGCCTGGATTTGAACAAGATGATTACGTACATTATGGAAATTTTGATTCACGTGAATTATCTGATCTTCTTGATGAATATCAAAAAGTTAGGGAAGCGACTATACCTCTCTTAAAAAGTTTTGATGAGAAAGATTATGACAAAAGGGGAGTAGCCAATAATAATCCTTTAACAGTTAGAGCAGTAATGTTTTTGATCCCCGGTCACGAAAAACATCATTTAAATATTTTGAAGGAGAGATATTTTAAGAAATAATAACTTCTAAATAACTTTATAAATTTCCTCCAGGATTTTCTCAGTTGCGCCTAGATTTTCTCTAACAAATTCCTGAGAAATTTTACCTTTTTCTTTTCTTAAATTATCATCTTTAAAAATTAATCTTAATTGCTTGAAAGCATCGCGTCTATCCATTATTAAAATTCCACCGCCCCGCTTCAATAGTTTTTGCGTTTCCTGCGAATTCTCAATTTTAGGTCCAAATAACACTGGAATACCATAAACTGCAGCTTCAAGTACATTATGAATGTTTTGTTTGAAGCTGCCGCCAATAAATGCTGCATCAGCATAAGTATAAAGTGTCAATAAAATCCCAATTGAATCAATAAGAATTACTCTTTCATCTTTATAATTATTTAAATGAGAAAATCTAATTGTTTTAAGCTGTCTGCTAAATTCATTTTCTATTCTATCTAAATGAATTAATGTTGGCTCATGAGGAGCTATAATTAACAATACATCCGGGTCAAACTTTGCTAGCTTAATAAATGCGGGTATTATAACATCTTCATCAACACCCCAGGTGCTTCCGGCAACTAAAATTTTCTTATTCTTTAAAACTTCATCTTTAATTAAATTTCTATTTCTTGCCAATAAGCTTCTCTGATAAACTCTATCAAACCTGGTATCACCAACAACCATTAATTGGTTATCGGTACAATCGAAACTTTTAAATCCTTTAGCATCAACTTGAGAAACAGTAAGAATTTTTGAAATATCTTTAAATAAAACTTTATGAAAATTTTTAACTAGCGGCAATTTTCTTGGAGATCCCGGCTTCATTGTTGCGTCAACTAGATAGGAAGTGACACCCTTTTTCTTCATGGACCAAATGTGATTCGGCCAAATATCATAACGCATAATAACTGCTAAATCCGGGCTAACAATATTTATGAATTTTTCTGCATTTGATTTTGTATCGAATGGCAAATAAGAAACTAAATCGGCATAAGGATATTTTTTTGAATTTTCATATCCCGAAGGAGAAAAGAAAGTAACTAAAATATTTATGCTTGTGTCTTTTTTTAATTCTTCGATTACAGGTTTTGCCTGTTCAAACTCACCAAGAGAAGAAGAATGAAACCAAATCATTTTTTTTGATTTATCTATCGATGCTGCATTTAAAATTAACTCTTCAAAAATCCTTCTTCTTCCAACAATTCCCGTTCTAACTTTTGAGTTAAAGATTCCTATCAATCTTACAAATACAAAAAGTGTAGGAACTATTAAAATGTTATAAAATAAAGACCAGATTTGTTTCATTTAGAATTTAAAAGAAGAATTAATTTTTCAAAAGCCTGTTGTGGTTTTAATTCTAACATACATTTAAAATGACTCTTTGGGCAGCTTTCTCTACCTATATGCGAACAAGGTCTGCAAGATACTGAATTGTTTTCTAAAATTGAATTTCTGTTTTTATAGGGAGAGAATCCAAATTCTTTTACTGTCGAACCAAAGAATGCGAGCACTGGAATTTTAACGGCACAAGCTGCATGCATCAATCCTGAATCGTTACAAACTACAGCTTCACACTTCTTCATATCAGCAGCAGTCTGCAAAATATCGTCATCATTGCATAAGTTTATTGAATATGGGATTGATTTCGAAATTTTGGTACAAACTTGATTATCGTTTGAGCCGCCTAAAAGAACTATTTTATAGCCATGTATTTTTAATAAATTTCCCAGCTGAATATAATATTCTTCTGGCCACATCTTTGTGAAGTGCCGCGAGCCGGGGCAGAAGCCAATATATTTTTCTTCACTGTTTAATACTGCTGAGGAATTTTTGTTAGTAAATAAATCTAAGCCTTTATCATCAAGTTGAAAACCATTAATTGTTTCTGCATATCTAATTGGGATTTGTTTTGAATTTCGCAGTTTATTTATTTTGAATTTTACTAGTAAAAATTTTTCAAAAGTTTTTTTGTTAAACTTTACTTTTAACACTTTAAGATTTGAAGAAATGGCTGCTGACCTAAAATTATTTTGGAGATCAATCACTAATTCATGATTATGTTCGGATAATTTTCTTTCTAATAGTTTCTTTTCAACATTATCCGATTCATAATATATAATATTATTGATATAAGGATTATTTATTAAAACATCTTTGTATTGCGGCCGAATTAAAAAATCAATTTGTAATTGAGGATATTGATTTTTCAAAGATCTTATCAATGGAGTAGTTAGAATTATATCGCCTAAAGAACTAAGCCTAATAATTAAAATTTTTCTAAATTCTTTAAGATTCAAAAAAAACTTTCATTTAATAGGGGAATAATTTAAATATTTCATTTTTACGTAACAATTATTTATTTGCAGTGAAAAAAACGAAAAACAATTTTTCGATAAAGTAATAAATGGGTTTGAAGTTCAATTTGTTCTATTTATTTTTGAAATCAAAAAATAGGGATTTTATATGACAACTTTACCTCCTCCATCAACTACAAATTTTCCGGAAGATTCCCTGGAAAAGAAAGTTTATAATATTGTGGAGAGCTTAAATGAATATCTTCCAATTCTGAATGATAGAAACAGGCTTGGATTTTCACTTTACAAATATTTAAAAGGCGAAGGCGACAGTCCTGAAATACTAGTTAAAAGCACAAAAATAAAAGTATCCGGCATTACGCATGATGAGCTGGCCGATAAAATTAAATACGAATTGAATAAGATCGAAAAATCTTAATCGTTAGCTTCTAACTATCCTTTTTGTAAAGTAGAATGACTATTCTTATAAATCTCGTTATGTTCTTCTTCTTTTGACATAAACTCTTCGACTAATTTTACATCATGTTTATTTCCAATAAATATTGGAGTTCTTTGATGCAAGCTGTCAGGCTGAATTTCTAATATTCTTTTTTTGCCGTTACTTGCTCTACCTCCAGCAGCTTCAACAATAAAAGCCATCGGATTACATTCGTACATTAATCTTAGTTTACCATTCGGGTTTCTGGAATCTGCCGGGTACATATAAATTCCACCGTATAGAATATTTCTGTGAATATCAGCAACCATGGAACCGATATAACGAGATGTAAATGGTCTGTTGGTTTTATCATCTTCTTCCTGCAGATACTTTATGTATTTTTTTAATCCCGGATGCCAGTAAAGATAGTTGCCTTCATTAATGCTGTAGATGTGAGATTTATCAGGAATTTTCATATCAGGATGGGATAAAAGAAATTCGCCAAATGAAGGATCCAAAGTAAAACCATGGGCTCCGTGTCCTGCTGTATAAACTAAAATTGTACTTGATCCATAAACAACATAGCCGGCAGCAACCTGTTTAAGTCCTTGCTGTAAACAATCGGTTAATGTGCCTGGTTTACCCTCAGGAGTTATTCTTCTGTATATGGAGAAAATAGTTCCAATACTTATGTTTGCATCTATATTTGATGATCCATCAAGCGGATCAAAAAGCAAAACATATTTCCCAATTTTAAATTCGTTTGGAATATGAATAATGTCTTCCTCTTCTTCCGAAGCCATTACGCAAAGATGGCCGCCATGATCCATTGCTCTGAAAAGCATATCATGTGCAAAGATGTCAAGTTTTTTTACTTGCTCGCCATGGACATTACTATCCCCCGTGAATCCTAATATGTCAACCAATCCAGCTTTGTTTACTTCAAGTGAAATAACTTTTGCGGCGAGTGAAAGATCCTGTAAAAGTCTGGAAAGTTCCCCTGTAGCTTCCGGGTGAAGTTTTTCGCCTTCAGCAATATGCCGGGCAAGAGTCATGAAACGGAGTTTTGCCATCTCTTTCTCCTTTATTTTATTGAACTATTTTTTGATAGTTTCAATCAAACTGCTTTACCGATTTCTTGATCTTTGTATTGCAGCTGATAGAGTTTATAATAAATTCCTCGTTTTGCGAGTAATTCCTGGTGATTTCCCGTTTCTCTAATTTCACCTTTATGCATTACAATAATTTTGTCTGCGCTTTGTATGGTCGATAAGTCTATGTGCAATAACTATTGCTGTCCGCCCAACTAATAATTTTTCAATGGCTTTTTGAATTAGTATTTCAGTTTCAGTATCAACGCTTGAAGTTGCTTCATCGAGAACTAAAATTTGAGGGTCAAAAGCAAGTGCACGGGCAAAAGAAATTAATTGTTTTTGGCCAACACTTAAAGTAGCGCCTCTTTCTTTTACTTCTTCATCATAATTTTTATCAAGAAGATCAATAAATTTATCAGCACCTACAATTTTAGCGGCTTCTTTTAATTTCTCTAGCGGAATATCATCATTGCTCATGCTGATATTTGATCTAATAGTTCCGGAGAATAAAAATACATCCTGCAGAACAATTGAAATAAATTTCCTTAAATCAGCTTTATTCATTGTACGGACGTCTATTCCATCAATTAGAATTGAACCTTTATTGATATCATAAAATCTGGTTAGAAGATTTATAATGCTTGTTTTCCCGGCACCTGTATGCCCAACAATTGCAATGGTTTCGCCCGGATTAATTTTGAAAGAAATATTTTTTAAAACGTAATCTTCTTCATTATATGCGAACCAGACATCTTTAAATTCAACTTCTCCTTTAACTTTTTCAACTGTAATTGGTTTTTCAGGATTATGGATAAAAGTTTTATTATCAAGCAGCTTAAATATTCTTTCGGAAGAAGCCATAGCTGTTTGCATAATATTATATTTTTCTGAAAGATCACGAATTGGTCGGAAGAACATTTCAGTGTATTGAATAAATGCTAAAAGTACGCCTACGGTTAAAGTGCTTTTTACAACTTCTCCGCCCCCATACCATATAATTAATCCAAATGCTATTGAACTCAAAAGTTCTACGCTTGGATAGAAAATAGCGTAATAAAAAATTGATTTTATATTAGCGGTTCTGTAATCATTATTTATTTTTGAAAACTGTTTTTGTTCTTCTTTTTCTTTATTAAATATTTGAACCACATTCATTCCGGTTACATGTTCCTGCATGTATGAATTTAATCTTGCAAGATGAAGCCTTACATCGCGATAACTTTCTCTTACTTTTTTTCTGAAAAGAAAAGTGCCGTAAATCAATACCGGCAATACAGACAATGTTACTAGTGATAGTTTTACATCCATATAAAACATAAAAACTAATATCCAAACAATGTTGAATATATCACTGAAAACCATCACAATTCCTGAAGAGAAAAGTTCATTCAATGATTCAACATCATTTGTAGTTCTTGTAACTAATCTTCCAATTGGAGTTTTATCGAAAAATCTTAATGCGAGTTTTTGGACATGTTCAAATATTTGAGTACGTAAATCATATATTGTTCTTTGTCCAAGATATTGAGTGTAGTAGGTTAAGAAATATTGCATCACTGTTTGAAGAAGTAAGAATCCGAAAAGGAGTAAACTAATTTTTATCAAACCCGAGTAATCTCCATGGGCAATATATTTGTCTACTGCTATTTGTGTTAGCAGCGGCCTGACAGCAGGTAATGCGGCAATTACTATATTTAAAAGAATAGCGAAAATGACGTACTTTTTATATGGTTTAATATAACCCAAAAGACGTTTCATCAATTTTGAATCGTACGCCTTACCTAAAACTTCATCTTCGCTTTTATAATCTTGTGCCATAATTCAATTTATTGTTTTACATTTTGCAATGTTCATTTGTAATCAAGCATTCAGCAATTCAGTTGTCATTCTATGTCATTAATATTTCATAACTTAAACTTGAGCAGTAACATGAACATTTAAACTTTATGATATTCTTTTTTATTAAAAAAGTTATTTATGTTTTCAATTGTCGTATCCATAATTCTTTCAACGGCTTCAACAGAATCAAAAGCCATGTGCGGAGTTATAATTACATTTTCCATCCGCAATAAAATATTTCTTTTCAAGATTGCTTCAAGATGATTTACTTCTACATTTTTAGTCAACATTTGGTTTTCATCTTTTACAAGTTCTTCACCTTCAAAAACATCAAGACCGGCGCCGCCAAAAATTCCTTTTTCAACTGCATAATACAAAGCTTCCGGCTCTATTATTCCGTTGCGTGCTGTATTAATAAATAAAGCACCTTTCTTTACACTTTTAATATTATCCATATTAATCAAGTGACGTGTTGAGGAATTGTATGGGCAATGCAGAGTAATAATATTCGAGTTTTCCAGTAGCTGATTTAAACTTACATATTTAAATTCCATCAGTTCAGCTAAAGTATGATTTGGCCTGGCATCGTGCACAATGATTTTCATTCCAAATCCTTTTGCCATTTTTATCACATGCATACCAATACTGCCGGCGCCAATTACTCCCAGAGTTTTACCACGCAAATCAAATCCTTGCAGCCCTTGCAAGGAAAAATCGTTTCTTATTGTTCTTACATAAGCTTTATGAAGGTTCCTTGATAAAGCTAAAATTAATGCAAAAGTATGTTCTGCTACTGTATTCTCACCGTAATAAGGAACATTTGAAACAGCAATATTTTTCTTTTTTGCAGATTTCAAATCAATATGATTAAAGCCTGTGCTTCGAGTCGCAATCAGCTTTAACTTTTTACCTTTTGCTAAAACTTTTGAATCAATTTTGGAATAAATAAATGGTGAAATGACATTTACGTCTTTTATCAAATTTGAATTAGTTTCATTTAATTCTTCTTTAAAAAATCTTAACTCAAAACTCTTATCAAACTTTCTTTTGATATAAGTTTTTTCTTTTTGATTTACTTCAAAAAATGCTGTGATCATTTTATTCATGATATCTAAATTTCTTCCAATTCCTTTTCGAGTAACTGCTTGTAATGAATATCGGCATATATACCGCCGAGTTTTACTAATTCTTCATGCTTTCCTTCTTCTGCAATTTTTCCATTTGATAATACAATTATCTTATCTGCATTCTGAACAGTTGAAATTCTATGACTAATAATTATGCTTGTTCTATCCCGCATAAAAACTTTTAGCTGCTGCAGAATATCTTCTTCAGTGTGTGTGTCGACAGCGGAGAATGAATCATCTAAAATTAAAATTTTAGGATCGATAGCAAGTGCACGTGCTAATGATGCTCTTTGTTTTTGTCCGCCAGAGAGGGTTATTCCTCTTTCACCAACTATCGTATCATAGCCATTTGTGAATGTTTCAACATCTTTATCAAATTGGGCAATCTTTGATGCTTCAACAACTTTATTCTTACTAATTTCTCTAAGTCCATAAGATACATTGTTTAAAAGTGTATCTGAAAATAGAAACGATTCCTGTTGAACAACTCCGATATTTTTCCTTAAAACTTCTAAAGGAATATTTTTTACATTTTGTCCATCAATTAAAAGCTCACCTTCAGTAACATCATATAATCGTGGAATTAAATTAATCATTGTTGTTTTGCCGGCTCCGGTAAAAGCCATAATTGCAGTTGTTGTTCCAACCGGCATTTTCAAATTAATATTTTTTAAAACTTCGGGATGATTCTCGGAGTAACGGAATGAAACATTTTTAAATTCAATTTCACCTTTAAGTGTTTTAATATTTGTTTTTGTGTTTTCGCTGTCTTGAATTTCAAACTCTTCATCCAAAATCTTATTTAATCTTTTCATGCTTGCTTCAGCTTGCTGAATGATATTTACAACCCAGCCTAGTGCAATCATCGGCCAAATCAAATACCCGAGATAAACTAAGAAAGCAGTTATTTCTCCGAGATCCATGCTTCCATCAATAACTTTTCCACCGCCAACCCAAATAACTATTATTATTGAGAACCCGGTAATTAAAAATAAAATCGGCTGAAACAATGCCTGGATTTTAACCATGTCCATATTACGGCTTAGAAAATCCTGACTGAGTTTATTGAATTCTTTTATCTCATTTTTCTCGCGGACATATGATTTAATTACACGGATGCCTGAAAAATTCTCTTGGGCTTTAGTTGTCATTTCTGAAAATTTTTCTTGAATTAACGTGAATTTTTCATGAATTAATTTTCCAACTTTAAAAACCAAATATGATAAAAATGGTAATGGGATTAAGGCGTAGACTGTCATTGAAAAATTTAAAGAGACAAGAATGCTTATAATAATAATCAACCTAATAGTTGTATCGGTTGAGTACATAACTGCCGGGCCCAGAAACATTCGCACTGCATTAACATCATTTGTAGCATGAGCCATGATGTTGCCGGTTGAGTTGTTTTGGAAATAACGCAAAGGAAGTTTTTGAATGTGATCCCAAAAATCATATCGCAAATCGTATTCAATCTCGCGTGAAACTACAATTATAGTTTGTCGAATAAGAAAGCGGAATAGTCCGCCGAATAACGCTGCACCTACTATTATTAATGCATAATTTATAAGTTGATGGGGCTGTACAGTTTTGTCTATTGAATTTATCGCATCTTTAATTACCAAAGGAATATATAATGTTCCGGCATTTGAAAGGAGAATAAACAAAAAGCCCAAGAACAGTTTCGATTTGTAGCGTACAAAATATTTTTTTAGAGTATAAAGGTTTTTCATAAATAAGTTTTAAAAAATACAAAGAAAAATTTTATAAATTCCCCTTAACTCAAACTCATTTGACCTATATCAATATTACAATTTAAAAAATTAAAGTTGGAATGATTAATAAAAATATAAAGAACCAAAGTGTGTTAATCTATTATCTCAAAACCGGTATATTTTTGAAGAGCTTTAGGAACAATTATTTTTCCTTCCGGTGTTTGATAATTTTCAAGAATTGAAACCATCAATCTGCTTGTTGCCAAACCAGAACCATTTAGGGTATGAACGAATTCCAATTTTTTAGTTTCTTCATTTCTGAATCTGATGTTAGCCCTGCGTGCCTGGAAATTTTCAAAAGTACTGCATGATGAGGCTTCAAGCCACTTGTCTTCAGCAGGCGACCATGTTTCAATATCATAACATTTAGCTGCGGAGAAACTTAAATCACCGGTACACAATAATAATATTCTATAGGGAATTTTCAATTCTTTTAAAATGTCTTCAGCGTCATTTACTAATCCTTCCAATTCATTCAAAGAATTTTCAGGTTTAACAAATTTTACCATTTCAACTTTATTGAATTGGTGAACTCTTAAAAATCCTTTTGATTCTTTCCCGTAAGAGCCGGCTTCTCTGCGGAAACAAGCTGAGTAGCCAACATATTTTATCGGGAGATCGCTTTCATTTAAAACATCGTTTCTGTAAATATTTGTAATAGGAACTTCCGCAGTTGGAATAGGGAACAGGCCGTCTTTTTCTATGGCATACATGTCTTCTTCCATCTTGGGAATTTGCCCGGTTCCTTTCATCGAATCGCGGTTTACTAAAAATGGAGGAAACACTTCACTGTAGCCATGATTTTGAAGATGATAATCAAGCATGAAATTGATTAATGCTCTTTCAAGTGTTGCGCCTTTTCCAAGATATAATGGAAAACCGGAACCGGAAATTTTTGCTCCTCTTTCAAAATCTAATATTTTTAATTTCTTACCAAGTTCAATATGATCTAAAACTTTTTCTTCACTCTTAAATGAAAATCCATCCGGCAGCCATTGACGAACTTCAACATTATCGGCTGCTGATTTTCCAACCGGGACAGATGAATGAGGAATATTTGGAATGTACATCAAAATATCATCTAAATTTTCTTGTACATTTTTTAACTGCGAATCGAGGTCAGCAATCTGATCTGAAACTCTTTTCATTTCTGCAAGCACAGAAGAAACATCTTCTCCGGCTTTTTTCATCTGCGGGATTTTTGAAGAAACTTGATTTCGCTGAGATTTTAATTCATCTGCTTGTACAATTAAATTTCTTCTTTCTTCATCAAGCTTAAGCACTTCATCAACACGGCTTTTTTCATTTTTATTTTCAACGCCTTGTTTTACTAACTCAGGATTTTCACGAATAAATTTTAAATCGAGCATATATTTTTTGACTTTTGAATTTTGTTATTTGACTTATTTAACTACAATATTGAAAATTTTATTTTTCACAAAAATTTCTTTAACAATTTGTTTGCCTTCAATATGCTTGGCAACTTTTTCATCTTCCAAAGCAAGTCTTTTTACTATTTCTTGTTCACTATTATTGGCAACGGAAATTGTTGATCTTAATTTTCCATTAACTTGAACAGCAATATTTACTTCATCTTCAATTAACGCTTTCTCATCAACGTCAAACCAAACTGGGTTTGAAAATAAAGAGTTTTTATTTCCAATTAACTGCCAGCATTCTTCTCCAAGATGGGGCGCAACAGGAGCCAGCAAAACAGAAAATCTTCTTAACGTATAACTTTGAATTTCAACAGAACATTTTTCCAAATTTTTAATCAGTTCATTCAACAATTCCATCAAAGATGCAATAGTAGTGTTAAATCTGAAATTAACAATTTCATCTTCATACTTATGAATTGTTTGATTTACTTTTTTGTAAACGGATTTTTCTTCATCGGATAATTTCTCAATTTCATATTTATCTTTTGATTGAATGCCGTTAATGTTTGAAGACAATCTTTCAAACAAATCATAACTGCGTTGAACAAATCTATCAGTCCCTGAGATACCTTTATCACTCCAATCACCGCCAAGCTCATAAGGGCCCATAAACATCAAGTACAATCTGAAAACATCCGAACCATAATTAACTGTAAACTCGTCAGGATTAACCACATTACCTTTTGATTTAGACATCTTAGTACCTTGATTAGTAATAGTGCCTTGATGAATCAAATTTTTAAATGGTTCATCTGATTTTGTTAATCCGATATCTCTTAAAAATTTATGAATGAATCTTGCATAAAGTAAATGCATTGTAGCGTGCTCAGCGCCTCCTACATACATATCTACTGGTACCCAATTATCAGCCAGGCTTGTATTTATTGCCGAATCCTTTTTATCCGGATCGAGATAACGGAAATAATACCAGGATGAATCAACAAAGGTATCCATAGTATCGGGGTCGCGTTCAGCATCTTCTCCACATTTTGGACATTTAACATTCATAAAACTTTTATTTGAAACTAAAGGAGACATCCCATCTCTTTTAAATTCTACATCATAGGGAAGTTCAACAGGCAATTCATTTTCATCAACCGGAACTTCTCCGCATATTGGGCAATGAATAATTGGAATGGGTGTTCCCCAATAACGCTGACGCGAAATTAACCAATCTCTCATTCTAAAATTAATTTTGCTTGTTCCAATGTTTTTTTCTTCAAGCCATTTAATAATTTTTTCTTTGGCTTCTTGAACATAAAGCCCATTAAGAAATTCACTATTTATTGCAGGTCCATCTTCAACAAAAGCTTTGCCATCAAAATTATCCGGAGGCTGAACTGTTCTGATTATTGGAAGATTAAATTTTTCTGCAAACTGCCAATCGCGTTCATCCTGTCCAGGAACAGCCATTATAGCGCCTGTTCCGTAAGTAGTCAAAACATAATCAGCAATCCAGATTGGAATTTTTTTATTGTTAACGGGATTGATTGCAAATGACCCGGTATTAACTCCGGTTTTTTCTTTTACAGTTGAAGTTCTGTCAATTTCCGACATTGATTTAATTGATTCGCGGTATTCTTCAATTTTACTTTTAAATTCATCTTTTGTTATAACATCGACTAAAGGATGTTCTGGAGCGAGCACCATATAAGTTGCGCCAAATAAAGTATCCGGACGTGTAGTAAAAATTTTTATTTCTTCTTTATGTCCATCAACTTTGAAATTAACTTCTGCCCCGATACTTTTACCAATCCAGTTTCTCTGCATCAATTTTGTTTTTTCCGGCCAATTAATAGTATCCAATCCGGATAATAATTCTTCAGCGTAATCAGTAATCTTAAAAAACCATTGAGTAAGATTTTTCTGTATTACAACAGCACCGCATCTTTCGCAAGTTCCATCCGACAAAACCTGTTCATTAGCTAAAACAGTTTGATCATTCGGACACCAATTAACGGGAGCATTTTTTCTATAAGCCAAACCTTTTTTATAAAGCTGAAGAAACAGCCACTGATTCCATTTGTAGTATTTGGGATCGCATGTCATCAATTCAGCATCCCAGTCATACATACAGCCCATGTGCTTTAATTGAACTCGAATGTCTTCAATATTTTTAATGGTGCTGTCATAAGGATGAATCCCGGTTTTTATCGCGTAGTTTTCTGCAGGCAGCCCGAAAGCATCATATCCCATCGGTTCAAAAACGTTAAAGCCTTTTAATTTTTTATATCTTGCCCAGGTATCTGATGGACCATAGTGATACCAATGTCCTATATGTAATTTTGCCCCGGAAGGGTAAATAAACATATTTAAATGATATAATTTATTGCCTGAATTTGAAAGATCGGTTTCAAAAACTTTATTTTCTTCCCACTGGTTTTGCCATTTCTTTTCTATTTCAGCAAATGGATATCGCATAAATTTTTCTTGTTAAAGTTCAAAAATTGAATCACAAATTTATCTAAATTAGAAGGGAATTCAAATTGAAGGGTTTGTCTCTTTTTTGTTAAGTTTGAACTTTCAAACAAAGGAAATTTATACCCATCATGCAATATTTTGAATCAAATTATTTTACATATAAAAACAATAAACTTCATTGTGAAAATGTTTCCATTGAAGAAATTGCTAAAGCTGCCGGCACGCCGGTTTATATTTATAGCAAGAAATATTTTACCGATAGCTTTAATAAATTTAATGAAGCATTTAAGGAAATCCCTCATACAATTTTTTATGCTTCAAAATCTAATTTTAATTTAAATGTAATTAGAACTTTCTATGAATTAGGTGCAGGCATTGATGTAAACTCAGAAGGTGAAATGTATCGTGCACTAAAAGCCGGAGTTGATCCCAAAAGAATGATAATGAGCGGTGTTGGAAAAACTTCACGTGAGATTCAGTTTGCATTAGAAAATAATATATTAATGATAAAAGCAGAATCTGAAGAAGAAGTAGAAATAATTGATGAGATTGCAGGTAAGATTGGCAAAAAAGCAGAAGTTGCGATTAGAGTAAATCCGGATGTTGATGCCAAAAGTCATCCGTACATTTCAACCGGATTAAAACAAAATAAGTTTGGAATAAATTCTACTAATGCATTGAGGATTTTTAAAAATCAAAGTAAATATAAAAATCTGATATTTGCCGGAATTGATATGCATATCGGTTCACAGATAACTTCTATTTCTCCATTAGCTGAAGGAGTAGAAAAATTATCACAGGTTTATTTAGAATTAAAATCATCCGGAATTAAGCTTAAACATTTTGATGTCGGCGGAGGAATTGGAGTTAAATATAATGATGAAAAACCATTTTCATATTCAGAATATGCGAAGGCAATTCTTCCAATATTAAAAAAACTTGATTGTGATATTTTCTTTGAACCAGGAAGAACTTTAACTGCAAACGGCGGTATTTTAGCAGCGGAAGTTTTATATACAAAAAATAATAATGATAAAAATTTTATTGTGATTGATGCGGCAATGACCGATCTATTGCGGCCAAGTATTTATGGGGCTTATCATCATGTTCAACCGGTTAAATCTGATGGCAATGAAAAAGATATAAATGCAGACATCGTCGGGCCGGTTTGTGAAACTGGAGATTTTATTGCTAAGAACAGAGAGATTTCTGAGAGTAAAAAAGGAGATTATCTTGCAATCATGTCTGCTGGAGCTTATGGAATGACAATGGCATCAAACTATAATGCAAGAAGGCGTGCGCCGGAAGTAATGGTTGATGGAAATGAATTTAAAATCATTAGAAGCCGGGAAACATTGGATCATTTATTATATGACGAAGTAGAGACGCTTCGGTGAAGCGTCTTAGCCTGAAATGCTAGAAAGTGAAATATCTAAATATAGAATTGATTCAGCAAGATTAAAGAATTGGGATTACTCATCTTCAGGTTATTATTTCATAACAATCTGTACAAAAAACATGAAATGTTTTTTTGGATGGATTAAAAACGAAGATTTTAATTTTAGTGATGCTGGCAAAATACTAAAACATGAATGGTTAAAAACTTTTGACATAAGGGATAATGTATCGATAGATGAATGGCGAGTAATGCCAAATCATTTTCATGCAATTATTGTGATAAATGCACAAAAGTATTCAAATGATACTAATAAAAATATGAAGTCAAATTCACTTTCAAGTATAATAAATCAATTCAAAGGTAATTGTACTAGAAAAATAAGAGGCATTGGACTAAAAGAATTTCAATGGCAGTCAAGATATCATGATCATATAATTCGTGATGAAGATTCATTGCTCAAAATTAGAAATTATATTAAGTATAATCATTTGAAATGGCAGGAAGATAAATATTATCAGCAGTAAAAATTAAATAATTAGTAGTTTGATCAAAGTTTATCATTGAAAAAAATATAGCGTTTAATTTTAAGACGCTTCACCGAAGCGTTTCTACATTTTTTGAATAATATTTTTATAAATATATGCACAGAAGAAATTTTTTAAAATCCATGTCGTTGTCAGCTTTAGCAATTCCAACACTTTCCGGGAAAACTTTTTCAAGTTTAATTCCCACTTCAGACAAGATAATTAAACCTAAGCGTTTAAAAAAAGGTGACACCCTTGGGCTAATTGCTCCTGGCAGTTTTATAAATGAAGATGAATTAAAAGAATCGATTGAAAATTTAGAGACATTAGGATTCAAAGTCGTATATACTAAAAATATTTTGGCGAGATACGGCTACTTTGGCGGAACAGATGAACAAAGAGCTTCGGATGTAAATGAAATGTTCAAAAGGACTGATGTTGACGGAATTGTTTGTGCACGCGGCGGCTGGGGTTGTTCTAGAATTCTTCCAATGCTTGATTATGAAATGATAAAGAATAATCCTAAAGTTTTAATCGGTTATAGTGATGTTACCGCGCTGCTCTATGGAATATTTAAGGAGACTGGATTAGTCTGTTTTCATGGTCCCGTTGGGATATCGACTTTTAATGAATACAGTGTTGATTACTTCAAACGAGTTTTAATGGAGCCTCAACAAACACTTACTTTTTACAATCCTCATTACGATAAAAATAAGGATGGTGAAGAGTATTTCCCTTTTACCATTAGAAGCGGAAAATCTTCAGGCCAATTGATAGGCGGCAATCTCTCGATTGTAGTATCATTGATTGGAACACAATACGATATAGACAGCGAAAACAAAATAGTTTTTTTAGAAGAAGTAGGTGAGCAGCCTTATAGAGTAGATAGAATGCTTACTCAAATGATTGAAGCTGGAAAATTTAAAAATGCTAAAGGGAATAATGCTCGGAGTATTTGAGGACTCAAATCCAAATCCAAGAAAATCCGGTATTAGTTCTTCATTTAGTTTAGAAGAAGTGTTATTTGATAGACTATCTAAGCTTAATTTGCCGACTGCTTACGGGATGTCGTTTGGTCATATAACAAACAAATTTACTCTGCCATTTGGAGTAAATGCTGAGTTTGATTCTCTCGCTCAAACATTAACCTTACTTGAGCCTGCTGTAGTTTAAAATTATATTCCATCTTTAGATAAAATAAATTTAAATAAATGTTTGCCGAAATTGTTTTTCCTCTTCCGTTTAGAAATTCATTCACTTATTCTGTTCCAAAAGAATTTGAAAAAGATGCAGTGCTGGTGTTCGTGCCGTTGTTCCATTCGGTAAAAGAACTCTTACCGGGTTCATAATTAATGTTTCCGATAAAACAGATGTTAAAGAAGAAATAAAACCAATCTATGATATATTAGACGACAAACCGATTTTTACAGAAAGTTCATTAAAATTTTATAAATGGATTTCGGACTATTATTTATCATCACTTGGAGAGGCATTAAAACTTGGAGTGCCATACGGAACTGATGTTGAATCTAAAAGAAAGCTGATTGTTGATTATAAAATTGTTGAAAAACTTTTGCAAAATGAAAAGGATAAAAAGACTCTTCGTTCTAAAATCTTGAAAGTCTTATCGGAAAAGGACGAAATAAGTTTTTCATATCTTCAAAAATCTGTTAAGAAGAAAAATATTTATTCAGTGGTTCGAAGCCTTGAAAAAGAAGGTGCTTTAGTTACACTTAATGAAATTGGCGATGCTAAAGTAAGAATTAAAAAAGCAAAATATGTAAAACTTGCTAAGCCTGTGTCGGAAGTTTATGAATTTATTCCTGAAATCGAATCGAGATCGCCCAAACAAGTAAGCATTCTTCTGGAGTTGATTTCTAAAAGGAAAAAAAATGTTAAGCAGTCTGACCTTTTGAAGAAAACTGGCGCATCCCAATCTTCTATTCAATCCTTAGAAGAAAAGGGAATGAGTTACTACTATTTGAAAAAGAAGTTGAAAGAAGATT
This sequence comes from uncultured Ignavibacteriales bacterium, assembly GCA_963746735.1. Classification (GTDB taxonomy): domain Bacteria; phylum Bacteroidota; class Ignavibacteria; order Ignavibacteriales; family Ignavibacteriaceae; genus CAVSWT01. The sequence continues at coordinate 156,305 of CAVVCO010000026.1, forward strand.
TTCTGAAAGTTTTTCTGAAGAACATATTGAGTTTAATCTTTCAAAGGATCAAAAAAAAGCAATTAGTGAGGTGGAAGAATTTTTAACTGCAAAGAAGTTTCAAACCTTTTTATTGCATGGAGTAACGGGGAGCGGGAAAACGCAAGTTTACATAGAAATGGTAAAAAAAGTTTTATCAGCAAAATCAATCTGCATTACTGCTTGTTCCGGAAATATCTTTAACACCACAAATAACATCACGACTTATAAATAATTTTGGCGAAACAGTTACAGTGTTGCACAGCCGTATGTCAATCGGCGAGCGATATGATTCGTGGAGAAAAATTTTAAGCGGAAAATATAAAGTTGTAATAGGCGCGCGTTCTGCTTTGTTTGCCCCTTTAAAAAATATTGGAATAATAGTAGTTGATGAAGAGCATGACGCAAGCTATAAACAAACTGATAATGTTCCCAAATATAATGCAAGAGATGCCGCAATTATTTTAGGATTAAATCATGATTGTCCTGTATTGCTTGGTTCAGCTACGCCTTCAATAGAAAGCATGTATAATGCAAAGAATGAAAAATATAAATTACTGGAACTGCCAGAGAGAATTGACAACGCGCAGCTTCCTATTATTGAACTAGTTAATGTCGCTGTCGAGAAAAAAAAGAAACGGATGGAAAATGTTTTCTCAAAAGTCTTGCTTGATAAAATTGAAGACAGACTTAAGAAAACATGAAGGAGTAATTATTCTTCAAAACAGAAGAGGATTTTCAACACAGCTTTATTGTGATGACTGCAACGAAATTGAAACTTGTGAAAATTGTTCTGTCTCTATGGTTTATCATATAAACAAAAATATTTTGCAATGCCATTACTGCGGATTGATTAGAGAAGTCCCAAAAGCATGTACACATTGTGGTTCGCTATCTATTAAATATTTTGGAATGGGAACAGAAAGAGTGGAAGATGAACTTGAGTTTTATTTTCCCAAGGCGTCGATCAAGCGAATTGATTCGGATTCTATTTCTCGCAAATCTTCTTTAAGCAAAATTCTAACTGAATTTGCAAAAGGCGATATTGATATTTTAGTCGGTACACAAATGGTTTCAAAGGGATTGGATTTTTCACGTGTTACTTTAGTGGGAGTAATTTCTGCAGAAACAACTTTGTGGCTGCCGGATTTCCGTGCAGATGAAAGAACATTTCAACTGCTTACGCAAGTTTCCGGAAGGGCGGGCAGAAGCAACATAAAAGGGGAAGTAGTGATTCAAACGCAAAATGAAAAACACTTTGCTTTGCAGAAAGTTTTACAAAATGACTATAAAGGATTTTATAGCAAAGAAATAATAGATAGAGAAAAAATGGGCTATCCTCCTTTCACTCATATTGCATTGATTGAAGCTAAAGATACAAACGAACAAAAAGCTCGCGGAGCAATAACTGATTTTTATAATGAGCTTAGGGCATATAAAAAATGGATAAATATTTCTACTCCAACCACAGCGTTAATTGCCAAGCTAAAAGGAAATTACCGGTTTCATATTTTAGTTAAAAGTACAAAAGAAGCTGATAAAGGCGGAGGAGTTTTAAGAAAAGCAATCTTAAATTCATGGATTGAATTTAACCGTAAGTCACGATACAGAGATGTGAAACTTTTTTATGATGTTGATCCGCAAAGTATAATTTAATTTCCTCCAGCATCTGTTGTAGTATTATTATCAGTAACAGAAGTCTTAGTTTTATTCTCCGCAACTTTTAAAGTGGTATAAACCCCGGAACTTATTCCGAGTAGTATAAGATTATTATCTCCAATTACCGGAATTATTTTGCTTATATCTATATTGGTATCTCCCATATTATGAATAACAGAAATTACAATGTATAATCCGAAAACTACATTAAAGGCAAGTGCTTGAAAGCGGGGAATACTAACCCCCTGAGTATCAGAAAGTAAATCAAGGATAAGATTAAAACTGCCGTCATTTTGTCCAGTTGATTTTTCGGATTTAGAATTATTGGATATATCTATAACACGTGCTGCGGCAATCGTTCCTGAACTTATCCCAAGCAATATTAATGTTGAAGAATCTAATGTAGGAATTCCTCTACCCAAAGTCATAATTGTTATCATGCATGCAAGGACAATAACCGTCCACCATGTCATCTGAACTCGTGAAAGACTATAAGTTTTGCGGCCAGTAGTATTAATATCTTTTAGCATATCATATTTTCTATCCAGATAGAAAATAATTACTAATAGCACGACAAAAACTATAAGTAATTTTACAAATGGACTCATAGTGTACCTTTTAAGGGTTTAAGTTAAATTATTTTAATAATGTTTTTTAGCAGTGAAAACTATCGAACTAAAGATATGAGCTGAAACGACTTTCTAAATAAATAATAAATTCAATTTAATATTCTATCAAATACAGTGAACTTAGAAATAAAATCTGAATCAAGACAGTAAAAGAGGAGAGCAAAAGTGTAATGAAAATACAATTCGGATTTTTGATAGTCAAGAAAAATATTTAGTTGGAGAATTTATTTTTAAGAAAAGTGAGGCCTCCAAGATGAACCTCATTTTACTAATTTTACTAATATCATTTAATCGCTTTTTCAGTATCATCATCCTTAGTTTTATTAACGCCTCTACCCAATATATAACCGGATATTCCTGCCAAAATAGCTGATAGCTCTCTGCCTTCCAGTATATTTAATATTCCGAACAAAGTAATGGAAATGATTAACACAAATAAAGTAATGAACTGTAAACCGTTTCCGCTTAACATTTCTGCAGTAATATTATGATCCGACTTTTTATGAATAAGCCAAAAAAAGGCGACTAAAAGTATTCCAATTAGTACAGCAAAAGTTATGCTTATCTCGGTTCTAAATGTTTGCTGATGATATTCAGGAGCTAAAGCATTATCGATTTGTGATTCGCAATTTGCTATGTCTGTTTTAATTAATTCAATATTATTGTTTAATTTAGTTCTCTGAACGTTTATTGACGAATCTTGTATTGCTGCTGTTTCTTTGGCGTTTTTAAGCTCGGGTAAAATATAATTTTTAATATCAGCAGGTGTGTAAGATGCATAATAATTTAAAGGGGGGTCTGTTACATAAATATCAACCAGTATTAATTCATTTCCTTTCGCACTTGCAATTCTTTTTTCATACCTGGTTATATAGTTATCGATCACCCGTAAATTATTAGAATTGTACTGATATGAATAGAGTTCAGTCTGCAATTTTTGAAGAATATCTTTCTTTTGCTGCAAATATTCTCTAAGTTTTTTAAAATTTGTAAGATCTTCATTAGTTGAAAATTTTAATTTCCAATCAGAACGGTAATTCTTTTCCTTATATTCTTGAATCAAATATTCGTTTGAAACATAAGGGTCATCTCTATTTTGTGAAAATATTTTAACACAAAAACTAAACTGATAAAAGAATAAAAACATAATTAAAATTGAATTTATTCTTTTCATTTATCCCTCCGTAATTCATTTTACAATTATAAATTATATACAACTACGCAAATTACAAATCACGCAATGTCTGAATATTTATTACTATTCCTCTTGTTCAAGATATTGAATTGAAACTTCCAAATTGAAAAAAGAAACCCAAGTTCGGTTTCAGAATTAAAGAAAGTTTTAGCAGTGTGGAGTGAAGTTCAAATCTGATGGGAAAATATGAACCAAAAATTTAGTTGTCAATAGACAATTGTTACTAATTTTGAAATATTTTGGAAGGATAATCATCCCAGTATGGCTCAACCCGATTTAATCGGAATGAGCCTCACTTTAAATTTTTAGATTATTTTTTAGTCTTAGTTTTGAAGAATTGCTTCTTGCTTGCGAAAACCCTTTCCCACAATTTACCAGTGTTTCCATTAAAGTATGATTCATTATTTTGAGATGAATGAATAATAAATTTTGTGGGGCTTTTGGGATCAGTTGATGGAGTGCCAAAACCGGAAACATCAATTGCTCCAAAACCTGTGGACTGAATGGTCAAAGTGTAATTTGATTTATTTAAAAGTGATTGATCGGGGTCATCAATAAAATCACTTCCGGTTATATGAGATAATGATCTTAGGAAGCTAACAGTCTTTGCCGAATCAGTTCGAACATTATTTATTGTCCAATGATTTGAAGTGTCTTTTACTAATTGGAAAGAGCTGTCGGCATAAGTGAACGTAAGCTTGTTCCAATGAGACATGTCATCATTTACTATAAAATTATTTCTAAATGCATCCGGTTTTTGGTTAAATGAAAATTCTAAAAATCCGTTAACTTCATAAACATTATCATCACCTTTAATACGTACTGCAGTAGACATCGATCGTGTTTGCTGTTCATAATTAAATTTGCCGAAAGTTATATCAAGAGTATTATTATTCCCTTCAAAAACTTTTACATTTGTTCCCATAGTATCAACCTGGAATTCATGCCATTTGTTTTCGTTCTGTGCGGCAACTCCAATCGATTTAATTTCTACAAGCTGGTTTAATAAATTTTTAATCTTGGATTGCTGGGCAGGAACCGATTTATTATTATCAAGCTGCACCTGCCAGTCTTTTCCCTCTTTAAATAATCTGACTTCTTTATGATTATTTGCTTTTGGATAAATTGAAATGGCAGTTACTTTTACAGTATCAATATCTACTATATTTTTTTTGAAAGTTCTTTCTTCATGTGAAGAATCATAGTAAACATAAAAAGCTGCCAATGCTAAAAGAACTACGAAAGTAATTGTAAGTGTTCTGGAAGAAATATTCTTAAACATAATCTGTTGTCATCCACTTGTTTTTAAGTTTCCTTCTATATTGAAAACGTATAATTCCGAATGCGATAATAAGTAATATCGGAAGTAAGAAATTCAAATATTTTAAAAATGTTTTTGTGCCTTGCTCAAGGTTTGGATCAATCGGCCTGGAGCTAATACCTTTTGTTCTTAATTCAATTAAGCCGGTATCATCCGAAAGCCAGTCAATTGCATTTGCCATCAAGTTAACATTGTCTGCCTGAAGCCTTTGAGCACTTTGCCCGCTTCCGTTAGTTGCAAAATCACCGTCGCCAAACACAACCATTTTAGAATAAGTATTGTTTGCTAGTTTTCCGTCTACAGCAACTGCAACCGGTAATGATGAAACCGGGAAATCACTTCGCTTCCATTCTTTTGTTACATTGAAATAAACCGGCGGTTTTTCCAACCCGGCTTTATCCGAAGTAACGGCAAGATTAACAACATGAATTGAAGAATCTTTGGAAGTAATTTTAATCGGGCTGACAAATGGGAACATGACCGATTCAATTCCTTTGGTTATTGGATGATCTGCAAATTTTGTAATGATAGGAAGGTAAGGAAATTTAACCGGTGTATTCATTACAAACATTCCATTTTGCTGACGTACCATCACGTTGCCTGCATTTGCATCAATTAAAAATTCATCTTCAACATCAATCCCTTTTTTATTAAGCCAGTTCTCAAATCCTGTGCTGACACTTGAACCAGACGCATTTTGTAAATTACCTTTTACACGATTGAGAGCTACTAAAATTCTTCCGCCGTTAGCAAGAAAATCATCGAGCTGTTTGAAGTATTGGGGTTTAACAGTATCTGCCGGGGCAATTACCACAAGTGTTTTGTAAGAGCTTGGTATTTGGGTTGTATCAGTTAACTTCACAGTTTCTACATCATAAAGAATTGAAAGCTGCTGATTTAATTGCTGCAGATCTGAAAGCGGAGGTTCTCCGTTGCCCTGTAAGAAAGCAACTTTTGGTTTTTGCTTTACTACCAGCTTTTTAATGTTAGATGAAAGCGCAAATTCCATCGCAGAACCAGGCTGAATAAACGGGATAGTTTCTTTTTTACTTCCATATTGAAGCACTGCGCCAAGATAAGCTCTTTGCTGTTTCATCTGATCGCGTTCACGAACGTTAATCATAATCGGCTGAATACCGGCCTGCTGAGCTTCCATTTCTGTCTGCTGATCTTTATTGGGATTTATAAATTGATAGACAATTTTTCCGCCTGAAGCATTGTCATATTCAATAAGCATATCCTTTAAATCTTTTTTAACCTTTGCCACGTCCGGAGGAAGGTCTTCAGAAAAATATGCGCTGACAGTTACAGGACCGTCTAAATCCTTTAATATACTTTTTGTTGCGTCGCTTAAAGTGTATTCGTGATCTTCAGTAAAATCAAGCCGTGTAAAAAAGCGATTAGCAAAAAAGTTAATAAGAATTATTATACCAAAAATTAGTAAGAGTGATGTTAGTACTTTTTGTTTTGTTAACATATTTAATCAACAATATTTCTTTTTGATAACATAGTCTCAGCAAGTATTAATCCGAATACTGTTATGCTGAGGAAGTAAATTAAATCTTTTGAATCAATAACGCCTCTGGAGATTGATTCGAAGTGAGTTTGTAAATTCAAGTAATCTAAAATTTCTCCGATTAGTCCGGTGAAATCTGCGGACAAAACGTTAAAAATAATTAAGAAGAAAACTCCGATAAAAAGTGAAACTAGAAAAGCAACAATCTGGTTGCTGGTAATGCTGCTTGCAAATAATCCAATGCTTATATAAACCATGCTCATCAGCATTAATCCAAGATAACCGCAAATGACAGCGCCAGCATCTATGTTGCCGATCGAAGATACGGTTATGAAATAGGGAAGAGTAAGAAATAAAGCAATGCCAATTAAAATTAAGCACGCTAAAAATTTACCCATAACAACTTCCCAATCGGATACTGATTTTGTCAGCAGCAGTTCGATGGTTCCGGATTTATTTTCTTCGGCAATCATTCTCATTGTTAAAGCTGGAATGAAAAAGAATAAAGTCCAGTAAGCAACAGAAAAGAAAGGCTGCAAAGTTGCCTGCCCGATAAAGAAAATATCAGAACCGGAAATCCAGGTGAAAAATCCGCTTATACCTAAAAACACTACTATTAAAATGTAAGCGGTTAATGAATCGAAAAATTGTCTTAATTCTTTAAGTGCTATTACCCAGGTTTTTCTCATTGTATTATTTTTATGTTTATTAAAACTCATGCTGAATTTATTTCAGCATCTTCCGTGTTACTATTAAAGATCCCGAAACAAGTTCGGGATGACAAATTTTAAGTAGTCAATTCTCTAAATATATCTTCAAGTTTGGTTTCAATTGGTGTCATTTCTGTTAATATCCAATTCTTTTGTACACACAATTGAAAGATTTCTCTTTTGGAAGACAATCCATTTTTACTTTGAACCAAAAAAGTGCTTTGCATATCGGCAATCGGATCAACCATTGAAACTGACTGGATAGATTTTAAGCCGTCAAATAATAAATCCTTGTTTGTTTCATCTTCAATTTTTATTCGAAGTATTTCTTCGCCTTGCGCCTGCTTTCTTAGTGTTTCAGCAGTGCCATCCGCAACAATTTTTCCATTATTAATAATTAAAATTCTATCACAGATGGCTTCCACTTCGGGTAGTATGTGAGTACTTAATATTACAGTTTTTTGTCTTCCGATTTCTCGGATTAATTTTCTGATTTCAATAATTTGGTTTGGATCGAGTCCGGTTGTAGGTTCATCGAAAATCAATATTTCAGGATCATGAATCATTGCTTGAGCAAGCCCGACACGCTGCCTGTAGCCTTTGGAAAGCTCACCAATTTTTTTATGCTTCTCAACATTTAATCCGCAAACATGAACCATTTCTCCAATTCTGCTTTCAATATTTTCTTTTGGCACTCCCTGCAAGTTTGCAGTGAATGAAAGATATTCAAGAACCGGCATATCAAGATAAAGGGGATTATTTTCCGGCAAATATCCAATCTTTGATTTTATTTCATCTTGATGATCATGGATAGAATATTCGCCAACTTTTACATCACCTTCAGTTGGAGCCATAAAGCAGGTAAGTATTTTCATTGTTGTTGTTTTGCCTGCACCATTAGGACCGAGAAAGCCTAATATCTCTCCGGTTTTTACTTGAAATGAAATGGTGTCAATTGCTTTTTGCGGGCCGTACTGTTTTGTAAGATTCTCAACAGAGATGTTCATAAAATTAAAAATCCCAAAATGTATTGAAGAATTTTTTTTAAGTTTATTAAATGATTTTGACGACACGAAATTAAGAAAGTTCCGTAAGCAATAAAAAAATTTAAAGTTATCTTTTCATTAAAAAAAATTAATGAAAGCTGTGAAGGTTTTTAAATAAATTTTATGATCCTTTACAAAGTTATATGTAATTAATATATGAAGAGGATAATAAACAAATTACATCTATTATCCCCCAAAATTTATTTATTAAACAATTAAAAAAAAATCATCTTGATACATGTCTAACAATTTTTCGAACTGCCGAAGATGAAGTTCCTTTTAATTTCCCGGTTTCTCTGGTTTCACTTCTATGCCCTCGCCGATCTTCTTTTGCAAAACTTTTTTTCTTTTCTTTAGAGCCAAACACTTGGTTCCATTTTCCATTTTTAAAAGTAATTTGGTAACCACCAGTAAGAATTTCAAAAGGTTTTTTTACCTTATGCATATGATCGAATTTAACCGAACCAGCTTTTCTAAATATTTCAAAGTATGCCGGATAAACAAAATCACTCATTGGAATTTTATTTACTTTAAAACTTAATGCTTCAACCGGATCTGCACTTTCATAAGCGTACATTGTTTTAGCATCTGGTCCGGTTGTCATCATATTAATTGCGGGGTCAACCAGCATTTCAACAAGTTCATGAGAAGCAGACACACTTACTAAATCATTATTATCAAGTGTGGTTTTAACAAATATTTTTGACAATGGAAATCCATCTGGTGTGAGATCATGATAAGCTAATGCACCTGGCTGGTCTGCATTATCTAAAAAAACCATTGCCCACATTCCTTTTTTGAAGCCGGTTGTTTTCACTAAGGTAGCAGGAGTTCCCCAAACTGGTGCGATATACTTATCAATATAAGTTTGCATTGCAGAAATTAATTTATCCAGATTAACACCAAGCGGAACCGTGGCTTGATTAAAGCATGCAATTTTTGGAATTACTCCCTGGTTAAATGTCCCGAAGGTTGGCTGTCTTCTACTCATACGTCCTCCGATGAAATAAGTTATCTTAATATGTTAAATATAAACGAACCTAAAAATTTTTTTTCAAGTTTAATTCATAAAGGATAAGGAGGCACAAAGAAAAAATGAATTTTAAAAACAGATTTCAAAAAACATTAAAACTATTTGTATATACTAATTAAAAGAATAAAATGAAGCCGGAAAAAGATGGGAATTAAATTACTTTGCAGAAAATGAATTGTCAATGGATGTAAAATTCAAGAAATTATCAAAGTGAGGCTCACCTTAGAGGTGAACCTCACTTGTATGCAAGTGTATATTTAAAGTTATTATAAAGTTATTTTCGTTCCTAAAACTTTTAAAAAGGCACCAATAAATTTTGGATGAGCAGGCCATGCTGGTGAAGTAACTAAATTGCCGTCAACAACTACATCGTCAACGCTTACATTTTGGTAGTCTCCTCCGGCAACAGTAACTTCCGGTCCGACTGCTGGATAAGCTGTTAGTTTTCTTCCTTTTAAAACTCCGGCTGCGGATAAAATTTGCGGACCGTGACAAATAGCTGCAACAGGTTTATTTTTATCAAAGAAATGTTTAACAATCTCTAATAATTTTTTATTAAGACGTAAATATTCAGGTGCTCTTCCGCCTGCAATTACAAGAGCGTCATAATTTTCAGGCTTTACATCTGCGAAAGAATAGTTGAGCTGAAAATTATGTCCTGGTTTTTCAGAATAAGTTTGATCGCCTTCAAAATCATGAATGGCGGTTTTTACTGTATCGCCTTTCTTTTTGTCCGGACAAACAGCATGTACATTATGCCCAACCATAACTAACATTTGGAAAGGGACCATAGTTTCATAATCTTCGGCAAAGTCGCCGGTAAGAAATAAAATATTTTTCATGATAGCTCCCTCAGAATGGTTAAATAATTATTTGAAAAGTGTGAACTAAATTTTTTTATTTAATTTGAATGTCTGTCTGAAAACATAGAAAAGTAAATTTTAAAACTCAAGAATTAGAAATCCGACAATTTAGTTTTGTGATTTGGAATATTAAGTTTACTTAACAAATGTTCAAGTTTGTAATAAAATATCTGCAAAAAAAGCTCATCACCTATGATGAGCTTTTAAGAAAATTATGTATTAAAAGAATTAAAATTTTATGTTAAAAATTCTTCAAAAAAGGAATTGATCCTTGCAGGCTGAATACCAGTAATTTCCAGACAAACCAAAGTCCAAAAACCATAATAAAATATTTCATTGTTGAAGTTGCTTTAAACATTTTTGCCAATCCTATGCTTAACACAGCAAAGAACCAAATTGAAAGTACATCAATAAAAGAAAGAAGCCAGCCGCCTATTGAGGATTTCTCCATTCCCAGTAATGAAGTAACGCTTACATCCTGTAATAATTTTCCCATAATCATCCCAGCTACAGTTGCAAGAATAACATGAATCATCAAAATATATTGGCTTAATCCGTAAGCTGCAAGTACGGATGAATATGTCCCTTCTCCTTTCAAACCAAATTTCACTAGCATATAGAGTACAAATGAAATGATAAAAAATACAATAGGTATAAATATTAATGTTGAAACAGAACTAATAATTCGCATCATCGGGCCGGACATAAATTGCATCTGCTTATCAGCTTGTTCTTGAGTTATTTTACCTTCAGTAACAGCTTTCTGTACAGCTTCACCTTGTTTTTGAGCAAATTGATATTTTATTTCTGAATTGCTAAATAAAATAAATTGAGATGCTATAGATAATACAATTAACAAAACCAATGGTAAAAGCCAATCTATTGTCTTTGTAGGAAATTTAGAAGTTTTTTCAAACGTTACACCAGGTTCGGAAATTACTCCGACAAGTTTATCCGTATGGCTTAACTCAGCTTCAACCGGTTCTTCCGGTTCGTCTGATGCATTATTTGAATTTTGATCAGTAGTATCAAAGTTATCCATTATAACTCCCTTCTTAAATTAAATGAAATGTGCTTCACAAAAACTAATTCTACTTTTATAAAAAGGCAACAAAAAAAGTAAATTTTGATTAAAAACAATTTGAGCAAAGAGTTTGAAGGTTTCTTAAATTAGCTGCAAGTGTTATTCATATTTTTTTACAAACCCAATTTCTTTGAGAAATTGGGTTTGTAATTACCACATATCAAAATTAGATTGAATATTAAAAATCGGGAATTTAAAATGAAAACTATTATTGAACCATTCAAAATAAAATCGGTTGAACCGATTCGTTTCACTAGTAAAGAAGAAAGGGAAAAAATATTAACTAAAGCAGGGTACAACCCATTTCTAATTCACGCTGATGATGTTTTGATTGATTTGCTTACAGACAGCGGAACTTCAGCAATGAGTGCAAAACAATGGGCGGGAATAATGGAGGGTGATGAATCCTACGCAGGTTCAAAAAGCTTTTACCGCTTTGAAGAAGAAGTGCAAAAGATTACCGGGATGAAATATATAATTCCAACGCACCAGGGAAGAGCTGCAGAAAAAATAATATTTTTTATTGTAGGAGGGAAAGGGAAATATTTCCCAAACAATACACACTTTGATACCACTCGCGCAAACATTGAATTTACAGGTGCAGAAGCTAATGATCTTCTAAATGAAACGGGCAAGCATCCTGAAATTAGAGCAGACTTTAAAGGCAACATGGATGTTGAAAAGCTGGAAGCGTTTATTAAAGAAAAAGGCAGAGAGAATATCCCGTTAGTAATGATTACCGTTACAAATAATTCGGGCGGAGGACAACCGGTTTCAATGCAGAATATTCGTGAGACAAAAGAAGTTTGTAAAAAATATGGAATACCATTTTTCCTCGATGCCTGCCGTTTTGCAGAAAATGCATACTTTATTAAGAAAAGAGAAAAAGGCTATGAAAATAAATCAATTCTGGAAATTGCACAGGAAATGTTTTCCTATGCAGACGGAGCAACCATGAGCGCAAAGAAAGATGGACTTGCAAATATTGGCGGGTTCCTTGCTTTAAATGATGAGGAACTTGCGTTGCAATGCCGTAATTTATTAATTGTTACAGAAGGATTTCCAACTTACGGCGGTTTAGCCGGAAGAGATTTAGAAGCAGTTGCTCAAGGCTTGGAAGAAGTATTAGATGAACATTATCTTGAATACAGAATAAGAAGCGTTGAATATCTTGGTGAAAAACTTGTTGCTGCTGGAGTGCCGATTATAGAACCGCCTGGAGGGCATGCAATTTATATAGATGCAAAAAGATTTCTTCCTAATATTCCCCAGGAACAATTTCCCGGGCAATCAATTGTCTGTGAGCTTTATATTGAAGGCGGTATAAGAGGAGTTGAAATTGGAAGTGTAATGTTTGGTAAATATGATTCAAATGGAAAATTAATTCCCCCACCAATGGAACTTGTTCGATTAGCAATTCCGAGAAGAGTTTATACTCAGAGTCATATTGATTATGTTTCAGAAATTATACTTGACGTTTTTAACAATCGGAAAAAATTGAAAGGATATGAATTAACATATCAAGCACCAATGCTTAGGCATTTTACAGCGAGGTTTAAACCGATCGAATAAAATATGTTGTTAAAATAACTTGGAGTTGAAAAATATGATTTTATCCATTCTGGGTTAAAGATAATCTGCTATTGTAATTTGGCTATAATAATATCAGCCATTCGGGCTTAATAAATAATGACAGATTCTCAACAAATAAACGCCATAGGTGTGGAATTATTATAAAATAAGGATACAAGAATATTTAAAAATCCCGAAGGGATGACATAAATATATTTTTAACATATAGTTTTCTTATTCAAATATGACCATTATATAATTGGTCATTAATTATATTATTCAATGAAAATCAAAAAAAAATATTCCTATACAAACAATAGACAAATTTGGAGACTGCTTCCAACTTCAACAGGTAAACTAATTATTGAAGATAGAGATACACAAAACAAAGAAGTATTTTTCAATTGTCTTGAGATAAATTCGGGCAAAAAAATATTTGCAAATCTTCAGCTTGAAGAAAAGTTCTGGATAGGAATAGAAACTATTTTTGAAGACATAATTATCTTCCACAAATTTGCTAAGCCTGATATGCCTGGGCATTCTTCTATAATTGCATTTGATATAAATTCTCAAAAAGTTATCTGGCAAAATGAAGACTTAACTTTTTTATTTGTTCATGACCAGAATATATTTGTTTACAAACAAAGATTCGAAGATAGATTATATTTTTCACTTAACATTAGCAGCGGTGAAATAATAGAAGAAATAGGAAATGATGCTTCTGACATTAAATGCTTTAAGAGAATATCAGTATTTCATCAAATAAAGATTACGAAAGTTATAATTTCCCGGAGCCATTTAATCCGAATGAAAACTCTCCTAAAGCCGCTGAATTTATAAATGAATTTAAAATTACTAATGTTATAACAGGAAATATTGATATTGTAGAACTGCAAGGGATTTTATTTTTTAATTGTCATTCGGTTAAATCGGATGGGCAGCTAAAAAATGTGTTTTACGTAGTTGATATTGAACGAAAAAAAATTATTTTTAAAGAGGTGCTTGATGAAAGTACTTCTGTTTTCATTCCGGACGCATTTTTCATAAAAGATAATTTAATATTTTTATTGATTGAAAAGATTAAGCTTTTGGTTTGCAGTATTCAGACATGAATTGATAATAATTTAAAATAAAAACATGGAACTGACTGAAAAAGATAAAGAAGTGCTGCTGACAGCTGCCCGTGATTCGATAACAGCTTTATACAAAAAAATTCCTCCACCGATTCCTGATTATTCCCAATTCCCAAACTTAAAAATTAATGCCGGGGCTTTTGTTACTTTAAAATATTCGGGACAATTACGCGGATGCATCGGTTATATAATTTCAAAAACATCAGTGTTTGATACTGTTTGTAATGCTGCTGTTCAAGCTGCTGCACACGATCCCCGATTCTTCCCGGTTTCTGAAAATGAGATAAAAGAAATCTCAATTGAAATTTCAGTCCTTTCAGAACCGGTTCCGATCAAAGAATATAGTGAAATTGAAATTGGCACTCATGGATTAATTTTGGAATACGAAAATTACCGTTCGCTGCTTCTTCCCCAAGTTGCAATTGAACATTATTTTACTGTTGAAGAATTTTTATCCGCTTTATGTGAGAAAGCCGGTTTGAAAAGAGACTTATGGAGAACTGAAAAAGTTAATATCAATACTTTCACTGCTACTGTATTTTCTGAATATTGAAAAGAGCGAGAGAAATTATGAACAAATTTAGAACACCTTCCGTAGCAGGAATGTTTTATCCTGCTGTCCCAAAAGAATTAAAAAACTTAATTGCTAATATGCTGGATATTACACAGCCGGAAAGCAAAATTGAAAATGTTTTTGGATTAATTGTTCCGCATGCCGGTTATATTTATTCTGGTAAAACAGCCGCCTATGCTTTTAATCAACTAAAGGGGAAGAATATAAAAACAGTAATAATTATTTCTCCAAGTCACCGTGAGTATTTCCCTGGCATTTGTATTTATGAAGGAGACGGTTATCAAACCCCCCTCGGCTTTGTTGAAATTGATAAGGAATTAAGAGAGAAAATTATAAACGAAAGTAAAACTATTTACAGTGGATTAGATGGACACAGAAGTGAACATGCAATTGAGGTACAGCTTCCATTCCTTCAAATGGTTTTGGGAGAATTCAAGTTTGTTCCCATTGTTATGGGAGATCAGGGTGAAATGTTTATTGATGAACTCGCATCAAAACTATCTACTGTTATTGAAGGGAACACTGTTGTTATCGCCAGCTCGGACCTTTCTCACTACTATCCGAAATTTGAAGCCGACAAACTGGATTCTATAATTGCACAGCGAATAACTGATTTTGATTTTAATAAGCTTCAGTCAGACTTGCATAGTAAAAATTGTGAAGCCTGCGGCGGCGGTCCAATGGTTTCGGTTTTGAAAACTGCATCATTAAAAAATAAATTGAAGTCCAAAGTGCTGGATAGAAGTGATTCAGGTGATACAACAAATGATGACACGCAGGTGGTTGGCTATCTTTCTGCTGTTATTTACGGAGATTGATTGTTTTCTAAAAAAAGTAAGATAGCATTTATTGGAGCAGGGAAAGCAGCATATTCTATTGCGGATGCTTTAATTAAAGCCGGTTATAAAATTGACTTTATAATTAGTAAGAATTTATTTTCCTCAAAAAGCTTTTCTAAGAAATTTAAAATTAAAACTTACGCCAATTGTATTTCTGGCTTAATTGATTGTGCTGAAATTATTATTCTTTCAGTCCCGGATAACCAAATAAAAATTACCGCTGATGAAATATCAAAATTGAAATTGCACTTTTCTCAAAAGCTCTTTATTCATTTATCAGGTGCTAACGATATTTCAATATTATCTTTTTTAAAAAGAAAAAAGCAAAGACAGCTTCATTTCATATAATGCAGACTTTCCCTACAAAGAAAATTGTTCCAATTAAAAATTGTTATGCTGCAATTGAAACAGGTAATAATACAGCAGAGAAATATTTACTTGAGGTAAGCAGAGATTTAAATCTCCATCCATTTAAAATTAAATCTGAAGAAAAAGTATTTTATCATTTGGCAGGAGTTTATGCTTCAAACTTTTTAGTTGGAAATACTTTTAGCGCAGAAAATATTTTTAAGAAAAGTTCTAAAGAAAAAATAAAATTTTTTGAAATAGCACAGCCAATAATAAAATCAACTTTGAATAATATCAGCAAAAATAATCCTGAGAATTCTTTATCCGGCCCGGTTGATAGGGGGGACTATAAAACAATAATAAAACATATATCTGCACTTAAAAAGAGAAAAGATTTTATTGAAGGAAACGTCAACCTTCAACTGCTAAATTATATTTCTCAATCCTTAATTCTAATAAAAGCTGCAGAAAAGAAATATAGCGGCTTGAACGAAGGACATTTGAAAATTAAAAAATTGTTGATATGATGAATTGAAGACGTTTGTTAAAAAATTATAACATTTCTCGGGTGTGTTAATTTAACTCCGCTTCCAACGAAAATTGAATTAATAATTATATTGTTATTGAAGTATTTCTAAAAAAATAAAATTTCTTGTAATATTTCTAAAATTCTTGTTACTAATGTATTAGAAATAAGAGATAACAATTTTTAACATGCAAAACCAAACAGAGCTGCAATTTATAAAGTTACTTGACGAAAATAAGGATAGAATATACAGAATATGTAAGATCTATGCTGTTTCTCCAATAGAACCTCAAGACCTATTTCAAGAAGTGGTAATCCAAATATGGAAATCACTACCTACTTTTAAGGGCAAATCCAAAATAAGTACATGGATATATAAAATTGCACTAAATGTTTGCTATAGTTCAAAAATGAAGTTCGAGAAAAGCAGCAGCAAAACAGTGCGATTAGAATCCGTTCATTTTATACTCCCGGAAATAACTGTTGATAAAAATCAGCAAGAAAAATTTGAAGCTCTAAAAGATTGTATTTCTTCATTGAATGAGAAAGATAAGGCTATCATTATACTTTATTTAGACGAATTGCCATATAAAGAAATAGCATTGATTACCGGATTGAGGGAGAATCATATAGCAGTTAAAATGAAAAGAATTAGGGATATGTTATTAGAATGCATAACACAAAAATTAAAATATTGAGGCAAATAAAATTATGGAAGATGAAATAAATGATTTGTGGAAAGAACTAAAAGACGTATGGAAAAATTCTTCTCAGACGGAAAAAATTAATTTTCAGATGTCAAGTTTAATTGTCGAATTAAAAAGTAAAGTAAGCCAATTCGAAAAAGATTCTATAAAAAAAGACTTAAGAAGAATTAACAATTTGACAAGTCAGTTTGAAAAAGATTCCATCGCTAATGACATAAGAAGAATTACTTCAGCGATAAGAAAAATTATTCAATTATTTAAAATGAAAAAATAATGGCGAAGTACAATTACGTTTTTATAATGCATCAACGGACAGCGATTTCGTACTTGGCATTTGAGCAATTAAAAAATATGATTGTTTAAATGAAAAGGTCATCCTTTTCATTGCTCCTTTTGCGTAAGTCGTGAGAATAAATAAAACTTATTCGATAAATTATTGTTTGTAAAAATTCATAATAAAAGCTAATTTTAGATATGATTTCCAATGAAGACAAATATAAATTATTAGAAATTGCCCAAAAGTATAATATCTCAAAGCTTTATTTATTTGGTTCAAACTTAGATGATAAAAGAGACTCTACAGATATTGATCTGGCAGTTGACGGAATTGCCGATTCTCTTTTCTTTAAATTTTACAGCGAACTTATTTTTTCCTTATCTAAACCTGTTGACTTAATTGACTTAAAGAAAAAATCCTTATTAAACGATATGATAAAATCTGAAGGCACTATTCTTTATGGATGAGAAATTATCTAAAAGGATTGAAAATAAAAATATTATCGATTGATGTATTGCAGAAGATGCAATAATTTTATCTTCTAGTTTGGCAAGCAATGCATTAATCGTAAAATATCTTTAAATATAAAAATTATGAAAACACTAATTAAAAATACCGGATGGAAAGTTGAAGAAATTTTGAATCCATTTACGAATAAGCTTGAGAATTTATATTATTACCAAAATTACAAGGCACTAAGAATTAAGCTCGACTCAAAAATAGCTTCAAATTATGCAGGTTGGGTATTATTAGAAAAAGATATTAGAAATATTAGAACTTGGCTTGATATTTTCAAAGATACAGCCACAGAAATATTTGTAAAAATTTTCCATCAGCGTCACACATTATGCCGAACGAAAATCAATTGAAAAATAATTTACTTAAAGCTGTGACGATAGCTATTGTTTCAACTACGGTAAATTATTTGCTAAAGCAGAAGGGAGAAAAGTCAAGCTTGAAAAATCAATCTATATGGATGATAATAAGAAACTTGAATTACATGATTCATTATTAGATTTGAGAAATAAATTTACTGCACATGGTGGCGGTCATGATTATGAATATTTTACTTTCTAGTTCGGCAAGCGATACTTAAATGCAGTTATATTTCCCTTCCTTTTTTGCTATATTTCCCTTCAAAATTTTTTAGAATTCTAACATAAAGGTTAAGAAATAAATATGTCCAAACCTGAAAAATCAGATGTACTTGAAAAAATAGTTTCACTTTCTAAAAGAAGAGGTTTCGTTTTTCAATCGAGTGAAATTTACGGCGGCTTGAACGGCTGTTGGGATTACGGTCCGTTGGGAGTCGAACTTTTAAAAAATGTAAAAGAAGAATGGTGGAAGTTCATGACTTACCGCGAAGACGTGGAAGGCCTTGATGCATCAATTCTTATGCATCCAAAAGTTTGGGAAGCTTCCGGCCACGTTGAAAATTTTACGGATCCTATGATTGACTGCAAACAATGCAAAGCAAGATTTAGATTGGACATTCTCGGAGATCAACTGAATGAAAAGAAAAAGAAAAAAGCAATTGATGCATTAAAAGAAAAAATGTTGGATGACAAATCTCTAACAGAAAAATTTGCCAGTATTTTTGGTGACGGCAGCAGCTTCGATGAAAAGTTTAATTTGCTGCTTGAAGATTCTGAGTTAGGTAAAATATTATTAAGCGAAATCAATTGTCCACAATGCGGCAACAAAGATACATTCACTGAAGCACGCAAATTTAATTTAATGTTCAAAACTTTTATCGGGCCGGTGGAAGATTCAAGTGCTGTTGTTTATTTACGCCCTGAAACTGCACAAGGTATATTTGTCAACTTTCTGAATGTGCAAGGTGCGTCAAGACAAAAGCTGCCTTTTGGAATTGGACAAATTGGTAAAGCATTCCGTAATGAAATAAATACAAAAAATTTTCTGTTCAGAACCCGTGAATTTGAGCAAATGGAAATGCAGTTTTTTGTAAAGCCAAGCGACGATAAAAAATGGTATGATTACTGGAAAGCCGAAAGACTAAGCTGGTTTACTTCTTTGGGAATGACAAAGGAAAAACTTCGCTATCATGATCATCCTAAGGAAAAGCTTGCACATTATGCAAAAGAAGCAACCGACATTGAATATCAATTTCCATTCGGCTGGGGAGAGATCGAAGGAATTCATAACAGAACCAATTTTGATTTAAGCCGACACGAACAATTCTCCGGCAAGTCTTTAAAATATTTCGATGAAGAGTCGAAGGAAAAATTCATTCCGTTTATAATTGAAACTTCTGCCGGTGCGAGCAGATCGTTCATGGCATTTCTAACTGATGCCTACCACGAAGAAGTGGTTAACAATGAAAATCGTACAGTACTTAGATTTCATCCAAGATTAGCCCCAATAAAAGCGGCAATATTCCCTTTGGTTAATAAAGATGGTATGCCGGAAATTGCAAGGAAGATTGAAAAAGATTTAAGAAGAAGCTTGAAAGTGTTTTACGATGATAAAGGTGCTGTTGGAAGAAGGTACCGTAGGCAGGACGAAGCAGGCACACCGTTTTGCATAACCGTTGATACTCAAACTCTTGAAGACAAATCTGTAACAATTAGGGAACGTGATTCGATGAATCAGGTTAGAGTTGACAGCAGTCAAGTGCTAAATTATTTGTTAGAAAAACTTCATCTCGATTGATATATTTGATTTCATCATTTACAAAAAATCCGGAGCGAAATTAAATGTTCAAGTTAAAATCTTTAATTATATTCTTAAATATATTTGCAGCCGCTTTATTTATTTTTTCCGGCTGCACATCCGATACATCAACAAACCCGCAGACAGGAACATCTTCAGTTAGCCCTCCCACAAATATTGATTTGTTAGTTGATGCTGTAGCTGGCGGAGGCTCTTATGCTTTAATAACCTGGGATGCTTCTACAGATGAAAGTGTCAGCGGATTTAATGGATATAGGATAATTACATATACTTTAAACTCGAGCAATCAAATTGTTGCTGTTTTTAAAAATGATTTAGTTTCTAAAAGTACACATACAGAAACTCTTAATAATATCCAGAGAGGAATCAAATATATATCTTACGTAAGATCTGAACTTACAAACGGAACTAAAAGTGACTCAGTTGCAACTAAAATTTACGGTGGAGTTTACTACAATAATAACGGTGTTATTAGCGAATATTCTGCAAGTAATACTTCAGCTAAAAGTGGTTATGGATGGAATACAAGTGTTGGTTCCGGGACTCAATATTCATTTACGACTACAAATGCTGCCTCAATAGACATACACATGAGGTACGAAGGCGGATTGAAATTTTACTCGCCAATTAATTATTTAACAGGTGGCAAAACTACACTCTATAGTGTTGTTGATACCGGGCAGGCTGCTTTTGACCAAACAACATTGGATGAACCATCTTTTTCAGTTGTTGATGTTGCTGCAAATACCGTTTATTTAATTAAAACTCAAGAAGGATATTATATTAAAGTTTGGATTAAAAATATTAGCTTTGCAAATAATGTAAATACAGCATACTTCGATTATAAAGTACAGCCCATAATTGATTTGAAATTAGTCAAGAAATAATCTTTGGCTTTTTAAATTGGGTTGTGTATTAGACGGAGAAAAATTTAATTAGTAAATGAGGCTTCTTAAAAATTAATTTTGATAAGCTAAAAATGTCAAACTGAGCTTGTCGAAGTTGGAAATTCTCTCGATTTGTCTTACTTCGATAACTCAGCAAGACAAAGTTAATTTTTCTGAAGTCTCTAATTATAATTTTTCTCCGTTATGGTTTTAAATTGAAAAAAGGACTTTGAAAGATTCATTTTGAAAAAAATCTTCTTGATAATTCTGATCTTATCAACTTCAATTGCTTTTGCTAAAGATGCAAAATTCGATTCTTTGGTTACAACAGGAATCACGCAGATTTATAATATCAAATTTCCTGCTGCGGAAAAAACATTTCGTGAATTAATTGCTGATTATCCCAATCACCCTGCCGGAAGATTTTTTCTTGCCATGATTGATTGGTGGAAAATATTATTGAACCTCGATGACGAAAGTCATGATGATATTTTCTTTCAAAAACTTGAAGATGTAATTTACCAATGCGACGATATACTTGATAAAGATCCCAATAATGTTGATGCACTTTTCTTTTAAAGGAGGGGCAATTGGATTTAGAGGAAGGCTGAGAGCAGCTCGTGATAGCTGGATAAAAGCTGCAGATGACGGGAGAGAAGCGCTGCCAATAGTTGAGCAAGCCTCTAAGCTTGATTCAAACAATACAGATGTCGAGTTGGGTTTTGGAATTTATAATTATTACGCCGCCGTTATTCCGGATGAATACCCGATGATTAAACCTTTAATGATTTTCTTTCCTTCAGGTGATAAGCAAAAGGGAATTGAACAGTTAAACAACACCGCAAAAAATGGCAAGTATGCAAAATATGAAGCACAATATTTTTTAATGACACTTTATTTTGAATATGAAAAAAATCCATACCAGGCAGATGTATATGCTAAAACATTAACGAGTGAATTTCCGGATAACCCCATATTTGAAAGATGGAGAGGAAGAATTGCCGCAAAGAGGGGAGACATGGTTTTGTCGTCAAGCATTTTTAAAGATTTCTTAAATAAAAGTAAAAGCAATTATACTGGTTACCAAAACAAAAAAGGAATTCGTGAAGCTTCATATTATGTCGGGCTGCAATATAAAAATGAAAACAATCCAGATTCAGCATTAATTTATTTTCAGCAATGTGAAAAGCTTTCCCGCCTAGTTGATGGTGATGAAGAAACCGGGTTTTTAATAAATACAACTTTATATCTTGGAATGTTAAATGATATCCTGGGTAATAGGGGACAAGCAATTGATTACTATGAAAAAGTTCTCGACATGAAAGAATACGGACGATCACATGCACTTGCAAATGAGTATATGAAAGCTCCATTTAAGAATTAAAAATATCTTTTATAATTTTCTCAATATAGCCGCCGAAGTTTTTATAGCAATATGGTGCTATTCAAATTAAATAAAATAATTAAATATTGTTAAATGAAGTTATATCACCCCTTCAGGGTTATAAAATTTAATTTTTATTTATAGTACTATAATAATTTCAGCCCTTCGGGCTTATTAATAGCGAAGCATTCTCGTATAACAAACGCTGAAGGTGTGAAATTATTATAAAATAAAAGGAAAGATTTATTGAAAATCCCGAAGAGATGACATAAAGAATATTTGAATAATACTTAAAATAACCATGTACATTTATAAGCTCAAAAAGTTTTTTTACTTATTACCTTTGTTGGTAATTCTCTTTTTATTCTCCGCATGTTCTACTGCTGATGTTTTCACAAGCTCTAATAAGAACATGGTTAACTTCATTAATGGAAATAACCAGATTAGTTTAGTAACATTTAATATTAAAGGGGTTTACAAAAAAGAAGAGAACCAGGTAGATACATTAATGAAATTTGTGAAAGATGGGAAATACGACTTTGTACTTTTCCAAGAACTCTTTAATGAAAGTACCCGTGATTATATACTAGAAAATACGGACACAACATTTTATAAAACAATAATCTCACGAATAGATTACAATTCCTTCCCGGAATTTCTTTTTCAAGATGCCGGACTTTTTATGATGAGCAGGTTTCCATTAATTAGTCTATCAGATATAGATTTTGGAGATGACGTTAAGGAATCCAATGGTGTTATTCATATGATTTTGAAAAAAGAAATGTCTCATACTTATGATTGGCTAGCCAATAAGTCAGTGCTTGGTGCGCTATTTAGAATTTCCGATTCCACAAAATTATTTTTGTTTACTACCCATGTTCAGGCAATAGGTTCAATGGAAATTAAAAATTTTCAACTTGAGCAAATAAGAGACTTTATTAAAAATGCAGTGTTAAAAGTTGTTGATTCAGGATTGGTTAAATCTTCTGAAAATTTAGTTGTACTGCTGGCAGGTGATTTTAACAGTGATGCATATAATTTTGAGAGAGACCAAAATTTAATTAAGCTATTAGATAATCCGAGAGACTTAGACAAAGAATTTAACGGTTCAAAAAAAGATTATACTTTTCGGTTTGGATCTGGAAGAGGAAGCCGGCGATTTGATTATATACTTGCCTATGATACAATTGATTCACTAAAGCTAAGAAGAGTAACCACTGAATCAATCGATGCTTATGATTTAAAAGATAGTAGTAATGCTAGTATTTCAGATCATAGTGCTTTGAGAACAGTGATCAAAATTAAATAGTAACTATAAAAAATATTAAAAGCACATTTAGCAAAACATCCCTAAGTATATTTTACACCAATTAATCATCCAAAAACTCTTTTTATAATTGATTTGACCGCACCTTCATATTTTTTTACAAGCAGAACTGATGTCGGTGAATATCTTGCGACTTTTTCTGGTATTTCTCCAAACAACATTTTTCTAAAGTAGGGTTCTTTAGCTGCCCCGATAACTACCATATCATAATCTCGACTGGCTTTAGCAATCCCTCCCGCAATAGTTTTGGATTCAATTAATTTCTTTTCGTACTTTGATTGATTTTCTAAATGCGATAATGTCTCATCAATAAATTTTAATCCGTTAAAACGTTCAACTTCAGTGGCTTGTTCCGGTACTACATAGCCGCCTGTTACTTTTATATTTGAATTACTGATATATGCGTCCAACACTTCTGAGGCAAGTTTAGCATTTGGCCCGCCGGAAGTTGGTAAAAGACAATTAGTAATTTTAGTTTTCTTGCCTATTTTAAGAATCATTAAATCACAAGCAGCATACCGAATTATTTTATCGGCAATTTCTCCAAAAATTTTGTCACTTGCATTAGTATATCCTTTCCATCCCATTACAAGTGCTTGAGCGTTGTGTCTTTCAATTGCTGCTAAAATACCATCAGATGCGTGATGTGCAATTATTAAATCAGTTTCTATATCCATACTGTATTCCGATGCTATCTTCTTAGCAGTATTCAATAGTGCTTCTTTATGATGAGCAAATCGCATTCCTTCATGAATCGGCATTTGGCGAGGGACTTCCACTATTGTCATGGCAATCAAACGTGCATTACGTTTTATTGCAATAGGGTATGCAAATTCCAAAAGAATTCTTACGCTATCAGGATTATGAAGCGCAACTAGAACCGAATTACCTTGCTCAAATGCTGCAGGCCGGGTACTAGGTATTAGCACCTGCGGTTCAAAGGCCGATGCTTTCTTTTCAAACACTGAGTAGTAAAGTAGTAATCCAAGTACAATCCAGCCGGCGGTTACATACCAGGCAATCGGCTGAAAATTAAATTGATACAATGCAAGAAAAACATTTAGTAAAAATCCAAGTATGGGAATAAAAGGATACAAAGGCACGTGAAATCTTCTTGGAATCTCAGGATATTTCCTGCGTAATACAATTACTGACAAATTTACCATAGCAAAAATTAGAAGAAAAATTAAGCTTGCTGCGGAACCAACTGCTTCAATAGGGAGAGTTAATGCCATGACAATTAAAATTAATCCGGTAATGATAATTGCTAAATACGGAGTGCGGCGCTTTTTATGTATAGTTGAAATTTGCTTTGGGAGCAGCGAATCTCTTCCCATTGAAAATGCAACTCTTGAAGCAGCCATAACTGTAGCGTTTAATGCTGACATGGTTGAAAGCAATCCGCCGAAAACAATAAGTCCAACACCGAAAGCCGGCATAAAAGCTTCCGCCGCACGAACAATAGCGGTTTCCTTATATCTTCCTAAGAATTCCCATGTTGCTTCACCGGAAGTATTAATTGCTGTTAATGAAACAAACAGAATTAATAAATAAATTGTTATAGTTATTCCAAGCGAGATAAATGTTGCCTTAGGAATATTCTTTTCAGGGTTTTTAATCTCTTCGGCTACTGTTGCTATCAAATCATAACCTTCAAATGCAATGAAAGTTAAACCCATTGCTACCAGAACACCGCCAAATCCAGAAGGGAAAAAAGGGAATAGGTTTTGTGTCACACGAACCGGTTCATCAATTACAACAATTAAACCGAAGTAAATAAAAATTGAAAGGATGACAATTTTAGAAACCGTTAAAATATTTTCTGCTTTGCCGGTTACATCAGTCCCGCGGACATTAAGCCATATGAAAAAAGCAGCTATCAACACGGTAACTATGAGAATGGCAGGATGCATTCCCATTAATGAAGCCACACCGCCTGTGAAATTTGGCGTATACTTGTGAAAGAATTCCCAAAAGTAACCAGCAAATCCAAGTGCGTATAAACTGCAGGCAACAGTGTACGCGAACCAAAGCATCCAGCCTGCAATAAAACCTGTAGCTCCGGGAAATGCCATTCGCACAAATGAATAACCTCCGCCGGCTCGCGGTATTGCAGAAGCTAATTCAGCATACGCAAATGCTGTTAACAAGGTTACAACGCTATTAAGAACAAAAGATAAAATTGAAGCCGGGCCTGCTACACCTGCAGCTATTCCGGTTAAAACAAATATTCCGGCACCTATCATCGCACCTGTGCCTATCATTGTTGCATCGAATAAACCAAGGTCTCTCGAAAATGTGGGGCTCCCCGTTGTAGTATTATTTTTACTCATATTTGTTTGGTTTGGTCACATGCAAATATAATTAATTGATAACTAAATTTATTAATCTGAAGAATTTTATAGAGATTAGTTATTTATAATTTGATTTGAAATAAAATGGAAGTATCAAAAAGGTTAAAAATTATTTTAATAGCTAATTTTCGCAAGCAAAATTATATCGCTTTAAATATGTTAAGATTAGACTAATTGTTATCATCAATAATATTTTATTTTCCCCATTTTTTGGGAATTGGATGCGCTTCAGTGTTAAAAACTATTTGATTAAAATTAAGAGTATTTTCAGGGGCAAATAATAGGTATAAATATTTCATCGTTTCTGCAAGGAAGAAACTTTCCATATCGTCAGTTTTCTTTTTAGTAATTACATTTTCAAGTTCTGCAAACCCATCATCAGTTTTACAGTATTTTACAATACCATCTAAAAAAGTTTTCCCCATTTTTAAATATTTCTCATCATGTGTATAATGATAAAGATAATATGCAGATTCAATTATTTCGGGCCGCAGCACATAATAAGGCGATGTTATTTCCATTGTCTTGAAATTTATTGTTTCAGGTTCAATTCCTTCCAGGTTCCACATTTTATAGCATGATGCTTCAAGGGATTCTGCTTGTTTTAGATCGCCGCCTAATGCAAGAACTGCAGGGAAGAATGCATCTAAAGAACCAAAATTTGTTGAAGTTATTTTTCCGGTATTCATATCTGCTTGGGCATACCAAAATCCGGTCTCAGTGGAATCAGCTAGATATTTATTAATTGCATTGACGCTGGTATCCCACATATTCTTAAAATCTTTATCTCCAAAGAGACAGCCAGCTTTTGAGCAAGTATTCATAGTATGAATCAATGCCGCCTCTTATATGACTTGTGGTATTAACCCATTCGCCGGTTTCAACATTTATTGATGAACCAACCAAATCTAATTTAGAGCGGCGATTAAATAATTGTACAACTGCATCTTTTGCTTTGTTGTAGTAAATGGGATTCCCAGTCAGTTTGCTCAAAGTTCCAAACTCAATCATTGATGTTCCAATCTCTGCAGGGTTGCTGACATCACCATCAGTTTTTCCAGAAATTAAATTTACATATCTATACGGCATTCCTGTTTTAGAATTAAAGGAGGGTAATAATCTTTTACCAAGATCCTCAGCAAGATTTAAAAATCTTTTATCTCCATCCAGATTGTAGCATGATAACAATCCTCCTAAAAGTCTTATGGTTATTTCAAATGTCTGGACTGAAATATCTTTGTTGAATGAAAGGCTATCTAAAATAAGTGCTTTCGCTTCTTGTGCTTGTTTGTCAAGCTTCATTAATTTCATCGTATCGAAGGCATCAATAGGCGTCATATAGAGTGAAACTCCGTACCAATCTTTATAACTTTTGCTTAACGGTTTAAGTGCATCATGTCCCCAGGCATATTTTTTATATCCTTCCCAGGCATGAATAAATTCAGATTTAACTTTCTCAGCTAGTGCTGCCTTATCTACTTTTGAATTATTTTTTGTTTGGGAAAAAAGGGGAATGGCGAAAAGAAAAATTATTAAAAATATATGTATAGATTTATTAGACATTATTTTACTCTTGTTACTATTAAATGCAATTCTAGCTGCCAATGTATAACATTAAAGTGTTAAACCTAACAATACTGGATTATTATTTATAACCAATTCGTTTTAATAGTACATATATCTTAGAGCTAAGTTTAGCTTAGCGATTGGAGAATATTTTACTACTAATTCAACTCCTGCTTTAAAAAATCATAAACTCATCTACAAAAATATCCTGTCGGGTTTAGTTGTTGGCTAGGCGTTATTTATATATTAAAGTTAATACCAAGATTGATTGCTGTATAAGTTCCTTTGCTGCTCATGAAACTATATTCTTTTGAATTAAGCTGACTATTTAACTTAAAGGCTAAAAGTAAATTTATATTTTCTGTTATTGGATGAGAGAGGCCAACACCAGCACCAAATCCAAATAAATTTTCGTTTATTTCTTTTTTTGAACTGATATCTGGATAGTAAGATAACACTTCTCCGGTTGTTAGATTGATTTCTTTTTTAATGCTATAATTATTATAACTCAAGTGAGAATAACCAAATTCTAATGTCACAAAACCTGTGAAGAGTTTGTTTGTGTTAAAATTAATTCTACTACCCATGTAAACTGGTATTAAACTATGATTATCAGAAATATAAGTTCTGAAAAGTGTTTGTTTTTGTACAGTAGAATAATCTTCCATGAAATTCACATTGTGCTTATCCCAGGATGAATATCCGGAATAAATATAGAATTGAATGTTTTGATTAAATTTGTAGTTGAATTGAATAGTAGAATTAAATCCCTTTGAAGAACTCATTGGCATAATAATTCCCCCATTTATCTGAATAGAATTAGCATTTTGAGCGAGAATAAAATTAGATGGAATTATTGAGATGACAAATATTAATGAGAATAATAACTTAAACATTATGTTACCCTTTCTAATTTATGTTTAATAAATCTCTAAAGGTATCAATAATCATTTCTTACTTTTAATAAAGTTAAATGCCTGCCGGTTAATTATAAGGTAGTCGAAACACTAATTCTATGAAGTGCCCCAATCAGCCCCATTGATGAAAAGCCGTAGTCAAAATTATATTCTTTAATATGTAATCCAACGCCTACATTAAATCCTGCTATACCAGCGAATGAACCAATTTTCAAATCAGTTCTTCTTTGATTATCATATCCAAAACGTAAACGCAGCACACGGCTTAAAGTAAATTCAGCACCGACAGCAAATGCTTTGAACCGGCTTGCGAATTTGTCTTGCTCATTATTTAATCTATGAAAATCTAAAGATAGCCTTAAAGGCAAATGTTCTAATTTTTTTGAAACACCCACCATTACATCCAAGGGCAGTTTTTCTTTTGTGCTAATGTAAGAAGATAACTGGGCTCCAATATTTAAAACTGAAAAGCCAATGCTCATTTCGTCAGAGGGGATAGCATAATGAAGTCCAACATCAAAGCCTACTGCAGAAGAAGAATATTTTTCAATTGATGAATAAATAAATTTTGCATTTGCCCCATAAAAGAAATTTTCATCAAGCTGGTTTGCGTAACCAAGGACAAAAGCGACTTCACCGGCACCAAACTCTCCGGTTTTTAATGCATCTTCATTTGTTCCTTCAAAAGTGCCGTAATTAATATATTCTACTGCACCTCCAAATCTTCCGATTCCTTCAATATCTGTAGAGTAGGCTAGACTTGCTAAATTGATATCTAGCAAATGTTTTATGAACGAAAAGGAAACCGGGCTTCCCTCTAACGTCTTTAATCCTGCCGGATTATAGAAGATAACATTAGGGTCATCACTGTTTGCAACAAAGGTGCCTGCCAAAGCTCCGGCTCGTGCACTCATGTCAAGCCGCAAAAAATCATAAGTGCTATTTTGCGAAAATGAGTTTGATGTTAAAAAGAATGTGATTAAAAGTAAAAAAGAGAAGAACTTCATAAAATTCCCAAAAATTTTGCTGCTTATTTAACGATATTTAAAAATAAAGGCAAGGGCAAAAATACTAATTATAAATATGAATTCGGAGTTATTTTCTAAAATTTATCTGCAACATTACACAAACAATTCACTTTTAGATTCAAATTCCTCAAGTCAAAATTCAAAAGAATATTAAATAAAGAAAAGGTAAAAACTTAAAGCATTATTCGAACGTCAAAAGAGAAATGAAAATATTAGAATATAAAACTAATAGGCTAATCTCTTAACCTTGTTTAACGATAAAAGTCTAATTAATTTTGAACTAAACCTTTTTGGAGAAAAAATGAATACCCTTAAAACAGTATTTTTAATGACAATGATGATGGTCCTTTTTCTGCTGGTGGGACAACTGCTTGGCGGAAAAACCGGGTTAATTATCGCTTTCGTTTTTGCACTTGCTATGAATTTTAGTTCTTATTGGTTTTCCGATACTATGGTTTTAAAAATGTACCGTGCTCAACAAGTAAGCGAACAAGAAGCCCCAAAACTTTACAGTATAGTAGAAAAGCTATCTCAAAATGCAAATTTACCCATGCCCAAAGTTTATATAATAAATGATCCGACACCGAACGCATTTGCCACCGGAAGAAATCCTGAACATGCAGCAGTTGCAGCAACTACCGGTATTTTAAGAATATTAAACGACGATGAAATTGAAGGAGTTCTTTCTCATGAATTAGCTCATGTAAAACATCGTGATATTTTAACCGGAACTATTGCCGCTACTTTCGTCGGTACAATAACATTCATTGCACAAATGGCTGGCTGGGCAGCAATGTTCGGTGGAGGCGGCAGAAGTAATGATAGAGGCGGAGGAATTGGCGGACTGGTTTTATTGATAGTTGCTCCAATTGCTGCGACATTATTACAGCTTGCAATTTCGCGTTCAAGAGAATATGATGCTGATGCCGGCGGGGCAGCGATTTCAGGAAAACCTTTATCACTTGCCTCAGCTTTAAATAAATTATCTCAAGCAAATCAATTGAAGCCTGTAAACAATGCCGGGCCAGCAACCGCACACATGTTTATTGTAAATCCATTAAAAGGCGGCGGTATGATGAAACTTTTTTCCACTCATCCGCCAATGGAAGAAAGAATTAATCGTCTTCAAGAAATTGCTGATGGTAAAAGGTAATCTTTAATTACAATGATTTTAAAACTGAATGATTTTTATTCTCTCTCCCTTTGGGAGAGGGAATACTAATTTTAAAAGATAGCATTTTATTTAGTATTTATTTTAAAATCAATACCGAGCAAAATTCAAAACTTTCAAAAGCAGTTACTATTTTTAATAAAACTTTCACGTGCAATTTCCATTCTTTAATTATATCTTAACAAGCGAAAATATTAAAAACATTTACCTTCTTTCATAAGGAAATTTTAATGAATAAAAAGTTTAATTATAAAGAGCCAACTCCAATCATAGATAAAGAAAATCCATTTGAATCCATGATGAAACGATTTGAAATTGCAGTTAATTTTCTTGGACTCGAAAAAGGCCTATACAACTATTTGAAAAATCCCGTAAAGCAAATAATAACTTCTGTTCCTATCACAATGGATGACGGCACACTGGAAGTTTTTGAAGGTTACCGTGTAATTCATAATGATGTATTAGGACCATCTAAAGGTGGAATTAGATATTCGCCTGACATCACATTGGATGAAATGAAAGCTTTTGCAGCCTGGATGACCTGGAAATGCGCGATTGTAAATATTCCTTTTGGTGGTGCTAAGGGAGGTATAAAATGCGATCCTGGAAAATTAAGTATTGGCGAGCTCGAAAGATTAACAAGGAGATTCACTGCAAACCTGCTTGATGTTTTTGGGCCCGATAAAGATATTCCGGCACCTGATTTAAATACTAACGAACAAACAATGGCCTGGATAATGGATACTTACAGCATGCATGCTAAAAAGAATGAAACTGCTGTCGTTACCGGCAAACCCAGCATTTTAGGCGGTTCTTTGGGAAGAAATGAAGCAACCGGTAGAGGGGTAATGACAGTATCTATAGCAGCTCTACAAAAAATTGGAGTTAATCCTAAAAAGGCAACTGCTATTGTACAGGGCTTTGGCCATGTTGGTTCTGTCTCTGCAAAGCTGCTGCATGAACATGGAGTAAAAGTAATTGGAATTAGTGACATCAATGGTGCGATTTATAATGCAAACGGCTTGCCGATTCCGGAAGTTATAGAACATGTAGAAACTCATAAGACTATTATTACATATCCCAATGCCGAAGTTATTGATAATGATGAATTACTTCAGCTTGAATGTGATGTTTTAATTCCTGCAGCTATAGAAGACCAAATAACTGCAAACAATGCCGATAAAATAAAATGTAAAATTTTAGTTGAAGGTGCTAACGGTCCAACAACATCAAAAGCAGATCCGATTTTACAGGAAAGAGGAATTTTAGTTATTCCGGATATACTTGCAAATTCCGGTGGAGTAACGGCTTCTTATTTTGAGTGGGTACAGGATAGAATGGGATTCTTCTGGACTTTGAACAGAGTAAACAACAGGCTAGATAGATTTATGCATGAAGCTTTTAATAATGTTTATTTATCAGCAGAGAAGCATCAAGTACCGCTTAGAACCGGTGCATATATTTTAGCAATTGACAAAGTTGCAAAGACGCTCAAGCTTCGAGGTATTTATGCATAATGATTATAAATTATTGCATCATAATTAGTTTTGCTAAAAATTTCAGGAGAGAGTGATTAAAAATTATTTAATAGTTTTATTCAGCTTAATCATTTGTATTTCAGCTTTTGCACAAACGAAGTCAAACCTGGAAATTTTTTATTCGTTGGTTGATTCATCAATAAACTATTTGGCTGATGAAATTCCTTCGTCTCAAAACAAAATCAATTTGAATTTAACACTTGGCAGCGCTTACTCAATTTTTAATAATCAAATTATTTCATCATTTACAAAAAGAAATAAATCGATTGTAGACAGCAGCGGCAATGATGCAATAAAAGTTAATTATGTAATTGAAAATGCCGGATTAAAATATGGAGAAATGTTTAGAGACGGTTTTTTAGGAGAAGAAAGAATACCCCGTAATTTTGAATTAAAAGGAAATTATTTAATTAAAAATAATGTGGAATCGATAAAGACATTTGAGTATGCTTATGTTGATACAATTAGTTTTAACGAAATAAAAGACGTGGAAAATATTTCATATCCGTTCACTCAATCCGAAGTGCCTGCTGAACCTTTTTTTGCAAATCTTTGGGAACCAGTAATTGCTGTTGGTGCAGCAGCAATTGCGGTTTATCTTTTCTTTTCAGTTAGAAGTAAGTAGAATAAATCAATTTAAAATTTTTGTTAATAACCTTTATTATTGAATTATAATAAAGTGAATTTAACTTACTTAAGGTACAATATTTACCTTTGAAGCCTGATAGTTTTTATATATAATTGTACTTTAATTATTCAAAATCTATGTTGAAAATGAAATATTTCTTAATTATATCCTTTACAGCACTTCTACTTTGGGGGTGCGGTTCATCAATTGAAACTGTGAATCTTTCTGCAAAAGATAGGCTGGAATATGCAAGACATTTGTATAATGACGAAGACTATCTCGAAGCCGTCAACGAGCTCCAGGCAATAATTCTTCAATACCCCGGAAATGAAGTTATTGACGATGCGCAATATTTATTGGGTATGGCAAGATATCAGCGAGGTGAATATATTTTAGCTGCTTATGAATTTAGTAAGCTAGTAAAAAACATGCCTGCCAGCGAATTCGTTCCAGATGCTCAATACATGCTGGCTGAATCTTATTTCCAGCTTTCACCTGATTATACTTTAGATCAGAAATACACAAAAAAAGCTATTGATGAATTTCAAGCTTTTATTGATTTTTTCCCGACTCATACAAAGGTACCCGAAGCTGAAGAGAAGCTAAAAATTCTTAATGACAAACTTGCTCACAAAACTTTTCACAATGCTGAAATTTATGAGAAGCTAGATTATTACACTGCGGCACTTATTTATTATAATGATGTATTAGATATTTATCATGATACAAAATATGCCCCAATGGCTATGTATAATAAAATTCAAATATTGCTTGATAAGGATAGAAATAAAGAAGCCAGAGAAGAAATCTCCAAGTTCATAGAAAGATACCCCGACAATTCGAACGTAGATGACTTAAAAAAAATTCAGTCTTCCCTTGAAAATAAGCTTTCTGCATCTAAGGAATGAGCAAAACAAAAAAAGTTAGTGAATCGTCAATAACGATGACAGAGCTTGTTCTGCCTCATCATACAAACCAGCTAACTAAATTGCTTGGCGGGCAGTTAATGCATTGGATAGATATTTGCGCCGCTCTTTGCGCCGCTAAACATAACCAATGTGTTTGTGTTACTGCTTCGGTGGACAGAATAGATTTTCATCATCCAGTAGATTTAGGAAATGCTGTTACTTTAATTGGTTCCGTTAACCGGGTATTTAATACTTCAATGGAAGTCGGTGTAAAAGTTTTTGCAGAATCTTTTAAAGAAGGTAAGAGAATTCATTCCAATACAGCATATTTAACTTTTGTAAGTGTTGATAGTAATGGAAAACCGGTGCAAGCAATCCAGGTAATACCCGAAACGGAAGAAGAAAAAAGGAGATATGAAGAAGCCTTGCAAAGGAGAGAAAATAGGCTTAAGAATAGAATTAAGTAAAGCTGAAATTTTATTTTGCCTTCTGTTTCTCCAGCAGAATATTTTTCCCCAGATTCCCATCAACGGCTTTTGTAAATACAACAGTATTCAAACAGATTCCGGTTACACCTCATTTTTTTCTTTGAATTATAACAAAGATTCTTACGCAGATTTGTTCCTATATAATACCAATGATAAAAAATGCATTTCACTTTCAGGCAATATTAATGGATTCGTTAAAGATAATGAATATGAATTACCTTTCGAAATTTCAAGGTTCCAAAGCATCACAGAAAAAAATGGAATGATAAAACAATATGCTTTTGCTTCAAGAAAAACAAGGCAGGTTGGAACGTTAAAATTTACCGAAAAAGGAAAGCCTGAAATCCAATCCCTGATTGAATTAGGTTCATACCCTGATAATTTAAGTATCGGCGATATTGAAAATGACGGCCAAATGGAAATGCTTGTATCCGGCAGTTCATTCGAAGGCCTATCAATTCTATTTATGAAGGATAAAATACTGACTGAAAAGAAGGTTATCGATAAAAGTGTTTTTTCAAGTGCTGTGCTAACTGATTTAAGCAATGATGATTTTTTGGATATAGCTGCTTTTAATGTGATTACAAATTCAATTAATTTCTTTTACAATATTGGCAACAACGATTTCAAAAAGGTAAGGAGCATTCCTGAAAATGAAAAAATATATTCGCTTTTCTCATCGGATATAAATTTTGATAATTACACCGATTTAATTTTTGTTAAGGGAAATTCAATTAATATTTTATACGGTGATTATACTTCATCCTATGAAAATTCAGTAATACTTCCAACAAAAAATTTCCCGGATAAAATAGTCATTGGAGATTTTAATAAAGACGGCAGAATGGATATTGCCTATATTAATAAAAATGAATCGACATTGTCGGTATTCTTAGCAAAAGATTCTTTTGAGTTTTATCCCGAACTGATCTATTTAAAAAATGAAGAGTTACAAGATTTAATTCCGTATTACAGCAAATTTATTGACGGTCTGGCAGCGCTAAATAGCAATGGAAGAATTATCACTTTAACCAGGCTAGCCTCAATTTCTGAAGGACCAGACTTATCTGTTGGTGTTGCCCCTTCATCGATTAAATATTTTGATCTGGAAAATAATGGAATTATTGATATTGCTTTCATAGATAAGTTCACAAACAATCTTAATCTGATAATACGTAACAATGCCGGTATTCCTGCAAGTGTTTATTGCTATAAATTGCATGAAACTCATAATGATATATTGATTGATAATTCAATGCCTTTGGAGAAAACTTTTTATTGCTATTCGCCTGGCAAAAGACTAATAGAAGTTTTTAATATAAATTTATTGAGTAAGAAGGTTAACAGAACTGACATTTATTCGCCAGGAAATATTTTAGATCTAAAATATAGAAGGAATACTGAAAGCGTTAATATTTATATTGTCTATAAAAAAAATAATAAGTTAGGTGCGGCTTTATATGAAAATAAAAATTTTACTTTTTACTTAAATGATTATCCTGGTATTTTATCTAATGTTCTTAAGGCAAATATTTCTGTAAATAAACAACCTTCAATTTTTGCCTGGAAAAAAGATAAGGATTCGCTTAATCTTTCGGTAATTAAATTCGGAAGCCGGAGTAAAAATTTTAAAATAATTTATTCTTTACAAAGTGATGATAATAAGATTATTAATACATTTCTTGAAGATTTCTTTTATAATGATAAAGATGTTTTATTAAGTTTTTTTAAATTAGATAATCAAAAAAAAGTTTTTGTTAATTCAATCGACTTTTCTAATATTTATAAAAATATTAAAGTATCAAATCTTTTTTCTTATAATGAAGATAACAAATACTTCTATGGTGAAATCAAGTTCAACGGACAAAAAAAAATAATAATTTACAATCCGGAAAATAATGAACTGGATAAAATTGATTTTATTAATGGTGGCAAAAACATTACTATAACTAAAATTGCCGACGATATTAACATGGAAAGTTTTTTTATTAAAAATATGAGCTCTAAAAGTTATCATCTTGTGTATATTAATAATTCAAATAACTGCATCACTATTAAAAAGCTTTAGTTAATGAAAAGAATTTATTTTGTGCTGCTGCTGTTAAGCATTTCAAATTTGTATGCAGGAAACTTAAGTACTACTAAACTTGATTCATTATACAATCTTTATGTTTCCGGTAGGGCAAATTCGCAAGCGCAGCAGCCTGCGGCGTCAACAGAATACATAAAATGCGGGTTTGGATTGGTTAGTTTGATTCGTGAAAATATAAATTCATTTTCGACAGAGCAGCAAAATGTTTTAAAAAAGCTTCTTCAAAGGCCAACAGAAGATGCCAGTATAGTTACACCTGGTGGTTTTTTTAGAATCCATTATAACACTAGCGGAAGTGATATGCCGAGGTATTTTACTGATCCAACCAAAAGTGATGCGGAAATTATAAAAATGAGCTTAGATTCTTTAGCTGTAGCTTTAGATTCAAGCTATAACTTTGAAGTGGGGTATTTAGGTTACCCGCCGCCACCTCCAGACAACGGTGAAGGCGGAGATGATTTGTATGATATTTATGTAATAAATATGGGAAGTGATTATGGTGTAACTAACTTTGAATTTCCTGATGGAGGAAAAGGCCCAAGTTATATGGAGATAGATAATGACTATTCATATTTCCCAACAAAAGGGATTAATGCAGCAAGAGTTACGGTTGCACATGAATTTCATCATGCAATTCAGTTAGGTAATTATATTTTCCGCTCAAGTGACAGATTTTTTTATGAACTTACTTCAACTTCCATGGAGGAATTTGTTTTTAATACTATAAACGATTATTACAATTATTTAAGTGATTATTTTTTTTCTCCAAACAAAGCTTTTGCGAAATATGATGGCTATGAATTAGCACCATGGAATTTGTTTCTTAAATCAAAATATGGTTATGATATAATAAAAAAGCAATGGGAATTAATGCCCAAAATGAGAGCATTGCTAGCTATCCAAAACTCTTTGGTTGATGAAGGCACAACATTCGGAAAAGAATATAATGAATTTGGAATATGGACCTACTTCACAGGTTACCGGGCTAATCTTTCACCCACGGCACATTTTGATGAAGGTAAAAATTATCCATTGTTAAAAGCATTTACTACTATAACATTTAATTCTTCTTTGAAAGCCGTTAAAGTAAATGCAATGGCAACTTCAGACTATTTAATAAATTTTGTTAACCCTGATAATGCCGATACTCTTTCGGCAATAATAACAAATGGAGATTATAATTCCGGTATTGATAGTCTAACTAAATTATTTTCCGCCGAATATGATTTATCAAGTTCATCACTAGACGGTGGATATGAACTTGGTAATAGTTATTTTGCAAAACTAACTACGGGCAAACCTATATACTGGTATTCGTCTGAGATATTAAACAATCTTGTAATTCATCAAGGAGCAATCACTACAACTTCTTCTAACTTTGTCTACCCGAATCCTTTTATTTATGGAAAGAATCAATATATTAATATTCCTCTAAGCGGAACTAATAATTCAAGCGGTAGATTTGAACATATACACAGCAGGGATGGAATTAGTTTACTCTTCGAGTGTACAAGTTTCCGCAGGAAAAATTGTTAGATGGAATGGAAGAAACAACAGTAATAATAAATTGGCGAGCGGAGTATATATTTATGCAATTAAAAACGGGGACGAAACATTCATAGGTAAATTGGTGATATTTAATGAGTGAATATTCTGTAGAAGCTAAATCCGTTAAAAAATTTTTTGGCAGAAGACTAATCTTTGATAATATAAATTTCCATTTCAACGGTAAAGGTAGTTTATGGAGTTTCCGGTCCAAATGGTTCAGGGAAATCAACACTAGTAAAAATAATTGCCGGTTTAATATCTCCTTCTGAAGGTGAAATTGTTCATCAAAACAGCAATGGGAAAATAGAATCTGAAAAGCTTCATAATCATATTGGTTTTGTTTCACCATATCTTGTATTGTATGATGAGTTTACTGCCCTGGAAAATTTAAATCATTTTTCAAAAATACGCGGTGTAGATTTTAATAAAGAAAAGATTGATTATTTGTTGAATAAATTTCTTTTATTTAATAGAAAAGATGACTTTGTAAAAACATATTCATCCGGAATGAAGCAGCGTATGAAATTTATTTTTGCTTTAATGCATTCGCCTCAATTACTAATTCTTGATGAACCTACTTCAAATTTAGATTCGGAAGGAAAGGAATCTGTTTATTCAATTGTGAAAGAAGAAGGATTGACTAACATTGTAATTGTTGCTTCAAACGAAGAAACAGATTTAGCTTTGTGCGAAGAAATAATTAAACTTGAACAATTTAAAAATTAAATTTTGACTTTTTACTTTTGACTTATCAATATGAAAGCATACGCATTATTTAAAAAAGATTTTAATTCGGAACTAAGAACCCGGTATGCAGTTAACTCGCTTGCAATGTTTATTGTTGTTGCAATTAGCGTAATTCTTTTTGCCATCGGCACTGAAAGAATTTCGCAAGCATTAACCGGGGGTTTGTTTTGGGTAGTAATATTTTTTTCAGCCATGTCCGGATTGTCACGTGCTTTTGTTTCAGAAGAAGAGAGAGGAACTTCATTAACTCTGCAACTAATTTGTGCCCCTTCAACGGTTTTTACAGGCAAATTAGTATTTAATTTAATACTAGTTTTCTGTATGAATACTGTAATAGCGTTGCTTTATTCAGCACTATTTAGTGAGTTTGTACTGCAAAATTTTCTACTTTTTGTCATAACTTTCGTACTTGGAAACATTGGACTTGCGGTGGCTTCTACAATTATCGCGGCCATCATTGCTAAAGCCGGTTCAAAAGGGTCGCTTTACCCGGTTCTTTCATTCCCAATTTTACTGCCTTTGATTTTAACATCAGTAAAGTTAACTTTGTTCTCAATCGATGGCACAACTATTGAAACTGCTAAATTTGAGCTGGCAATTGTTGCATGCTATGATGTGATCATGATTTCAGCTTCCTACATGTTATTCGATTTTATTTGGAAAGATTAGTAATTTTAAGAACATTTTGGGCAATTATAATATGGCTTGGAAAATCACCCTCTTTTTTTTAGTTTGTTTCGTTTCGATAGCGGGAATTTCTTTTCCCATCGTCGAGAACCCTGTTGCATGGTATCAGTTCCCTTTGATCCCTGGATTAGGAGAAAATGCTAAAATTATATTCTTTCATGTACCAACAGCATGGTTAACGGTTGTTGCATTTTTTATGACTGCCTATTACGGATTTAAGTTCTTAAGGAAGAAAAACCTTGACGATGATGCTAAGTCTTATGCAGCTGCACAGCTCGGAATAATCTTTTGCATCTTGGCTACTATAACCGGCGCTGTTTGGGCTAAATTTGCATGGGGTTCTTTCTGGAGCTGGGATCCGAGACAAACAAGTATCTTTGCTCTTCTATTAATTTATGGCGCATGGTTCGCTCTTCGTTCTTCAATTGAATCCGAAGAAAAAAGAGCAACTCTTTCAGCAGTTTACAGCATGATTGCTTTTGTAACTGTTCCATTTTTTATTTTTGTTATGCCGAGGATAATGTCTGGGTTACATCCGGGCTCTGCCGATGACACTAACTCTGGCCCAATAGTAGATTTTAAAATGAATGGAAATATGCTTTTAATTTTCTTCCTTTCACTAATTGCTTTTACCATACTTTATTATTGGATGTGGAACATAGGTTACAAATCAATTATTTACAGAGACAAATTAAATAAAACATATATACGAGGATAAATTGGACGGTCTTTATCAGTTCCTTGAAAAAAATTCAATCTTTATAGTAATGATAATAGTTCTAATCGTTTGGGGAGGAGTTTTCTTCTACCTTTACAGTTTAGACAAAAGAATTAAGAATGTTGAAAAAGAAATAAACGGAGATAAAAATGAAAAATAAATATATTTTCGGTGGTGTGATTGTGTCAGTCTTTTTAATATTGATGATATATCTGTTTACTCAGAGCAATATTAAATATGAAAGTGATTTTACCAACGTTATGCAGAAAGAAAAAACTGTTAAAGCTACCGGAAGCTGGGTAAAAGAAAAAAATTATGAATACAACAAACAAAACAGAACATTTTCTTTTTATATGATTGATACAAAAGGAAATGAAATGAAAGTTGTGTATGACGGGTCTATCCCGAATAATTTTGAAACTGCTAAAAGTGTTGTTGTTACCGGTAAATATCAAAATGGTTATTTTCATGCAAATGATATTTTAACCAAGTGTCCAAGTAAATATCAAGATCAGAAAACCGCTGCATCTAGTTTATAACGATTTGATAAATTTAAATCTTAATCGCAAAGTTGTGATGCTTTGCAGTGAGAGGAAACTATGATTGGAAGTATAGTCCTTACGTTAGCATTGACCGCAAGTATAATTGCGATGGCAATGTATTTCCTAACTTTTAAGGGATATAAAAACGCAATAAATTTTGGAAGAATTGCTTATCATTCAATGGCGATTCTAGTATTTACGGCAGCCACAATCCTTCTTTATAATATTTTAACTCATAATTATGGTTTAAAATATGTTTACGACTATAGCAGCAATGACCTTCCGAAAGGAATTTTAGCTGCTACATTTTGGGCAGGGCAGGAAGGCAGCTTCATGCTTTGGCTTTTCCTTACTTCAATAGTTGGATTAGTACTTCAATCTTACTCATCTAAAAGAGGCGACCTTGAACAAAGGGTGATGGTTGTTTTTACATTAGCAACCACATTCTTGTTGATTATGGTTTCGCCGTTGTTCAAAAGCCCATTTGTATCAATATGGGCTGAGCCGGTATTTGTTGCGGTGAAAAACATTAACCCTGCATATATGAGTCAATCATGGCTTCAAAGTTTTCTTTTTAGTGATGGCGGAAGCGGGCAGAATTTTATAAAGATGAATACGGATCTTTATAATACTTTAGTTGCTACAGGTATTCCAATTAAACAATTTATAATTGATGGTAAAGGATTAAATCCTCAATTAACGAATTTCTGGATGCAGGTTCATCCACCAATTTTATTTACCGGTTTTTCA
The DNA here is from genome assembly GCA_963746735.1 of uncultured Ignavibacteriales bacterium. Lineage (GTDB taxonomy): Bacteria > Bacteroidota > Ignavibacteria > Ignavibacteriales > Ignavibacteriaceae > CAVSWT01. The sequence continues at coordinate 197,329 of CAVVCO010000026.1, forward strand.
ATGGCAACAGTTCCTTTTACTTTTGCCATGGCTGCTTTAATGAAAAATGATTACAAGGATTGGGTTAGGCAATCATTTCCCTGGGTTCTTGCCGGTGCTGGAATTTTAGGATTAGGAATTATGCTTGGCGGTTATTGGGCTTATGAAATGCTTGGCTGGGGCGGTTATTGGGCATGGGATCCGGTAGAAAATTCAAGCTTGATTCCATTTTTAGTGGGTGTTGCATCTATTCATACTTTATTGGTTCAAAGAAAAAGTCAGGCTAAGAGTGGTGGAATAGGCAAGTTTGCCAAAACAAATTTGATCCTCTGTATAATGACATACGTTCTGGTTTTATATAGTACATTTTTAACGAGAAGCGGAATTCTTGGTGATGCTTCTGTTCACTCTTTTGTTGATCCGGGAATGCTGGTTTATTTATTTCTTGTTATTTTTATTGGAACTTTCATAATTGTTGGTTTTGGTTCACTTGCATATAGGTGGAAATATTTAACTGAACATCAGGCAGTTGAGGAAGGTTTACTTTCCCGTGATTTTGCTTTATTCACTGCGACAATTGTTTTAAGTGCATCGGCAGTTATAGTTTTAGTTGGAACTTCAGCCCCAATATTCGGGCATTCAGTAGATAAATTCTTTTATAATGAAATGCATATACCAATTGCAATTATTATTGGCTTATTAAATGGCTTAAGCCTACTGTTGAAATGGACAGATACAAAAGGGCAAGAGTTGTTCAAGAAATCAGTTCCGTCATTAGTGATTGCATTTCTATTTACTGCTTTGGTAATTGTTTTTGGAAAAGTCACAGATTTAATGATGATCATTTTAACATTTTCGTCAGCGTTTGCTTTAGTTGTTAATATTGAGATTGCTATAAAGATTGTTAAAGGCAATATGAAAATGCTTGGCGCCTATGTTGCTCATATTGGAATAGCACTTTTTATCTTGGGAGTAATTGGGTCGTCAGCATACAGTAAAGAAGTGAATATTGATTTAGTAAAGAATCAGCCTACTGAAGCTTTCGGATATAAAATGATCTTTACAGGATATACTCCGATCGAAAACGGAACTAAATATGCTTTTAATGTTAATATGACAAAGGGAAATAAAACCTATATCATTTCTCCTATAATGTATATAAGTGATTTTAATAAAGGTCTAATGCGTGAGCCGGCTATTTTGACTTTACCTACAAGAGATTTTTATTTATCCCCGCTTGGGTATGAGGAAAATGGAAATGAAGATCAAGGAACGGATGTTTCATTGACTATTGGGCAGGAAAAAGAAGTTAATGGAATAAAAATAGTATATAAAGAATTTATGAAACCTGATTTAGCCGCAATGCAGAGCGGTGGTAATATTCAGATGGGAACAAACCTGGTTATTACACAAAAAGGAAAATCATACAGTATTGAGCCATTAATTAAAAGAGAAAACGGCCAGTTTGAATATATCCCGGCAACTGTTGATGAGTTGAACTTAAAAATTCAACTAAAGAAAATAAATCCGGCAGATGAAACTGCAGAATTTACAGTAACAAAAACAAAATCAATGGCAAAAACAGAAGCACCTCAAGAAGTTTTAACCGTAGAAGCCAGTATAAAGCCATTTATTAATTTTGTTTGGATTGGAATTTTAATAATGGTTGTAGGTTTCTTTGTTTCAGTTGCAAGACGTTTAAATGAATCTCTTGTGAAATAAATTAAAATAAATTTTCAATTTTTAAATGCCTGAATATTCGGGCATTTTTTTTATTGGAATTATAAATAAATAATTGAAAATTTAGAAGGATATGGGGGCATCATTGCTTGACAAAAAAGGTGTTTGTAGTTAAGTTAGGATTCGTTTTTTAATAAAATATTCCGCGATAGCTCAATGGTGGAGCATTCGGCTGTTAACCGAAGGGTTGCAGGTTCGAGTCCTGCTCGCGGAGCCAAAGGCATCAGATGTGCGAACTGTTGGTTTACAGTTCGCATTTTTTATTTCAGACCATTTCCTTTCGATTTTTCCATCACCGCTTAATTTAATTTCTATTATTCCATCATTCTCGTTTTTCTTGAAATATGAAACAACTTCTGAGAAAATAAGATGGTTAAGTCTTTTCTTCTGATCAATACTAATATTAGAATATATTGAAGAGAACTCTGATAAGATAGTTTTCAAAATCTTCTTATCGATTTTTGAGTTTTTGATTTGTTCAATCTTTATTTCTTCATATTAGTTATGACGGCTCTGAAGGATTAAGAATTTATTGGGGGGCAATACGAGCAATATGCACTACGGGTAATTGTGCGTTCTTTAATAATGATTTTTGTTATTCCGGAATATTTGTATTAAGGGATGACCAATTTATTACTTTGTCTTTTTTAATTACTGCGGCAGAATATAGTATCATACTATTATAGTCATTAATATCTTTTAACTCTTGTTTCGTTATAATTATTTCTGCTGAAAGTGTAGAATCAAGCTCTTCATAAGCAAATGATTTGGATAAGCTGATAAATTTATAAGCACCGTTTTGGATACTATCCTTTGGTGAATGCAAATAACAGATAAACGCTAAATTTAAAACAGAAGAGTCTAAATTAATCTCAGAAGACTGATTTCAGATCGAATATTATTTTTATGACAGTCCCGTTAAATATAATTTCCTTAATAATATTTAAGCCGGAGGCGGGGACAATTATATTTTCAACAGTAAGGCATGAACCGGAAACAAATCTAATATTCTCTTTTAATATTTTATGGTAAACGGGCTTGTTAGTTTGTAATGATTTCTGCCAGGCTTGTATAAGAAAAGGATAAGAATTAATGATGGATGAAAATTTTGATGCAATTGAAAAATTATTTCTCGCTCCCTTAGCTTGCACGGATTGACTTATTTTATATTTGCCCGGACGATATGAAATGAATGTTTTGCCATTCATTTTTCTAACTACATAATCCCCAATTTTTCCGTTAACCTCAAACAAAAAACTGCTTTTTAATCTTGCCATTTAATATTCCCTTTTTAACCAGAAAAAGTACTTTAATTGATAATTGAAGGTTAAATATAATAAAATAAAAGGAGCTAAAATAGGGAATAAATGGAATATAAACGTAATCAAGACGTATTCAGATTGGATTCAAATGCCGGATATGATATAAATTGAGTGGAGTTTAGTGACAAAATAACAGTGGGCAGAAAGTGAAAATACCGTTTTAAGAGCCGGTAAGTGTTTAAAGGAATGACTGAATGTTTGAATGTTTGAATGGTTGAAGGATTGAATTGTTGAATGGCTGCATGCGATATGATTGGATAATTGATAGTTAGAGCAGCAATAAAATATTTACTGTTAAATTTTTTATTAAACCCCCGGTTGGGGGTTTTGCTTTTATAATTGTTCAAAACAAATTAACTCACCCTAATCCCTCTCTTGTTAGAGAGGGACTTGTTCACAGAAAGTCTTTGCATTTTTTCCTTCAGTCTTCGACTTGGCTCATGGTTCGACTCCGCTCACCATGACATTTTCATCTTATGAAACTCCCTCTTTTTTTTTAAAATTGATAACATCCTCTTAAATCCTCCTTCGAAGGAGGACTTTTGTTGGAGCGTTAATACATATAATAATTATTTCTTACTTTACTTTGTTACAATTGCCATAGTGCATTATTCCCCCTTGCCCCAAAGGGATGCCTTTGGCAGAAGAGGGACGAAGGGGGATGTAAAATTTCTTGTTACTGATTACATTTGAGCCGTTGTGATACGCACAATAGAGAGACGACATCTTTCCTTTAGAATTCAAATTCACAAAAGAAATTACATTAGCGATAATAATTGTATATCTCTATTTCCCATCAAAGATGTCATCTTTGGAAAGATAAATATACTTGTCGCTGTTTGTTATTTAGCTGGCCCGAAACTCAGTTTGATGATGAGCGTATAGATGAATTATTAAACATTATAGCCGGATTGATTGTCCGGCTTTTTTATAAAAAGTAATTGAGATTAGTACAATTTTATTTTAAGTTGCTTTTCAATATCGAGCTTTAATAAGTAGGGTGAGCATATTGTAAAAACTTTCCGAACGGATGAAAATTTATTTTATTTAATTAGTATCAATGTTGACTATGCAATTAATCAATAAAATGACTGCAACTTGGCAACAACGCCGTAAACTGCAGAAACATAAGGGAGAGTAATCCAATGAGTTATAAAGAAGTCCAAAAAGAAAAAGCGATTAAATTACGTGATGAGATATTCCGAGATTCTGGCACAGGATTATTTAAAAAAATACCACGAGAATTTGTTTTGTCAGAACCTGAATTAAATCTTTGGGAAGGCATACGAGCAGATGCAATAGAATATTATAAGGATAATCAAATATCTTGGTGGGAATCGGGAGACGAACCCACAGGACATCTTTTATCATCTCAAATTGCATGCATAAATCATCTTTATTTTTTAAGACAAAGAGAGGATTTAGCAACTATTGTTTTAAGTCAAATTGATAGTCAAATTCAAAAAGCTTTAATTATAGATTCGGGATATGTGGAATTTGAAAAAGTTGGATCAATAAATCTTGGTAAGGAAAAGAGCTTAACACGCGGCGCAAATTGCACTTCTATTGATGCAATGATGATGGGAGAAAATATTTATGGCGAAAGAACATTATTTCTCATTGAATGGAAATTCACCGAATCGTACACAAATGAATCAAAGTTCAAAGGTTTATCTGGTGAAAGAAGAATTGATGCATACAAGGATTTACTAAAAAATCCTGAATGTCCTATCATCCACGAAAATATCAAGGATTTATATCACGAACCATTCTATCAACTTATGAGGCAAACATTATTAGGTTGGGATATGGTCACTCGAAAAGAATATAATGCCAAAGATTGGGTTCATTTACATATTATTCCTGAAGACAACATTGAGCTAAAAAATAAAATTACATCACCTGGTTTATCTGGTAGAAATATTGAGGAAGCTTGGAAATCAGTATTGAAATATCCTGATAAGTATATTATGAAAAGTCCGGATGAATTTTTGTTGCCAATAATAAAAGGTAGAGATACTAGATCAATTATATTATATCTGCGAAAAAGATATTGGTAATAAGGCAACAGACCTGCCATCAAGCTGACGCCATATTCGCATTTGGCATTTTATAAATTTTAATGTTAGTCGGTTCGTTTCAGCTAACTTGTTCGAGATAGTTCTATTAAATATCATTGTTACAAACTGCGCTTACGATGAAAGTTAAGCACAGTTTGCTAAATTATTGGCAGTTGTTTTTAAGTAGCATTCTTGTTCTGGGGCGCCGCTTATCGGCAACACCGTTAGTTGCTTATTCTAAAATTCAAATAAAATGGAATTAAAACACATATGGAAAATTCTCTTTCTCTCAGTGCAAGTACAAATCCGGTCTTGCAACAGTTGTTTTATGAACTTAAATATGCCCTATCACAATTATCAAAAGAAGACCTTTCAAAAATATTTCTTGAATCTGCAAAGATAGCTTCATTAACTACTTACAATTCAAAAAAGAAAGTAGTAAAAAATATTTTAGATTACTCTACTTCTACATTTAGTCGTTATAAAAAGGATGGTTTAAGATTATCTTTAAAGAATGATGGTAATAAACTTTTCTATTTCTTAAACAGTTTGCCTACAAAGACTAAAAGAATATATTCAGAGTTTATTGCCTCCCCAAGGGAGAAACAAATTGAGATTGCAGCTATAACAATTCTTACTCTAATGATATTCTATTTGAGTGCCGGCGGCCTTGATTTAGAAGGAGGATTGCCAGATTCAGATATTGCTATATCCGGTATAGGAAATCATAGAAATTACTTTTCACATTCAATACTAATTGGAATGGGAGTTGAATTCACCGGCAGATTTGGAATTATAACTTTAAACGAAATTAAAAACCGCCTACCAAACCCACACCACAAATCTTGGGACTTGGTTTATGGATTTATAGATAAAAATAAAGAATTGGCCATTGCTGCAATGTGGTTAGGTATTGGCTGCCATTTGTTAAAGGATTCTGGGATAATTGCTGGAGAAATAAAACCATATTCGGATATCCCATTTAGTATGCCTATGGAAGCACATCAAGGAATGTTTGCCGCAAACGGCGTTGCAAGTACAAGATTCTCAACAAACATAAAATGATTTTCTAAATAATATTTAATAACATCAAACTTCACGGATATTTTTTATGCAAGATGTTCTGTCAAAAATGGAATTGTTTCAAAAGGAATTAGAAAATAATGGATTCAAGGATAACTCAGAACGGGTAAAACAAAAGTTTAATGATTTTAACGAACCATTTATGCTTATGGTAATTGGTGAAGGTAATTATGGCAAATCAACTTTAATAAATTCTCTTTTTAATAAACAAGTTGCGCCAACAAGTAGACTACCCAAAACTTGGAAAATTGACATTTACGAAAATTCGAATGATGATGAAGCACTTCTTTTTTACAAAAATATAAATAAACCTCAAAATGTTAGCATTGAAGAAGCAAGCCTTATATGTGAACAAGAGGAAAATAAAGTAAATAATAGTGCTGGCTGGAAATCAGATTTATTTCAAGTAAAATGGAAATATAAATCTGATTGGATCGAAAATATTTCATTAATTGACACTCCTGGTTTTTCTCAATTCAGATCCAATAGTACTTATAATAATTTTAATTTGTTTGGTACAAAGGGAATACAGTTACAATCATTTGACGGTTTTGAGTATTACCTCTATAGAGCTGACTTTGTATTCTGGTGTATTAAAGCAACAAAGTTAGAAGATGCCGATACATTAAAGGCACTAAAAAACTTAAGCACAAAAAAAGCAAATATTATTGGTATAATTACTTTTATGGAAAGAATTCCAACAGAACGCTGGGACGAGATAAAGTTAAAAGCCTCTGAAATATATGGGGAATATATAAATGAATTTCTTTTCTTCACTCCCAAAGAGGATAACGACACAGTTACAGACATTAGAGAATATATAAACACAAGATTAATCAACCTGCGTGAACTAAAAAATTCTAGTCTATTGAATTATTATAATGAAGAATTATATAATTATTGCAACAGTCTTAATAAAACTTCTGATGTCTATGATAAAAACATCGGCAAGTATCTCTCACTTATTGAAAATGTTAATAATGACTTTGAATCAATTGAAAAAAGGATTAAGGAAGAGCATAAACGAATTTTCTACTCAATTATCTCACCATTAGAAGGGATACTAAATTCTATATACCTAAGATCAAATGATAATCCAGATACATTCAAATATCTTGTTGAGAATGAATTGTTAAATAGACATTCTTTACAAAACAAGATTGACCCGATATACATAATACTAAAAGATGAATTTTCTACCCTAAATGTTTCCTTATCACGTAAATTAGTTTGGCAAACAATCGTAATTTCTAATAAAAACCATACTCAAGATGAAAGCCTTACTTTGTATTCTCAAAATGAAAAAGTTATAGAGTCTTTCAATACTGGTCATAATATGGCAATTGATTTTTTATTTGAAGGCTTCGACGGTTTTAATATGGCTGTTGGTGGCATTGCAGCCGCAATTGGAATGTTTGCCCTTGGACCAATTGGTCTAATTGCTGGTGCTTTAGGTTTTTTATTCGGCGAAAGTAAGCAATCCAAAGTGGTGAGGAAGGCTAAAGAGGAAATAACAAAATATATAAACAAAATTAGTGGTAGCACAAAAAATGAGTTAAATAAAATACTTAAAAATGCCAAAGTCAATTTCATTAAAAAAATTGATAATTCTTTTAAAGAATTAAATGGTAGCTCAAAAGAAGGCATAATAAAAAACTTTTACTGGACAGATTCAGTTTTATCAAATAAGCTACAAATAAATCCCAATGGTTCAATTATTGACTGCTTGAATGATAAAAAGCAATTACTACCTATTTCCCCAAGCTATTAAAGTATGATGTTGAAAAGAAGGATGTTTGGGACAAGAATGCCGATAAACTTTTTAAAAATGAAGTGAACAGTATTTTTAATAAAGCCAACAAAGAAATTTATAAAGTTGAAAACAACATCAAACATTTAATCGAAGAAAAGAAACTTTCAGATATAACTTTATTTAACAATGAAATTGCAAGTCTTGATAAAT
>CAVVCO010000027.1:0-8542 GCA_963746735.1 uncultured Ignavibacteriales bacterium
ACAGCATCCATAACTCCCATCTCACTAAAACCTAAACAAAAAATAATTGTATTATCTTTTGAGCCTGGAATTTTTAGCAGCACACTATAATCGCTTTGATAATTACTTGCAATCCAGCTTACTTTAAATGTTTTAGCAGAATCATTTTGATCGTTAATAAGTTCTAAAGAAGACGGTTCAACACTGTACTTCAAATTTGTTTGAGCAATCAAAGTATCTAACTTATAGAGGGTTTTAAAGGTGCCAAGGAAAATAATATTGTGTTTATCAAAATCTTCCCATTTTAATTGAGATGCTAATTTGATAGATGTATTTTGTTTTGAAGTTCCAATAACATTCAATATGTCAATAAGGCCAAATGAAGAACTGGGACGTAGATAGGTAAACTTTAAAGGCTCTAGCTTATTATAAAAGCCTGGATATTCTTTTAGATAAGTTTGAAAATCTTTATCACTATTTATTTTAGTATTTCTTAAAAATATTCTATCCTTGCTATAATCTTTTTCAGCCATAAAAAAATAATCCCCAAGTACTATCAAAGTTGGGTGAGTATTTGATTGAAAAAATTCCGTCCAGATAGGATTGGGTATTGGAGCAATTGTCTTTGAGTCTCTTACAGAAATTGGTTTTCGAAATTGTTGAAGTGCCAACAAGAAAAGGAGAAAAAATATGATTGTTAAATAAACATATTTATTATACCTTACTCCCTTTTTCAGTTCTTCAGCATTTTCATTATAGATATAATTAATTAAGTATTGTCCTTTAGGTATTTCAATCTTGTAGTTGTATTTATTTTCTGTGGTTAAATAATAATGTTCAAGCTTTTTTCTAAGGTTGCTTATATAAGATCGGATTAATGGATTAGTATTAGGATCAAAGCTGGAATCTTTTCCGAAAACATCGATAGCAATTTCTATTTCCTTAACGGAACCTTCTTCTTCTGTTTTTTCAACTAAATATTTTAACAAATCCTGGTACCGTTGTGAATCTTTGAACTCGGCACTGACTAAAATATCGGAAATGATTTGCTCTTTTTCATTATTATTTATTTCGGTCATGTTCAAGAATAATAAATTTAAAATTATGATTCAAATAAAAAAAATGCTTAAATAGTTCTTTATTAAAAGATTATTCTACGCAATTAACAAGTAAATTGCGTGAAACCGACCGTTAAATGCTTGGCAATGTTAATATAAATGTTGTACGTTGCCAACATCAAAAAAATTAAAAACTTTTCCATCATAATAATATCGTAATTGCAAATTCTTTATATTAATGCGAAAATCTTTTTTATCAAACTTGGACTAAACAGAAAATTAATAGACTTTAAATTTTTAATACTTTGAACTATTTAAAAAATATTAAAAGAGTTCCTTGGCTAAAGAAGATTATTTATTTGCGAATTATGCAAAACATTTCAAATAATATATTCAGGTAAAAAAATAAATATATACAAAGAATATATTAAAATTCATTTAAATGATAAACGTTAATCATTTTTTATCTTAATTGAAACCGGACAAAAAACACTATGCTTTAAGTACAATGATTTTTGACAATAGCTTAATTCGGAAATCAATTAAGTACGTTTATTAAAATATGGAGGACTAAAATTTATATAAGAAAAATTTAAAGATTTCTAAATCATTTATGAGAGATTAACTTTAGAGGAGAAATATATGGACGTATTAAATACCAGAAAATTAATTTTTCTCATTTTTCTGATTTTCAGTATACAAATTTTTGGACAGGGGACATTACAAGGAGTTGTTAAAGATTCCATTTCCCATGAAGCACTTGTTGGTGCCAATGTATATTTAATCGGAACATCCTTAGGCTCTGCTGTCGATATAAATGGTGACTACCGAATTAATAAAATTCCTTTTGGGAATTACACAGCTAAAATTTCATACCTCGGATACAAACCAAAAGAAATTAAAATAAATGTTCAAAATGAAAATATTGTTAAGCTTAACGTAACGCTATCTCCTGACGTAATATTAGGAGAAGAAGTGGTGGTAACAGGGCAAGCGCTTGGACAAGCTGCTGCAATTAACCAGCAATTAAATTCAAATACAATTGTTAATGTTGTTTCAGAACAAAAAATTAAAGAATTACCGGACGCAAATGCGGCTGAATCAATGGGACGTTTACCCGGAGTGTCATTATTACGTTCTGGTGGCGAAGCAAATAAAATTGTATTACGCGGCCTAAGCCCTCAGTTTGCAACAGTAACAGTAGATGGTGTAAGATTAGCTTCAACCGATGCTAATGATCGAGGATTAGACTTAAGCACAATTTCACAAGGCTCATTGGCTGGAATTGAGTTGTTCAAAGCTTTAACATCTGATAAAGATGCAGATGCAATTGCGGGTACAGTAAACCTTGTGACTAAAAAAGCTCCGTCAATAAGAACCATTAGATTACAAGCTTTTGGCGATTATAATGGGATGGATAAATCAGCTAAGCAATATAATTTTTTAGGGAATTATGGAGAAAGATTTTTAAGTAATATACTGGGTTTGCAATTAGAAGGCCATGTGGAACGAAGAATCAGAAGTAATGAGTCTTCAGATTATACTTATGATTTTGGAATAAATGGTGGAAAAGATTGGGAGACCACCATTTTTCAGCCTCAATACATAAATGAAATAAGAAAAAGAGCCGGTGGTAGTTTTCTTTTAGATTTTAATACCCCCGATGGAGGTAATATTAAATTTAATACTGTATATAATAGAACCTCTAGAGATTATCTAACTTCATATAGAACCTATCATACATCTGGAGGAGTTGCTTATGATTATGAATTACAGAAACAAAATATAGATATTTTCAATACTTCAGTTCATGGGGATAACACTCTATTAGGTTTTAATGTAGATTGGAATTTATCCTTTTCTCAATCAAAAAATGTTACTCCTTATGATTATGAAATGGGCTTTAATGAAGATAGTAAGCTTACTAATGGAGTAATAACGGCTGGAATGGGAAACGTTCCAGGATATAAAAAGGGCCCTGTTAATGCATGGATACCTTACGCTATAAATAATTGGCAAGAAGCATATCTTAATGTTGCTAATGATAATCTTGGAAATAATCTTGAAAAGATTAAAACTGCTTTTCTCAATTTAAAAAAGGATTATTCTTTTGGAAGTAATCTAACCGGAGCTTTTAAATTCGGTGCTAAGTTTAAGCAAACTAATAGAAGCGACAACCATGCACAATCAAGATCAAATTATTACTTAGAAGCGGGTGTTCCTCCTTATACACAATTGCCTGATGGATCTTTTGTTTTAAAAGATTTGTCCGGTACAGCATTCAGCAATGTTTTATTAACAGGAAGCCAAAAAATTTCATTCTTAAATTTTCTTGGTTCTACCCCTGCATCAAGGAGTATTTATGATTCATATTTATTAAATCCTTTAATTGATCGAAATCTATTAGAAACATGGAGAACATTAAATATAAATGGATGGATTAAACCAGGTGGAAGCATATTTAGTAAAGAATATATTCCTAACGTCCAAGACAATGCAGAAAATTTTTACGACATAACTGAAAGAACTCTTGCAGGTTATGCAATGAATACTTTAAACATTGGTAGTGAGCTTATAGTTATTCTCGGTGTCAGAATAGAAAGTGATAATAATGATTATACATCAAATTATATGAATCAAACACTTTCAGGATTTCCATTCCCACAAAGCGGCACTATTTTGGATTCCATCGTAAACCATAAAGAAACAAATGTTCTCCCAAATCTGCAGGTTTTAGTAAAGCCAACTGATTTTCTAAATGTTAGGCTTGCAGCATATCAAGCTTTAGCTCGTCCAAATTTTAATTATAGGTTGCCAAAATTAGTTGCCTATCAAGGAAGTGGGGCTAACTTGCATATTGGAAACCCTGGATTAGAAGATGCTGTCGCATGGAATTATGAAATTCAAACTCAATTGTACGGGGGAGATATAGGATTATTTTCGGTATCTGCTTTTTATAAGAATATCAAAAATATGTTCCAATATATAAACGGGCCTGCACTTCCGGGACATAGTCAAGAGATATTAGATAGTTTAGGAATAAATTGGAAAAGCCCATTAAACCCAATAACATCTTTTAATTTTTATTATCCATATAATTCTAGCAAACCAACTCATGTTTGGGGATTTGAAGTTGAGCATCAAGCAAATTTCAGATTCTTACCTGGACTTTTAAAGAATATAGTATTGAATTATAATTTTTCTATAGTTCGATCAGAAACCTGGGCTGCAACAAGCATTGATGTAAAGGATACTGTTATTGATCCGATATTAGGTAAACTTGTTAAGTCTCATAAAGAGCTAGCTGAAAATAAACAAAAGCTTCAAGATCAACCTGAATTTTTCGGTAACGTATCTCTTGGGTATGATATATATGGCTTTTCATTTAGAATAGCCGCCTTCTATCAAGGTAAGTATAATACCTCATTTTCATCTGACGGTAGATCAGACGGAGTGCAAGATGCATTTACAAGATTAGACATTTCTTTAAAGCAGGATATAACAAGAAACATTTCTGTATTGCTTAACCTAAATAATATTACAAATGCTAAAGAAGCTAGTCTATATGACAATAGAGTTCTAGGTGTTGAGGTACCCAATACAGATCATAAATTCGGAATGACCGCAGATTTAGGAGTAAGAGTTGATTTATAAATTTTTAATACAAAAAATAGATTTAATCAATAATTCATTTATTCATAAACCAATTAGTATACACACTAAATTTAGGAGGTTCGATATGATCAAAAAAGTAACTACTTTTTTAAGTTTTTCAATTTTGGTATTGCTGCCAATTTCAATATTCTGCCAATCTAGTCATGAGATGGTAATTCCACCTTATTCTGAAAACCAATTATATCTCAATGATGAAATTTTAGGGGATACTACTTCAACTGGAGATAGAGTTGACCCGGAAAGAGTATATGTTTTGAAAAGTGGTGGAAGCTACCTGGTTGATTCAGATATTCGAAATACAGGGTGGGTTTTAAGAATTAAAACTGAAGCTGGTGCTTCTACAAAACCAATAATTTATGCTTATAGAAATCCAAATAATTCTACATACCCAGGTCAAATATTTGATGTTCAAGGAGATATTTGGTTAGTAAATTTAAATCTTGTAGGCTGGTCAGAATTTATACCTGCTGACATTACAGATATGCCTAATAGGATTATAAATGTTTCTACTGCAGGTCCGAGTGTTTATGTTGATAGCTGCGTTATGAGTGGTGGAAGAGCTACTCTTATTCAAACAAGTTCTGCTGCACATGTTGTTAAAGTAACAAATACTATCATGGCTCAATCAGGGAATCTTTTTAAAACTAATATTGGTAACGGTAGATATATAGATTGTAGAGGTTCTTCAATCGATAGCTTAATTGTTCAAGGTTGTTCAATGACCGATTGTACAGACCGTGCAATAAGACATTATTCCAGTACAGGTCCATTAGGTTATGTGCTAATTGACCATAATACTATCCGAAACGATATGTCCATGCATGGGTTTATTGCATTAGGTTGGGTTGACGGAAAAGTGCAGATAACTAACAATCTTTTTGTTGACAATTTTGCTCTTGGAAATGATAGCACTGATGATGTAAGATTAGGTGAATTTGGAGATCCAAACGAATTCGATCAATATGGGAACAATAGAATGACCATGTTAAGCAGCTTAAATACTGATTCAACAAATTCCGCTACATGGACTGTAAGCAATAATTATTATGCTGTTTCGGATTCCATTCAAATGTTTTATGATGAACATTCAGACATAGGATTAGGGAATTTGATACCAAATACTTATAACATAAATAAGATGATAGCAGATTCGACAACAGCATGGCAAAAAGATAATATAACATTTGCGCACTCAACATACTCACTTTATCATTTCTGTGAATGGTATTGGACTCCTGATCCTAACGGTCCAGGGAAAAGCAAAAGTACAACTAATTTCAGCTCAGCAGTCGATTTCCAACGACCAACAGTTGCATTTTATTCAGATACATCAAAATTCAATCTTAAATATAATATGTCAGCAAAAGCTTTTACTGGTGGTATGAATGGGCTACCAGCTGGAGATCTTCGCTGGTGGAATGGTATTGTTGGTGTTAATGATAATAATAACAATGCACTCCCAAGTAAATTCTCCTTGGAACAAAATTATCCTAACCCGTTCAATCCATCTACTAAGATAGTTTATAATGTTCCAAAGGAATCTCAAGTAAAATTAGCTGTGTTCAATATTCTTGGACAACAAGTTGCTACTTTGGTCAACGAAGTTAAGCCTGCTGGAAAATATACTATTAACTTTGATGCATCTAAGTTAAGCTCTGGCGTTTATGTTTATCAATTGACTTCGCAGAATCAAATTCTTTCTAAAAAAATGATTCTCCTTAAATAACTTGTTCTCCTTATAGGTTAATATGACTCAACATCAGGAAGAATGAAAATTCGGAATGATGTTGAGTCATGTATTAAATCTGTTTTGAAATTAGTTCTTTTAATTCTTTAGAAACTATAATTCATTTTTCCAATTCACATAGTAAGCTTTCAGATTGGAAAAATAAATTATTATTTCTTTTACTCACTAATCCTTTAAAAAATTTTGAAGGAATAATCAATGATTCATTTCTTTTATTAACTAATCACAAGAGTTTTATTCATTAAACAGAATTATAAATGAAAAGTATCTTTACAAAAAAACTAAATTCAAAATCATTATCTTTTTTTCTTCTGATAGCCTTTGTAAGCTCCTTGTTAACTTTATCCTGCAGCAAAGAACAAAAAAAAGATTTATCATCCAACCAGCACATGAACCGTATGGAATGGTTTAGGGATGCTAAGTTTGGTTTATTTATTCATTGGGGATTGTATTCAATTCCTGCCGGAGTTTGGAAAGGTAAAGAGATCCCCGGTATTGGTGAATGGATAATGAATCATGCCCGGATACCTGTTAAAGAATACGAACAGCTTGCCAAAAAATTTGATCCCGTAAAATTCGATGCCGATAAATGGGTGAAGATGGCGAAAGATGCAGGAATGAAATATGTTGTTATTACTTCAAAGCATCATGATGGATTTGCAATGTATCATTCAAAAGTAAGTCCATATAATATTTATGATGCAACTCCTTTTAAACGTGATCCGATGAAAGAGCTTTCTGAAGCTTGTAAAAAATATGGATTGAGATTTGGATTTTATTATTCACAAACACAAGACTGGCATGAGCCAAATGCAGCCGGAAACGATTGGGATTTTCATGGTGATAATCCGCCAAACTTTACACAATATTTAAATGATAAAGTTATTCCGCAAGTAAAAGAGCTTTTAACAAATTACGGCCCCATATCTGTTCTCTGGTTTGATACTCCGCGCTTTATGACTGCACAGCAAAGCAAAGAGCTTGTCGATTTAGTTCATAAGCTGCAGCCAAATTGCCTGGTTGATGGACGAGTTGGAAATAACATGGGAGACTTTCAAACTAAAGGAGATAACAAAATACCAACCGGTGCAACATCTTCAGACTGGGATACTCCTTCAACTATGAATGATACCTGGGGCTATAAGAAAAATGATCATCACTGGAAATCATCATCACAATTAATTAAAGCTTTAGTTGATGTTACTAGTAAAGGTGGAGATTATCTATTGAATGTTGGGCCTACTTCCGAAGGTGTTATTCCACAGCCAAGTGTTGATAGATTAGAAATAGTTGGAAAGTGGCTGGACAAAAACGGCGAAGCAATATATGGAACAAGAATGAGTCCGTTTGTTGCAGAACCTGAATGGGGCATGATAACTGTTAAACCTAAAAAAATGTTTTTAAATGTTTATGACTGGCCGAAGAATGGGAAGCTAATACTTTACGGATTAAAGACAAAAGTTTTAAATGCTTCTCTTCTTGCAAGTCATGAAAAGCTTTCCTTCAATCAAACAGAAGATAAAAATTTAGATCATCATTCGTTAGTAATTAATGTTCCTTCCACTCCGCCTGATTCAGTTGTATCAGTTGTTGTTCTTGATTTAGCAAATGATGCAGAGGTTAATAACAATATTGAGCAGCAGCCAAGCGGTATTGTTACTCTCTATGGAATTCAGGCGGATTTAAATAAAGCGAAGAATGATTCAAAAATAAAATCAGATTATATCGGCATTTATAATTGGTTAAACAATAATGATTCCGCTGAATGGAAATTTTTAGTAACCAAACCCGGCAAATTCAAAGTTAGTTTGGGTTCTTATGAAATTAAAACCGGGACAGGCAGAAACCGTAAGTACCGTTACGAAGGCGGGCATAAAATGCTTATAGAAACTGCAGGACAAAAAATAAGTTTTATTACTGACAAACAAATTAAAAATGTTGAAAAGCCTTCACCTTATAACTCGGATATTGTTAGTAACGCCGGCATAGTTACAATTGATAAACCAGGTGTTTATAATTTAAAATTGAAACCAGTGAAATTAAATACTAAAGAAAATGTCGGGTTAACTGTTAGGTGGATAAG
>CAVVCO010000028.1:0-68944 GCA_963746735.1 uncultured Ignavibacteriales bacterium
GCCGGTAAGAATTGTTTCGACAAATTCCTCCGGTAGTTTCTCTTTCCGCATTTCTTCAGCTAATTTTTTAAAATCGTATTCAACCGGAACATATTGAACTCTTAATTTGTTATCAATTAATTCCAATATTGTATAACCAACAAAAGTATTTCCATCATTTTCAGGCCTGCCGATTACTCCAACATTTACAAAATATTTATCGTAATTTAATTTTCTGCTCCAGTGTATTCCCGTATGCGTTGCACAAATTATATCAGCATTAAAATCATGACAAAGCTTTTCTAAAAAGTGAGTTGGCGTTGTTGTTTCCCATAAAAATTCATTTGTTTTTCTTGGTGAGCCATGACAAAGCAAAACTTTATAATTTCCAAGTTCAATTCTTATTTCAGAAGGCAATTCTTTCATCCATATTTTAAATTCTTCACTTGTATTTTTATAAGTATAATCATAACTCAGCTTTGCAAAATAATTATCACGCGGGTCCGTATATCCGCATTGGCAGTCATCCAAATTATTTCCGATAGAATTATCATAGTTTCCCTGAACAACTTTTACTTTATTATTAATTAACAATGGAAATACTTTGTTTGGATTAGGCCCGAAAGCTCCCAAATCACCGAGGCAGTATATTTCATCAACTTTCTTTTTTTTACAGTCTTTTAGAACTTCTTCCAAAGCAAGATAGTTGCTGTAAACCCCACCAAATAAAGCAATCTTTTTATGCATCTCTACTTACCGTACTAAAGTTTGAGCAAATGGCACCATACAGATAACAAGTGTAACATGCCTGATGTTTTAGCTCGTACCCTTTTGATGACTTTTCTAAAGTTTCCCCAAGTTTTGCATCCGGTGCATTTACCAGTATCGGACAAACATAAACCCCTTTATTTGTAACAAGCCTGCTGTTTGTGCAAATCAACTGGCTAACTTCATAATCATGAAGCATTTCTTCGTAAACGTATTCGTAATTTTCATAACCTTTAGTTCGCAAAGCCTCTTGCCCGATTTTTATTGAAGGTAATATTTTTAACCTTGGCCTTTTATATCCGTTATGCTTTAATGTTCCAATAAATCCATTAAGAATTTTTTCTTCTTCTAATTCTTCCCATGTTTTTGTAATTGTAATAATTGGCAGAAATCCATTTTCATACAAAAGCTTTATTCCATTCATAGCTTTTTTAAAAACGCCTTTTCCCCTAATATTATCATTCATTTCTTCTGTGTAACCATCAAGGCTTATTCGAAACTCCAGTGTATAAATTGTGTTTAAAGATATTTGATGAAGTATTTGTGCAGTGCTTTCTTTAATCAGCATTCCGTTTGTAAGTACCGTTGCAGGCCCAAACTGCAAAGTATATTCTAAAATTTGCAGAAGTTCTTTGTTAGCAAATGGTTCTCCCCCGGTAAAGTAAAATTCTTTTGTACCCATTTTGACAGCTTCATCAATATAAGATTTGCACAATTCAAAAGTCATAAACTCAAAAGTATGATTTGTAGGACTTGAATTATTAAAGCAATGTTTGCAGGCAATATTGCAAACTGTTCCGCTTACCTGGAACCAAAGGTTGTCTAATGCGTCAAGATATATTTCAGGATATTTTAACTTCATCTAAAACTCCAGATGATTTATTTTCATTTAAAGATATTCCGGAAACTTTTTTAATTAATAAAATTGGAATGAAATATAATATCATAATAATTATTGTTGCGTATAAATTTACTGCTAATAGTTCTGCAAAAGGGCCATCAGAAATAAATAAATTATTAGGTAAAAGATGAAATACTAATACTATTCCCGCAGCAACTCCTGTCCACATAGCGAGATGAAATGACATTTTAGGTGCGGGTAATTTCCAAAAAATAAATATAGGGGCTAATCCCAACACCATTGTTCCGCTAATCGTAGTTGCTGAAAGAATCGTAGGCGAAAATATTAATGGAATTGTACCGGCAATTGCTACAATTACCATAACCCATCTTCCTTTTGAAACAGATGTTAATTCTTTTTTTGCTAAATCAACAACAATTAATTTTGATACGGAAGCAAAAGTAGAATCAACTGTAGATGATGCTGAAGTTACCATAATAAAATTCATTACTATCATTCCTATTACCCCTAATGTTTTGGATACTTCAACTGCAGCTTGTCCAGACTTTCCTAAAAACTTAGCATAAATACCTACAAAGCTGAACAATAAAATAAAAATGAATCCAACGATTGTTGCAATAATATAACTCTTCAAAGTTGTTTTTTCATCTGAAATAAATCCGCGGTCAGTTAATACAGGGTCATGAAAAGGGTAACTGAAAATCTGAATTAATGCAACTAAAACTAAATCAAACCCGCCGCTTAAGCTCCAATTTCCTGTATTTATAAACGGAACAAGTGAACCTTCTTTTGGCAGAATCATTCCCAGTATAATAAATAATAAAACTGCAAAAAGTGACATCTGTAATAAATCAGTTATAAGCGAGCTTCTTAAACCGCCTTTTAATGCATATAATAATGTCAGGGTTGTAAATACTATAATTGAAATTATATATCCGGGTGAACCAGTTTTTCCGAAATACGTTCCAATGACTTCCGTGTTTGACCAGACTTCATTCAAAAGTCTTATTGCAACAATTATTGTAAAAAATCTAAGTGCACCAACTCCGAATTTGTTTTCCAAAAAATTGTGAAGACTTTTAACTTTTAATTTTGTCCTTAACTTATAAATTATAATTCCGGCAACTAAAAATGATAGGTAGTAAGTTGCATAAGCAAACCCGCCTACAATACCAAAGCTCATTCCCAGGTTTGCAGCATTTGTCACTGACTTTGCAAATATCCATGAGATTACAAGACTAAAAGTCAGCATCACTGTTCCGGGTTCTTTTAATTTTTTTGATTTCCCTTTATAAAATCCTTCGTTATTTTTTACTAAGGGGGTCATCAAAATCAGTATTACTGAAAATGCTATTAATACTATCCATTGCCAGGTTAAAACTGAATCCATTTATTTCCTCGTTAAAATCTTAATTGAAATGTTGAAAGCAGTAATACTTCATCGTCTTTAGCTTCAAGTCTTGTTGATGTTAAAACATTATTCCGGTTAGCTTTTTCATAAATTAAATTAATTTGATAAGAGAAGATGTTATCCTTCAACCAATTCGCTCCAATAATATAACTATTAAGCAAAGTTGGGCCTTTAAAATCAGAAAATGTTTTCCCATACCTGGAAGTTTCAAACCTGCCAATTATCTGAACTCCATCTTCATTATTGCCGGTAATAAAATACCCGGCTTCAAGATATCCCCCAGTAAAACTTTTCAATTGATTATTCATTGACAGAGCATCACTAAAATTGTAATCAAATGCTTCGCCGCGAAATAGTATTTCATTTTTACCATATTCAAAATTTGCAAGGTAGCCAATCCTATTTCCAAATACGTTTGAATTATTAAAACTTTCAAAAGTATGGTCAAGCAAACTTAAAACTTGTGGTTGTTCATTCGCATAACTTACACTGCCTCCAATTTTCATAACATCACTAAATTTATAATTTAATCTTCCGGTAATATTCTTACTATTATTATTTTCAGATATATTTTGTCCTGCTTCTCCGTTACCATTTGTAACGCTGATAAAGTACTCAATATTTTTTTGCTGATTACTTCCCCAAAACATCAAACCGTATTGTGTGTCAAGGCCAGGTAAAAGAAATATAGAATTTAAACCGGAATATCTTTCAATGGTAGTGAGCCTGCTTGTTGAACGATTATTTTCATCAGAGAATGGGTCAATAAATTTACCGGCTATTAAATAATTATTATTAAACAATTTTGCCTGGACTTGCGCCAGAACCATGGCAGTTCTTTGTCCTGCAGCGTCAAATTCAAAAAATAAACTATAGTTTTGGTTATAATCAAATCCTAAATCGAGTCTCGCCCTATGAACATAAAATGAATTATTAATAGAACCATTTTGTTTTATGCTGTGATAAGCAAAAATGGTATTTATATATCCTGAAAAAAGGAAATCCCATTCATTACTGACTGATGAAATATGAATTCCGTTTCCTTTTTTATATGTAATTGATTGGCTATATAGATTAAAGGAAACCGTAATAAATAAAAAAACAATAAATGAAAGCCGTAAGAATATTTTCATCTGGCAATCTCCGGATATTAAAATGAGAAATAATTAGTTTGGATAATAATTTGATTGATTTAATATTTTAAATCATAAAAGATAAAAAACCGGAGGGGGAGATTTTTGTGACAGCCGCTTTGAAAAATATTCCTGACTTTGAAATGTATCCTTAATTGTCTTTGTAAAGTTTATGCACTCATTAAATGCTAAAAATAATTTTTTAAGTGTAATTGAAAAATCAGATTTATTTAAAATCCAGTTAAACAAATCTTTGGTATTATCTATGTCAGCTAATACTGGTTCAAATATAATTTGATTACCCGCCAAGTGAATATTTTTGCATAATTGCTTAAACTCGGAGCCGGTTTGCCATTCAATATCTTTAAACAAATTTGAATCAAACTTATTTAACCCTAACAAATAAAAACCGCCGTCAACTGAAGGGCCCAAAACAACTGAATTTTCAGATTCAAGTTTTATAAATGAATTGGTTATTATTTCAGATGAAATATCCGGTATGTCATTGCCCACTGTTACAACTTGTTCATATCCTAATTCAAAAACATTTTTGATGCTGTTTATGAATCTTTCACTGAAATTATTACCAGTTTGTTCTTTAATTATTACGTTTTTTGATTTTGCATCTTTATTTAATTTTTGATTTACATTTATCGGCAGGTCAGTGTATATAATTAAATCGAAACCGGTTAATTTCCTTGATTCATTAATGGTTGATAATATTTTATTGAAGAAGAGTCTATGAATCTTTTTACTTTTCTTTTTATTCCGAAGTATGCGTTTTCGATTGCATTCGGTTTTAAAGGACATAGCAAAAAGAAGTAAAGCTTTTGATTTCATAGTTTTATGTATAGCAGCGAAATAATTTTTAGCAAATATAATATGCTTACAATATTAAAAGTGTAAAATAGTTGACAATTATATAATTTTAAAATTATTAGTTATCATTTGGAAGTTTAGTAATAATATCTCATTCGGAAATGCGGAAATCAAAAAGTAAAAAATTTTTAATCCCTTTATTTGTTGTCACTATTAGCGGCATAATTTATTTATCGATGTCAACTTTTAACGGCCAAGTTAATAAACAAATTGGAAACAATCATAACGATTTACATACTTCCAATATTATTTTTAATTTTTTTAGAGACAGCGGATACATAATTTATCCCTCTTCCGACAGTTCAAAAGGATTACTTAAAACTGCAGTTAATCTAAGCTCAAGATTCAAAAACAGTAATCTTAAATTAATTGCTGATACATCTCTCACAAAAGATGAATTAGAGAATTCAAACATTATTTTATTAGGGACTTATCATTCAAACAAGATTTTAAAATTATTCAACGATAAACTTCCTGTAAAATTTGAAGACGGCAATTTCCAGTTTCTTAATAAATCATACCATAAGACATCAGATTTAGTTGATTTCAAATTTCCAAATCCATTTAACAATAAGAAAAGTTTATTTATAATCTCCGGCAATAATGATAGCCTAATTGCTGCAAATTTTAGCTTCAGCTATTCAGGTGATTTAAGAATTAGGGATGGTTTTGAAACTCTTATTTTAACTGATTTTATAAAAGACTCTGAAAATAAGTGGAAGGTTGATTATAATAATTTTTGGGATTTTGAAAATCAAATAGATACAATTTTAACTACAAAAAACTATACATATATCTCTCACTCACCAAAAATTAATAAAGCAGAAGTCGAAACGATTGCTGTGTTAAATGAAAAATCAGTTGCTTCGTTTCAAAAATTAGTCGGTAATTCTCTTAAGCCTATACATATTTTTTATAATCTATACAACTCATTAGAAGAAAAATCTTTAATCATTAATAATTCAAGATTTTCAAATATCGATGAATCAAATGAGTCAGTTCATTCAGTGATAAACAATTTCATAAAAGGTGATGATTTTACACAGGATGCAATATTATTGCTTCGTCAAAATTTTGGTGTCCCAAAATTAAAATTTTTAGAAACGGGAATGTCTGTTTACTTGGGAAGGAATTGGCGAGGATTTGATTATAAATTCTGGGCAAGTAAATTATTTCTGTCAAATAATATCCCGCCTCTTAATGAATTATTAGACAATCAAAAATCTAAAGTTTATTCTTATCTATTAACACAGCCGCTGGCAGGAGCTTTCATAGATTTTTTAATAAAAAAATTTGACATTAAAAATTTGATGGATAAATATTCTAATTGGAATCCGGCATCTCCTGAAATCAATAAATTAAATAATGAATGGCGAAACTATCTTTTAGAATTATCTAAAAAGTATAAACAAAAAATTAATCATTGGGATAAAGATTTTACCAGCGATATGCCGAAATTTTTAAAGGGAATCTCCTATGCTCACATGGGTTACAATATTTATAACGGTTATCTTTCTAAAGAATCATTTAATTCATTGGAGAGGCTTAAAAAAATTGGAGTAAATGCCATTTCAATAATGCCGTTTACTTCTTTGCGCTATACAAATAAACCGGAACCGTTAGATTTCTGGGAATCACCTTTTGCTGAAAATGATGAAAGCTTGATTTACCTAAAAAATGCCTCCACAAAACTTAACTTTGTTGTTATGCTTAAACCACAAATATGGTTAAGAGATGGATGGCCCGGTGATATTAGCATGAGCAATAAAAAGGACTGGGATAAATTCTTTGATTACTATTACAAATGGATTAGTCATTATGCAATGCTCGCGGAAATGTATAAAATTAAAATACTTTGTATAGGGAATGAATTATCTAAATCTACACAAGAACATGAAGATAAGTGGATAGAAATTGCAGGCCACATTAGGAAACTTTATAGCGGTAAAATTACTTACGGAGCAAATTGGGATGATGAGTTTGAAAATTTAAAGTTTTGGAAACACTTTGATTATATAGGTATTAGTCAATATTACCCTTTGAGCAAAAAAGAAAATCCAAGTTATATTGAATTACTCGCAGGTGCTGATTCAGTCATTAATCACATACATTTTATTCAGGAAAAATTTGGTATTCCTGTCCTATTTACTGAAGCAGGTTATAAAAATACATTGCAGCCATGGAAAACAGTATTTGAAAAAAACTTGCAGCCCGATTCAACTTTTGAAAACCAGGCAAGATGTTATGATGCGTTAATGAATGCCTCGTACGGGAAAAAGTGGATAGCAGGAATGTTTTGGTGGAAATGGCCCAGTTATCTTGGGTACACTAATATTACAAGAACCGACTATTATGTTCCTTTGGATAAACCTGCTGAAAACATAATAAAAAAATGGTATTCAAAAAGTTGGAATTAGTATTAAGCGGGTTATAAAATAAATATGTTTAAGCAATCTGACACTATGCTTTACATCTTTGAAAAGATTTTAACCAATAATGCAACATGTTTTAGATTTATATAATATTTTCATTCTTAAGAGCATGCTTCGAATAGCAGCTATAAATATTGAATAACATTTAATAAAAAAGCCTGGATGGTTACCAGGCTTTTTTATCTTTACCAATATTTAATTATCTATTATTTTACCAGCATTAATTTCTTCACTGAGCTAAATCTTCCAGCTACAAGTTTATACAAATACACATCGCTTGGTAAATTTTAAGCATTTAAAGTTAACACTTTATTTGTACCTTCAAACAAATCAAATAGCCCAGGAGTACCTGTTGTTGACATATCAGCCGGGAAAGGATCGCCATCAAATACAGATTTGTAAGCAAGATGCTTTGTATCGCTAAAATTATTAGGATTTGTCATATTTTGAAAACTAATTGTTCCCCACAAATACAAGATTTGATCCCACAAATTACTTGCAGCATCTGTAACCGTGAAACTTGTTGGTTTTGGCGGCATGGATGAACTTACTATTGATTCTGTTACTGCTATTTTGTGAGGGAAATATTTAATCCCATTTGACGGATTATAGGACATTGGATCAATTTTAACAAAAAAGATCGCAGCGTAACCAACAGCTAATATTCCGCCTATCATAAAATGAGCTATCCAGCCAACAGCCAAGGGTGCTCCCATAGTTGATGATAACATTTTAGGAATGTTCATTTCAAATCCCATTAAAGGCGCCATGTGTGTAAATGCAGTCATTGCTATTGTTGCAATAAAGCCCACAGTTAAAGCAGATTGAATTGAGAAATGTGTTTTCCCCGCATTACTAAATTTTACTTCGTTCAATATTTTATTACTCCTTTTAATTGTTATTTTTTATCCTGCTTTCAACAGGTAATTTCTGAAGTAAACTTAGGGCTTAGCTGAAAAGAGTTCTGTCAACAAATTGACATTATTAACTTTTTAAAGGAGTTTTTTTAGAGAGAGTATCTTATTGTACAGAGTTTGACTATAGGAATTACTTTTTAGGGAATTAAAATAATTTAATCATTAATTCATTTTTAGGATTTAGTTTTTTAATAGCCAGGTAGGCATTTTAATAAAAGATTTAAGATTTGATTTTGAAGTTATTTGAGTATTTAGTGAAACTTTTTAAGTCTTCGATTTCGGAAATAAATTACTTGCTTCTAAGAATATTCGACTTCTCACTTTTTTTCTTTTTCAGGAGAACTTTAATTTTTGGCTCCGCATTAACATCACTTGCATCAGCATAATTCTTTATATCCTTTTTCAGTATATGTTCTTTCATATACGTATTCTTCAAATGCTGCCCTAAGATATTTAAGGGAATAGCAGGAAAGAATTTATTTTCTCTCTTCAAATAACTAAAAGTTGTTTTAAGAATTTCATCCTTTTGCTTAAATAGGTCAGCTGGCAGGTGCTTAAAATCTTTTTCATTTAAAACAATTCCTGATATTTGCGTTACATCTTTTTCTACTAAATAATTATTTCCAAAATAATTTATTTTTTTATAGCCTTCACTTTTAGCTAATAGTTCAATCCAATTCATGATTTTTGAAAATGACTTATCATTTTCTTTCAACATGAAGGAAATTCTATCTTCAACTTGCTGGCTTATAATTTTGTTTAAAAGATAAATTGAATCTTCTTCAGTTTTAGGAAATAATTTTTGTTGATTAAAAGTATTAATAAAAGAAAATAAATACCCATCTTCATTCATATTCATCAGCGGCTTAATTGAATCAATAGCAAGATCTTCTATTTTCAAATCATCTTGTAAAATGTTTACATTAATATTCTTATATATTTCACTTATATACGTCAATGCGATTTGATAAGAAGCTTCAACTATTATATTAATATTTTCTTCATCAGGATTTGGCTTCTTCAAATTTTGAAGTGCTGTTAAAATAGAAATAGTTTTGTCCTTCATTTTCTTATATACTTTTGTACAATTTTGAACTCTAACAAAAATCATACTAAAAAAAATGAAGAAAATTCTAATTTTTAACAGAATATTTTAATTCAGTTTAAATTTTTTAATTGAGAAATAAATAAATTTTAAAAAAATGGAAAATCTTGACAATTTTTTTAGTTTTATAAGAAATCTTTCTCTCACTTATTTGTTAAAAAGCAACAAATAATCATATTAAAAAGTGAAGTCTGATACGACCTTCTTATAAAAAATTAAATTGTTTAATGTTATAAAGTTGTTTCTTTTGTGTCTCATTATTTACTTCATTCTCAAAATCCCTCATTTTGCTATTATTCATTTCTTTCTAACTGAATTTTGATTAATTTTTCTTTGGTAATACTAATCTATGCTTTTTAATAATTCTATTTCAATATAAGAGTGCCATGAACTCCGCTTTAGAAAATCAACTAAAAAATTTACCTGATAACCCTGGCATTTATCAATTTAAAAATGATAAAGGTAAAGTTATTTACGTGGGTAAGGCTCGAAATTTAAAAAACCGGGTCCGAAGCTATTTTCATAACAGCATCACTTCTGCAAAAACTTTAGCGCTGGTAAGTAAAATTTCTGATTTGGAATTGATTATTACAGATAATGAAATTGAAGCATTAGTTCTTGAAAATAATCTTATAAAAGATTTAAAACCGCGTTATAATATTAATCTGAAAGACGACAAATCTTATCCTTTCATAAAAGTTACTAATGAACCTTATCCAAGAATTTTTCCTACTAGAAGAGTAATAAAGGATGGCTCCAGATATTTTGGACCATATACGAGTGTTAAAAACATGAAAGATTCTCTTCGAATGATAAATCAAGTTTTTAAGATTAGAAGCTGTAAACTTGATATAACTCAAGAAAATATCGACAAGAAAAAATTCAAAGTCTGTCTGGATTATCATATTAAAAAATGCGATGGACCTTGTGAGGGATTAGTATCTGAAAAAGATTATAATGAAATGGTAATTGAAGCTACTAAAGTTTTAAAAGGCAGAACTGATGAATTGATAAAAGATTTGAATAAAAAGATGAATGAAGCAGTTGAAAGATTAGAATTTGAAAAAGCTGCCGAGCAAAGAGATAAAATTTCAAAATTAAATTCTATTTCTTCAAAGCAGAAAGTTGTAAGCGATGATTTTGAAGATCGAGACATAATTGCAGTTGCTTATGAAGGAAAAGAATCTGCTTGTTCAATTTTGAATATTCGAGATGGAAAGCTTGTTGGTAAAAAACAATTAAGATTGTCAATAAATGATGCTGAAGAGATTGCCGATATTTATGCTTCGGTAATTAAATTTTACTATACTGATTTTGTGGAAATACCAAAAGAGATTATTCTTGAAGTTGAACCTGCTGATAGTGAAACTTTAAGCGAGTGGTTAAACTTACGTTCTAATAAAAAGATGAAATTTGTAATTCCCAAAAGAGGAAGTTTAAGTTCGCTTGTTAAAATGTGTAAAGAAAATGCTACTCTCCAATTAAAGGAAATTCAGCTTCAGAAGATGAAAGCTCATGGCCAAGTCCCCTACTCTGTTTCAGCGCTTCAAAGAGATTTAAGATTAAAAGAGCTTCCAAGAAGAATTGAATGTTTTGATATTTCAAATCTTCAAGGAACCGACAGTGTAGCAAGCATGGTAGTTTTTGTTGATGGAAAACCCAAGAAAAGTGATTACAGAAAATTTATTATAAAAGAAGTTGTTGGACCCGATGATTTCTTAAGTATGCAGGAAGTAATCAGGCGGCGTTACTCGAAACTACTTGAAGAAAATCATCCCTTTCCTGAATTAATTATGGTTGACGGAGGGAAAGGACAATTATCAAGTGCGGTTGAAGTATTAGATGACCTTGGAATAAAAAATCAAAATATAATCGGTCTGGCAAAAAGATTAGAAGAAGTGTTTTTTCCTGGAAATTCCGAACCGGAATCAATTCCAAAAACTTCTTCCGGACTAAAATTGCTTCAACATGTTAGGGATGAAGCGCATAGGTTTGCAATTACTTTTCATAGAAGCAGACGAAGTAAAAGGACTATAAAAACTGAATTAACTGATATTAAAGGAATCGGGAAAAATACGGCGCAGAAATTGTTAAAGGAATTGGGAAGTCTTTCAGAAATTAAAAATTCTGAATATTCAACACTTGAAAAGCTGGTGGGCAAACAGAAAGCTTTTCTTTTAATAAAACATTTTCAAAATATTTAACAATAATGAAAAATAATTTAACCAGGTTATTTTTAGCCGGTGCATTATTAGTAATCTATACAAATGCTTATTCTAAAAGTAACAGCAAAGAAGAAATAAACTCTGATTCAAAAATCGATTATTCTTATCAATATTTATCAAGCATAAAAGATACACTTTATACTCTAAAATCATCATTTTTAGAAGTTAACATAGCTTCCCAAATGGGTTATTTACACCTTAGAGATTCAGTTTATACCTTTAAAGTTTCTACCGGAACCGAAAAAGTAGAAGATGGGATTGAGACACATGAAGGTTTATTTGTTATTCAATCAATGATGCCTAAATGGTATTCTTCGCAATTTGATAGTACGTTGCTTGTGAACTGGATGGGATTTAACTACGGAATTGGTTTCCATGCGCTTGCCACAAAAGGATACTATAAATTCTTAGGGAAAAAACGAAGTTCACATGGCTGCGTTAGAGTATCAAAAGAAGACGCAAATATCATTTATAAACATACTAATTTGGGAACACCGGTGTTAATTCATCATGGCAATAATGTTGTAACTGTAGCTTTTGGTGATTCTATTCAATATATGAAAAATTATTCTTATAGAAACTTATTAAAACTTCTACCTGAGAGATATAATAAAATTTACAAAGGCGATTATTTTTTTGCAGATGATTTTAACCAGCCAAAAATATTTATTGATGATGACAATGTAACTCACGACGGGTTACCAATTGGAAACGCTAAAAAAATTGCAAAACGACAATTGATAAAACCCATTTCACTTTTTATCAGCAGCGCAATTCCGGAAAGCAAAAACTGTATGATTATTGAGAATAATAGCGTACCTAAATTTTATTTTAGTGCTCTTAATTATGTAAGCATAAATTAAATATGTGACAATAACAAACTTATCTCAAACCCAATTTCTTTTTGATATTGGGTTTGTCTTTTTAATCAATCACTAAAATTTCATTTCAATAATTTTTGTTTTATTATTAAAGTCGCTATACCTTATCCATTCAGGTTTAACTTTGAAGTATGCAATATTCGGCAGTTCTTCTCTCTCTTTTCCTTCTGGGAATACACTAAAATAAATTTGTTTACTTTTAATTAAATCCTTACCGACAGGTTGAACAGCAATGCCTTGATACTGAAGTGTAATTTCATTCTTCCATCCAATTACAAAAGCTATTTTTTTATTTGCTTTTAGATTCTTAAATTTTCTGGTAGAAGTTAATGTATCAAAAATAATTTCTAGATTTGGTGTGACTGCAATTCCAACCAACGCTGATTCTGGAATATTAATTTCCGATACTGTAGATAAAACTGCGTATTTTTCCCCTTTAAAAAGTTATAAATTTCTTCTTTGTCCATGTATAATTAATTTCATTCCTTAATTTTGTGGATACTTTTTTATTACAAGATATTTTAATTCAGTATCACCAATATTTCTTATTCCATGCATTACATTTGATGGGCAATAAAAGCTTGTATAAGGCCCGCCGGTTTTTGTTTCGCCATCTAAATAAAATTCAGCTTTACCTTCAAGCACAAAGAAAAATTCATCCTCGGGATGTGAATGAGGTGCATGTGTAGCTGAATGAGGAGCAACCACGCTCATCTTCAATGTTTTTCCATCTGCGAAATTTTTATCTGCAAACCAATATTGATAACCCACCTTTGTCTTTTCAATTTTATCCATTGAAAATGAGTTTACACAATTATCGATTGTGTATTTTGTTGAATCTAAAGGTGTGGATTTATTTTTCTTAATTTGTGCATTTGAATTCAGAAAAGTAATGACTAAAAATGCAAGTATTAAATTTAAAATGATTTTATGTCTCGTCATTTTGTCTCCATTTTTAAACTAATTGAAACTCTATAATTAAAAACCAATATAATAATATTGCTCAGCCCAATAATTATTTCAAAAGCAGTTCATCTTTAATCGGACAATATTTTGATGCTGAGTTTATTAATGAACCGGAAGTAAGTTCAGGCACGCCGTAAACTTCTACAGGAATTTTAAAATAATTCTTAACTTTGTGAACTAATAAATCAAAATCACCATCGCCTGAAGCAAGTACAATTAGATCTGACTTTTCTGCATATTCCAATACATCAAGAGTTATCCCCACGTCCCAATCGCCTTTTGCTGAACCATCACTTCTTTGAATAAATGGTTTAAGCTTAACTTCAAACCCGATTCCTCTGAGAATATTTTGAAATTGTTTTTGCTTTTCATCACTGGTGTAAATTGCATACGCAAATGCTTTCACAACCTCCCTATTCTTAGTTACCTCTGCCCAAAACGCATTATAATCAAAATGACGATTGTACTTTTGCTTTGTTGTGTAATATATGTTTTGAACATCAACGAATATAGAAATTTTTTGCATTGGTCGAATTTATCTTTCCTTAAGTAAACAAAATATTACGACAATTATTCGAAGTGAAGAATTACTTTAATTAGAAGTGAAGAAATATTCTTTAACTTTTTAATTTAACTTTCAACCATAAATAGAACCCTTGGCTTCCTTGTAATCTACTTTCTTCCCAAATAAGTATAACACTCCAACTAGACTAGCTGAAATTATAACAATTGAAATATAAGGTGACAAACCAAACGCTGTTGGAATGTCTCCAATCACCATACATAAAATTGCAGTTACAACGGCATAAGGCAATTGAGTTCTAACATGGTCAATATGATCGCAGGCAGACGCCATGGAACTTAAAATAGTTGTATCGGAAATTGGAGAACAATGATCGCCAAATACAGACCCGGCTAAAACTGAGCTAATAACTCCATGTAAAATTATCATTTGGTTAGCAGCATCATAGTGATACAAATTGGAAACATGATGCGCTAGTGGAATTACAATGGGCATCATAATAGCCATGGTTCCCCAGCTTGTACCGGTTGAGAAACTGATTAATGCACAAACAAGAAAAACAAGAACAGGAAGATACCGTGGATTAATTGTATCACTTAACATATTTACAACATAATCGGCTGTTTTAAGTTCTTGAGTAATTGCACCTATTGACCAGGCAAGTGTTAATATCACAGCAGCTAATAGCATTGAACGAATGCCTAGAAACCAGGCATCAACAGTTTCATTCAGATTCATAATTCTTTGAGAGAGGATTAAAATTGCCGCAACAATACAAGCCGAAAAACTAGCCCACAATAAAGAAAGATATGAATCTGAATTACCAATAATTTCTCTTACACCATAATTAGTTAATCCTTGTTCGTGAACAGATGATATCCCGGTAAATATTAAACCGATGATTGTTCCAAATACTAAAACGAAAATAGGGATTACGCCATTATACCACTTGGCTTTATCTTCATTGCCAAAAATATCCGAAGTGTCGGTTAAATCTTTGGCGGCTACTGCATCATCACGCATTACTTTGCCCTCTTCAACAGCACGTCTTTCTGCTTTCAGCATCGGGCCAAAATCTCTTCTTAAATATCCTACAAGAAAAACGAAAATGAGCATGGCGATAGGATAAAATCTATATGGAATAGTTTGAAGAAAAATCCCATAAGCATTTTCTGAAGAGTGGATTACATTTAAACCATCGTGAATTAATCCTACTTCAAATCCAATCCATGAACTGACAATGAATATGCTTGCAACTGGCGCAGATGTGGCATCGACTATAAAAGAAAGTTTCTCTCTCGAAATTCTTAATTTATCAGTGATGGGCCTCATCAAATTTCCAACGATTAACGAATTAGCATAATCATCAAAAAATATTAATACCCCTGAAAGCCAGGTTGCTATTTGTCCTGTCTTTCTTGTTTTTGCAAACCTTGTCACTAAATTCGCAATACCTTTAGTCCCACCGCTCTTAGAAATCAATCCAATCACACCGCCGAATAAAAGAGTAAACACAATTATTTTTATATGGGATGAATCTAGTAATGTGTTAATGATATACGTATCAGTTAATCTTAATAATCCAACAAGCGGGTTATAATTAAAAACAAAAACAGCTCCAATATAAACACCCAGCATCAGCGAAATAATTACTTGACGAAAAATTAAAGCTAAAAGAATTGCTACTAGAGGCGGAATGATGCTTAAAATACCTGGTAATACCCTTAAGCTTGCTTCAACTTTTTTAATAGCTGGCAGAACAATCTTGAAGTTGCCGGTAGAATTTATTGAAATGGATGTATCGACTTTTCCTTTGGAAACTAAAAATGTATAGTCATTTGAATAATTTTCATTATTAATCTTTGCTTTTATTGTATGAAGTGAATCCGGCAGCCCGCTAATCGACAAAGAAAAATTAATCCCTTTTAAAGCAACCTTTGAGACAGAAATTGCTTGTGAAAAAATATTCGTGGAAACAAGAAAAGATAAAACTATAACCAGAATTATTTTCTTCAATAACTTTTCTTTCTTTAAAGGATTGAATTTTAATAATAGAATAATGTTGAAAAGAAATATAACTCTTCAATAAATAAATCAAAAATAATTGTTATTTTTTGAATGACTTTCTAAAACAAATAGTCAAAGAATAAAATTAGAGTTCACTTAAAAATATTTAACTAAAATGTATACGCTGCTATTATTTCTTAAAAAAACTAAAGAAGAAAAAATAATAAATCACTTCAATGAATTTACGGTGAAATATCTTTCAGATGTGGTTAACAATAATGTACAAGCAGGTAAGGTGGAAAGTAATCTTTTATCCGATGAAAAATATCTTATGTTTTGCGAAGTTTCAGTTGAATCAAAAGATACCTGGGATGAGTTAATGAATTCAAATCAAGGAAGAGAATTAAATAAAGATTTGGCTGAGTTCCATGAATTCGTTACTGCAATATTTGTGAATTACGAGGACAGCAAGTGAACATTTATTTAATTAGGCATAGTGATGCCGAAAATACTTCTCCATCGGCAAAAGATGCAGATAGGAAATTGACAAAAAGCGGAATTGAAAAAATACGCAGTGCTGCCGAAGGATGGAAACAAATTATTCCTGCATTTGATTTTATTGTGTCATCTCCCTTAGCCCGTGCTTTACAAACCGCTGAATTAATTGCAGAAGTATATAAATTATCAAAATCAAAAATACTTGTGGATAGAAGACTTAAAAGTGGAAGTCATATAGATGATGTCGTGGAAATAGCAAATACATTGGATGGAGAAGAAATTGCATTTGTCGGGCATCAGCCTGAATTTTCAGAACATGTATCGGAATTAATCTCACAGTCTTATGCTTACATAGATTTTAAAAAAGCAGCGATTGCAAAGATTAATTTTTATAATAAAGCTAAAAAAGGAAAAGGACTGCTGGAGTTTTTAATCCCACCTCAAATTTTCAAATAAAAAAGGGTGAACAGCTACACAAGCTAATTACTTACCACTGCTTCCTTCCGGACCTGGTGGAGTTGGGCATTAACTTGTTAACTGCCACCCAAAATCATTTTTCAAAACGGATTGTAAACATCTTAATAATTTGAGAGACATTCAAGTTTTATGTTAGAGGATTTCCTAAAAACTATTTTTGCTTTTTAATTTGTTCAAGTAAAGTATTTCGTTCCCAAAACACTCCATCCTTATATCCTTGAATTGCACTGTCTTTATCAGCGAGTCCCAATCTTTTTAATGCTATACAGCTATAATATTCGTCCATTTCCACACCTGAAAATTTTCTTCCTAATTTTTTTGCAGTCACAGCCGTTGTTCCCGAACCAAGAAAAGGATCAAATACTAAATCACCTTTATTAGTACTTGCCAGAATTATTTTTGCTAATAGTTTTTCGGGTTTTTGCGTGGGATGATCTGTATTCTCCGGCATTGACCAAAATGGGATTGTGATATCTGTCCATATATTTGATGGATGTGAAACTCTAAAATTTCCTTGGGTTTCACTCTGCCAATCTTTTGGTTCACCATTTTTATTTTTATACGGAGCCAGCACCTTCCTTTTCAGTTTAACATCTTCAACATTAAAAGTATAGTCATTTGACAAAGTACAAAACCAGATATCTTCCGTACAATTTTTCCAATTCTTTTTTGCCCCTCTTCCCTTCTCTCTTTCCCAGGTAATTCTATTTTGAATCTTAAAAAATTTTTTAGCTGAATTATAAATAGCATTTGAAGATTTCCAATCACCGCATATATAAATTGATGCATCAGGTTTTAAAGTTCTAATCATTTTACTAAGCCACGAATCCATCCAATTCTCATATTCTTTTTCATCCAGCTCTTTAAAAGTTGAAGTATCATTAAATTTTTTATGAAGATTATATGGAGGATCTATAAAAAGTAAGTCGATAAACTTTTCGGGTAAATTATCTATTACTTCAAAAAGATTTTGATTAATAATTCTATTTGTTAATTCTTGCACTGAAATGGTTGAATGAACTTGAATTAAACTTTCCTTTAATGATTTTAATTCAATCTCTGAAATGCTTAAAGTTCTATTTAAGGGTGCTTTTTTCTTGTTGGATTTTAAAGGCATCTATTCACTTGTTGAGTAAACCTAAAGAATGATTTTAAATTTAATTATTTACAGATGAAATATTATAATATTTTTTTCTAATATTAACTAATTCATCCATAATAATTACAAATTTACTCTCAAGTTCTGAAAAGATTTTATCTGCTTCACCATTAATGTTATCCGCCTTAGCTAATTGTTCAAGCTGAACGGCAAATTCGGACATGACTTCAACATTTAGGGTAACGCTGCTGCCTTTTAATTTATGCGAAAAGAAACGAAGCTGTTTCGCATCTTTAGAGTTTAAAGCTTTCTTAATATTTAAAATTGTTTTTGGAAGCTCATTAATATAAATGTCAATAAGTTCGACATAAAAAATTAAATCTTCTTTGGTTTGCACATCATTGTAAAAAGAAATTTTGGTTTCATCAATAATTGTGGCGTTAGTTTTCTTACTTATTAAATCATTTACCATTTCGTTTTTATCTTTTGCAATAATATCGCCCCATTTAGAAATTACATCCTGCATTGCCTCTATTCTTACCGGTTTGCTAATGTAATCATCCATACCAGCCTCTAAACAAATTTCCTTATCACCCTGCATAGCATTAGCAGTCATTGCAATTATTTTAGGTCGATCTTTGTTTCCATATTTCTCAATTATTTGTTTAGTGGTTTCAAATCCATCCATTTCGGGCATAAGGACGTCCATAAAGATAAGATCATAAGTAATTCTTTGAATTGCTTCTAGAGCTTCGAATCCGTTTGCCACAATATCAGCTCTAAATCCCATCTTGTCTAATATTTTCAGAGCAACTTTTTGATTTACCATATTATCTTCAGCAACTAAGATTCTAATAGGAATATTATCCCCAAGTTTTGAATTAATCTCAGGCTGCTTTGTGTACTTCTCTTTGCTGATTAATTTTCCATTATCAAAAGCAGAAAGTAAGCTTCTATATAATTGAACTTGTTTAATTGGTTTATTAATGAATGCAGAGAGTTTCACATCGCTATGGTTTTCAACACCATCTTTATTGCCGATAGAAGTTAGAATTATAATCGGTAGGTTTTTATAATTTTCTATTTCATGAATTTTTCTTGCAAGCTCTACTCCACTCATCCCCGGCATTTGATAATCTAATATTGCCAGATCAAATTTTTCATTTTTATTCAAATTATTCAATGCTTCGCGTGGTGTAGAAAATAAAGTAGGCAACATTTCCCAGCCCTGCGTTTGAAGCATTAATATTCTCCGATTTGTATAATTATCATCAACTATTAATACTTTTTTATTTTTTAACTTAGCTGTGTTGCTGCTTAAATATATTTTTGATTGAGAAGAGACGGCCTGGGTTTGAAGTGTAAAATAAAAGGTTGTGCCTTCACCAACTTTACTTTCAAGCCACATTTTCCCTTTCATCATTTCAGTTAAACGTTTGCTAATTGCAAGCCCTAATCCTGTTCCGCCATGAGTTCTGGTTGTGGAAGAATCAACCTGGCTGAATGATTTAAATAATCTGTCCATCTTGTCTTCAGGTATTCCAATACCGGAATCTTTAACAGCGAAAGTAATTTCATGAATATTATCGTACAGTAATTCTGAAGAGACTGAAATAAATACTTCTCCCTTTTCTGTAAATTTGATTGCATTACTTAAAAGGTTAGTTAATATTTGTCTTAAACGTGTAACGTCTCCGTTGATAGTATTGGGAGTGTTATTTTCTATTATGTAAGCAAGGTCCAAACTTTTTTCTGAAGCTTTTGATGCTAAAAGATCAAGCGAATCTTCAACACAATCTCTCAAATCAAACGGCTGATATTCTAATTCTAATTTTTCCGATTCAATTTTTGAAAAATCTAAAATGTCATTTATAATTACAAGTAATTGATCTCCACTCAATCTTATTGTTTCGACAAATTCTCTCTGATTTTCATTCATATCCGTATCTAGCAATAAGCCTGTCATTCCAATAACACCGTTCATCGGTGTACGAATTTCATGGCTCATTAAAGCAAGGAATTCACTTTTAGCTCTGGCTGCTTTTTCTGCTTTAATTAGTGCTTTATCCAGCTCTTCATTTTTCAAAATCATTTCTTCGCGAATATTATTTCTTTTTATCACTGCTCCTAAGGTTGAAGCAACAGTAATTAAAAGAGATTCTTCATTATCAGTCCAAACGCGGTCTTTTTGACATTCATCAAAACCAACAAATCCCCAATATTTTCCATCAACTAAAATAGGTACAAGAATTAATGATTTAATAGAATTGTCGACAAACATCTTCCTATAATTTTCGGGAAGATTCTTTAATATAAATTTGAGAGTATTTCCATTTTCAAAATTTTCATAAAAGTTCAAAGATCCAAACCTTGAATATGAAAGTTTTTTTAAAGAGCCATTTCTTATTTGATTGTTTACAGTCAGTGATGCCCATTCGTATTGAATTGAAATATATCTTTCCCCGGTTTCTTCATCTTCACAGTGTTTGTAAATGTAAACACGGTCTACTTCGGCTGCTGTACCTAAAACTTCAAGTGCTTCATTGAAGCCCAGGTCAAATTCATTTGCTGCAATTAATTTTTTTGTGGCTTCTGAAATTCCCTGCAGCAGTCTATCTTTTTTCTTTAAAAGAAACTCATCTTCTTTTCGCTGAGTAACATCTCTGAAAATACTAAGAATATGCCTTTTACCGCCGATGTCATCAATAAAAGAATTAGTTACTTCATGATAAACTGTTTTACCGTTCCAAAGTTTTGCAATCGTTTCAAATTTTGGCTTTAAATTTTTTGTTCTAAAATTCTGAATATATTTGCTAAGAATATGCTCTGAATTAGATGGGTCATAAACCATATATAATGAAAGGCCGTCAATCTCTTCTTTCGGTTTGCCAATCATATCGGCATAAGCCTGGTTGCACATAATAATTACGCCATGCTCATTTGTTAATCTCATTCCATCTGAAGATTTTTCCCATATTGTGCGGAATGTACTTTCAGAATTTTTTAATCTTTCTTCAGCATGAACTTTTTCACTTATTTCGTGAAGGGTTCCTTGACCAAAATACTCACCGTCTAAATAGTAGACTCTTGCATTAAATTCTACCGGGATTTTCTTTCCAGATTTATGAATAATAGTCAAGACTTGATTAACAATATTCCTTTTTCACGGAATACTTTAATAAGAACTGAAATTCCAAAATTCTTTTCATCAGCAGTGAGAAAATGTATAATCGATTTACCTAAAACTTCTTCAACTTCATAACCCAAAAGTTCTTTTATAGAGGGAGTTAGGTAAGTTATTTTACCTGTTTTAGAAACTCTAAATATTACATCAATAGATGATTCAAGAGCAATATTTAATTCATCAAATTTTTGTTTTTGTAATAGAAAGCTGTCTTTTATAGTATTTACTAATGTGTCAAATTTACCTATGGATTCATCATTTAGAGGAAATTCATGAACTAAATCTCTCAGATCGTCTAATTCACATTTATCCTCTTCAGTGTGAACCATTGTTAAAATGTTCTCTTCCGTGTCAGTTTTCAAATTTTTCAACTGGTAATTGTTTATATTTTCCATATTATCGGATATAAAACATATTAGTTTATTCAAAAATCGAACCATTATTAGATTTTTATAAATACTTTAATTCTTCTTGTTTAGTTATTTTTTAATATCTAATTTTGATCTCATATTTTATAACTTATGGGGATATCCTATGATACATACTATAGTTTCAATGCCCGGTGACGGTATTGGAAAAACTGTTCTTCCTGAATCTATTAGAGTTTTAGAAGCATCAGGTTTTAAAGCAAATTATGTCCATGCAGATATTGGCTGGGACTTTTGGTGCAAAGAAGGAAATGCTCTTCCTCAAAGGACTATTGAACTTTTAGAAAAGCATAAAATTGGTCTATTCGGTGCAATAACCAGCAAACCAAAATCTGCCGCTGAAAAAGAACTTGATCCTTCACTTAAAGGTAAAGGTTATGTTTATTTTAGCCCTATTGTTGGCTTGCGTCAGCATTTCGATCTGGATATTTGTATCCGACCATGCAAATCTTTTAAAGGCAATCCGCTTAACTTCATTAGAAGATCAAATGATGGTTTTGAAGAACCATTAGTAGACGCTGTAATTTTCCGGCAAAATACTGAGGGATTATATTCCGGTGTTGAGTGGACAAACCCTCCAAAGCAAGTTAGAGACGCATTTGAAACTCATTCAAAGATGAAGAAGTTCAAAGAAGTTAATAGCGAAGATCTTGCAATCTCAACAAGAATTATGTCCCGCCAAGCCTGTCAGCGAATTGTTAAAGAAGCATTTGAATATGCAAATAAATTTGGTTATAAAAATGTAACTGTTTGTGAAAAGCCAAATGTATTAAGAGAGACTTCAGGAATGATGCTAGCTGAAGCAAAAATTATCGCAAAAAATTATCCGCACATACAATTATGGGATACAAACATTGACGCACAAATGATGTGGCTGAC
The DNA here is from genome assembly GCA_963746735.1 of uncultured Ignavibacteriales bacterium. Lineage (GTDB taxonomy): Bacteria > Bacteroidota > Ignavibacteria > Ignavibacteriales > Ignavibacteriaceae > CAVSWT01. The sequence goes on from CAVVCO010000028.1 coordinate 22,654, forward strand.
AAAGAATCCTGAGATCTACGGAGTAATTGTTGCTGAAAATATGTTCGGTGATATTATTAGCGATGGCTTTGCCGGGTTAGTAGGCGGACTTGGTTTTGCTTGCAGTGCAAACATTGGAAAAGATGTTTCAGTATTTGAACCCACTCATGGTTCAGCTCCAAAATACCAGGAATTAGATCCTTCAATCGTAAATCCAATTGCAATGATTTTAAGTGCTTGCATGATGCTTGAACATTTAGGCGAAAATGATAAAGCTGAAAAAATCAGAACTGCAGTTGCAAAAGTGATTGAAGAAGGCAAAGTAAAAACTTATGACATGATGAAACTAAAAGGCGGGCCGGATGTATTCAAACAGGGAGCTTGCACAACACAGCAAATAACAGATGAAATTATTAGGAAAATTGTTTAACTGTTTAATTGCTTTATTGTTTTATCTTAAATCAACAATTTCAAGGCTGTCACGGTCCTAACCGTGACAGAAATTATTTGTAGAACTATTTAAGAGGGAGTTTATGGAAGACAAAATATTAAAAATCTGGCCGGAAATAAATTGGATTAAAGATGAAGAACTTCGCGAAAAAGTTTTAAACTGCTGGATATATGCAGTTGAAAACAGCGTTTTATCAATCGAAGATTTATCAACAATTCCATTTTCACTTCTAATTAAAAATTGCAACATCACATTTATGAATCATAAACGTACTGCCGTACAGCTTTCTGTTGATCTTGCAGAAAGAATGAAAAATAATTTTGGTGATGAAATAAAAATTGATATGGATACTTTAATCGCCGGTGCAATTTTAATTGATGTTGGAAAGTTGATTGAATACAAAATGGTTAATGGGAAATTAGCAACAAGCGATGCGGGAAAACTTGTACGTCACCCTTTCAGCGGACTTGCAATTGCAGATAGATTTGGAGTTCCAGCTGAGGTGCAGCATATTATTGCTACGCATTCCAAAGAAGGTGACCTTGGATATAGAACCGTAGAATCGATAATTGTTCATCATGCAGATTTTGTTTCTTTCGAGCCTTTTAAATAACTCTTATATGATATTGCGACATTCTTAGGGAGAGAATTATGAGTCAAACTTTAATTGAAAAAATAGCTCAAAAATATGCAGTGGGATTAGGTAAGAATCATGAAGTTCATAGCGGGGATTATCTTTCGATCAAACCAGCTTATGTAATGACACATGATAATACCGGCGCAGTAATTCCAAAATTTAAAAGTATTGGCGCAGAAAAAATTGCAAATCCAAGACAAGTTGTTTTTGCATTGGATCATAACGTTCAGGATAAAAGCGAAAAAAATTTAGAGAAATATAAAAAGATAGAAAATTTCGCCAAGCAAATGGGCGTAGATTTTTATCCTGCCGGAAGAGGAATTGGCCATCAGATAATGTGTGAAGAAGGCTATGCTTTTCCCGGAACAATGGCAGTTGCTTCAGATAGCCATTCAAATATGTACGGCGGATTAGGCTGTTTGGGAACACCAATTGTCCGCACAGATGCAGCAGCTATTTGGGCAACTGGAAGAACCTGGTGGCAGGTACCTCCAATTGCAAAAGTTATTTTGAAAGGAAAATTAAGGCCAGGAATTTCAGGCAAAGATGTTATCATTTCTCTTTGTGGGAAATTTAATAATGATGAAGTATTAAATTATGCTATTGAATTTGCAGGCGAAGGTTTAAAACATTTATCACTTGCTGAAAGATTAACAATAGCAAATATGACAACCGAATGGGGAGCTTTAGCCGGAGTTTTTCCTATTGATGAAATTACAATTGAATGGTTAAAAAGAAGAGAAGAAATTATTTCAATCAGAGGATTGGAAGGAGTTGCTTCAGATACTGATGGCAAAGGCAAACATCCTCGAATAAATCATAAAACAATTTCACATCTTGAAAAAGATATAATCACAGCAGATAAAGATGCATTTTATTCTAAAGAAATAACTATTGATTTAAATTCAGTCCAGCCGACTGTAGCCGGGCCAAACAATGTTAAAACCATTACTTCCCTTTCAAAAATAAAAGCTCAAGATATTAAAATAAATAAAGCGTATTTAGTTTCATGTGTTAACAGCAGGCTGAATGATATTAGAGAAGCTGCTGCGATAGTTAGAGGGAAAAAAGTTGCACAAGGTGTTGAGTTTTATGTTGCCGCTGCATCAAGTGAAATACAAGCAGAATGCGAACGGAATGGTGATTGGCAGGCATTAATTCATGCTGGAGCGAAACCATTGCCTCCCGGATGCGGGCCATGCATTGGTTTAGGAACCGGACTTTTACAAGACGGAGAAGTGGGAATTTCTGCAACCAATAGAAACTTCAAAGGTAGAATGGGTTCTCCAAATGCACAAGCATATTTAGCTTCGCCTGCTGTAGTTGCGTCATCAGCAATTTCAGGCAAAATTGATTACGCCTGGGAATATTGTCCAGTTGAAATTGAAGGCTCAATAAAAATTCATCGACATAAAAATGGTAAAGCAAAATCATCTGTTGAAATAATCAAAGGATTTCCAAAATCAATTGACGGTGAAATTATTTTCTGTCATCAAGATAATTTGAATACTGATGGAATCTATCCCGGCAAATACACTTACGTTGATGATTTTACACCACAGCAGCAAGCTGGTGTTGTTATGGAAAACTATGACCCTGAATTTAAGAATATTGCTAAAGATGGAGACTTATTAGTTGGCGGATTTAATTTTGGAACCGGCAGTTCTCGCGAACAAGCTGCTACAGCGTTAAAGTACAAAGGAATAAAATTAGTAATTGCCGGAACATTCAATGAAACATACAAGCGTAATGCATTGAACAACGGTTTTCTTTTAATTGAATGCCCTGAACTTGTAAATGACTTAAAGAATAAATTCGGAAAAGAAAAATTAACGGTTAAAACCGATATGAATGCAAAAGTTAATTTTGCAGATTCATCAATAACATTCAATAAAAAAACTTATTCTTTTAGTTCGGTTGGCAAAGCGGCTCAAGAGCTTATTGTTGATGGCGGTTTGGAAGAATGGGTGAAGAAAAATATTTAAAAACTTATTAAAACATCATTCAAATTATGGAAAAATCAATCTCAAGAACAATCTCAGAATTTGCTGTTAATCTTAAATACAGCGACTTACCAAAAGAAGTAATTCACGAAGTAAAAAGATATTTGTACGATTCAATAGGCTGCGCTTACGGTGCTTACAAAACAAAAGATGTTAATATTTTAAGAGACATCTACAAAACCATGGAAGGTAAACCGGAAGCAACGTTAATTGGTTTTGGTGATAAACTGCCGGCAGTTAATGTTACATTAATAAATTCCTTAATGATTCGTGCTTTAGATTTCAATGACATTTATTGGAAAGAAGATCCTTCTCACCCTTCTGATTTAATTCCAGCTGCATTAGCTGTTGGTGAACTTGTTAATGCTTCTATGGAAGAAGTTATAACTGCAATCGTATTGGCCTATGAATTTGAGCAAAGGCTTTGTGAATTTGCTGTGCCTGGAATACGTGAACGGAAATGGCATCACGCAACCTTAACACAATTTGTTTCTCCAATTGTTGCCGGAAAACTTTTAGGATTAACTGTTGATCAAATGGTAAATGCAATTGGAATTAGCGGAAGTCATAATCATACTATTGGATGTCCAACTGCCGGCAAATTAACAATGATGAAAAATACTGTTGACCCGATGGCTGTGCAGTCTGGAGTTTTTGCCGCATTGATGGCTCAAAAAGGTTACAGCGGAACTGAAGCTGTCTTTGAAGGAAAAGAAGGTTTCATGGATTGCTTTTTTGGTTACAATGCAAAAGAGCAAAAAGTTGATCCGGTTAAAATGAAAGGAAGAGATGCGGTAACTGAATGGAAATGGAATATTGAAAAATTCATTGGCGGACTTGGTGAGAAATTTAAAATTATGGAATGCGGAATGAAGGCATTCCCTACAGAAGCTTTAACTCATACTCACATTTCTGCGGTGCTAAATGTAGTTACAAAAAACAATATAACTTATGATCAAATTGAATCTGCGACATTAACTACATTGGCACAAGCTTATGATATTCTTTTTGATCCTCACAAATACAGGCCGGAGTCACGTGAAACTGCAGATCATTCTCTCCCCTATTGTATCGCAGCAGCGTTGGTCGATCATAAAATTACAACGCAATCATTCTCAGATGAAAAAATGAAAGACCCGAAAATCTGGGAAGTGATTGATAAAATAAAAGGCGAGCCTTCAATTGAATTTGAAAAAATGTTCCCGGCGAAACAGCCATCTAAAGCAGTTATAAAAACAAAAGACGGGAAAGAATTTTCAGAATATCTTGAATACCCGAAAGGTGATCCAAGAGAACCAATGACAATGGAAGACCTTGATAATAAATTTAATTCACTATCCGGAAATATTTTATCAAGTTCAAAGCAGAAAGAAGTGAAAGAAGCAATTTTTAGTTGTGAAAAACTAAGTGCTCAAGAATTCATGAAAACATTAATTGTTTAACATCGTTGCAATTGCTTTTTCATATCAACAATTTAACAGTGTAGCAATTGAACATTAATTATAAAAGAGAATATAAAATGAACAAAAATAAAATTTTAAAATCATCGGCAGGTAAACGCGGAGAATCTGTTAAATCCGATTGTTATATCGAATTAAAATTGAAAGATTCCGGCGGAATAAAAATAAAACTCAAAAGCAAAGTTGAATCAATGTACGGTGATTCAATTAAAAATCAGATATCTGAAATGTGCAGTTTTTTTAGCATTAAAAATGCAGAAATATTAATTGAAGATACTGGCGCACTTCCATTTGTGATTGCTGCAAGATTTGAATTAGCTGTATAAAAAATTATTTCCAAATTCAAAAAAAGAATTTCTTCTTCCCTTTAACAAAAAGAATAGCTATAAAACTACAAAAGACAAATTAAGAAGAAGCAGGCTTATATCTGCCTGGCAATGAATCAAAATTTTTTATGAATGCCGGCCTTCACAATCCTGATGGAATTATACTAGATCTTGAAGACAGCGTTGCCCCGAGCGAAAAAGAATCAGCCCAGCTAATTGTACGTAATGCCCTTCGTTCAGTTGATTTTTACGGCGCTGAAAGAATGGTTCGTATAAATCAATTACCTCGCGGACTTGATGATTTGAAATTTATTGTTCCTCATAATATTCATGTAATTTTAATTCCCAAATGCGAATCTGCAAATCAAGTTCAGCAAGTTGAAAAGAAGGTGGAAGAATTAAAAAAGAAATATGACGTTAAGAATGAAATTTATTTCATGCCGATTATTGAAAGTGCTTTGGGAATAATAAAAGCTTACGAAATTGCTATGGCTTCAAAACAAAATTGTGCTTTAGCTATCGGACTTGAAGATTACACGGCTGATTTAGGAACACAAAGGACAAACGAAGGTAAAGAATCTTTCTTCGCAAGAAGCATGATTGTAAATGCTGCAAAGGCGGCCGGCATACAACCAATTGATACAGTCTTTTCGGACGTCAGTGATATGGAAGGATTAAAAGCAAGTGTACTCGAAGCAAAATCACTTGGCTTTGAAGGCAAGGGTTGTATTCATCCAAGACAAATAAAAGTTGTTCATGAAGCATTTGCTCCAACAGTAGAGGAAATAGAAAAAGCACAAAAAATTGTATCTGCATTTGAAGATGCTGAAAAGAAAGGACTTGGAGTTGTTTCTCTCGGCAGTAAAATGATTGATCCGCCGGTAGTGAAAAGAGCACAAAGAGTTATTGAGCTTGCAAAACAATTTAACAAATAGACAATTAAGCAGATTTAAACAATGAAACTAATAAAAAACAAAGCAAACAGATTAGTTCCCGGATGAAATAAACGGACAAAAACAAATTCCATTTCAAGGAGTAAATAAATATAATCCAAGTGGAACAAAAGCTAAACCGCCAGTTAGAAGTTGTATTGATTATCCATCAGATGGAAATAAAGTTGTTAAAACTTTGAAAGAGGCTTTAAAGAAAGCCGGACTAAAAGATGGAATGACAATTTCAACACACCATCATTTGCGTAATGGCGATGTTTTAACAAATATTCTTTTTGATACTATCAAAGAAATGGGGATTAAAAATATCCGCTGGTTCCCGAGTGCTTCATTTCCTGTTCATCAGCATTTAATAAAATATCTTGAGGATGGAACTATTCATCATATTGAAGGAAGCATGAACGGACCTTTGGGCAGATTTACAACTGAAGGGAAAATGAAAGGTGTTGGAGTATTACGGTCGCATGGGGGAAGATATCAGTCAGTACAGGATGGTGAAGTTCATATTGATATCGCCGTTATTGCTGCTCCGACTGCAGATACATTTGGAAATGCAAATGGAGTAAATGGGAAATCAGCTTCCGGCTTAATTGGTTTTGCTCTTGCCGATTCGGAATATGCTGATAGAGTAATTGTTGTTACGGACAACCTTGTCCCCTTCCCTTGCATTCCATGGCAGATACAAGGCAACAACGTTGACTTTGTTGTTGAAATAGATTCTCTCGGCGATTCATCTAAAATTGTCTCGGGCACAACAGAAATTACAAAATCACCGGACAGACTTTTAATTGCTGAATATGTTGCTCAATTTATTGATGAAGCCGGAATAATGAAAGATGGATTTTCATTTCAAGCTGGATCCGGCGGAACAAATTTAGCTTTTGTTCTTTACTTAAAAGAAAGAATGAAAGCAAAAAATGTTAAAGCAAGATTTGTACGCGGCGGCAGCACAAAATATCTTGTTCAGCTTTTAGAAGAAGGATTGACTGATTACATTCTTGACGGACAAACTTTTGATCTTGAAGGTGTGAGAAGCATGAGAGAAAATCCAAACCATGTAAACACAAGTCCGTTTACAAGCTACAACTTTCACGGCAAAGGAAACTTTGCTTCCATTGTTGATGCAGCAGTTTTAGGTGCTACAGAAGTGGATGTACATTTTAATGGGAATGTTGTTACACACAGCGATGGATATCTTCTTCATGGAATTGGCGGATGGCAAAATTGTCTTTATTCAAAATGTACTATACTGGCAATACCTTCTTTTAGAGATAGAATCCCGGTTATAGTTGATGAAGTTACAACTCTTTGCGGGCCTGGAGAATTGATTGATGTGATTATAACTGAAAGAGGAATTGCAATAAATCCGAAACGAAAAGATTTATTAAAAGCAGTTAAAAATTCTTCATTGCCGATTAAAACAATTCAAGAAATAAAAAAAGAAGTTGATGAAATCTGCGGCGGAACTCCATCAAAACCAAAAGTAAATAAAGAAAAAGTCGTTGCGGTTGTTAAATGGGTTGATGGAACTGTTTTGGATTCTGTTTTTCAAATTGAGAAATAAAATATGTTTTAATAAAATTTTTGATAAAATTTTATTAAATTTAATAATTTTTCAAAACGGGATAAAATAATAATAATAATTTAGGGGGTAAAAATGAAGATCTTCATTTTTTACAATTGTACTTTTTTCTTTTTATATTTTTTTCACTTCCAGTTTAAGCTACTCACAAGTAAATCAAGCAAAACCGCTAATAGATATTCCTGGTGATAATTACGATTTTGATGTTTATTCTTCGGCAGATTATTATCAGCCGCCATCATTCATAACCTGGATAAATAAAAATGATTCGCTTTATACAATTTATTTTAAGCAGCTTTCTCCAAAATTAGGACATAATATTGAAGTTGTTTCTGACACAAACTTAAAATCAAATCCGCAAATTGCTTTAGATATAAACTATTACAGAATTAGAGATAGCATGGGAGGAAAAGATTGGCAATATTTGGAAAATTAAAAACGCTTACATATAATGATTCTCTAAGTAATATTGACATTATAAAAGATTCCATACAATACATAACCAAAATTTTCAATGAATTATTATAGAATATTTTGGATTGATAATTCTGCATTATATATGAAATATTATTCGAATGATTGGACAAATTCGGTTTTAATTGATAGCCCAAATTGTTCGTCACCGGATGCAAATAAGAATGATGTTGGATATGACTATAAATTTCTTTATGTAAAACAAATTGAAAGAGAAAAAGCTTAATTTTTTTTAAGGAATACAACCGGACAACTACTTCTTGGTCGACTATACAATTTGGAGATAATAATATGAATATTAATCCCAGATTTGGCATAATGAATGAGATAGCATTCCAAACTTATAAAGATAGTATTTCAAAAATATCTTATGCATTAAGCGAATATGGTTATTTTCAAACAAGTACGAATTATTCTTGCAATTATGAAAATCCAATAAATTTTTCTTATCCTTTAACTACATCCCAAGAAGGTAGTGACACACCATTCTTTGTTGTGTTTGATACTGATTCTTTACCTAATAACAAAGAAATCATAATGCAAACAACATATATTGGCGGCGATACTAAAACTGACTTAGTAAATATCTCTAATTCTGAAGGAGATGATATAAAACCAAATTTAGCTTTTGTAAGTATTGGCGACACAGGTATGTATGTTGATATAATTTGGGAACATTCACAAAATAATAAGACTGATATTTGGAATTATTTAATTCCTTACAATCCAGTTAACTCAGATGTTAAAGATGGGAAAAATTCAATTTATGATTTTGAATTAGCACAAAATTATCCTAATCCTTTTAATCCAAGTACCATTATTAAATTCGCAATCCCTTCTGTAGGAACTTCATTAATGAAGTTCGTACAATTGAAAGTTTATGATATACTTGGTAATGAAGTTGCAACGCTACTGAATGAAGAAAAATTACCAGGGAACTATGAAGCAAAATTTGATGGAAGTAATCTTGCCAGCGGAGTTTACTTTTATAAATTATCTACACAAGATTTTGTAAGTGTAAAGAAGATGCTGCTTTTGAAGTAAAACTATTCATTAGATAATGGTATAAAAAAAACTGCCACGAATTATTTCATGACAGTTTTTAATTTTAAAAGAAATCAAACTTGCTTCTAATCTTTTCTTCTTCTCTTCAAATAAGCATTAACTCTATCTCCCGCTCTTTCAAAAACAATATACATTACAGGGATAAAAATTAATGTTAACAAAGTTGTAGCAGTTAGTCCTCCAATAACAGCACGGGCTAATGGCGACCATGTTTCTGCTCCCGAACCCAATTCAACAGCAAGTGGAACCATGCCTAAAATTGTTGTTAGTGCGGTCATCAACACAGGCCTCATTCTTGCTTTGCTTCCAAACTCAACTGCTTCATACAATTCCATTCCTTTGTCTCTTTGCTGGTTTATATAATCGACTAAAACTATTCCATTGTTTACTGCAATGCCTACCAGCATAACAATTCCAACAAGAGCCATTACACTTATTGTTGTTCCAGTAATAGCAAGAAATATAAACACTCCTATAATTGACAGCGGAACAGTAAACATTATAATCAAAGGATCTACCAATGATTCAAACTGTGAAGCCATAATCATATATACCAAAACTATTGCAGCAATAAATGCCAGCATTAAATAAAAGAATGCTTCCTGCTGGTCCTCTGCTGTCCCTCCAATTATAACTTGATATTCGGAAGGAATAGGCGTGTCAGCAATTATTTTTTTTATCGAACCGACAGCTGATGAAAGATCTACACCGGAAAGCCCGCAGCCAACAGAAACAAACCTGCTCTGATTTTCTCTAAATATAGTAGGACTTGACTGCTCTTCAACAATATCAGCAACATCTTTTAATTTTATTCTGCTGCCAGTTGCAAGCGGAAGTTCCAATTGTTGAAGTGATTCCTTTTTGTTACGATATTCTTTTGCAAATTGAACATAAATATCATACTCGTCTCCTTTCTCTCTAAACTGAGATGCTACTTTTCCTTGAATAGCAGTAGAAATATTTCCTGCAACTTGCAGAGTTGATAATCCGTAGTGATTTAACAAATCTTTATTCATATGAACTTGTAATTCGGGAGTAGTTTCTTTTGTGTTTAATGAAATATCAACTAAGCCTTTTACTTTTTCCATTTTTGATTTCAATTCATTTGCTATTGCTTTGGCCCCGGCAACATCAAAGCCAACTACTTTAACTTCAATATCTTTTTCGGTTGTAAACGCACCGCCATCCTGGATTGTATAAGTTACTCCAGGTATTTGATCAAGCTTTTTTCGCAGTTTATCTTGAATTTCAAACTGTGTAGTTTTTCTTATTTCCTTTGGAGCTAAGCGAACAAAAAATTCTATTGTACTTGAAGTTGTTCCGTATGCACCAATACCTTCACGGCTGCCATAAAATATTGACAATGATTCAAAATCTTTTTTATCGACTGTTTCTTTTACAATATCTTCAATCTTATAGGCATATAATCTTGTTTTCTCAATTGGAGTCCCTGAAGGAGATTCCATTAAAATATTAATTATTCCTTGGTCAGATTTTGGTAAAAATTCCCCTCCTAAAAAAGTGGCTATTACAATTGAAATGATAAATAGAATTGTAACGGATACCACTACTGTTATTTTGTGATGGATGGACCAATGTAAAATTTTGCTGTATTTATCAGTTAACCTTTCTAACCAATTTCCAACTGAATCTTTCATTCGTGTAAAGCGAGTATCTTTCTTTTTAGTTTCCACCTTAAGAATGTTTGCGGACATCATTGGCACAAGTGTTAAAGCAACAAGAAGTGAAACTACAAGGCTGAATGTAATAGTTAATACCATGTCTTTAAATAACTGCCCGGTAATATTTGGAACAAACAAAACCGGTAAGAATACACTTATTGTTGTTAAAGTTGAAGCTGTAATTGCCATCCCAATTTCTTTTGTCCCTGTCTCCGCTGCTTCAATTAAATTTTCTCCCATTTCACGGTGACGGTATATATTTTCAAGAGCAACTATTGAGTTGTCCACAAGCATACCCACAGCTAGTGCAAGTCCAGCCATTGAAATAATATTTAGTGTTACATTTGCTAGAAACATTACTGCAAAGGTTGTGATGATTGAAACCGGGATTGAAATTCCCATTATAATACTGCCGCGAATATTTCTCAGGAAAAAATAAATAACGATAAATGCCATTATGAATGCAATAATAGCAGTGTTGCGCAGATTGTTAACTGATCTTAAAATAAAATCTGCTTGATCCCAGATGATGCTGAATTTTGTTCCTTGAGGAAGTCTTGAAAGAATATCGGGTATAGCTTCTTTAATTTTTCTGCTGGTGATAACCGTATTGGCGTCTGATTGTTTCATAATTTGCAGCATAACGCCTTCACCATAATCGGCTCTAACTTCACTGGCATTTTCTTTATAACCATCTACAACATTCGCAACATCCTTAATATAAACAGGCACACCGCTTTTGTATGTTAAAACTGTATTTTTGATTTGATCAAGAGTTGTATATTCACTAAAAACCCTAAGGTTATAGCTTTTACTTGTTGTTTCAATTGTACCGGCAGGTTGAAGTCCGCTGCCAAATTGAATAGTCTGCAAAACATCATTTGGAGATAATCCAAAAGAAGCTAAAAGCACGGGATTGATGTTTACATTTATTTGTCTTTGCAAACCGCCTTGTGTTTGTACGGAAGCAACCCCTTCTACTCTTTCCAATAACGGCTCTATTTTTTCTTCCGACAATCTTCTTAATTCTGCCGGGCCTAAATAAGGAGAACTAATGCTGAAGTAGCTGATCGGCATCATTGACGGATCAAAAACAAATACAAGTGGTTTAGAAGCATCTGTCGGCAAATAATCTCTTATTAGGTCCAGGTTTTTTCTGATATCGTTTTCAGCCTTATCCATATCAGTTCCATACTTGAACTCAAGAGTAATAATTGAAGATCCTTTAAACGATTGCGAATTGACTTTTTCAATATTCTTCACGGATGATACGGTTTCTTCAATTGGCCTTGTTACAAGATTTTCAATATCTTCGGGGCCAACTCCGGAATAATTTGTAACAACACCTGCAATTGGAAAAGTTATATCCGGGAAAAAATCAATCTTGAGTTGTGAAAAAGAGAAGAAACTAAAAAAGATTATAACACCGTAAATCATTACGAGTGTAATTTGCCTTTTTAACGAAAATTTAGTGAGTATCATAATTCATATTCCCCTTAATCAATTATATTAACAGATTGACCTTCTTTGACAATATTTTGTCCCACAATTATAACCGAATCACCCTCTTTCAATCCTTTACTTATTTCAATCTGACCGTTGTTTAATATACCAGTTTTCACCTCTTTTAATTTTGCCAAATCATTCTCAACAACAAACAGAAAATATTTTTTATAAGAATTCTGCAGCCCGGTTTCTTTATTAATTTTCACTTCCGTTTGAGGCATTAAAGCTGCTTCAGGAATTACAATGCTCTTTTCATGATTTTGTGTTTCAATTAAAAACTCTCCAAACATCCCTGACCTTATTCTATTATCATTTGTCAATAATTCAATTTCAACTTCCGATGTTTTTGATATTTGATCAATTGAGGAATTTATTTTTACAACTCTTCCGCTAAATTCTTCATCATGTATTAACGGAAATTTTATTTTTACTTTTTGTCCGGTTTTTGCATTTTGAATATCCTCCCCGGTTAGATTCACTTTTGATTTCATTTTGGAACTGGAGACTACCTGCACAACCGGCTGCCCCATATTTATCATCTGGTTTTCTTCAACGTAAACTGCTGCCGCAATTCCATCAAATGGTGCTTTCACAAAACTATTTTCGTATTGTTCTTTAGCTTGTTCATAACCGGATTTTGCTTGATGATATGCATGTTCGGTTGTTTCTTTTGCTGTTTTAGATTGATCGAATTGCTGCTGGCTAACTGCTTTTTCATTATGAAGATTATTCATTCTTTCAAATTCCTGGGCAGCTAATTTAGCTTGAGCTTCAGCAGCCTGCAGTGCTGCACTAGCAAATTCCAACCCCTGCTTTAAAATTTCATTTTTTTGTTTCAATAGAACCTGGTCCTTAACAACTTTTTGGCCCGGCTTTATAGAAATTTTTTCAACTCTCTCTGCAACCTTACTGTAAACAATTACATCTTCTTCTGCTGTAACGGAACCAGTTACACGCATGTATTGAGAGATTGATTCAGTTTTAACTTTATAAATTTTAACCGGCACTGATTTATCGGCGGTTTCTTCTTTCTTTTCCGAACAACCAATAAAAAACGCCATGACTAAAAAAATTAAAAAGAGTATTTTTATTTTCATTTTATCCTCCCGCACTGCGGTCTTTTTTGAAAATTTATTTCCAGATTTTATCTAATAACCCAACTGACTTTAATAAAGCTAATTGACTTACATTATAATTATATATTCCCTGCAAGTAATCGCTTTTACTTTTAGTATAAAGAAGCTGGGCATTTAATACATCAAGCTGACTACTCATTCCCTGTGAATAAAGCAGGTTTGAAATCCTCAAGCTTTCTTTATACTGCTCCAGAGCATCTTCAAGACTTTGCATGCTTTTAGAAGTTTCCCGGTAATTATAATAATTTTGTTCCACTTCCAACTCGCTTGCAAATTGCACCTGCTTTAATAGCAAATCCATTTGGTCCGTTTTTACTTTTGCAATTTGATAATCAAGGATTTTCTTGCCCCCTTCAAATAGAGGCCAGTTAACAGAAAGCATAATTGATTTTGAGCGAATGTAATCGTTCCAGCGAACTTTTGAATTTTCCAATTGTGCTGCATGATCAACGCTTGCAGAAATTGCTATGGTTGGAGCGAATTGGCCAAGGGCTAATTTCTCCCCTGTCTTTGTCGCTTCCTGCTGGTATTGCAGTGCCTTGAGATCATTCCTATATTCCTGCATTAATATTTTATAATCATCTATAGAATTTTTAGAATATTCATTTAGAAATTCTGTTTTATTTAAACTATCGACTACAACTAAAGAATCGTTTAAAGAAATATTCAGCAAAGTCTTTAATCTTTGAACCGAAAGCTTTTTAGATGAGTTTGCAGATTCCAGCATTGGAATTGTTGAAGAATATTGTGCTTTTGCTCTCTGTAAATCTAATTCAGTACCTGTTCCTGCTTTATAAAACTTTTCAACTTGTTCAAGATTTTGCTTTGCAACATTTACAGCTTCCTCGGCAGATTTTTGCAATTCTGCAGTAAGTATAATTGCATAATATGCCTCCATCGAGCTTAAAACGGTTTCCTCTTCTTTACCGTCAAGTTCTTCCTTCAATGACTTTCTAATATTCTTTTGGATATCATAGTTAAACCATCTGCTTCCGCCGGTAAATATTGGAAGTGAAAGGCTTAGTGAGTGCTGAAAATTGTAAGGCGAACCTACTGCAAACTGCTGCCCCATAAAAACAAATACAGGGAGCTCAACATTTTTCTGTGCAAGCCCTTGATAAGTTAACGAAGGAAGGAAATATGATAATGATTTCCAGGTTTCAAGGTTCTGAATTTTGTAATCAAGTTCTTTAGATTTTAATGAAAGATTGTCTTTTAAGGATATATCAACAACGTTCTTCCAAGATAGATAAATTACTTTTCTATTTTCCTGTCCATCAGCTGAATTCCAAATAAATAATAGACAAAGAATTAGTAACCCTATTTTCTTAACTCCCATATTTTACTCCACCCTAATCGTAAAAAATGATTCTATTGAAAAAACTAAATTATTTTCGTAAATCAAAAATTATAGCGTGAATTTTTGAATTGGAAATAAATTATTATGAACGGTCATCTATATTGATGACGGATAAGCAAACGAAATATTTTAATCTTTCAATTCGATATAGAAATTATCCCACAATTTCAGCATCTCCGACCTTGTTCGTTCCACATTCCCTTCCAACAATAGCCTTAATGCAATTCCATCATTGGTATAAATAAAAAATCTCGCAATCTGTTCGTTTGTCATTGGAGATGCAAACTCACCTTTTTTTCTTGCAGCCCTAACAATTTTTGTCCATGCTTTTAACTCATCACTTTGCGTCTTAATTAATCTATCTCTAAATCCTGGAAATATTCTTAAAGCCTCAAACATTATGGTTATGAAATCAATGTTCATATCCGAATGTGATTTATTTAATTCTCCAAGAAAATTGGTAATTGTATTGGATATAAAATCAATGTAATCATGATAGAAATTGTAAAGCGAATCTTTTCTAAAATTATTATAATCAGTCACTAAACTTACAAGATAATATCTGTCAATTATTTCAAAATAAAGCTGCTCCTTGCTTTCAAAATAATGATAGAAAGCTCCTTTTGATAAGCCTGTTGCAGTAACTATATCCTTCATTGTTACATCTTTAAAACTTTTTTGAAGGAAAAGGTTAAAGGCTTTTTTTAATATAAATTCTCTTGATTCGCTCATAAACCGACCGTTTGGTATGTAAACTTAAAGGTATATTTTGTTTAAGTCAACGGCTAAAAAACAAAAATCATATTTCTACCTGGTTAAAATGAAAGAAGAGTATTATAGTCAATGATAACGGATTGCATTTGAGGCTGTATCAACACCCTCCTCTATCCCGGCGTTATTTTCTTCGTCTACAGGAATCGAATTGTAAACTTTTAAAGGAATATCTTTTAATTTTTTTACGGCTGCTGTAATTTCCCATATTTTATAGGTTGAAAAGGTTTTTCCCCATGACGGCATACCGGTCATTTTAATTCCGTTTTTTACTATCCAGAATATTTCCCTTGGTTCTAAATCTGTCCCATTGGCTAAATTTGGTGCAGGCGGATTTAATCCCTTTGCTAATTCTGTTTCTTCTGTTCCAGGCCCTCTATGGCAGCTTTCACACATTTCTTTGTAATAATTTAATCCCATTTTTATCATTGAAGGATCATCAAGATTTGGAACCCTAATATCTTTAGAATAATGTTCAACAGAATTATCGCTTGTGGTTTCAAGAACCCATTTTTTTATTCCGGTATCAGGATTCATAGCACTAATATCATATATACCTGAGAAAATAAAAATGATTGATAATACAATCAGACCTAATAGGGTGAAAAGCACTGTTAATAATATTTTCATTTTATTTATTAAAATGGTTCAAATAAAGTGAATTAAAATAAAATGTTATTCCCACATAAAATTTTTATATGGGAATAACAAAGTAATAATCTGCTAATTAAATTAGCTGTTTATCGGCATATGTTAATTGTTGCCCATCATCATGCCATGGCTCATCATTCCATTCCCATTCATCATACTCTGCATCCAGCCCCGCATCTGCGGATAGCTATCCATCATATTGTACATAGAATGAGTTAAAGATGAATCCTGGTTGGCTTTCGAGAACATTCCATTCATCATCATACTTCGTGCGTTTTGATTGTTCATCATCCAGCCCATCATATTATTCATTGCTTCAGAATTTTGTGACATGTGGTTCATAAAATTCTGCATCATTCCGGGATTATTCATTATAGTGTTTATAACTTCATCCTGGGTTTTTTGATTTTGAAGCATTTGTTTAACTGAATTCCCCTGAGCAAACAAGAAAGAAAAAGCGGCTATCACAATAATCACAACTGGTGCTAATATTTTCGCTTTCATCTTTTCATCCTCCTTTCATTAGGATCTTTTTTTGTCTATCATCGTTACTTACATTGCAAATCTACAATATCAACCGGTGCATTGCGTAACATAATTTTAATTTTATGTTATACATTTTTAATATCTATTTTATTAAATTGTTTGTTAATACATTAAAAATATTTTTTACTTTAACAATTCCATCTTTCTTACCGATTTAAAGCTCCTGCTTTTAATTCATAAAAATAAATTCCACTGGATAGATTACTTGCATTAAATGAAACACTATGTATTCCAGCAGGTAATTCAGAGTTCACTAATTCTGCAACTTTTTGCCCGAGTACATTATAAATAGAAAGATTAACATTAGCATTTTCTTTTATTTCAAATCGAATATCTGTAGATGGATTAAATGGATTTGGATAATTCTGAAATAATTGAAATGCCTTTACAGAGTTATTTTTATTTTCATTTGATAAACCTGTAACTGTTTCACCAGTTAATATTATAAGATTGTCTACTGAATTTTTTGAAAAGGTAACAGTATTTGAATTGGTATTCATTGTAGTGTTCGGCATCTCAACCCATGAGTTGGTATTACTATCAAAGTATTTAACTTTAATTGTACTTTCGTCGATACCATTTCCATTCAACTGCATATCATCATAGTGCAATTGAAAATCCATATTATTATTGAACTGCATCATGCCGCCGCATCCGAATTGAGAACCCATTCCCTGCTGGCCTGAGGGATACATTAAATTAAATTGATATCCTGCAAATGCATTTTGATTATCAATGCCTGGAAAATTATTAGGATAGACTTCAAATATTTGAGCGAAGATTGAATCAGGCATCATCATTCCTCCATGCATTCCACCACCCATGTGCCAGCCAGGATGAATTACCATCAAATCGCTATCATCGAATGTCGAATGAAATTTTTGCGGTTGTGTTGAATTGCTGTTCATCCATCCGCCGCCAAAATTAAATCCCAGGTTTGATGAATCTCTCCAACTCTTGCCATTCATTTCATATACAACTATTATATCATAATGCGGCATATCAATTTTGCCTCCAACTATAGTTATTTGTTCACCATTAGTTGGACGAACTGCGCCTGATACAGGTTCATACCATGGCGGGCCAAAGTTCAACATGTAATCCGGGACACTATCATTATTTTCATCAATATAATAATGTTCAATTATAAATGTAGAATCAACTAAAGCAGTTCCTGTAATTGTAATTGTTGTTAATGAATCATGATTCCATCCAAAACTATTACCGCCGCAGTCACCATTATGATGGCCGCCCATATTCATGAACCCATCTAAATTATTCCAAATAGGTTCATACGGGTCGCGCCAAAACTCGCCGTTAATTGAATACACCATCATCATATCATAATTCATCATTGTATTTCCGATATCACCGCCATAGACAGTAATAGAATCACCATCATTTGGACGCATTGCTGTACTGCTGTCCGGTTCATACCAGAAAGGGCCGAAGTTTAACATGTAGTCCGGCTGCTTATCATTATTGGTATCAAGAAAATAAATTTGATGCATTTCGGAAACTGAATCCACCATTACAATTCCTGAAACAGTTTTTAATTGCAATGAATCCGGATTAACATGCCAGCCAAAATCATTCCCTTGTCCATACATCAAAACTGTAGTCAATAACATTACAAATAATGTTATGAGTATTTTTGTTTTCATTTTTTATCCTTTGTCTATAATATATTTGTTGCACAAATTTTTTAGAAATAATCAATTCTCATTAAAACCTTCAAGGTTAACCTTATATGTTTTTATTAATCTATAAAAAAACCTTGAAGGTTGAACCCCTGCAGTCTATTTACAGCAGTCTTTTCCTTCACTTGCCTTTTTAAATTTTCTAATACCTACAAAAGCTATTATTGCTACGAATGCTATTCCAATTGCTATTTCCAAAATTCCACTTTCATTTTGTTAATTCTAATTATACTAACCTGTTTATATAAATTAATTAAATATTTTAATTTCCTTTTTACGCCTTATAACGGCAATAAGTAAACCGATAGTTATGAATATTACACCAAACCAAACCAAATCTATATTCTGTTTTATACTTGCTTCAATTGTTAAAACTTGATTTGACTGAAGATTAGTATTTACAGGTTTATCTAACCTGGAAACATTTAAATTTATTATACCGGAAACATCAAGTTTAAGCAGCTCAAATTTTAATTTAGCCGGTTCAAATGTCTTTGCAATTGCTTCCTGTTTATTATCTGCGTATTGTATAGAAGGTTCAATGGAATAATCTTTTCCGCTATAGTATATGTTCAATTCAGCACCCATTTTAAAACTTTTACCACTTGTCATGTCTTCCATTGCATTCCCGGGTATTAGGAATTTTTTGAATGTAATTTTTGCATCGTTAAATTCGAATGATTCACCTTTTTTGAGAACAATATTTTTTTGATTTTCCTGATTTGAATTTGAACTTATATCATTCTCATTATATTCAACTGGCGAAATGTAAATATCCCTCCCAAATCCCAGCAGTATATCCGGTTCTCTCATAAGATTATTATTGAATTCGGATATAAACATAACTGGTCTTGCATTAACAGTTTTATTCCCCTCTTTTATCTCTACATTGAAATGATATTTATCAGTATTAGCAATTTGATTGTACCCGGTAAATTTAAATGTTCTATTTAATGCTTTTACTTCCTTTCCTTGAGGAAGAATTATTTGTTCTGATTTAGAAAAATTCCCGGAAAGTAAAACACCAAGAAGAAAAACTGCAACACCAATATGAGCAATTTGCCCGCCAATTAATAAATAACTTATTTTTATATTTTGAATAATTTTACTAATGCTAGTTATAATAGTGAAGCATGCCATTAATGTATAGATTATAAAATATAAAGAAGACATGCCTGCACTAAAAGCAATCACAATTGTTAATAAAGCTGCAATTAAAAGATGTATGCTAATTCCTTTAATGATATCATTTTTTGGTGTTGAACGCCATCTTAGGATTAAACTAAATGCTATCATAAACATTATTAATATGGCAAGCGGGAAATTCAATTGATTATAAAAACTTATTTCAACAGAACTGCCGAAAATAGGAGCTGATGTACCAACAATAATAATCAATGCCGAGCCAAGCATAAGTGCTGCTCCATACAATAAACCATTTTCTCTGCTAAAAAATGTTTCATCTGATTTACTGACATTCTTTAAATCTTTCCATCTTAGAGCCACACCTCCTATACCAATAATTGTAAAAGTTAAAATGAAACCAAGCAGGAAAAGATATGTTACCATTTCCGGAGCAACAAAGGAATGTACGGAAGCGTTGGCTAAAATCCCGCTTCGAGTAAGAAATGTACTGTATATTACAAATACAAAAGTTAAAATGGAAAGAACGAGATTTGTACGTATATATTTTCCAAAATTTTCTTTTAGCTGGGTATTTTTCTGAATTATCAAAGTATGAATCAGAGCAATCCCGATAATCCAGGGCACTAGACTCGAATTCTCTACCGGGTCCCAACCCCAGAATCCTCCCCATCCCAAAACACCGTATGCCCAATAGCCGCCAATCATTATTGCAAATCCAAGAATTGACATTGAAACATAAAGCCAGGGTAATGCTTTTTCGACCCAGCTTTTATAGTCTTTCCGCAAAATAGAAGACATTGCAAATGAATAAGGAATCGCAGCCATCGCAAAACCTACAAACAATAGTGGAGGATGTATTTGCATCCAGAAATTTTGGAGCAGTGGGTTTAATCCTTTGCCTGCAATAATAAAGTTTTGTAATGGAATATTTAATCCGGCAAGCATTGCTTTTAATTCCGGCCCGAATTTTAAAAACCTTGCTCCATTTTCATTTGAAAAAATAAAACGTTGAAGATCCGGTAATCCAAGATAAGAAGTATTAAAATATTTCAATTGGATATAGTCAGGGTTTGTCCCGAGATACGAAAAAGGATTTTTCAAAAAAGGACTAACCAGAAATGCTAGAAATACTGCCACCAATGTGTAAATCATCATGAATGAAGATTCCTGCTCTTTATCATCAGAAAGGCTATTGATCAAAAATAATCCGCATATTGATGCGAAGAGCAGCCACAGTAAAAAACTGCCCTCCTGACCTGCATAAAAAGTTGAAAGCAATAAACCTAAAGAAAGCTTATTGCTGCTATATTCAAAGATATAGCTATATTGATATTGGTGAGTAAGAATTAGATATAATAAAAATGCGCTTGCAATCGAAACTAAACCTGTCATTAAGTAAAAGCCTCTTCGTGCAAGTGTAAGCGTATTTGTATACCCTTTAAAAGAATAATAATACATAATAACAGTAAATATTCCTGTTATAATTGTTGCCGATATTAGAAAGTTCCCAATCATATTTTTTCTTATTTAATTTATTGCTAAAAATTTTT
This sequence comes from uncultured Ignavibacteriales bacterium, assembly GCA_963746735.1. GTDB lineage: Bacteria > Bacteroidota > Ignavibacteria > Ignavibacteriales > Ignavibacteriaceae > CAVSWT01. Next base: position 43,629 of record CAVVCO010000028.1, read on the forward strand.
GTTTAACCTTGCTAAAGCCTTTTGATTACATTTAAAAGATTTAACGTGTGAGGTTGTTTCCTTAAATGTTTTTTCAATACATCTTTGTTGCCTACATTTTTATTCGAAATAACAAATTTTTCATTTGTTAATTTGGCGCTGCAATTTGAACAAAATGTGCCTCTTTTTCATTATCTGCTCCACATGAAAAGCACAATTTTGTTTCTAATGATTTCATTCAATTTAGTTCTTCACCGCATTGAACACAAAATTTATTTTCATCATTATTTTAAGTATTATAATTTTTACATTTCATGACTCAGCCAATATTTTTACTAACGTTACTTAATTTTCTCTATAAGTTTCGAGGTTGACGCTATATTAGATTTATAGCGAACCTCGAAGTTACAGTCTTTACTTCTTAACCTTAAATCCAGCTTTCACAAGCATTTCTTCAGCCTGCTTAATTGAAACTTCTTTAAGGGTCATTCCACAAATTGGACATTTGCCAGGTTTATCAGATATAACATTATAATCCATCATATCCTGAAAAACTTTTCCGTCTTTGTTTTTATCAATTGGTTTTACATCAATTACACCTTTGCGGATGATTGAGCTTTGCATTTTTTTTGTTGAGTCCATTTTCATTTTATGCATAGCTTCTTTCATATCTTTATTATGCATCTTCATATTGTTCATCTGTTTTGTTGAATCTTTTACTCCATTAGATGCTAATGAAAATGACGCTAAAACAATAACCGCAAACAAAATTGTCAAAATTGATTTTAAGTTTTTAGTAAACATTTGTTACTCCTTTTTTATTATGAATAAATTATGATTTATTTTTTTTATATTATTTTTGTTCCTAATATCCGTTTATAAATTAGACGGGGTTATCTTCATTTAACAACATCTTTTTAACTTCTCTTTTCTTCAGTGCAAAAAATATTGCAGGATAAACCGTAAGCTCCATAATTAAGCTTGTAAGAATCCCGCCAACCATTGGAGCTGCAATTCTCTTCATAACGTCGGAGCCGGTTCCGATTCCAATTAAGATAGGAAGCAGTCCGAAAAACATTGTCAGCACAGTCATGACTTTCGGCCTTACTCTTTTAACAGCGCCGTCAAAAATTGCCAGCCTAAGGTCATCAACACTTTTCAGCATTCCATTATTTTTGAATTTTTCATAAGCTATATCAAGATAAAGCAGCATGACCACTCCGGTTTCTGCATCAATACCAAGCAGAGCAATTATTCCAACCCAAACTGCAACACTTAAATGAAATCCCGCGAAATACAAATACCAGATTGCACCAACCATTGAGAACGGAAGAGCAAGAAGTACAATTCCAGTTTTTACTGCAGACTTTGTATTCATATAAAGAAGCAGAATTACAATTAACAATGTAAGTGGAATTACAACCGCAAGATGTTTTGATGCACGTTCCATATACTCAAACTGTCCGCTCCATTTTAAAGAATATCCGGCAGGCAGTTTTACTTTTTCGTTAATTATTTTCTGAGCATTTTTCACATAAGTACCCACATCTATATCATGGATATCAATATAAATCCAGGTATTGGGTCGGGCATCTTCCGATTTAATCATTGGAGGGCCTTTCTTAATTTCAATTTGACCTAATTGCTCCAAAGGAATATTTCCGCCATTTGAAGTTGGAACAAGAACACGCTTCAATGATTCGATGTTTTCCCTATAATCTCTTTGATACCTTAAATTAATTGGATACCTCTCCAATCCCTCAACAGTTTTGCTGATGTCCATTCCTCCTATAGCAGACATAAATACATCTTGGACATCTCCTACACTAAGCCCATAACGTGCGATTGCATCTCTATCGATATTAAAGTCAACATAATTCCCGCCAACAGATCGCTCGGCATATGCCGATCTTGTACCCGGAATTGTTTTTGCAATTTCTTCAATTTCTTTACCGAGTTTATTAAGAACATTCAGATCCGGCCCGGCTAACTTGATACCCACGGGAGTTTTTATTCCCGTTGAAAGCATGTCGATTCTTGTTTTAATCGGCATAGTCCAGGCGTTTGTCAACCCGGGTATTTTAATAGCTGAATTCATCTTTTCAACAAGTTTATCTGTGGTCATCCCGTCAGGCCATTGATCCATTGGCTTTAATTGTATAGTTGTCTCTATCATTGAAAGCGGAGCAGGATCAGTTGGTGTATCGGCTCTTCCTATCTTTCCAAAAACTGATTTAACTTCAGGAAATGTTTTAATGATCTTATCTGTCTGTTGAAGAATTTCTTTCGCTTTTGTAATAGAAATTCCAGGAAGCGTAGTCGGCATATAAAGTAAATCGCCTTCATTTAACGGCGGCATAAATTCAGAACCTAATTTCGAATAAGGAATTATTGTCGCCAGAACAATTAACACCGCCGCACCAATAACCCACCATCTTTTATTCATTACAAAATCAACTACGGGATGATAGACCTTTCCTAAAAATCTTGTTATTGGATTTTCATCTTCCTTTTTCATCTTACCGCGCACAAAATAACCAAGAAGAATAGGAACAATAGTTATAGTTAAAATTGCTGCCGCAGCCATTGAATAAGTTTTTGTGAAAGCAAGAGGTTTGAACATTCTTCCTTCCTGCTGTTCAAGTGTGAATACAGGAAGAAAAGAAATTGTAATTACCAGCAGCGAATAAAATATTGAAGGCGCTACTTCTTTTGCAGATTCAAGAATCACCTGCCAATGTGCTTTCCTTTGTCCGTCTGCCAGATCCTGGTTATGCGCCATGTGCGTCTGCGCATTCTCCACCAATATAATTGAGGCATCCACCATTGCCCCGATAGCTATCGCTATTCCTCCCAGCGACATAATGTTTGCATTTATTCCCTGCATTTTCATAATAAGAAATGCTGCAAGTACAGCCGTGGGAAGTGTGAAGATTGCAACCAGCGAACTTCTGATATGAAGGAGAAATATCATTATTATAAGTGCTACAATTATTGTCTCTTCAAAAAGCTTGTCTTTTAAATTGTTGATTGCCCTTTCAATAAGGTTGGACCTGTCATACGCTGCTTTAATTTGCACATCCGGCGGTAATGATTTTTTTAGCTCAGCAAGTCTTTCTTTTACTTTTTCTATCACGGATAAAGCATTTTCACCGTAGCGCATAATAATAATACCGCCGACAGTTTCACCTTCTCCGTTCCATTCAGCTATTCCCCTTCGCAGTTCAGGGCCAATCGTTACATCGGCAACATCGCTTAAATAAATCGGCGAACCTGTTTTGGGAGAAAGCCCGATTGAAATCTTTTTAAATCATCAACGCTTTTTATGTATCCGAGTCCACGGACCATATACTCTGCTTCGCCCATTTCAAGAAGCCGTCCGCCGACGTCATTGTTGCTTTGTTTTATTGCCATTTTAATTTTCTGCAGAGGAATTCCATAGTAAGCAAGTTTAGTGGGATCAACATTTACCTGGTATTGTTTTACAAATCCGCCAACGCTTGCAACTTCGGCAACACCGGGAATTGAAGAGAGTTCGAACTTCAGGAAATAATCCTGGATGGATCTTAATTCCTGAAGATTTCTTTTGTCAGATTGCAAAACATATTCGTAAACCCAGCCTAAACCGGTTGCATCAGGGCCAAGCTGCGGGCTTACTCCTTCGGGAAGAGCATTCCGTAACCCATTTAAATATTCAAGCACTCTGCTTCGAGCCCAATAAATATCAGTTCCATCTTCAAAGATTATATACACCATTGAAAAACCAAACATCGAATATCCGCGTACATCTTTTGCTCCGGGGACAGATAACATTTTTGTTGTGAGTGGATATGTAACCTGGTTCTCAACTATTTGAGGGCCCTGGCCTGGATAATCAGTATAGATAATTACCTGTACATCACTGAGATCTGGGATTGCATCAATTTTTGTATTATACACTGCCCAGATTCCGCCAAGTATTAATGCTATAGTAAAGAGTATCACCACAAATTTATTATTGATCGACCACTCTATAAGTTTTGTTATAATATTTTCTTTATTTGAATTTCCGGATACCATTTAAAAACTCCATATTATATGTTTAGTCATTCCGAACTTGTTTCGGAATCTCATGTATATTGGGAGATGCTGAATCAAGTTCAGCATGACAATTCCTATTTCACCTTAAATCCATGTTCCTTTAAATTTTGTTTCACTTCTTTAATTGTAAATTCTTTTAGTGTCATACCGCATATAGGACATTCACCGGGTTTATCAGAAATTACATTCCAATCCATAATATCCTCATAAAGTTTTCCATCATTATTTTTATCAATAGCTTTAACATCAATCGGTTCTTTTCTGATTAATGGAATGAATCATGTTTTTCTTCTTTCTCTTTATTTTCTCAACGGGTTTCTTCATATCCATATTTTGCATTTTGTCATTTTTTGTGCTGTCTGTTTGTTCGGAAGTCTGCATCTGTCCAACTGCTGCTCGAAGGTTACTTTCAGAATCAATTAAGAATTGAGCTGAAGTAACAATTGTAGTTCCATCAGTTAATCCGGATAAAACTTGATAATAACCATCTGAATAATTTCCAAGCTGTACAGTTTGGGGTTTGAATCGTCCATTGCCAAGGGCAATAACTATTATATCTTTTGTGCCGCTTCTGATAACCGCATTTTCCGGGACCACCGGATAATCACCCAAATTTTTTCCTTCAATTTCTACATTTGCAAACATCTCAGGTTTTAAATTTCCATTTGGATTATTAATATCAATCCGGACTTTAGCCGTTCTTGATTTTGCATCTATGGTTGGATAGATAAATGATATTTTCCCTTCAAAAGTTTTACCGGGTAAATAATTAAACTTAATCTTTGCTTTGGAGCCCAAACTAATTTTATTCAATTCATATTCATATATATCCGCTTTCAACCAAAGGTTTGAGAGATCAGATATGTGAAGCAGCGGCATCCCGGACATAATTTTTTGGCCTTCAACCACATTCTTTTCGATTACCGTCCCGCCCTTTTGTGCGTAAAGTGTTATGTAAGTTTTTACATCTTTCGATTCTTTTAAGCGTTCAATTTCTTCGTCTGGAATTTCCAAAAGCTGCAATTTTCTAACTGCATTATTTAAAAGCTCATCCCCGCTTTTTGTGACTTCGTTAAGCGAAGAATTCTTTACCGAAGCCTGGTATGAAAGAGCGGTTAATAGCTCTTGCTCTGCAGCTACAAGTTCAGGCGAATATATATCCATAAGCTTTTCACCTTTACTCACCACCTGGCCGGTATAATTCACATACAGTTTTTCTATCCAGCCGTTTACTCTTGTTGTAACTATATATTCTTTTTGTTCATCGGTAGTTAAAACGCCGTTGGTTATAACCTGGCTGGAAAGATTTCTCTTTTTAACTACCACTGTTTTTATATTCATATTTTGTTCAACTGCAGGATCAATTTTAACAATGCCTTCACTACCGCCTGCATCATCATAAACCGGTACAAGGTCCATTCCCATTTGAGATTTTCCAGGATGGTCATAAACTTCATTCGGATTCATAGGCGCGCGCCAGTAAAGAATTTTTTTCCCTTGCTGAGTTGTTTGGTTGGAACTGCTATTCATGGCAGCAGAGATATTGTTATCCGGTTTACTTAACCATAGGTATGAAATCACTATTATTATAATTACAAGTATTCCTATAATTATGTTTTGTATTTTCACTTTATTATTCTCCATTATTATTCAAACTTATTTACTATCAGGCAAGCTTGTTCCGGTTAGGAATTTCACTTCAGCAATTTCTTTTAAGTAATCTGTTTTTAAACGGTATATATTTGTTTCTACCTGGTATAATTTATTTTGTGCATCAATTACATTTATAAAATCAACCTCGCCAACTTGATAGCTTGACAGCGTAGATGCGAAAGTCTGCTGCGCCTGTGGAAGCTGTGCCTCTTCAATTAATTTAATTCTTTTCTGAAGAGAATTTAGTTTTGAAATTGATGTTCCAAAATTACTGTTGAGCATCTGCAAAGAGAGGTTATATTGTTCATCATACATATTCTGCATCGCTTCTGTCTCTTCAACTTTTGATGATACCTTTCCGCCGTAATTAAGCGGGAGAGAAACTCCAACCATGAATGTTAGAAAATCGTCAAGCGGTGTATTCGTTTTTGCAATTTTATCCCGTTGTGAATATTGAACAGAAAAATTGAAGTTCGGCAGGTAATCATATTTAGCAAGGTTTTCCTGAAGTTTTGCTTTTTGCTTTGCAAAGTCAATTCCAGTGAGAAAGGGCCTGTTATGAACAGCTAATGAATCAAGCTGCTGCTGTGAAAGATTATAATAATTGAATGCCGGCAAACTGTCTGTAATTATAGGAACATCTTGAGATCTCAATACCTGTGCATTTAACATAGCAGTAATTGAGTTCTCTTTGTTTTTTAATTCTTCTATCTTGTCATTTAAATTTGTTATTTCCAATTCAACTTTAAAAATATTTTGCTGGCTTGCTTTTGAAACCGAATAATTTGCCTTCACTACCTTTGCTATTTCATGAAGCAATTTTAAATTTTCTTTTGCTACTTCAATCGCTTTCCTGACAAATATCAATTCATAATAATTCTGAGAAACATTTTTTATAATTTCATTTTCAGCGTCTTTATATTCTTCAGAAATAATGTTCACATCTTTTTTCGCTGCATCAGCAACTGCACTTAGTTTTCCCGGGAATGGAACAGCTTGACTAAGCCCCACAATTTTTCCAGTCATTGGTTCCTGGGTAAATGAAAATGAATTAGTGGGAAGATTTGCCAATCCTAAAGTCAGCATGGGGTCAGGCAAATTCGAATTTACATTTACACGGCTTTCTGCAGCATTTTGTTTTGCTGTAAGCATTTTTAATTTAGGGCTTACATCAATGGCTTTTGAAATCAGCGAGTCTAAAGTTTGCGCTTGACTAAAGAAAGGAATAATGCCTAATAAAATAACTGTGAATAAATTTTTTAATTTTAACATCTGAATATCCTTACAATATCAAATTTCTAATTTTGATAAGATAGATCGTTATCGAGCAAAAGAATTTAATTTGATTTTTTAGAATGAGCATAGTCATTCCAAAATCAATTGAGTTGGTATTGAAGGACTGCTAAATTAAAAAGACGGAGTTATCCAGATAGATATGGTTGCCGGTTATTTGCGGAGGAGAAGAACCACTGAAATTATTTATAAATGAAATGTTTTGATTTGAACATTCAACTAAATTTACTGTTATAATAGCAATTAAATTTTTAAGCTGAATATCTTTCTGAGAATTGATTTGTAAAAATTTATCACCAATAGCTTCATATTTAAATTCAATTTTGCAGCAGTCTTTATTTTCAATTTTTATAACGGATGAATTTGATTGATTTTCATTTTCACAATGCATGCATTTTGAATGCATCTTGCAGTGCGCCATTTCAGTTTTACTCATTGAACAGAAATGAATAGTTAATGGCAATCCTGTTGTGGAAACAAAAAAGACTAAAACTATTGTTGATATTAAAATCTTACGAATCATAATTGGTATTAAACTTATAACAATAGTTGACGATTGTCAATATATGTGCCGTTGCATAATTCCAAAAAAATGTTACATAATTTTATCATAGTTCTCTTTTATGAAGAAATGATTTATAGTTCTTTTGAATTGTGAGAATTAAGCAGGCAGCCTTGAATCTCTTCATAATGGTAAGAACAAAAAATAATTGGTCATAAAGTAGTTTGTGATTGCAGTGTAACGACAGAACAAAAAACAAACAAATAAACTGCCGCCAAGTCTTTCCCTTCTCAAGGGAAAGATTAGATAGGGTTCATGTTTTATAGAGCTAATAAGCAAGCACTACAACAGGCACAGTGACTGAATAAAAAGGATTTACAATTAAATGAAACTAAGGATGCTCAAACAATTTCTTAATCAGAGCCTTCGTATCTTCCGGGAAATCTCTGCCTAGCATCCAGCGGGCATAATCTGCATTATCAATTACCCTCTCACCGTTATGAGCACCGAAATTAAATATTAGTTCATTGGCTTTATTATAAAGCAGCTTTCCGTTTATATCTGCGGGACGGCTTTCATTGAATGTGGAGTAAGAAGAAATTTCTTCCAGGCTGCCGCCGATATCATTATACATTTCAACTTGAGCTAAAAAAACATCTATAGTAGCTCGAATATCTGCTTCGGCATTGTGCGCATTTTCTAAATTTTTATTGCAGTAAAATTTATAAGCCGCAGTTAAATCACGACGTTCCTTTTTCTTATATATCACCATTGAATCTATTATAGAGATGCCGTCAATTTTGTAATCTATACCCGCTCGGTAAAATTCATTTCTAATCAGAGGTAAATCAAACTTGTGAATGTTGAAGCCGCCAATATCGCAGCCTTCCATAAAAGCATAAATTTCTTTTGAACGCATTATGAAATCCGGTTCATTCTTTACATCTTCATTTGTAATGCCGTGAATTGCTGTTGCACCTGCCGGGATAGGTATTCCGGGATTAATTAAGAAAGAAAGTGTTTCTTCCTTATTATCCGGGTACAGTTTGATTAAAGATATTTGTACAACCCGATCTTTTTGTACATCTGTACCGGTTGTTTCAAGATCAAAAAAGACTATGGGACGGTTTAAGGTTAACTTCATAATGTAAAGAATCCATTAAAATATTTTTACTAATAATATAATAAAAGCTTACGGATTATCCTTCCAGACTTTTTATTGTAATATTTCAAGATAATTTCCGAACCCCTCCTCGTTCCTCCCCTTTAATAAAGGGGAGGATAAAGGTGGGGTTTTATTTCATTTAGGCGTAAACAATAATTTGATAAAAGATACTAACAACAAGATAAAATTAACATTATTACCTTATCGCTTTGTAAATTAACATATTTCGATTTAAGTTCTTAAGTTGACGCGTATGCGGCTTGTCGGGGAAACAACTGCTATTAAAATTATAATGAAGCCGAATGCGAAAATAGCCTGCCCGCCTTTGGCATGACCATCAACTTTAATTGCTTTGTTAGCTGATATTTTTATAACGACTATGGCCTAATAGTATTAAAAATTACAATTTCCATTTAGGTTTTTTTTTAAATTCATCATTTGTTTAATGAAGAGAGATTACTCTTGTAATTTTGCAGCTAACTGCGTTGCGGCTAAGGCGCCTGCCTAATATGTCGTGCGGTGTTAGGCACTTGACTTACGGTTTTATCATTAATTCTAAATACTTAACTTTTTTAATAAGTCATTATTTCTTATCACAATGTCTTTTTCTAATTTTATATTCTGTTCTAACAACGCGTAATATCCCACAATTATATTATTAACTTCATTGATATCTACATTTTTTTTATTAATGATTTGCCAATTCAAAATATTTATATTCTTAAAAACAAATTTTGTAGCATAGTCATTAATAAATTCTACAGTCATTTCTTGTTGTGACTGAATGGTTGTAAAAGATTCATAGTAATTGGTAATTGCTTCTCTCAAATTATATGGTGAAATCAGGTTAAGATTACCGCTGTATTTTATCGATTCATAAGTATTTGATTGAGGATAAAATTTGGGAATTGTGAGAATATCCTGGAATAATATAACTGCAGAATCCATTGAAGAAATACCTTTAACGGTAATTGCAATATATTTTTTAAATTTAACTTCTTTTTCTTCATTCAATTTTAGAATTTCATTAACATTCATTGAATCTTGAATGACATCATTTTTAATGCTATTTAAATATTTACTTTCAAGTACATTGGATTTATAATCTTCTCGCCAATTATTTAATATGAATGCCGCAGTAATGCCTATGAAAACAACTATCAATTCAATAAAATTATTTTGCCAATTAATCTTTTCCATATTTAACTTTCATTTCAAGTATTTTATTTTTTAACTGTATAACTTTTTAATTAGGCCCCAACCGCTATCTTAAAATCTTTTCTAAATTAATAAAAATTTTTCTTATCCAATACACAGTTCCTGGGCTCTTCTGAATATAGAAAACTAACATTTACTATATAAGTAAACTTTTGAGCCATTGCAGCCGGGCATTCAAGTATGTATGCTGAGAGCTTTTTTGGGTAAACTTATCTGTAGAATCCTCCTAAGCTAATTGCACTCCGTGAACAATATAGCTTAATACTTTTAGGAAAATCTTTAACTTAGATTGTAATCTGCTTTATGTAATTTCGATTTACTTTTCGCAAAGTAACCGCTGTGCTGCAGATTTTTCTTTAATAACTGAAGTTGCGCTAATGTCATGGAGAGCGGAGTCGAAGCATGAGCTTGTCGAAGCATGAGCTTCTCGAACCATTATCGAGGTTATGATAATGTCATTCTGATGTCAATCAGAATCTCAGTGATTCCGGATCAATACTTATTTCCATCAGCACAGGCCCGGAATGACATAGAGTAGTGAAACAGAAATAACAATTCTTTTCAACGGTGCCAATGTCATGGTGGGCCTGTCGAACCATGAGCGGTAATAAGAGAATGTCATGGTGAGCTTGTCGAACCATGAATGTTACTATGTTAATGTCATTCTGACGAAAGTCAGAATCTCAGAGATTCCCTCCAGAGGCGGGGAGAGTTAATTTGTTTTGAACACTAAAAAAAACAAAACCCCCAACCGGGGGTTAAATAAATTTAAAAGTAAATATTTTATTGCTGCTCTTTACATCAATTATCAAATCATATCGCATTCATTTATTCATCCATTCACTTATTCTTTATTCCACATTCCGCTATTCCATTCTTTCTTCATTCAAACAATTCAGCATCAATTCATCTAAAGATTATATAATAATCAAATGCTTATGTTATACAAAATCCAATCAATAGCGCCTTCAATAGTAGTAAAAGGCTTGGTCTTATAATTCTCGTCATAGAAATTAACTTTAATTAACAATGCCATATCCCTTGGATTTTCACTTACCAAAGCCATCTTTTTATTTCCAAATAATTCTATCCGGGATTTATAATATTCTGCAATGCTGTTTGATTTATTTATATCAAAATCAAACGATGCGTTTCGGAAGTCAACTATAAACCCGCTTATTTCCTTAGGAATTACATTATTAAAAATTGCATAATCCCACGAATAAAAGATGTCGCCTAAAGTTATTTTATCTATGTAATTCTTATACAAAATCTTAGTAGACTTGTTGTAATAGTAACTGAATCTTTCTTGTATAAGCAGCGGAACTACATCATTACCATTAAAATCATCATTGATTAAATTCATTAAAATTTAACCTCATATAAACTTCAACTTATCATCAATACAATTAAACAAAATTTTTATTTGTCAGGTAGTCTTTAAATCACTTTTAAATATGTAACTAAAATCATATCTATAAAATTTGTACATCTGTGCTCATTCCCCAGGCAGTTTGTTAGCTTAATTAAACAAATTACAGACTTTGGTAAGTATGTCTAACAGCACGCATGCTCAAACTGATAATATCCCTATCTCACAAAGTAAACTTAGGGCTAATAATATTGGCTGTAACTCTTACAAAAGTCCTCTTTTGAAGGAGGATTTAGGAGGATGTACTTTTACATTAAAACATAACAGCAAATAAAATGCTTTGCGTTTGTAACAATTGGAATGACGTTGACAATTTAACCTCACACTTCGACAGGGCTCTGTATGACAATGAAAGTGTCAGTCAGAGCCTGTTGAATTTGTAAGGGCGAATTGCTATTCGCCCCTACTTTTACAATTGTTATTTCTATTCCTTGCATTAATTCTTTCCGTCATACAATTCATCCATTTCCCATTTCAATGGATTATTTCATTTTCATTTTCTAAAATATGTTCATAAAAAATTCTTCGCTTGATTGATCGCAAGTTGATTTTGTAAGGGCGAATTGCTATTCGCCCCTACTATTTTATTTTCAATTATTATTATTCCATGTATATGATTCGGCATTATACAATAATAATCCAGATCAATATTTATCCTTATTTCTTTTGTTCTTGCCCATTCTTCTTCAACAATTTTTCCATATTCATTAAAAACCATTTTATCGTTTAAAATTTGTCCAAATAAACATTTTTTATTTTGTGTACATAGCGTAATGAAATACCAGCCAGATTGAGAATAATCATATTCTTTCAATCTTATTGAACGGCGATTCTGATTCTTTGGATTATCATTCATTTAGCAGGATCATTTTATTGTAAGGGCGAACCTGCCTGCCGGTAGGCAAGGTTGCTATTCGTCGTATTGATTGGCTTGTTGGATTTTTTATTTGTTTGATTTGTTTTGCTGTAATGGATTTGTAAGGGCGAATTGCAATTCGCCCCTACGGTGATATAAAAGATATTTTTATTAATATATTTCATTTTCTCCCATCAATAATAATCTCTTTTCTAATAATGGTTGTATTAAACATATAAGCAAGCAAAATTGTAATTACACACCCAATTACATTAAACCATAAATAAGGTATACTTGTAAATAGATAGCAGGAAATTACTACCAACTCAGCGATAAGCGCAGAATAAAAAGTTGCACTGCCGTCTTATTTTTTTTAAGTAGAATGCAATTAAAAATATTCCCAGTATGGTTCCGTAAAAAAGAGAGCCTAAAATATTTACTGCTTCAATTAACGTCCCGAGTCTATTAGCAAACAACGCAAAGCCGATTGCATAAAATCCCCAGAATACTGTAGCCAATTTCGAAACCATTATATATTGTTTTTCACTTGCTTTGGGATTGATTAATCTTTTATATATGTCGATGACGGTTGTTGAAGCAAGTGCATTCAATTCCGCAGATGACGATGACATTGCAGCTGAAAGAATTGCTGCAAGCACAAGCCCAATTAATCCAGCCGGTAAAATTGTGATTACAAAAGTCAGAAAAATGTAATTTGAATCGTTTGTATCTGCACCCGGATCAGCTTTTGTTATTAAACCGGCAGCTTCTTTTTTAAGATCGAGTTCTTGCTTTCTTGATTTTTGAACCTCGGATAAAGCGGTGCTGTATTTTGAATTATCGCCTGCATGTTCGGCATCAAGCATTTCTCTTAATTTATTTTGCTTTTCCTGATGAACATCAGCATACTCACGCTCAAGATTCTTATAATCTTCAGTATAAATGCTATTCTTAATTTTAGCTGTTTCAACCGGGTTAAAATTTAGAGGAGGGATAGCAAATTGATAAAACACAAATACCATTGCGCCTAAAAATAATATGCTGAACTGCATAGGAATTTTTACTATCCCGTTGGCAAGCAATCCAATCCGGCTTTGTGCAACAGAGCTGCCGGTTAAATATCTCTGCACTTGTGATTGGTCGGTTCCGAAATATGACAACGCAAGAAATGTGCCGCCAATTATTCCCGACCAGAAAGTATATCTATCTTTAAAATCAAAATCGAAAGTAATTACATTAAGCTTTCCCATTTTTCCGGCGATCTTAGTCGCATCAAGGAATGAAACATCACCAGGCAGTGAATGAATAATCATAAAGAATGCACACAACATTCCGAAAGTTATAATTATCATTTGAAGGAAATGCGTTTTATTTACTGCATCTGTTCCCCCGATAGTTGTATATAAAATTACAATTATGCCTTGTATAAAAATAGTAAGCTCTATGTTCCAGCCCAGCAGAACTGAAATTATAAGCGATGGAGCTAATATTGTGAATCCTGCCCCAAGTCCGCGTTGAATTAAAAATAAAACACTGCCGAGAATTCTATTCTTTAAATCAAACCTTTGCTCTAAATATTCATAAGCCGTATAAACATTCAAGCGATGAAATATTGGAACTGCTGTTACAGACAGTATTATCATTGCAATTGGAAGTCCGAGATAGAATTGCAGAAACTGCATCCCATCTGTGTATGCTTGTCCGGGTGTGGAAAGAAATGTTATTGCACTTGCCTGCGTAGCCATAATTGAGATTGTAACCATATACCAGGGGGCATTTCTGTTTGCGAGAAGATAATCTTTAATATCTTTTTTGCCCCGCGTTTTCCAGATGCCGTATATGACTACAAATGAAAGAAAAGAAATAAGAACTAACCAGTCAATTAAACTCATTTGATCCGGTGATTAATCATAAAAATTAAATAACAAATGAATGAATTTATGTCAATTCTATAACAACACTTTATAATAGGCTGTCTCAAAAGACTGAGTTTGTCAGTCTGAGCTTGTCGAAGACTAACATTTTTAAGTAAATTCACACTTCGATAAACTCAGTGTGACAGTAAGATTTACTTTTGAGACAGCCTCTTATTGAGAAGGCCTACCCGATATTTAACAATTGATACAACAGTTGTTCTCCTTTAGTTAAAAGAAATAGTGAACAGATAGTATAAAACTATTTGCAAAACTAAAAATGAAAACACAATCAGATACAATTGCTTCCAGCTTGATAAAATAGGCGGCTTTTCTTCTGTATATTTTTGTTTGTCAGTTTGCAGGATGTTCATTATATCTCCCTGCTGAAATTAAATTTGCGAAAATTCTATAAGCACCGGGAACTCCATCCGGCAATTGTCTAAACCAGGCAAAAGCAGTATATATAAATATTCCTTTTCCATAACGAGTAAAAAGCGTTCCGCCTTTTAAATCATTTTCTCCCGGATCATGACCTGAGAAAATCGGCTGATATTTATCATCCCATTTATTTGCAAAATATAATCCCCTCTCCTGTACCCATCCATTAAAATCATCTTCCGAAATCTTATTCGGGAAATTCAGAAGCTGATTATTAGGATCAACAAAGTCTATTTTTGCATCTTCATCAGTAATGCGGTCGTTGCTTAGTGAAACCGGATACGGGCCTATTTCATTTACCTGTAAATCTCGCGGCCTGCTGTATTGAACGATTAATGTTCCGCCGTTCTTTACATACTCCATTAAGTTCGGCTGATAATACTTAATTTGTTCATCAGTATTATAAAAACGAATGCCTGCAATGATAACATCAAATTTAGATAAGTTTGATTCTTGAAGTGAACTGTTATCAAGCATTGTTACTTTATATCCCATGTCTCTAAGGCAATTGGGGATATCATCCCCCGAACCCATCAAGTAGCCAATATTCTCGGCATATTTTTTAATATCAAGCCTGACAAGCTTAACTTCACTTTCAGGGAAATAAACTTCATGCGGTATATGAGGATAGGAAATTTCCACAAGCCCTTTGCTGTAGTCTTTTCCGTTTACATTCATAACAATTTTTGCAGACACTTCACTTTGATTTTTCGGCGGAGTAATATTAAATGATATTGTCTGTTCGTCATATTTATTTTTAAGTGAAAATGAAATTTCCGAAGGATCAACTTTCCATCCATCTAGACCTTGAATAGAAACTTTCCCATTAACATCAGGAGAATTACTCATTAATTTAATTTGAATTTCTTTGGAATTATTATCCGGGAAGATCATTACTTTATTAATTACATTTGCAGTAACTGGTGGACGAATTTCAAACTGCCGATACTTTTCACCTTCTACATGATCATTCCATCTATATTGCAGAGGAACTTCATATTCTAATTTTTCACCGTTGAATTCAAAATAAAACTTAACCGGTATGGAAGGCGGATTTTCTGCTAAACCGATCAACTGCTGGTCTTCTACATTAAAAATTCCTTTTGAAGGTTTTTCAACTAACCAATACGGCTGCGATATTGGATAAGAAGATGGAATTTGAATTGAGCTTTCAATTGAAACCGGGTCATTATTTTTTAAGGATGAATTGATATCTTTATCAGATTTAACAGTCGGGAATTCAATCTTTACTAATTTTATATTTTGATCGGACCTGTTTACAAATGTTGATTTAATATTTACCATATCGCCCGGCGCAGCAGAATAATCATCTGCAATAGCTTCCATCCATAAGCCGCAGCATGATTGAATAATATTTAAAAGCTCTTTCTTCTTTACATCAACCCAATAGTTATTTTTAATTTTATTCATCTCATCATAAACTTGAAGCAGTGCATTTACTGAAGCCGCAGGTTTATCAGCATTAAATGATTTTATTATTTCACTTATATGCTGCCCAATTACTTTGCCGTTTGGCACTCTTTCCCAGGTAGTGTTTATACCATCAAAAATATCTTTGCTTGCCGGCTCGCCATTTAATAATTGAAAATATTCATACCGTGAACCGCGGGAACCTGAAATTCCAAACCCCTGGCTTTTATGCATTGAACGGCTTAATGCCGCAATCTCAGTGTAAGATTTAGCAAGAAGCGGATTGTAATCTCCTACATCAACTTTGAGTAATTTGCTTTGTTCTGATTCGGAAGGCCTCCAGCTATTCCAGAATATTCTTTTTGCCTGCCAGGGCTTTACATATTTAAGCTGATCAGGGAATATATTCGGATCGGCAGCATCTTTAAAAGCTTCCTGAGCAAGTAAAGCTGATGCTGTATGATTTCCATGTCCGCCGGAACCATCGCCTAAAAAGCGGGTAACGATTATATCCGGCCGGTATTTTCTAATTACCCAAACAACATCTTTAAGAATATCTTCCTTTCCCCAAAATTGAAATGTTTCATCAACAGATTTTGAATAACCAAAATCTAATGCACGTGAAAAATATTGTTCACCGCCGTCAATTTTTCTTGCCTGCAATAATTCCTGCGTTCTAAGAATTCCAATCTCAACTCCCTTTTCCGGCCCGATTAAATTTTGTCCGCCGCTTCCTCTTGTAAGTGAAAGATAAGCAGATCTATATTTTCTTCCTTCAGAAAAGTAAGCCATCAAACCTGTGTTTTCATCATCAGGATGTGCAGCAATGTATAATACACTTCCCAGAACATTTAACTTTTCTAGAGCTAATTTTAATTCACCGGTGTTATCAATTTTAACCGGTTGAGAAAAGACAGTCGAATGGATTAATAATAAAAATATTAGAGTATTAATATTTAGGAGTAATTTTTTCAATTCTATTTATTTCCAATTATAATTATTGTTTTGAAGAGACGCTCCGGTGGAGCGTCTTGAATAAGAAATTTATATATAAAGTAACTTACATATGACACTTAAATAAACCCGATTTCTTTGAGAAATCGGGTTTATATCTGCATGCTTTGCGAAATATGATTAAATAAATTATATGAACATGATTTTAATTTAGACGCTTCACCGAAGCGTCTCTACCAATTTATATTTTAATTTCTACTCAACTACAGCAACTTTAAAAGGCACTCTTAATTTTTCCCACTGAAGATAAGCAGTGCATGAAGTACCTGCCAAATCATCAAAGCCGTAAGTCAGCCATTCAGTCATAGGTGCTTTTACTGGAGTTACTGTTATTCTTAATGCATCTTTAGTTTTATCATAGTTAAAACTTCCCCACTGTTTTGCGTCTTTATTAAATATCACAGTCCAATCTTTTTCAGAAGGAATAAAGTGCATACTATAAATTCCTGCCGGCAGCTTTTGTCCGTTAATCATTACATCTTTACTAACTTCAAATGTAGTTGCTTCATTAGCACCGCCGCGCCATGGAAATGCTTTATTGCCTGATTCTTTGTCTCCGGGTGCAAGGCCGTAAGGAACTAGTTTACCCCAAATTTCTCTTCCTTTAACTCCAGGCCGGCTGTATACTATTGAAATATCGGTATCAATTCCAATTGTTTGTGATACTCCTGCTTTAAGGCTTGCTCTTATTTTTTTACCCTGCTGAGCTTGAGTTGCGAATGATAAAAATGCAATCAGAGTAATGATATAAATCACCCCACTGAAAAGTTTGGACTGTTTCATAGTTTCCTCTTAATTTAATTTGGATTTGTGACTGCTATAATATAAATGTTTAAGATTAGAATAAAGATATTAATTAAAATACACTGAAATATTTTGAGGTAAGTTTATCAAAGATATATTTATTTATACAGAGATTTCTGAACAATTAGTTTTAAATAACTCAGACTGTCACACTAAGCGAGTCGAAGTGTGAATTCCGGTTAAATTTTAATCCTTCGATAAACTCAGGATGACAGACATAAAAGTAATTTTTCAGAAGTCTCTACACATTTATTTATCCATCCACTCTTTAAATGCCGACGATCTTTCAACACTAACCAAAGCCTCAACATCTTTCGGCTCGGGTGGATCTAATTCAATTTTAATTCTTGACCGGGAATATGGAATCATGTTTTTTATTGCAGAAAATGAAATGATTATTTTCCTGTTAATGCGGAAAAATCTTTCCGGGTTTAACACTTCCTGTAGTTTGTCTAATGTGTAATCAATCGGATAAGTATTATTCTGGGCTGTGGTAAGAAAAACATTTTTATCTAAAGCATAAAAGTAGGCAACTTCTTCAATTTCAACTTTTTTTATTTTTTGCCCGTATTGTACAAGAAATCTTTTTTTAAATCCAACATCTCTCTGCTGAATGCTTTTCATAATCTCTTCAAAATCCATTAAGAAAGAGGATTTTATATTCTTAAACTTGTTTAAACTTTCACGCAGTTCGTTCTTTTTAACCGGCTTTAGAAGATAATCAATGCTGTTTAGTTTGAATGCCTTTATTGCGTATTGATCATAAGCAGTTGTGAATATTATGGGAATATCAATTTCAATATTTTCAAAAATTGAAAAGCTCAATCCATCTTCAAGCTGAATATCAAGAAAGATCAAATCGGGTTTATTCCGGCGCAGCCATTTTACCGACTGCTCAATTGATATAAGTTTTGCCGAAATTTCAATTGAAGGATCAATTTCATGAATTAATTCTTCAAGTCTTTCTGCGGCTAATTTTTCATCCTCTATTATTACTGCATTCATGATTCAATTTAAATTATTTTGAATTGCCGTGATAAATTTATTCAATTTCCAATAAAGGAATTTTTGCTGTATAATTATTTACAGAAATAGAAAATTGTGGCTGTTCATTACTCAAGAATTCATATCTTTTTTTAAGATTGCTTATCCCCACTCCTTTTGAATCTGATAAATTTATCTTTGGCTGCAGATTGTTAATCATAATCAAAACATTATCTTCGTTATATATTTTAATCTTGAGCGGGTTATCAACAGAAGCTTTATTATGCTTAAATGCGTTTTCTAATAAAGTTTGCAGCGCAAGCGGCGGAACAATTTTATTCAGCTTTGACGCTTCGACATTTATTTCAACATTTACAGAATTTTCAAATCGTATTTTCTGCAAATACAAAAATGACTTTGCAAATTCAATTTCTTCTCTAAGCTCAACAACTGGCTTTTCTATTACATCCAGGGTATATCTATAAACAGAAGAAAATTCGTCAACAAATTCTTGCGCCTTTTGAGAGTCTTTTTTAATTAATGATGATAGCACATTTAAGCTGTTAAATAAAAAATGAGGATTGAGCTGACTCTTGAGCGTTTCAAATCTTATTTGTGAATTTTCTCTTTCAAGTCGTTCTGCTTTTACTAATGACTGCTGGTTTCGCTTGAACCAAATAATCGCCTCAATAAAAGTTATAAGGAGGAGGTTAATTAAAGAAGTTATTAATGAATTATTAATTACGTTTTTCATTAAACCATCTTTATACGGCATTAGTGATCCGGCAACGATAGTTACTAATGAGCCAATAATTATCCCTGTAAAAATTGTAAGAATAAACTCGGCTGGTATTCTGAGAATTAGTTTTTCCGGCGTGGGGAATATTCTATCAAGCCTGTTTATTGTTTGAATATCTAGATAAACAAGCATTAAAGCAAAAATAAAACTAAACGATGTTCCGATAGCAAGTCGTATAAGGTAGTTTCCAATATTCGGCACTACAATATAGCCTGTAACATAATTGTATGTAATAATTATCAGTTGAACGAAGAACGCCAGCAGTAAAACTGTTAGGATGGTATATTTATTTAATTTCATTTTCACACTTCAAAATTCGTTAAAAAGATTTTAAGATGCTTGCTTTTTTGTTTGTTATTCTAAGTAGCGAAGTGACTTAAAATCTCACTCACACAATGACAAGCTAACATTCTTAGAAAGACCAAGATAATCCAACACCAACAGAAACATAATTTAGTTGAATAGATGCACTCACATTGTCAATATCAATATCTCTTGATAAAGAGCGATATCTGATAGTTGGGAGCAAGAAAAAACTATCACTCAAAGGAATCTCCAAACCTGCTTCAGCCTGCCAGCCAAGTCCATGCCCTGAGTCAATAATTATATCACCATCATTATTTTCGATTTCGATATGGTTGTATGTTCCGCCAGCCCTAACAAGATATTTAATATCTGATTCTCCGATTGGATGAATGAATTGTAAACCAAAAGTGTATCCGGTTTCCTCGAAACTTGCATCTGATCCGGAAAATGATTGAGCTGCTTGAAAATGATTCCAGCTCCACCCGGCATAAGCTGCAAGGTGAGGCATAAAACGATATGCTGCTGTTCCCTCGAAACCGAAACCTGTTCCGAGATTTGCATCCGCAATATCTCTTGTGGAGAAATTAACGCCGGGTCTGAACTCAATGTTCCATCGATCATGAGTTTGTGCAGTTGTTTCGTTGAAGCCAGCTAAAACTAATAGTACAGCTATTGTTACAATTAAATTTTTCATTTTTTATTTCCTTTTAAGTTTGTGGTAAATCATTTTGATTTCTGTTCCGAACTTAAAAGGTATAGCAGGTAAATAAAAAAAATAGGCGACGAACGCGCATTTATAAAGGATGAGCGTGTATGATATAAAAATGAAATAATGAATGCGCAGTGAAGCTTAATTTTTAAGAAGGGATATAAAAATTATTAATGGATCATTAAAAACTTTTTTTAATATAAAAAAGCCGTGATAAATTTTCACGGCTTCAATAATAAATAAAAATTAACCTATCATTTGCCAAATAATCCGCCTAGCATACTCATTCCTTTGCTTACAATATCGCCGTCAGGAACTTTTCCATCCGGAGTTAATTTATCTATAGCCTGAGGAAGCAAGTTTGATATGTGACTAGTTAAAGTGTTTGGGTCCATGTTGAGCTTTGAAGCTAAATTTTTAATAGTATCGGAACCTAAGACCTGGTGAATTTGATCGGAAGAAATTGGAAGATTTTTCCCGGTTCCCACCCAAGATGAAATTACATCGCCTAAACCTTTTGAAGTGAATTGGCCGATTAAACCATTCAATCCGCCGCTGTGTCCGCCGATTAAATTCATTATTGTTGACATGAGGTCATTTTGAGCATTACCTGCACCCCCAATTGCCCCCGTTACTGAATCTAATAAACCCATAGAACCTCCTTTTATTTTTTAATGTTTGCTATTTTAAAATAACACTTTGCCCTAATATTACAATTATCCATTATAATAAAAAATAATAATCTATTAACTCCCCGGATATAATGATAAAAATCATATCTGTCCAAAATAAATAATGATCGGCTATTGTAATTAAAAAATAATAATATTTTAATGTCATCACTTCGGGATTTTTTATCCTGCTATTTTATGGTTTTTATAACAATTTCACACCTTTGGTGTTTGATTTATAAGCCCAAAGGGCTGATATTATTATAATTAGATTGTAACTTATTATATTTTTTAATCCCGAAGGGATGATATTATTCATATACTGATTTATTTTGTTTTCTGATTATTTGTTAAACAATTTTCTTGATAGTAATTTATTTTGGACAGTAATGATAAAAATCTATGAACAATTTTAAACCACCAGCGATAATAAGATGTCGAAGAATAAATTTATAGATGTATGACTTACTAATTAATATGGTAAAAATATGACGGATTTAAGAAACCTATACTATAAAACTATTTCTTCTACTCTTATAATTATTTTATTTTTATTTTCATCTCAACTTCAAGCACAGTCTAATCAAACTTACCCTATTGTAGATACCGGGCAAAAAACTTTTTATAATAATAATAATGAAATTTCAAAACCTTCAACTGGTGAATCTTTTTATGGAGAAGACGCTCAGCACAACGGCAATCAACCTTCATATACTGATAATGGAAATGGTACCATAACTGATAATGTAACCGGGTTAATGTGGGCCAAAAGCCCGGATCTGAATGGAGACAATGTTATTAATTATGACGACAAATTAACTTATGCTGAAGCTCTCGCTGGAGCTGATACATTTAATTTAGCAGGATATAATGATTGGCGTCTGCCTTCTCTCAAGGAAATGTATTCTCTTATTAATTTTAATGGAATTGATCCCAGCGGATGGAATGGCACAGATGTATCTTTATTAACCCCGTTTATTGATACAAGTTATTTTGATTTTGGTTATGGTGATGTTGATGCAGGTGAAAGAATAATTGATGCACAGCTCGCATCTTCTACATTGTATAACGGCGTAACCATGGTAAACAATGCAACAATGTTTGGTGTTAATTTTGCAGATGGAAGAATAAAAGGCTACCCGTATGAACAAATCGCGCCGGGAATAAATATTAAAAAGTTTTATGTTATGTATGTTAGAGGAAATTCAAAATATGGAATTAATGATTTTGTCGATAACGGTGATGGAACAATTACAGATAACGCAGCAGGATTAATGTGGCAGCAAGATGACAGCAAAGAAGGATTGAATTGGGAGGATGCATTAAGCTGGGTTCAGCAAAAAAATTCTGATAATTATCTTGGTTATAATGATTGGCGCCTGCCGAATGTAAAAGAGCTGCAAAGTATTGTTGATTATTCTCGTTCATTACAAGCAACAAACTCTGCCGCAATAGATACTCTTTTTAATTGTTCAACTATTACTGATGAAGGCGGCAATACTAATTATCCTTTTTATTGGAGCAGCACAACTCATGCAAATATGGTAAATGGCAGTAATGCAGCGTATGTTGCTTTTGGAGAAGCTTTGGGATGGATGCAGGATCAGCAAGGGAACTTTCAACTGCTTGATGTTCATGGTGCCGGCGCTCAAAGGAGCGATCCTAAAACCGGTAATCCTGATGATTATCCTTATGGACATGGCCCGCAAGGTGATGTAATTCGTATTTATAATTATGTTCGATTAGTACGCGATGCCGGGACAACTACTTCAACTAAGGAGAATAAAGAATCGTCTATTCCAAACGGATTTATTTTAAATCAAAATTATCCCAACCCGTTTAACCCGCAAACATCAATAAGCTACCAACTTCCAATTTCAGGAAAAGTTCAACTTGATAGTATTTGATGTTCTTGGTGAAAAAGTTTCAACTTTAGTTAATCAATATCAGCTAGCTGGGGCATATAACATCACATTTGATACAACAAAAAATTCTCTCCCAAGCGGGATTTATTTTTATCGATTAGTAGTTCAAGCTGATGGCAGCATAAAAGGTAGTTATTCTAAAACTATGAAAATGATTTGTCTGAAGTAAAAATCTAACCTTAACTTTTCATTTTATTTTTAATTAAGTTGATATTTATAGAATTTATCTTTTTAAATAATAATATCTAACGTTTTCCAAATTCATTAAATTAAAGTGTCAACCGGAACCATACTTATAATTGATGACGAAGAAATTTTAAGGCAGTTATTATCCAGGCTGCTAAGCTTGGAGAATTATGAAATCTTGCAGGCAAAAAATGGGAGTGATGGGATTGAATTATTAAAATCACAGGATGTGCATGTCGTAATTACTGATGTACGTCTGCCGGATATAAATGGTATTGCTCTTGTTTCCAAAATAAAAGAGATAAATCCATTTACTGAAATTATAGTCTTAACGGCTTACGGAACTATCGAAGACGGAGTAAAATCAATTAAGCTTGGTGCATTCGATTATATTACAAAAGGAGATGAAGATAATAAAATTGTTCCGGTTGTAGCTCGTGCAATGGAAAAAGTTAAGTTGTCTAAAAGAGTAAATCATCTTGAACAAAAAATTTCAAATAGGTTTAGCTTTGAAAATATTATCGGAAATTCCGATAAGATAAAAGACACAATTAATTTAGCTAAAAAAGTTTCAGCTTCCGATATTTCAATTTTGTTAGTTGGTGAAACGGGCACAGGGAAAGAAATATTTGCTCAGTCAATTCATTACCAAAGTCCCAGACAAAAATTTCCTTTTGTGGCCGTAAATTGCAGCGCCATTCCTCATGATTTGCTTGAATCCGAAATGTTTGGATATAAAGCAGGTGCCTTTACAGGGGCTGTAAAGAATAAAAAAGGGTTGTTTGAAGAAGCAGACGGCGGGACTTTATTCCTTGATGAAATTGGTGAAATGGAAATCGGACTGCAGTCAAAATTACTTAGAGTTCTTGAATCAAATTCTTTTATAAAATCCGGAGATACAAAGCCTACAAATGTTGATGTTAGAATAATTGCCGCAACAAATAAAAAACTTGAAGATGAAATTAAAACGCAAAAATTCCGCTCGGACCTTTATTACAGAATTAGTGCAGTTAAAATTGAACTTCCTCCCCTTCGGGAAAGGCCAGAAGACATTACACCATTAGCCGAAAATTTCATCAAACTGTACTCGAATAAAATTAAAAAAAATATTACTTCAATTGATGATTCTTTTTACGAAGCACTGAAAAAATATCCTTTCCCGGGTAATACGCGTGAATTAAAAAATCTAATTGAAAGGATTGTTCTTCTAACGGATTCAGAATGTCTTTCCATAGAAAATCTACCCAAAGAAATTTTTTATGAGAATGAAAACCAGCCGGGTAATTTGACCAAGCTTGATGAAGTTGAAAAGGAACACATTCTAAAAATTCTAAAACAGGTTAACCAGAATAAAACCAGGGCAGCAGAAATTTTGGGTATAGGAATTACAACTCTATATAGAAAACTTCAAAGCTATGGATTAGAGTAAGCATTTCTTCATTCAACAAACTACTTTTTTATCATACCATCCATTCCATTTTGAAAAATATACTTGTTCAAAATGAAAGGGTTGTTAACTAAAATATTTTTTAAAATCACTTTAATTATTACAAAATATAAGTTTGTTATCAAACTTATATTGGCATCTAAAGTGAACTTATCCATTTGTAAATATCATCTTCAAAGAACTTGTGAGGTGAAATTATGCAAGCTGGATTGGAACTTAGAAGAAACGAGTTACAAAATAATCTTGAAACTATCAAAAAAGAAATGGCTTTATATTTTAATTGTGAGCCGAATCTAATTAGCTTTTCTTACCCTGTTTATTTCAATAGCAAAGCAAAGATAAATGCTAAGTTCATTTTCAAGTTCAACGAATTAAATAACAAAAATTGGATTATAACTGAAAAATATTTTTTTGACTTCGAAGCGGAATATTTGAAACGTGAAGGTTTATGGTATTATGGGAATTTTTATTATCTCAATGAACTTTCAAAATTTTTCCGATGCATATC
>CAVVCO010000029.1:0-22256 GCA_963746735.1 uncultured Ignavibacteriales bacterium
ATTAAAAGATTTGGATAAAAAGATGCTTGATGATGATTGGTGCGGTATTGTAAAACATGTTGATGGAAATGAATTCACTGGCGTGTATGTAAAATATGAAGATGATGAAATTAATCAAGTCTACGTTATAAATATTGACAATGAAGATTTAACTATAGTAAGAGTTGAAGGTGATTTGGAAAATTTGATTGAGTATGCGATTAAGGAAAAAGGCTTGAAGGATTTTCATTATAATTGAAATCCGTAAATTCGGTTTCTTCCAAGAAACCGGGCTAATAAAACATAAGCGGTTCAAATGCATTTCAACACAACAATAAAATTAAAAAGAGCGAAATAATTATTCCGCTCCTTAAATTTTAATTATTATAAATTAAAAAGCACTAAATGCATAACCAACTTCAACCTGGAACTGGCTCATTTGTAATTCAATGGTTTGTGCCCCAGGTGCTTCTAATGGATTTGCACCCGAAACTTTTCCTGCCGGTGCATACATCAATCCAAAATTGAGTTCGTTTGATTTATTTAATTCTTTAGAGAAACCCAAAGTGATATAATTCTGTACAACAGCAGGAGCTAAAATGTTAAACATTATTTGGCTGCCTTCAATAGGTTGAGTGTTGTATGAATATCCACCCATAATTATCCAGCCGTTTCCAGCTTTAGCCATTACGCCAAATTTTACAACGCTAACATCTTTCCATCCAAAACCCCATCCGCCATCTGTTCCAAGAGCCTGGAAGTTAGGATTTGGAGTTCCTGTAGAAGTCACAGGCGAATTAGTTGTTAAATCCATTTTGTTACCAACAGATTTAACCCCGCTGTATAAAATTTGTTGAAAGTCTAATAATAAAGTCCATTGTTCATTCGGCAAAACTGCTACACCTGCAGTCCATGTAGAAGGAACATCAAAGTCACCGGCACCAGCAAATAGGCCTTGGTATTCCTTAAATTCGCTCATATAGATTTTAGTTTGATAGCTTGCACCAAATCTAACCATTTTCCCAAACTGGCCCTGGTAACCAATTTTACCGCCAAACCCGGAAGCAACACTATGAACATTTCCGGTGAGTGCGGTTGGGTCGCTTGAGAAACCAGCAAATGAAAGTAAACCTTGAGCAGCGAATCTCTGCCATCCGAAAATTGCACTTACGCCAATTGCATGTTCATTTGATAATTTAATTGCATACGTAGCTGCAACAAACATTTGTTCAATGTTTACGCCTGTACCTGGTGAAGTTGGGTCGCCGAAAGTAGCAGTTGGATAATTTGTATTCATTCCGCCGTTTCCGTAAGCAGCTAATCCAATTACCATATCTTTATTAATTTTCCAGGCAGCTCCAAGGGTAGGGAAGAAGAAGGTTTTGGAATCACTTGAAATTGTGCCGGGAGCTAAACCAAAAGTTCCCGGATAACCTGAAGGTGCTCCATTAACCGTATATTGTCTGTCAGGGCTAAACATAGCAACGTTTATATCAAATCTGCTATTGCCATCTAAATAAACAATGCCGGCTGGATTTGAAATTGAACCGAGTGAACTTAATGAAACTGCCACACCAGAACCGGCTAATGCGGAATATTTGATTCCGTAACCATGCCTGAAATAACCGTCAGTCGCATAACTTGTTGTTAAAAAAAATAGAATTGTTATGGTGATTAGAATAGTAGATCGAAGTATTTTGAACATGTTACTGCCCCATTATGTTGTTTAAGTTAGTTGTTAGTTAAAAGAATATTTGAATTTTTGTTGTAGAGACACTCCGGTGGAGTGTCTTTAATTTTAATAATTAAGTTATTTATTGAATTTCTTTTATGCTTCATATTTAATTAAGACGCTTCACCGAAGCGTCTCTACTTTATTTCAATATTTCTTCGGCTTCAATTTTATTTTCATGGTTTTCCAATAGCAGAAGCTGAATATCTTTCAAATGTTTTGTGTCAGTTTTAAAATCAACAAGATGATTGATTAAGTAAAACAAGTACGTCGTTGTCAGCCAATTAACAAATTCATTTTTTGAATTTAAATGTTTTCTCATATTTAAAATAACCCATGAAAAATGCTGCCACACATCAAAGCATGATGAACAATTATTATAATTTGAAGTACAGCATTGTCGTGTAGTTTTTAAATCAGCGTTGTAAGCGAGGAAATGTGGTGAATACGGTTTCATACTTTTTAGTCGTTCGGCATTGATGGGATTGTTTGTGCTGAAGTTTGTACAAACATTATAGCCCCATTTTTCATCGTACAATTTTCCGGAAGAAACAATTTCGCTTACGTAAGGCGACATTAAAATCATATCCGGAAACATTTCAATCATTCTAACTATTTCCCGATGAACTTCTTCAAAACCATTTTTATGATCGAAAGTATCACCCAAATTTTCTTTATCGCTATAAAAATTAAAAAGAACCCGATTACCATTTTGCACACATCTTGTTACTACTTCTTCAATTTGATTTGCATTCCCTGCCGTTGTTGTATAATAGAAAAATGCTCTCTCATCATTTTTATAATTTTTAAGTGCCATTTCGAAAGTGTTTATTTTACCATTCCCTCGCAGCAAAGTATCTGTAGAATAATTACCCCAGACAGCAACTCCAATTGGTAAATTTTCAAATCCTTCATTAGGAATTTTTATAAGGCCGTTTGTTGCTACACTTAAATTAAAATTATCATAAAGTTTTTTTAATCTTTTAAGTTCAAGTACAGGTTCGCCGCCAACAATTGTGATAAAATTTGTCCCTCGTTCTTTCTCCTTTTGAATGAACAAATCAAATTCATTTTCATCGGTTGGCGAATCAAATAAATTCATTTTTTCTGAAAAGAAATAACATCCTTTGCAGCGCAAGTTGCATCGATTAGTTAAATCAACTGAAATAGAACGAATGCTGCCTGCTTTTCTAATTGAAGAGTACAATTCATTTAAGAATGGGTCTTGCAAATATTCACTTAACTTATTCAGCATAATTTTTTCTCATGATTTGCGTTTAATATTTCCATTCTATCCTGGTAAGTCTGATTTATAATCTGATTTTCAATATCAATACATCTTTTATTTTCAATATTTCTTAAAATTGATTTTCTAATTTTATTTTGATGAACATAATACGAAGCTTTTACAAGCATCTTATTAAAATCAAACTCTTCATAATAAATAAAAGAGTTGGCAGAAATCTTTAGCGGGTGCTTTGAAAAATTATTTGACTCATGTATGTCTGTTTGCTGAAGGTATTCGCTGTCTATCATCTTTTCTTTCAAGCTTTCAGCGAGAGATTTTTCTTTTTTACACAAGTCGCCTTCAATCACAGGGCGGTCGAAATAGGTGCGTGCTTCTTTTATAAATAAATTTTTAATTTTAATTTGAGTTAAGCTGACGTCAATCTGTTTAATTGTAATTAAATTTTCTTTTAGCGCTTCTAATGCAAGAGTTCTAAAATCTTCGTTAGGGCAATTCCAGACAGAAGTCATTGTTTCAAAGTTGAAATCAAATAAATAATTTCCAACGATTACAACAGCATCATTTATTAAACCGCCACCGGTTCCAGCAATTCTTTTCCCTTCCACTTCAATTTCATTTGGCAGAACAAGTTCGGGATTAATTTTAAAATCTCTTAAAAGACTTGCTGGAAGTGTAAGAAAATGTGAAAATATTTGGTTAAAAGATTTTGGAGCTCTGGAATTGTGAAAAATAAACTGATAAAAAAGCTGGTTGGAATCTAAATAAGTTGCCCCTCCGCCGATGCTTCTACGGATGACAGGCAGATTTAATTCGTCGCATTTACTTGAATCAAATATATCCTCAAATTTTTGATGATAGCCCAGGCATAAATATGGAGTTGAAGTCGAACATAATATAATTGTATCCGGAGAATCTTCTTTCATTAATTCAGCTACAGAATGATAATAAGCTTGTGTTTTCCACCATTCTATTTTACCAAGATTAATTAAGCGGATTGGTTTGGTTTGCATTAACAAGCTTCAATTTTTTGATTAATAATTTCTGATAATTGCAATTGATTTTTAATTTCAATTATATCAATAGTGTCAGGTAAAAAAGGATAGTCTCTGAATTCTTCACCTGGACGATAAGAACCGAAAGGACGATTGCATGCCATTGAACCATGTCTGTCTGGACATCCATCTGTCATAAAAGGAATGCTTAATTCAACTACATCATTTAAAAGTTTTTCATCTAAATAAAGGCAGTCAATATTTTTGTTTTCATCAAAATGAATATGAGATTTAGCAATTAAATTATTTTCAATTAAAAATTTTACAAGTTGTATTCTTCTGTGCCTTTTAATTGGTTGTCTTTCAACCAACTGCATGGCAGAATTTGGTTCGGCATTGAATGAAAAAAGATAAGCAGCAATACTTTCGGATTTTAACTGAAAGAATAAATTTACAAGGTCGTAATCAGTTTCCCCAAGTCCTACAATAACATGGCAATTAACATTCATCGAACCAAAAATTTGTCTTGCTTTTCTAATCACTTCCCAGTGCTGATTCCATTCGTGAGGGCCTTTAGCACCTCTGCCGCGTGTATTATAAAATATTTCTTCATTAGCAGCATCTAATCCAAAACCAAGAATATCAACTCCTTCTTCTTTTAATTTGTACATCAATTCTTCAGTAAGAGTTGTTGCATTAACTAATCCTGAAATAGGAACATTTGGAGCTTTGGCGTGAATCTTTTTTGTCATTGCCAGTAAATCATCATTTGACCTTGCATCCTGAACCTGCGAAATACAAACACGTCCAACTTCTTTTTTATTTTCAAGTTCGCCTATTCTTTCAGAAAGAGTATCCATGGAAAACAATGGCCAGCCTACTCTTATAAAAGTATTATCTTCGGGTGAACCGGGACGTTCGCGGGCAAGGCCGCAATAGCTGCAATTTGCATAACAGCCTTCAGGATAATTTTGAAGAAGGTTAATACAGCCGCAGTCACTGTCTCTTAAAAATTTCCCAGGCTTTAATCCAAGCTGCATTGCAGCAGCCATACTTATGCGTGCGTGGTCAGGACTTATTTCAAACATTTCAGCTTGAAGCTTTTGAGGTACATTTATTTTAGGCATCATCATCTCCGTTGACAAGTTTTTTAATTAACGGTACACAAAAATTTTGAATTAAACTTTTCATACTATAACTCCGCAGCAGCTATCAATAAATTCGAAGTCAAAATTTTTTTCACTTACATATTGAACAATTCCTTCTGCAGGAAATGCTATCCCATTTAACCCTGCATCAATTGCAGCTCTATCAATTTTCTGTTTGAAGTCACCCATTGGCCTGGCACAGCCGAGAATTATTGGAATATTCGGCAAGTCATTTCTTGCTTTAATAAAAAACTCATTTATCTCTTCAAAAGAAGGAAGTTTATCCACAGATATTTTTGTTCCGGGAATAGGCATCATAACTAATAACACAAGCATTTTCAGCTTGATGGCGTTTAACCATTTCCAATGCTTCATATTCGCCTGACATTTCTCCGAAATAATGTCCAAGAAGTATATGTGGAATTGCAGGAAGGTTATACTTCTCAAGTCTTTCTAAAACGTCTTCATAATCTGAAGGCTTTTTATTTAAGTGATAAATTTCTTTTACAGTTTTTTCGTCACCGATTATATCAAGCATTACGCTATCCAGATTAACTTTTGCAAGCTCTGCACAGGTTTCTTCATCGGGTAAGCCCGGATGAACACTTAGAGATAACTTTAATTCCTGTTTTACTCTTATTAAATCCGGAATATATTTTAGCAGCGGTACTCTTCCGCGTTTATCACTTCCACCGGAAAGAAGAATTCCTTTTGTTCCATCATCTGCAAGCTGCCTGCACAAATTGAACAATCCATCTTTGTAGTTGGGAAGGTCAATCATTCCTTTCAATGAATTTGTTTTGCAATGCTCACAATTCAAAGCACAATTAGTTCCGGTTGTGCTAATTGAAATAAATTTATTTCTTTGCTGGTTTTGATATTCTGAAGTTGAATAGCTTTTAAAACCGGGGGTATAAAATTTTATTTTATTACTGAATAAATTTTCTTCATTGGAAGGAATACTTTTATTTTCAATGGTTAGGTTTCCATTTCCTAAATCAACCATTTATTCCTCCCGGATTCACAAAGCAACCGTAAGTGTCTGCCTGCGGGGCAGGGTTTAAATTATTCTTTGCATTGTCGATTGCATTAAAAATTGTTTTTTCTAATTCTAATTTTGGAAGAGAAGATAGTTCTCCGTTATAATTTGAATAAACATTTGAGATTGTTTCCAACAACAGCTTGTCGTTGCTTGAATGCCATCTTAAATTTGATTCAAGGTTTGCAACAGCATTTTCAGAAGCAAAAAAGTCACCGGAAATAAAAATATTTTTAATTGTATTTCCGGCCATCTTCACTTTTACATCAATTAAGCCGGAGCTTGTTTTTAATTTCGCTTGGCCTTCAAAATCGGGAACATCATTAGTCTGGTAAATCCAATTATTAGATTTATATTTTTTTTCTTGAAGATTTTTAATTTGATTTAACTCATCAATGGTAAGTTCCTGTTCTTTAAAATCAATATTAAAAATGTTAGAATAACCTTTAGTAATACTTTCTTTTAACTCATCCATGGAATATGAAATTTTAGTTTCGCTTATTACAGTTGTTACTCTATCTTCAACTTTTTTAATTTCTTTATCAGATATTTTTTCAAAATGCGTTTTTAGAATTTTTAACATCAACTGAATATCCAGATCAAGCAAAACAGAGGCGTGGAATAACAATCCGCCCGAAGCATCTCTGTACAACCCAAGTCCCGCTAATTTTTTGCCGTTTATTTCAATGTCATTTTTCCCTTTGAAAGCTGAAGCAATTCCTAATTTATTTACACCATTGATTATTCCTTGGGAGAAATTTTGCATCAGCTCTTTTACTTTACCATAATTATCTTCGGTCCTTCCCGGGACAATTAATGCAATTCCAAGTTGATCTTCACCCATAATAATAGCACCGCCACCTGTAGGCCTTCTATTAATATTTATATTATGCTTTTTGCAGAATGGTATGTCGATTTCATTTTCAATATTCTGAAATCTCCCCACCAAAGCAGAATAAGATTTGTAAGTATAGAGCCTTAATGTTGGGAAAGAAGTTTTTTCTCCAACTCTTTTAGCAAGAGTCTCATCCGCAGCGAGGCCGTATGAACCAGAAACAGAATCATCAATAAGTAAACGCCAATCCATCAAAATTTAGCTTTCTAATTTTTCCATTTCTGAATCTATCCATGAAGATATTTTGTTACCATAAATGAAAGAATCTTTTTCATTCTGCCAGTTTGTACATTCAACTTTAATAAGCCAGCCTTTATCATAAGGATCATTGTTTATTAAGGAAGGATTTTTTGAAGCTTCAATATTTACTTCAACAATTTTACCGGAAACAGGAGCAAAAATATTTCCAACCATTTTTGCAGCTTCCAGCGAACCGATTGTTTCATTTTTATTTATTGAATCAAGTGATTTGTTAAAACTTACATAGGCAAGTTCGCCAAATGAATCAAGTCCGAATTCATCAATACCGATAGTGGCAATTTTATTTTCTTCATTATACAATACCCACATATGATTATGTGAATCGTAACTTCTATCTGTCGGTACATTATATTTTTTATCTACATTCATTCGTATCTCCGGATTATCATTATTAATTAATATAGAAGCCAAAAAATTCCAACTGCAATTGCAATGCTGCTAAAGCTGATTGATAAATTTCTATAAAGGTTATGGCTTCTCTCGGCAAATTTTAAAGCAACAATTCCCAATACTTGTGAAAAGAACATCATTGCCAAAATAGTTCCTATGCCAAATGAAGTTAAATACATTGCTGCTTGAGCTTTTGTGGGAAGTGCAAGAGCAGGCAAAACACCCAGTAAATGAGAACTACCTGCTAAACCATGAATGATTCCAATATATAAAGCTGTGTGTGTGTGAAAATGCTTTTGCTTTGGGTTAATATTATGCGAGTGAACATGGAAATGTTTAATCCCTTCATGTTCATGGCTATGAATTTTTTTACGGAAGATTGACTGCAATCCCCAGATACCTATTCCTATTAATACTAATCCCACTATTCGTTCACTAAAAGCAGATACAATATCGATTGGAATTAGCTCTCTAAATAGGAAGACAAATATTCCAACAATCAAAACTCCGCTTGTATGTCCTAATCCCCATTTAAATCCAACCCACCAGCTTTTGTTTTTATTTTCAACAGCTAAAGGTGAAACTGCGGCAAGATGATCAGGCCCCATAAGAACGTGAAGGAACCCCGCTAAAAATCCAGGAAAAATTACCCACATATAAATCTCTAAAAATATTCGAAAAAAACATAAAGATTTTTCTTGACAAAGTAAAGATTAATATTATAAATTGCTATAGAAAATTATAGCAAATTATAGCATATACAAGTATGTCTGATTTTTTAACCGCAAAACAAGTAATTGAACTTCTTAGGATTGATCGTACAACATTGTATCGAATGCTTAAAGAAGAACGTATCA
The DNA here is from genome assembly GCA_963746735.1 of uncultured Ignavibacteriales bacterium. Classification (GTDB taxonomy): domain Bacteria; phylum Bacteroidota; class Ignavibacteria; order Ignavibacteriales; family Ignavibacteriaceae; genus CAVSWT01. The sequence continues at coordinate 8,543 of CAVVCO010000029.1, forward strand.
AAGGCTTAAAAATTGGGAGTCAGTGGAGATTTTCAAAACAGGATGTCGATTCATTACTTTCCGGCAAGTCACAAGTAGATGTAGTAAAACTTCATGCCCCTGATGAAGTATTGCCAATGCATTGTATCCAACCGATTCAAGATGTTTTTGCAGAGATGGCACAAATGGCTTCATTAACAACTGATGTAGATGGAAACCCTCTTACAGAATTCAGCAATCCTTGTAAATTCTGCACGATGATTCTTTCCACGGAAAAAGGAAAGCAAGGTTGCTTAAATTCTTGGAAGCGTTTAGAACTTAACAAAAGCAATGATGCAAATTTTGAAACTTGTCATGCTGGGCTTAAATATTCCGGTGCATGTATCAATAATGAAGGCAAACCGATAGCCAAGTTAATTGCCGGGCAGTTCTATGTAGAAAAACAAAATGCACAAAAGAGGGAAGAAGAAATTAAAAAGTTAGCAGAAAATTTTGGACTTAATCCTGCCGAGTTGTGTGAGGCAGAGAAGAAAATACCGGTTCTCGATGATAGAATTAAAAACACTTTAGGGAAATGGATGAACAGGGTGGCTAAAACCTTTGAACAGATTTCTGTAGAAAGGGAACACTTAATTAAAAAATTAAAGAACATTGCAGAATTAACTAATATTTAAATAACCAACCAAATGTACAGGGAGTCTACAAAATGAATGCAGATCAAACTTTAGATTGCAGCGGGATGTCATGTCCAATGCCTATCTTAAAAACCAAAAAAGCAGTTGACACTCTACAAACCGGACAGGTATTACAAATGATAGCTACCGATCCTGGTTCCATACCTGATGTTGAAGCCTGGGCAAAAAAAACAGGTAATGAAGTTTTAAGCAGCGAAGAAAAAGATGGCAAATTTATTTTCTTTATTAAAAAAACGAAATGAGTAAAGTATTGTCTTTACTTAATAAATAAAGAGGAAAAAAATGGAAGAACAAAAAAGTAGAATAGCTATTATTGCCGGACACGGAACTTTAGATGCAGCATATCCTCCGCTTATACTTGCTACAGCAGCAGTTGCAATGGATATGGAAGCAAGTATTTTCTTTACCTTTTATGGTTTAAATATTGTTCGAAAAGGTTATGCCGACAAGTTGAAAGTTGCCCCCATCGCTAATCCGGCAATGCCGATCCCAATTCCAAATATTATTGGTATGCTTCCGGGAATGACAATGGCCGCAACTGCTATGATGAATAGCTGGATGAGAAAAGCAAATGTAGCAAAACTTAGTGAGTTGTTGGAAATTGCAGTTGAATCGGACGTAAAATTAATTGCCTGTCAAATGACACTTGATGTTTTAGGAATTAAAAAAGAAGAATTAATGGAAGGTGTCCAAATAGGCGGTGCAGCTACATTCTTAGAATTCGCGAGCAAAAATGCGATTAGTTTAACATTCTAAATTGAAAATAAAAGGAATTTACAATGGAAGATAAAGTAATGATAATTATGACCAGCGGGCCTGATACGCCTCGCCGCTGCGCAACCCCATTCTTTTTTGCATCACTTGCTGCTGCAATGGATTATGATATAACTATGTTCTTTACGATTGATGGAACCTTGTTATTAAAAAAAGGAATGGCTGAAACAATATTTCCAAAAGCCGGTGGGAAATCAGTTAAAGAATTTTTGGATGAAGCAATGGAAAGCGGAGTTAAATTTACTGCTTGTACCGCATCAACTGAACTCCATGATCTTAAGGTAGAAGATTTAATTGATGGTGTAAAGATGGTCGGCGGTGCCGCAATGTGGTCTACTGCTGATGATTGCAAAACAGTATTAACATTCTAAAAAGGAGTTTAAAATGTCAAACGTTCGTGGATGTAATTTACCTGATGATTTATATTATTTTATTGATAAACATGTATGGGTAAAACCGATAGATGGCGGTATGGTAAGAATGGGAATGACTTCGGTTGCAGTTAAACTTTCCGGCGGTAAGCTGATTGCAGTAACTGTAAAAGAAAAAAATATCGGCAAAGAAATTAATCAAGGGAAAAGTGTTGCAACATTGGAAAGTAGCAAGTTTGTTGGTCCCGTACCTGCTCCAGTTACAGGAACACTTGTGAAAGCAAATGAAAAATTAGCTGCCGATCCTAACATAGCTGTCAGCGATCCATACGGTGAAGGATGGATTGCAGAATTAAATCCGGTTAATTGGGATGCAGATAAAGGCAGTCTTGCTTTCGGTGCAGAGGGATTAGAAAAATATAAAGCAAAATTAGAAGCTGACGGTATTTCCTGCGAGTAAAAATTAATTCAATTATGAGACTGAAGAAAACTATAATTTTTTTTCAGGAATGAATAAAGAATTAAGCCGTGTCTCATAGACTCAATAAATATTAGGAGATAATATGGCAGAAGAAACCATCTATGAAGGAATGAAACGGCAGGGAGTGTCACGCCGTCAATTCCTGAATACATGCAGTATAATTGCTGCATCGCTCGGTTTGAGTCAAATACCATTCGTAAACGGAAAAACTTTTGCTCAAACAAAAGACTCACAAAAAGCAATGACCAACCTTGTTGCAAAAACATTAAAATCAAAACCTAAATTACCTGTCATCTGGTTAGAAATGCAAAGCTGCACCGGCTGTAGTGAAGCATTAACAAGAAGTCATTCACCTTCATTAAAAGATTTGGTTCTAAATAATATTTCTATTGAATATCACGAGACTCTTTCAGCAGCTGCAGGCTTTCAGCTTGAAGCTAACATGAAAAGAATCATGAAAGAATACAAAGGAAAATATCTTCTTGTTTTGGAAGGAAGTGTCCCTTTAGCGGATGATGGAATTTACTGTGTGGTTGGCGGAAGAACTTCTTTGGATATGTTAAAAGAAGCAGCTAAAGATGCAGCAGCAATAATTTCAACAGGCAACTGTGCTTCTTTTGGTGGTATTCCTAATGCAAATCCAAACCCTACGGGCGCTGTTGGCGTATGGAAAGTTATTACAGATAAACCTGTTCTTAACATTCCCGGATGTCCTGCAATTCCTGAAGTATTTACAGGAACTTTAGCAAACTTTTTAGTATTTGGAACATTGCCGGAACTTGACCATTTAAATAGGCCAAAAACTTTTTACGGAAATACAATTCATGACCGCTGCTTGAGAAGGCCGTTTTATGAAGCAGGAAAATTCGCTCTGTCTTTTGATGATGAAGGAGCTAAAAAAGGTTATTGCTTATATAAGCTTGGCTGCAAAGGCCCAACAACTTATAACTCATGTGCAGTTATGAAATGGAATAGCGGACTTTCATTTCCCATTCAATCCGGGCATCCGTGCCTCGGCTGTTCCGAACCAAACTTCTGGGATGGCGGCGGATTCTATCAGGGCCAATCAACTCCATTAAGCAAACCTGAATTTACAACCGTAGCCGGAGCTGCTGTTGTAGGTGCTGCGGTAGGTCTTGGAGTTGCTTCAGCAAATAACATGAAGAAAAAACAAGTTCATAAGGGACAGGAGTAATTATGAATTGGAATGAAATACTCGAATTTTCAAGAGGGCCGTTATTTTATACTGCTCTTCTTATTTTTATCGGCGGGATGGTTTTCCGTCTGATCAAAGTTATTTCTTTAGGATGGTCGAAAGATAAAGTTGATTCCAAGGGAAGTAAAGCAAAAGGTGTTTTGATTTCTTATTTAAAAGGATTTTTAATCTGGCCGTTTATTCCCTGGGTTAAAAATACATTCTCTAAAAATATGATTACATTCTTAGCTGGTGGAATTTTTCACCTTGGCTTAATTGTAATTATATTTTTCGGCACTCCACACATGCTTGTCTGGAAAAGCCTGATTGGTTACGGATGGTGGACACTACCAATTCCCATTGTTGATTGGTTTGCCGCAGTTACAATTATAAGCATGCTGGTTCTTTTGGTTAATAGATATGTAAACCCTGTACTAAAATTAATTTCAGGCCCCGCAGAAAAATTTAATTGGCTTATAGTTTTTCTTCCAATTGTCAGTGGTTACATAATGACCCATCATTTATTTTTTAGATATGAAGTCCTATTCTCTCTTCACATGTTAAGCGTAGACTTATTATTAATATGGATTCCATTTAGCAGGATTTCACATTTTATGTTCTACTTTTTCTCAAAAACAATTCACGGCGCACAATTTGGCAAGCGCGCGGTAACACCATAAAGGAGAATCGGATATGAGAACAAATGATTTAATAAATACTTTTATAGAAGAAACCGGCGGTTGGGTTGCAGCTCAGTTAGAAGCTTGTACAAGATGTGGAATTTGTGCCGATGCTTGTCATTTTTATCAGGCAACCGGCAAACCCGAATATGCGCCTGTTTATAAAATGGATATACTTCGTAAAGTTTATGAACAAAGATTTACTATCGGCGGAAAACTAAAAGTTGCTTCCGGCATTGATAAAAAAATAGTTGATGCTGATCTTGATGAATACCAGGAATTACTTTATGAAGCATGTACGGTTTGTAACAAATGTGCAATGGCTTGTCCAATGGGAATTCAGATTGGTCCCATCTTGCATAACATCAGAACCGGACTGGATGCCGCCAAAGCAGTTCCTAAAGACCTTGCCGATGCAACTCAAAAGCAAAAAGATGTTGGCTCACCATTGGGAGTAAATAATGAAACCTGGGAAGAAAGGATTGAGTGGATAGCAGACGAGTTTGAAGTCGAAATTCCTATTGATAAAAAAGGAGCTGAAACTTTAATCGTATTTACTTCAATTGAATTAATGAAATTCCCTACCAACATAGCAGCTATCGCTAAAATATTAAATACTGCCGGAGTAAACTGGACAATAAGTTCCAAAGGCAGAGAGGTTGTTAACTTCGGTTACTTCGAAGGAAACATGGAGTTGACAAAATTATTTATGCAGAGAGTATTTGACGGCATAAACGAACTCGGATGTAAAAGATTAGTTATCTCAGAATGCGGACACGCTTATGATGCTTTTAGATGGACAGCAAAAAATATTATGAAAGTTCCAGAAGGATTAGAAATTACTCACATTGTTGCGTTAACAGATAAGCTAATCAAAACCGGCAAGATCAAAGTTAAGGAAGGTGCTTTTAATAACGGCACAATTACATTTCATGATGCTTGCAAGATTCAGAGAAGAGGGAGCCATATTGAAGAGCCTCGCAACATTTTAAAATTATTAGCTCCTAAATCTTTCAAAGAAATGACACCGAATAAAGAACAATCGCAATGCTGCGGCGGAGGCGGTGGTGTTATTTCAATTAAAGAAGCTGATGCAAACCGTTTCGCAGTTTTCGGATTGAAGGTTGATCAAATGAAAAAGGTTAATGCAGATAGCATTGCAATGACCTGTTCAAATTGCAGACTTCAGTTTACAGATGGAGTTGCTCACTACAATTTGAATGTTAAAGTTAGAAGCCTTTCCGAAATGGTTGCAGAAGCAATTGAAGAATAAAATATAAAATTTAGGAGATTAAAATGGCTTCATTTACATTAACACCGGTTGAAAAGGGGATAATGAGATGCAAACATACAGGGCAATTATCAAGCGAAGATATTCAAGTGATGGCAAAGTTTTTTGAAGATTACGCCGGCAAGCTTTTGATTGATTTGCGTGATACTACACCTGAGGACTGCGCAAGAAATATTAAAAATTTCAGGCCAATGATGCCTATATCTGCAATTTTTGGTGCTGACTTATCACCCAAAATTTTGGAAATCCCCGATAGTTATTATGAAAAAGAAGTAAAAATTTTTAAGACCGAATCAGAAGCTCTTGACTGGCTTCGGAATCAATAAGGAGTAAAAAATGGCAAACAGAATAGTTGTTGATCCAATTACAAGAATTGAAGGGCATCTTAGAATTGAAGCAGAATTAGATGCCGGGAATACAATTACCAAAGCTTATTCTTCCGGAACCATGGTTCGTGGAATTGAAAAGATTTTAAAAGGAAGAGATCCAAGAGATGCATGGGCATTTACGCAGCGTGTTTGCGGTGTTTGTACAACCGTTCATGCTTTTGCTTCAATCCGTTCAGTTGAAGATGCTCTTGGAATTCAAATTCCTAAAGCAGCAAACATTATTAGAAACTTAATGATTGCTCAACAATATGTTCATGATCATGTGATGCATTTTTATCATCTGCATGCTTTGGATTGGGTTGATGTTGTTGCATCACTTAAAGCCGATCCAAAGAAAACTTCTGAAATTCAGCAGTCAATTTCTACATGGCATAATTCTTCACCTGGATATTTTGCAGATGTTCAGAACAAAGTAAAAGCAATTGCAGAAAGCGGACAGCTTTCAATTTTTGCAAATGCTTATTGGGGACACCCCGCTTACAAGCTTCCTCCGGAAATTAATTTACTTGCAGTTGCACATTATCTTGAAGCACTTGACTGGCAATCGCATGCAACAAAAATTCATACCATATTCGGCGGTAAAAACCCTCATCCAAATTTCTTGGTTGGCGGCGTTCCAATGCCGATTGATCTCAACAGTGACACAGCATTAAATGCCTCAACACTTTCAATAATTAATGATTCTATAAATAATATTATTGAATTTGTTGATAAGGTTTATATACCTGATATTCTTGCTATTGCACCTTACTATCTTGAATATGCATCACTCGGCGAAGGCTTAGGAAACTTCTTAACCTGGGGTGAATTTCCTCAAGGTGATTTGAATGATACTTCAAAATATTTAATACCTCGCGGATTAATTTTAAATAGAGACATTAGTAAAGTTATTGAACCGGATCCTCGTGATTTTGCTAAGATGAAAGAATATGTCGCACGCTCATGGTATAAATATGGTAAAGGTGATGGTGTTGGACTACATCCATGGAATGGTGAAACAGAATTTAAATATACAGGGCCAAAACCTCCATACAAATATCTTGAAGTAGAACAAAAGTATTCATGGTTAAAATCGCCAAGATGGAATGAAAAACCAATGGAAGTTGGACCGCTTGCACGCGTGCTTATGATGTATGCAAAAGGAGATAAGCAAATTGTAGATTTAACCAATTTTGTTTTGAAGCAGTTAAATGCACCGATTACTGCAGTGTTCTCAACACTCGGCAGAACAGCAGCACGTGCTATTGAAACAAAATATATGGCTGACTCTTTAAGAAAATTCTATGATGATTTGATTGCAGAAATTAAAGCAGGCAACACAAAAACATTTAACGGTGAAAAATGGGAACCACATACCTGGCCTTCATCTGCAAAAGGTTTTGGTTTTATGGAAGCTCCTCGTGGTGCACTTGGACATTGGTGTGTAATTGAAAATGGAAAGATTGAAAACTTCCAATTAGTAGTCCCAACTACCTGGAATGCTTCGCCAAGAGATCACAAAGATCAAGCAAGCGCTTATGAAATGAGCTTAGTTGGAACTAAATTAGCTGTGCCCGATCAGCCGCTTGAAATATTAAGAACAATTCATTCATTCGATCCTTGCATGGCTTGTGCAATTCATACCATTGATGCAACCGGTAAAGAAGTAAGTAACATTACTACCGGATTAGATGTTTGCATGAGTTAGTTAATTAATTTTTAATTCTTAGAAACGGAGATTAAAATCTAAGTGATTCTCAGTGTTCTAAGTGTCTTAGTTGTAAAATTCTTTCACCACTGAGACACTAAGGGCACAAAGTTTCACTAAGAACTCTTAAGTTAAAATATGCGAAAAGTAATTTTAGGAATCGGCAATACGTTAAATTACGATGAAGGTCTTGGTGTTCACGCACTTGATTTCATAAAAGAGAAAATTAAAGACAATTCTGAAATTGAAATAATTGATGGTGGAACTCTCGGATTAAATTTACTTCAGCTTGTTGAAAGCTGCTCTCATCTTTTAATTCTCGATACAATTGATGCAAACAAGCAGCCCGGCACATTGATAGAAATGAAAGGCGAAGAAATTCCTCTGTTCAAAGAAATCAAAATGTCAGAGCACCAAATAACTTTTCAAGAAGTTTTAGGACTGTCAAAAATTCGCGGAAAGCTTCCAAATCATTTACATCTTTTAGGCATTCAACCCTACGATGTATCTTTAGGTGTAGGACTGAGTGATAAAATTAATGAAACAATGCCAAAGCTTGTGGATAAGACTTTAAATGTAATTGAGAACTGGAATTAAATTTAAACTGACTATGCACGAATTATCAATAGCTCAGAATATAATTGAAATAGTTGAAGACAATATTAAGACTGTGGAAAACCCAAAAGTTAATTCCGTATTTTTAAAAGTAGGAAAGCTTAGTAACGTTTTAGTTGATTCATTAACTTTTGGATTTGATACTTTAATTCAAGGGACTAAATTGGAAGGCGCTAAACTTCTTGTAGAAGAAATTCAAATTAAGCTGCAGTGTAAAAATTGTGAAAAAGAATTTGAAACTAATAAGTTTGCATTCCAATGTATCTATTGCGGCAATACAAATTTGGAAATGTTAACTGGGAATGAATTAACTGTAAGCGAAATTGATGTAGAATAAAATATCGGAGAGACAATGAGTGTAATTCAAGTTGAAAGAAAAGTACTGGCAAAGAATGATATAATTGCAAACCAAAATCGAGAAACATTTACAAATAATAAAAACTTTACTATAAACCTTGTAAGCTCTCCAGGCAGCGGTAAAACCAGTCTTGTTGAAAAAACAATTCAGCATTGTAATGGCAAATTTAAAATCGCGGTTATTGAAGGCGATGTTCAGACAGATCTCGATGCCCAGAGAATTGATAAACTAAATGTTCCCGTTGCTCAAATTGTAACTAATGGCGGATGCCATCTTGAAGCAAATCTTGTTAAAGATGCAATGAATGATCTTAATGTCGAAGATATTGATTTAGTAATAATCGAAAATGTTGGTAACCTTGTTTGTCCTGCCGGATATGATCTCGGCGAAGATATGAAAGTGGTTTTTGTTAGCGTAACAGAAGGCGATGACAAGCCTTTAAAATATCCTGCTATGTTCAGAAATGCTTCGGCCTGTGTTATAAATAAAATTGACCTCGTCCCTTACTTAAACTGCAGCGTTGAAGAATTAAAGAAAAATGCTTTATCTATAAATCCTCAATTAAAAATATTTTTAACTTCCTGCACTACTAATGAAGGAATTGATGAGTGGTGTAACTGGCTTAGATCAAATTTAAAAAAATAAATTGTTGTGCGAGTTAAAATTACAATTCACGGTGCCGTTCAAGGTGTCGGATTTCGTCCGTTTATTTTCCGTTTAGCTTCAGAATTAAATTTAAAAGGTTTTGTACTTAACTCATCTGCTGGAGTGCAAATTGAAGCGGAGGGAGAAAAGTATATCCTCGATTCATTTATATTAAGAATTGAAAAAGAAAAACCAAAAGCTGCCATTATTAATAGTCTTGAATTTTCTTTTCTTGATGATACCGGTTATAACAAATTTGAAATTCTCAAAAGTAAAGATGATGAAGAGAAAACAACTTTAATCGTTCCTGATATTGCCGTCTGTGATGATTGCTTACATGAAATGTACGAACCAAATGATAGAAGATATCTTTATCCTTTCATTAATTGCACTAACTGCGGGCCAAGGTTTTCAATCATAAATTCTCTTCCTTATGATCGCCCAAATACTACTATGCATGAATTTGAAATGTGCGATGACTGCAGAAAAGAATATGAAGATCCAACAAATAGAAGATTCCATGCACAGCCCATAGCTTGTCCAAAGTGCGGGCCGCATATCGAACTTTGGGATTCATCAGGAAATTTAATTTCAAAAAATCATTCAACTATAAATAATGCAATAGAGAAAATAAAGGAAGGTAAAATTATTGCATTAAAAGGAATCGGCGGGTTTCAGTTAATTGTTGATGCGACAGATATAAAAGCTGTTGATGAATTGAGAATAAGAAAACATCGAGAGGAAAAACCTTTTGCAGTGATGTTTCCCAATATCGAATCTGTGAAAGAAATTTGTGTAGTAAATGATTTTGAAAAACGGCTCCTTCTTTCTCCCGAAGCTCCAATTGTTTTACTAAAAAAACATATTAATAAAGATATTGAAAATTTAATTTCACCTTCTGTTGCACCTGGAAATCCTTATCTTGGTGTAATGATTGCATACTCTCCATTACATCATCTTCTTTTAAATGAATTAGGAAAACCAATAGTTGCAACAAGCGCAAATATTTCTGAAGAACCAATAATTATTGATGAAAAAGAAGCATTAAACAAGTTGAATGGAATTGCTGATTTTTATTTAGTTCACAATAGAAAAATAGTACGTCATGTTGATGATTCAATTGTTAGAGTAATTTTAGGAAGAGAAATGGTTTTGCGAAGAGCACGCGGATATGCACCTCTTCCAATTCAAAATAAAATTAACTTAAATGGAAATAAAATTTTAGCAGTTGGCGGACATTTAAAAAATACAATTGCTTTGAGCGTCGGCAATAATATTTTTTCAAGCCAGCATATTGGCGACCTTTCAACTCAAGAAGCAGAAAAAACGTTTACGGATGTAATCAACGATTTTGAAAAGTTATATGAAGTTAAAACAAATAACATAGTCTCAGATTTACACCCTGATTATATATCAACAAAGTTTGCTAAAACAAAAAACAAAAACTTAACTCAGGTTCAACATCATACTGCACACATTGCTGCCTGTGTTGCGGAAAACCAGATTGATGATGAAGTTCTTGGTGTCTCCTGGGATGGAACAGGTTATGGAACTGATGGTAATATTTGGGGGGGGGAATTTTTCACATATAATAAAAAAGAAATAAAACGAGTTGCTCATTTTAGATATTTCCCATTGCCAGGCGGGGAATCTTCAATTAAAGAGCCCAGGCGTTCTGCACTTGGCCTTTTATATGAAATTTATGGTAATGAATTATTTATACATGAACTTAAACTTGAACTACTCCGGTTTTTTAATCAGCAGGAAATTTCTATATTAAAGCAGGCGTTACAGAGAAAAATCAATACACCATTAACCTCAAGTGTCGGTAGAATATTCGATGCAGTCGCTTCCTTATTAAATATAAATCAAAAGATGAGCTATGAAGGACAGGCTGCGATGATGCTTGAGTTTAACACGATTGAAAATGTTGATGAAGTTTATCCTTATGATTGTGTTGAAGATGAGTTGCTAATTATTGATTATAAAAAAACATTTATATCAATTATAGAGGACTTGAAAAATAATATTGATGTTAAAATAATTGCAACAAAATTTCATAATACCATGGTTGAAATTATTTGTGATGCTGCAAAATATTTTAAGATAGAAAAAGTAGTTCTAAGCGGCGGTGTTTTTCAAAATGCATATTTATTGGAAAGAACTGTTATTAAATTAAAGCAATATGGATTTAAGCCTTACTGGCATCAAAGAATTCCAACAAATGACGGCGGAATTTCCGTGGGGCAAATTGTGATTGCGCAAAATATATTGAATAAAAAGTAATATTTGTTTATTGTCATGCTGAACTCGTTTCAGCATCTTTATTACTAAATAAGATTCCGAAACAAGTTCGGAATGACTAAAATTAATTAAGGAGTTTTAAAATGTGTTTAGCGATACCGGGAAAAATATTAAGTATTGAAGAAAATGCAGGCGCATTAAAAATGGCAAAAGCTGATTTTGCCGGAGTAACAAAAAATGTTTGTATTGATTGGCTGCCGGATATCAAAGTTGGTGAATACGTTCTTGTGCATGTTGGTTTTGCTTTAAATAAAATTGATGAACAGCAAGCTGAAGAAACTTTGCAAGCATTACGAGAGATGGGTGAAATGATTGAGGACGAATTGAACCCTGATGAAAAATTCATAGAATAAAAAACCAAATAATATTCATGGAAGTTCTTAGTATAACTCAGTGAATTAAGTGTCTCAGTGGTAAAACCTTTTTCACCACTTAGGCACTAAGAGCACTCATTGAAACACTTAGTTTTTTAATTCTTTGAGGTAAATCTTAAGATAAAAATATGAAATTTATTGATGAATATAGAGATGCTTCGGCTGCCAAAGACTTTCTAAAAAAATAAAAGAAACTATTACAAAGCCCTGGACCATAATGGAAATTTGCGGAGGACAAACTCATACTATCATGAAGTTTGGAATTGAAGAATTACTTCCTAAAGAATTAACAATTGTTCACGGCCCAGGATGCCCTGTTTGTGTAACTCCGCTTGAAACTATAGACAAAGCAATAGAGATTGCTTCGCGAAATGATGTCATCTTTACTTCCTTTGGTGATATGCTTCGTGTACCAGGCTCTAAATATGATTTGCTTTCGGTTAAAGCAAACGGGGGAGATGTTCGAATGGTTTATTCTCCATTGGATGCTGTTAGTATAGCCCAGAAAAATACTGATAAAAAGGTCGTCTTCTTTGCTGTCGGATTTGAAACTACCGCCCCGGCAAATGCAATGTCTGTAAAGCAGGCTAAAAGTTTTGGATTAAAAAATTTTTCAGTGCTTACTTCCCAAGTGCTTGTCCCTCCCGCAATGGAAGCAATTCTTTCTTCACCGAATTCAAAAGTGCAGGCATTTTTAGCTGCCGGGCATGTGTGTTCCGTTATGGGTTATCATGAATATTTTCCAATCGCTAATAAATATAATGTCCCCATTGTAGTTACTGGTTTTGAACCTGTTGATATTCTTCAGGGAATTTATTTAGCCATTAAGCAGCTCGAAGAAAAAAGTTTCGAGGTTGAGAACCAGTATTCACGAGCAGTTGTTGAGCAGGGGAATGTTCCCGCACAAAATCTTTTAAAAGAAATATTTAAAATCGTAGATAAAAAATGGAGAGGAATCGGAGTTATTCCTCAAAGTGGACTACAGCTTAAAGATGAATATTCTGAGTATGATGCTGAGAAAATATTTAATGTTGAAAATATTCAGGTAAACGAATCAAGTCTTGTGTATAGCTGGAGAAGTTTTGCAGGGAATTAAAAAACCTATTCATTGTGCCGCTTTCGGAAAAGAATGTACACCTGAACATCCACTTGGCGCACCGATGGTTTCAAGTGAAGGTGCTTGTGCTGCGTATTTTCATTATGGAAATATATTAAAAGAAAATTAAAGGAAGTTTTGATGAGTTTAGATTCAGATATATCGGGAAATTTTTCATGTCCAATTCCAATTTCTGATTATGAAAAAGTTACACTTGCTCATGGAGGAGGGGGAACGCTATCTCAAAAATTAATTCAAAAAATGTTTCTTCCTCAATTTGATAACCCTTTATTAAATCTTCAGCATGATGGTGCAATAATTAATCAGAATGGAGTTAAGTTCGCTTTCTCAACTGATTCCTATGTTATCAAACCAATATTTTTTCCAGGCGGAAATATTGGTGAACTTGCGGTTAATGGAACTGTAAATGACCTTGCTATGTGTGGCGCAAAACCACTTTACATTTCTTGCGGATTCATTATTGAAGAGGGTTTTTCAATGGAAGAACTCTGGCAGATAATTCAATCAATGCAAAGTGCAGCGGCAAACGCCGGAGTTCAAATAGTTACAGGAGATACGAAAGTTGTTGATAAAGGAAGCGGCGATAAGATATTTATCAATACTTCCGGGATTGGTGTTATCGAAGAACAAAGAAACATTTCTCCTTTAAATTGTAAACCTGGAGATAAATAATATTAAGTGGAAAAATTGCAGATCATGGAATAGCTATTATGGCTGTACGAGAAGGGCTGGAATTTGAAACAGAAATTAAAAGTGATA
>CAVVCO010000030.1:0-107638 GCA_963746735.1 uncultured Ignavibacteriales bacterium
AAAAATAAATTTAATCCGCCGTCGATATCAACCGTAAATATTTTAATGTTCTCATATTTGGGCGTAGGATTATTTTTATTTGCTATAATTATATTGGGTGATACTTATCAAATTCCGTTCGAATATCTAAGCAAAAACCCTGAATCTAATTTTGGAATTCCTATTTACGCTGGATTGCTTCAAAAAATACGAGTGATTTTATGGCTTGCTGGCATGTGTGTTTGTTTTTTCAGTTATCTAATAATAAAAATTTATTCTGGTTCTAACCAAAATGCTAAGTATATTCTTTATTCAGGAATTCTTACTTTATTGCTGTTTATTGATGATTTTTTTCAATTACATTTAGCATTTAGATTAATTTTCCACATACCAAATACAGTTGTTTATCTAGTTTATGCATTTTACGTTGTATATATATTTTATCGTTTTAAAGAAATTATCTTTGAGTCCGACTATAAAATTTTATTATTAGCATTTTTATTATTGGGTTTGGCAGCTGTATTGGATTTATTAAGTGATGCAAAGATTATTCTTTTAAGTAGGGAGGAAGAGATTGAAGCTGGTTTTAAGATTTTCGGAGTAGTAACATGGACGGTTTATTTTGTTAAATATTGTTATGACAATTTGAAGGCTATTGTGTTAAAGGGATGATAATAAAAAGTTAAGAGATGACATCAACTCCCCCACAGACATCATCTCTAACCGTCTCGAGTGACTATTTTAACAATGTCATTTTCTTTACTGAACTATAGTTTTCACTTCCATTTATTGGATTAGCATTCATAGCCAGTATATAAATTCCAGAAGCCAAATTTTCTCCATTCCACACAAATTCATGTAAGCCCGCGTTTTGCTGCTCATTGTTCATTTCGTATACTCTTTCACCTGTTAAAGTATAAATTTGAAAATTAATATTACTTTCAGTAGGAATGTAATAGCTTACTTTTGTACTTGGGTTAAACGGATTAGGATAATTCTGATAAAGTTTGAAAGACGCAGGTTTCTGTGTTTTATCTTCTGTAGAAGTCAATGAATTATTATAATTCAAATCTACATGAGTTGCTAATTTGGTAATGTCAGTCGCTATTGATTCAATTATTATTGTATTTATATATCCGTCAAAATTCCATTTTACTTCTGGTTTATATTCTCCAAAATGTTTAGAATTAGTAACCAAAAATTTTCCTATGCATTTCTTAATATTGTATATTGTGTCATCGCCTGCAGGATTAGAAGCAAATGTTAATTCGTTTGTACCGTCAGTGGCAAACATTCCAATACCAAACGAAGGAACATTTTTCAAATCTGAAGAACCTGAAATATATTCAAAAGTTAGTTGCCCATCGTTAATAATTTGCTGATTAAAACTAAGCGCGGCCTGATATGCTCCTAATACAAATTCCCCAGAATTACTTATGATATAGACGTTAAATTCAAATTTATTTGAGTTGATTTCATTTCCGTTCTCAATTGAAATAGTATAATTCTGCGAATATAAATTGCTAAAAAAGCTAAGTGCGACAATAAGTAGTCCGGTCTTCCAAATTAAATCAAATGCTTTCATTATATTCCTCAATCAATAGTTTGAAGAAATTATCTTCCAAATTCGAAGGTCAAACTAAGATTTATTTGAAAGGCTAACCATCGGGGTGTGCCTGAAATGAACTTGCTATTAACCTGAGATAAAAATGGCCATTTTATGCTAAAAACAAATATTTTAATGGACAAATAATAAGAACTATATAAATTGTTGAAAAAATAAATAATCTATTTAGCTTCGAAATATGTCGCGTTTTTAATGACTATTTTAATAGAATCATTTTTCTAACATCTTTAAAAGCATTGGAACCATCTGATGGTTTCGCGTATAAACATAAAAGATAAGTTCCACTTGAATAATTCGAAGCATTCCAATTTAATTCGTAAGTACCTGAATTTTGTACTTCATTTTTTAGTTCAATTACTTTTTCCCCCAATAAATTATAGATATCAATTTTAACATCGCAAGTTTGATTAATGCTGTATTGGATATTTGTTGATGGATTAAATGGATTGGGATAGTTTTGTGACAGGTTAAAAGTTTGAGGAGTATATTCTATTTTGAGAGTATTCGAAAAAGTAAAACTACCATTGTTATCAACTTGCTTAATTCTATAATATAAATCGGATGGATTATTATTATCAATGAATTTATAAGAATGTTTTTTAGTAGTTGTGCCGTTTCCTTTTATGAAAGCTAAATTTATCCAACTACTTTTGTTATAAGATTTTTCAATATAGAAACCTGAATTATTTAATTCACTGGCAGTTGTCCAATTTAGTTCGACTTTATTGGCTGCATTAACAAAGGCATTAAAAGCAACTAACTCTACTGGGGTGGGTGATTGAAATAAATCATCCGAAGCAACTAAATTTCCATCCATTGTTAGAAATACTTGATCAAGCATAACAGTTTCCCCCGGCTCTCTTCCATAAATTGTAATTGTATGGTTACCTTGAGTTAGATTTCCAATATCTAACTTATTTAAACCAGCACCTTCCCAATGCCATTGATCAAATTGATTCTGATTTCCAAATGTTAATTTTGTCCCGTCGTCAATTTGAAAATAAAATGAGTTTTGTGAACTAGTTGATTCAAAAAACATTCTTCCCCAGGCAAACCATTCTCCAGACTTATTTAGATAAATAGAATAAGTTAGAGTACTAGAAGTATTTAAGAAATAAACTACTTTGGCCGAATTAGAACCTTCCCTTGTTTTGAAATGAACATCACCGTTTAGTGAACCTTCATCAGAATCGAGAACTAAATAATCAATAGAAGGAGAGTCATTTTTAAATAACAAATTTTTATGATCTAAAGGGTTTGTTATCTCTATAAAATTTTCACCGGTAAGAATTGTTTTATAAATCCCGTCGAAAGCCCAATTAATATGTAAAGAATCAACTAAAATTGAAGATGATTTTTTTATCAAGAATCTTCCAACTCTAATTGGATGAGTTGTAATATTGTCTATACCAGCACTAGAGGCGAAATGGATTTTTCTTGTTCCATCGACTTTATCACAGCCTACACCATACAAAGGAGTATTGTTCAATTGTGACGTTGAGGGAATGTATTCAAAACAAAAAGAAGTGTCATTTAGAAATATGGAATCAATATTAAAAGCGCATTGATAAGATGTTAAAACAAAATCTTGCCCGGTACTTTCTATATTTACATCAAATTCAATTGTTTTGTTATCAATTATTTGCGGGCTGCTTAAATTCATTATATATGCCGGTTGAGCAAGAATTGAGTATGAGATAAGGGCAGTAATTGAAATTATTTTAGTAATTTTTTTCATAAGAGTCTCCAATGTATAAACACACATTACATTACATTTAAATTGGATCCTCGGTTACTAAACTAATTTTTCAAAGGGGCAGGTTCTATCGGGGAATTGCTGAATCGCTCAGGTATTAGCCTGAGATATGCTGAGTAAGATAATTGACTGCTTAATCTATTTCTAACATTTATACCTCTTATTTAAAATAAAAAAGCATTCCAAACAATAAGATGGAATGCTTAATTAAAATATTAAAAAAAATTACGATAGAATTCTAAATTATTATTAAGATTCTAATTCTTTAAACTCTCCTAAGGTTTTGGTAAAAATTGTAATTGCAGCTATTCCTAAAAATATGTTTGCCGCTAATACATACCAAACATATTCAGGATGATTCATATCTCTAAAAACACCATATAAAGAAGTATATGTAATTCCACTTAAAACTCCACCCAAACCGGTAGCTAAAAAATTTGATCCCATATAAAGTCCAGCTTTTTCTTTTGGAGCTATCCATGTTATATATTCTTGAATTCTTGGAGAAGAAATCATCTCCCCAATAGCGAATAAAAATATACCTAAGAAAATAAATTCTGAAGCACCAATACGGGAATAAGCAATTACTAAAAAGCTAATTCCTGCCACAAAAAGTCCAAATAGAAAAGAAGGAATAGCTTTACGTTTTTCAAAAATTCTGGAAATAATTAATTGAAATATAATTATAACATATCCGGTATTTGCTATCGTCTCACCAAGCACTTTTCTAGTCCCATCTCCATTTGCTTCTGAAAAGAAGCTAGCAAACCAGGTTCCGAATATTCCTTGTAAGGATTGATATAAACTAACCGTATCCAAATTTTTATCAATATATATTGCAAGTAAGTTAAAGAAAGCCCAGAAAGGCAGCCAAAAAAATACTCCTAGTAATATTAGAAAAATTAAAAATTTAAAATCAGATAGAGCAACGCCCATATCTTTAAACTTTTGTTTTAGAGTGGTTCCTTCCAATTCACGTGGAGGTTCTTTGTAGAAAAAAATTGTTACTAATAACATTATACCTATTCCAATTGCCGCAGCTATAAACGCATAATTCCAGGAAATGGCTCTCAAGTTTCCTGCAACTATAGGCCCAAATGAGGCTCCTATATTCACCATGGCATAAAAAATACCGAAGCCAAGAGTCTTATTAGTTTTATCAGTAACGGCCCTTACAGTTCCTGAAATTAGTGGTTTAAAAATACCAGCAGCAAAACCAATAGTTAACATAGTCAACGCAATGCCACTAAATGATTTTGTTAATAGTAAAAGTAAAATTGCCGGCAAATATGCTAGATAGGCAACTATCAACATTTTCTTAAATCCATATCTATCAGCAAAAGTTCCAGAAAAGACGGGAATAACGTATGAGAAAAGAAGAAAAATACTCTGTACAATTCCTAGTTGGCCTTTTGAATATCCTAGGTATTCCATATAAATACCGAAACCCATGTATATTCCGTAGTAAGCAAATCTTTCAATAATTTCGATTGAATTAGCTATCCAAAAAACTGGAGGGAAGGATGATCGATTTTGTTGCATTTGAGTTCCACCTTAATTTTTAAGATGTCAATTTAACATTTACAAATAAATAATAAAAGAAATTATTTATCTATTTCTTTTTATTGTTCTTCAAATTTCTTACATCTTAATAAGTGAAAGAATAATTTTGATTATAATAGTGGGATATTAATATCTCTATTTTCTCTTAATAAAGATTCTTAAATTAAAATATATGGAGATTACTTTGAGGAGAGACCAAAATTTTCACTAGTAAAACCCTTTCAATAAAAAATAAACTTATTAGTTATTTCTGAAAGTCTAACTAATTAGCAGGACAAGCGAAGCCAGCCAAAGAAATAGTGAACTAAATAGTTTTATTTAAAAGCACAAAAACCTTTAAGTTTTAATAAACTCAAAGGTTTTTCTTAGTTTGCGGAGAGACAGGGATTCGAACCCCGGAAGGACTTGCATCCTTAACGGTTTTCAAGACCGCCGCATTCAACCACTCTGCCATCTCTCCGGATTGAAATTCAAAATTTAGCTTACAAATATAATAATGTTTCTTAAATCACCCAACTGTTTTTTTGGGGGATTATTGCCATTTATAAAATATGAAGAATACAGCCAATATGATGAAAAAAAATCCTACTGCATAATTCCATTTGAATTTTTCATTTAGATAGACAACTGAAAATATACTAAAAATAATTAATGTTATTACTTCTTGAATGGTTTTTAATTGTGCTGCGTTAAATTGTCCATATCCAATTCTATTTGCCGGTACTTGAAATATATATTCAAAAAATGCAATTCCCCAGCTTACTAAAATAACAATCCATAATGGTGAATTTTTATATTTTAAATGGCCATACCAGGCTATGGTCATAAAAATATTTGATATTGTTAGAAGAATAATTGTTCTCATATGTTTGCCAATTTTTCTATATTAAAATCGCGTATAAAGTTTTATTTTGATAACAATAATTTAATTTATGATAAATGATTTTATGCTAATTAATTATCATTTTAGTTATTAAACTTTTCATCCATAATTACTTACACAAATGGAAAACTTATCTGAATACAAATTGTTTGCAAAGCACCTTTCAAATCTAAGCGGCGAAATTATTAAGAGTTATTTTAGAAAACAAATATCAATAGATTCAAAACATGATTCTACTCCTGTTACAATTGCTGATAAAACCGCGGAAGAATTAATGCGCAACGAAATAATGAAAGAATTTCCTGATCATGGAATTTTAGGCGAAGAATTTGGCATTCATAATCCCGATGCTGAATACCAATGGGTTTTAGATCCGATTGATGGTACTAAGAGTTTTATCTGCGGCAGCGTAACATTTGGGACTTTAATAGCTTTACTAAAAAATGGATATCCAATAATTGGAGTTATCAATCAGCCAATATTAAATGAATTTTTAATTGGGGATAATGAATCATCAATTTTGAACGATGAAATAGTTAAAGTAAAAAAGAATGATAATCTATCAGAATCAGTTTTGCTCACAACAGATCATTTGAATATTGAAAAATACCAGGATATAAATAAGTTTGATCAGTCTGATAAGAAAAGTTAAGCTATACAGAAATTGGGGAGACTGTTATGGATATTACTTGGTTGCAACCGGTTTCGCAGATATAATGATTGATCCCCAAATGTCGGTTTGGGATAAGATGGCATTGATTCCTATTATTAAAGGAGCTGGCGGCATTATAACTGACTATCAAGGCAATGATGCTTTAAAAGGTGACAGCATTATCGCTGCAACTCCTAATATACATAGTGAAGTAATTAGAATCTTAAATGATAATTGAATCGATTTGCAGCAGGCAAGTTAACTTTTAACTAGAATAAAAGTAAGAAGCGTTATT
The DNA here is from genome assembly GCA_963746735.1 of uncultured Ignavibacteriales bacterium. Classification (GTDB taxonomy): domain Bacteria; phylum Bacteroidota; class Ignavibacteria; order Ignavibacteriales; family Ignavibacteriaceae; genus CAVSWT01. The sequence goes on from CAVVCO010000030.1 coordinate 6,756, forward strand.
GACGCAAAAATGATAGCGTACAGTTTTGATCTTTTTGATCGAAATACTAAAAAAACTGCGATGGACCATATTGCTAAAATCAATAGAGGTTTTATCTCATACAATTGAGTAATTGTCGGTACGCTATGATTGATTGCATTTAGATTCATAAGTTTTTCTAAAAGGTGTTATTACTATTGCACTAGAAAAAAAGAAAAAGAAAGTAATCAAAGATAGTTTTTTAGTTTTAGGTTTATCATTAAAGTATTCTAACCCTGTTCGCGTGCTTAATAAAAGTCCAATCAAAATAAAGAATATATCAAGATTCATGATTGTTGAAGGAACATTACCTAAAAATTTTATTGTAACAATTCTATCACCAGGTATTCTATATTCTTTATCTTTATAAAATACTTTTATGAAATATGCAGATTCTTGTTCAGGAGATAAATGTGGTAAGTCTGCTTCTAAAATTCTCGGAGCAGTGTTCATCTTAATTTCATTCCAGGATGAATTTGAATTCTTTTCTTTCCAATAAAGAATTCCTTTTAAGCCTTCAATATCAGTTAATATTTTGATGTTATAATCTTCATTGCCTCTAAAAATTTTTTCAAGTTTGTAAGAAACTTTTTTACCTTCAATTCCAAAGGTTCCAGTAATTGGATAATATGGACTTAAACCGCTTTGAATAAAACCGGCTAGGAAAGTTATTATTGCTGCACTAATCCAGAGAATTATGATTTGTTTCATGATTGATTTTAAAAAATTCTGCAATTGCAATTGTTAAATTAAACAATTATCTATAGATTATTAAATGTGTTAAGTCGCAAACCTAACTTAATCTTTATATTTATTTTAAATGCCTAAAATTAAATTATTACGAAGATGTTGACTTAATTATTAAACGAAAGAAATGGAGTTATAGAAATGAAATTAGGATTTATAGGACTTGGAAAAATGGGAAGCAACATGGTTGAAAGATTATTAAAAGATCATCAAGTTGCTATTTATGATAAATCAAAAGAACAGACCGAAGCCGTAAGCAAAAAAGGGGCAGAAGCCTCTTCATCTTTAGAAGATTTAGTTTCCAAATTAAATGGAAGAAAAATAGTTTGGCTGATGGTTCCTTCTGGCAAAATTATAGACGGAATTATTGATTCACTTATTCCTTTAATGAAAAAGGACGACATAATTATTGACGGAGGAAATTCGTTTTATAAAGATTCGTTACAAAGAACAAAAAAGGTTAATGAAAAAGGAATACATTATATTGACTGCGGTGTGAGCGGAGGAATTTGGGGATTGAAGAATGGCTATTGTTTAATGTACGGTGGCGAAAAAGAAGTTGTAGATTACGTCGAGCCAATTTTTAAAACGCTTGCTCCTGAAGATGGGTATTTCCATTGCGGTGAAAATGGTTCTGGCCATTTTGTTAAGATGGTTCACAATGGAATTGAGTATGGAATGATGGAATCAATTGCCGAAGGATTTGAGATAATGGAAAAATCAAATTTTAATATTAATTTAGCTGGTGTTTCTAAAGTCTGGCAGCATGGCAGTGTTGTTAAATCCTGGCTGCTGGAATTATCTTCGCTAGCTCTTTCCAATGATCCTAATTTATCAAAAATTAAAGGATACGTTGAAGACAGCGGGGAAGGTCGTTGGACAGTTGAAACTGCAATGGAATTGGAAGTTCCGGCGCATACAATTTCAGCTTCTTTATTTAATCGGTTTAGATCGAGAGAAAATGATTCTTTCGCAATGAAAGTCCTTGCTGCCTTAAGAAATGAATTCGGCGGCCATGCAGTAAAAAATAATTAGGGAAATTACATGGGTTTAAAAAATAGTAATATGCAAACACCGGATAACAGTATCATTGTTATCTTTGGTGCTTCGGGTGATCTTACAAAAAAGAAACTTATTCCGGCATTATTTGAACTTTATAATCAAAAATTATACTGCAGCAGCTTTGCCATTCTTGGAGTAAGCCGCAGTGAATATTCTGATGAAGACTTTAGAAATAAAATGTTCGAAAGCATAAATCAGTATTCGGAAAGAAAGAATATTGATAAAAGCATTATTGAATCATTTGTTAAAAACATTTATTACTTATCCATCCAGACAGAAAATCCGGATGATTATTTCAAATTAAAAGACAAACTGAATGAACTGGATTATCAAAAAAATATAAATGGAAAACATATCTTTTATTTATCAACTCCGCCGAAACTATATGATACGATTATTGATGGATTGAGGAAATCGAATCTTCATAAAAATGGAAGCCTAAATAATGAAAAGAAAATTATTGTTGAAAAACCGTTTGGCTTTAACCTGCATTCAGCAGAAAAACTGAATAAGCACTTACATTCCGTTTTTAATGAAAAGCAGGTTTATAGGATAGACCATTACCTTGGTAAAGAAACAGTTCAAAATGTTTTAGTACTTCGTTTCTCAAATGGAATTTTTGAACCTTTATGGAATAGAAATTATATCGATAGGGTTGAAATAACTTCTGCAGAAAATATTGGTGTTGAAAATCGCGGCGGATATTATGAAGGAATAGGAGCGCTGCGAGATATGATCCAGAATCATATGCTTCAGGTAGCTGCCTTTATTGCGATGGAACCGCCAGCAAATTTTGACCCTGATTCAATCCGTAATGAAACAATGAAAGTTTTTCAATCTTTGAGGCCTATAAAAAAAGAAGATGTGGAAAAATATACAGTCCGCGGCCAGTATGTGGAATCAACAGTAAAAGGTGAAAAAGTTTTAGGGTACCGGAATGAAAAAGGTGTAGCACCGGAGTCAAAAACAGAAACCTTCGCCGCTGTAAAATTATATATTGATAACTGGCGATGGGGAGGTGTTCCTTTTTATATTCGTGCCGGTAAAAGACTGCCAACAAAAGTTACAGAAGTTGTGATTTATTTTAAAAACACTCCGCATTTTCTTTTTACAAAAGATAATGTTCATCAATTTGCAAATCAGCTTGTAATAAGAATTCAGCCGGATGAAGGTATTCTATTAAAGTTCGGTTTAAAAACACCTGGAGCAGGTTTCAAAATTCAAAATGTAAATATGGATTTCCATTATTCAGATATTAGTGAAGTGGAAATTCCTGCTGCTTATGAGAGGCTTTTACTTGACGCTTTATTAGACGATTCAACTCTTTATACACGTGGAGATGCAGTTGAAGAATGCTGGAAATTTGTAGATCCAATCATTGAAGCTTGGAATGAAAATCCTAAAATTAAAATCTATGGATATCCGTCTGGTACATGGGGCCCGAAAGAATCATTTGATTTATTTGACGATACTAATCAAGAATGGAGATATCCCCATAAAAATCTTACTAATGAAGATTTATATTGCGAGTTATAAATTATGAACAAGTAAAATATAAAATGATAAAAAGAAACTTAATAAAATTTAATACTCCGCAGCTATTGGCTGAAAAAGTAGCTAAAGAATTATTAACATCAATAGAAAAAAAATCCGGTGAAGATTTTTATTTAGCAGTATCTGGAGGAAGCACTCCTAAAATTTTATTTGGATTGCTTGCCTCATCAAATTATTCGAATAAAATACCTTGGGAAAAGCTTCATATATTTTGGTCAGATGAAAGATGCGTTTCGCCGGATGATTCCGAAAGTAATTATGGAATGACGAAGAAATTATTATTTGATAAAATTAAAATTGATGAAAAAAATGTTCATAGAATAAAAGGGGAGAGTATTCCAAAGGACGAAGCTAAAAGATACGCTGAGGATACTAGGCAGATTATACAAAATGTTAAAAATGAATTACCCCAATTTGATTGGATATTGTTGGGAATGGGCAGCGACGGACACACAGCCTCTTTATTTCCAAGTCAGAAGCTAGAATTTATATCTGAGAATTTATTTGGTGTAGCAACTCATCCTCAAAGTGGGCAAAAAAGAATTAGCATGACTGAAGCATTAATTAATAATTCTTCTCGAATAACTTTTTTAGTAACAGGCGAAGAGAAATCTAATACTCTTAATGAAATTTTTAGTGACGATAAAGCAGTAAATAAATTTCCCGCGGCTAGAGTTCATTCAGTTGATGAGACATCAGAATGGTATGTAGATAAAACTGCTGCTGGGCTACTTTAATATTATTAGAAAGAAGTTCCTACTTTAATTCTAGCATTTACAAAAACAGTTAACAATCCAAAATTTCCTGAGTCTGTATTTGCAAGTACAATCGATGGGCCTAATGAAATTGCACTAAATGCCCAACTTCCAAATAATTTTTGTGTAAGTATTTCAATTACCGCTTGAGGCTGTCTTACATCACTTTTCGGCATATAATCCAAACGCACATCAAAAGTGCTTCCGCCTAGTGAAAGTTCTCTCCCTGTATAACCTACATGCCATTCTTTTAGATAATTAGCTACATAAAATTTCGATCTGGTTGATCCTAAAATTTGGATTGGATAACGGAATTCCCAGCTGAAGTAAGTATCTTTTAAAACTTTGGCTTTGAAACCAAGAGTATCATACCTGGCATATTTATTAAGTTGATTTTGACTTGGAGGAACTGTTACATCTTGTAAACTAAATTCTAAAAAATTTCCAAATGGAACAACATAGCCCAACTGAATTCCAAAAGTAGTATATAAATTGTTATGATTGTTTTTTGTTTTTAAATCCGTAAGGCCGTCAACAGAACTAAATATGCCTCCTTTGAATCCAACAATATGAAAATTTGCTTCTACAAAATTTGTTTCCAGCATCCCGGAATACGGAGTTCCAATTCCTATTGATATTCCTATATCATCTTTAATCGGGAATCCAAATCTCTCGCCACCATAAGCTTGTAAAAATGGATTGATATACTGAAGCGCAGGGTTAATTTGAGTTTTAGAAGGAGGTGAAATTACTTTGCTTAATTTCATTTTTTCAAGTACTCTGGTAAAAACACTTCCATAATTAATATCTTCTTCAAGATCTATTTTGTATGGATAAGTTATAATTCGAGCACGTGTCTCAGGTTTAAATGCAAGGAACGGATATAATGCTCCTTTAATTGCAACAGTTTGGTTATTAGGATCGCGTAAGTCAACAATTATTTCTGCTTTGGGATCAGGCGGGTCAATGAATACTTCATTTTGTATTTTAATAAATAAACTATCGTCAAATGGCTGCATTTGAAAGTATGTAATCAGTGCAGGATTTTTTTCTTGCTCTTGCGCCGTTAAACTTGATATTAAAATCAAGACGAATGAAATTATCCAAAATATCTTTTTGGTGTAAAAATTATATGAAGAATTTAAGTGCAATATGCCACCCTATTATTTTATAAAATAGTCGTGAAAGAATTTATTTATATGTTTCTAAATGTAAATACGAAAATTTAGCTAAAAAGATGTTCCCACTTTTAATCTAAAATTTACAAATATTGATATGATTCCAAATTTTCCGTCATCTTGCCGGGAAAAAACAGCTGATGGCCCAATAGCAAATGCACTGAAAGCCCAGGTTTCAAAAACTTTCTGGACTAACAAATCAACGACGTATTGAGGCTGCCTTATATCACTTTTAGGCATAGCATCAAAACGAAAATCAAATGTGCTGCCTGCTAATGATAACTCACGGCCTGTGTACCCAACATGCCACTCACCTAAATATTTTGCAACGTAAAATTTGCCTCTAGTTGATCCGAGCAAACTAATTGGATATCTTAATTCCCAATCTAGGTATTCTGAATCAACAATTTTTGCATGGTAGCCTAAAGTATCATACTTTTGAAATGTTTTATAGTCAGCGTCCGTTGGAGTTGAAAAGGGTCCTTGAAATCCGACTTCAAAGAAGTTTCCAAACGGTAAAATATAACTAAATTGATAACCACTGGTGACATATAAATTGTTATGGTTGTTTACGTCTTTGATAGTAACAAAGCCATCTATTCTAGTAAAAAACCCGGCTTTAAAATCCTAGGATATGGAAATTTGCTTCCATAAAATTTGTTTCAAGTGGTCCGGAATAAGGAGTTCCTAATCCTAAAGAAATTCCGATATCATTTTTTAGGGGTAACCCAAATCGTTCACCGCCAAATATTTGCAAGAACGGGTTAACATATGATCTAGTAGAAGAAATTTGAGTTAATGTTGGAGGAGCAAAGACTTTTTTAAGACTGAGCTTATCAATTACTCTTGTAAATACGCTTCCGTAATTCACACTTTCTTCTAAATTAATTTTGAATGGATAAGTTATTACTTTTGCTCTTGTTTCAGGTGTTAAAGCTAAGAAAGGGTATAGCGAACCTTTGATAGATATGGTTTGATCATTCGGGTCTCTTAAATCTACAATAATTTCTGCTTTAGGATCTGGCGGGTCTATGAAAACTTCATTTTGAATATGTATGAATAAACTATCATCAAGCGGTTCCATTTGATAATAAACAATCTTTTCTTCTTCATCTTGTGCATTTGTTTTTACGGCTATTAAGAGAACTAATAATGTAAAGAGTAGTAGAACTTTATTTTTCATAACTTGAATTCCGCCATTTATTATTTTGAAAAGTCTGTAAAATAAAATGAATCACCAACCTGAACCCGATCCTTAGAAATTTCGTCAGTAGCTGTAAAGAAGAAATTTACTTTATATCTTCCGTCAGGTTCTTGAAGATTTCCGAATTTGTCAAGCCATTCATCGAATTTAGTTTGAGTAGAAGCTATTTTAAGTGAAACATTGTAAACAAGATTTCCATTGTTATCTTTTGTAGGTCCAGTAACTGAAATTGGTCCCGAATTTGTAATTTTCAATTGATCAGGCCTTTCATCAATTATTGTAACTTTAAATACAGTAATTCTTTGTAAATCCTGAACATAAATATCTGAGTTGTTCATCTTGGTTGTAACTCTTTCAATCTTTATTTCAGGGGGTTTATTTGGAACTACTTGAATACGTGCTTCCTGGCTTCCAAATTTGGCTATAACTTCTTTCTGATTAGTTAAATTAAATTTCTTTTGAGAGTTCGGAGGTATAACCACTAAAGGAGTATTCATGTCGTTAGGATCATAAAGAGAAGTCGGCACATTACCAGCGTTTTTTGCTATGTTCCAGGTATACTGTATAAATGTTTCACTTTTTGAAATTGGAAGCTGTAGTTTCGTTTGTTCTTTTTCAATCGGTTTTGGTTCATCCTTTTTTACTTCAGGAGGTATTTCTTTTATTCTTTGTGTAAGATCTTTCATCTTCATATTCATAGAAGCGATCTTCTCTTTTAATTCCTGGTTTTCTTCAAGTGCACTTTCCTGGACCTTAATGTCAAACTTAAGCCCAAGTGCATCTAAAGAATCAATTAAAACCACAAGTGAATCACGAACACTTTTATCAACAGCTTTATCTTTTGAAACAACTCTGCTTAAATCAAGGTCAGCACCTTTTAAAGCTAATACGGTTATTACAAAGATGTATAGAACCTGATAAATTATAAATTTACTATCTCTTTCTTTTTTTAACATAATTCTATTTTATTTTTTGACAATTGCTTCTAATGATTTTAAGCCTGATATGGCTTTCTCATCACTTAATGATTTTGCTGCATTAGAAATTGATTGTGTTAGTTGATTAAGCTTATCGATTTTTTCAGAGGTAATGCTCTGGCTTTCATTTATTTTTTGGAGGATTACACTAACAGCGTTAAAATTCTTTACCATACTTTCACTTAAAGTTGAAGTTTGTTGAAGTACAGTTTTGTATCGTTCTAAATCTTGAATGGAAATTTCAGGTAATTTACTGATATTAACCTGCTCTTCTTCATGGCGTGATTCGGAATAATATTTTTCCCGTATATCGTGAACATGTGTTACGACATTTTGGAATTCAACACCCAGCAAATCTAATACAGGCTCAAATAATTTTCCTATTGCTAAAACAATTAGAGCTTTTATTTCAAATGGAACTGAAAGACCAAGAAAAACTTCTTCGCCAAGCTTTATACTAATTAAAAGAATTGCAGCACCAATTAATGGAAGTGCCGTGGCAAGCCCGTCTACTATACTGGTGTAGGAATTAATGATTCTATCAATTGTTTCTGAGGCAGGTGTTCTGCTTATTTCTACTTTCAATTTATTGTACGCTAGAAAGGCCATTAACACAAAAAATAGAAATACAAAAACCGGTAGCCACCAAAAACTGTATGGAGCAAAAGATTCTTGAATTGGTTTCCAAGTAGGGAATAAGTATTGAGCAATATCGACAGTTACATTTCCTAGGATTGGAACAGATGATAGGTCTAGGAAAAATGAAATTATAAGTGCAACAAATGAAATTGATAAAGGTTTAAGTATGACAGAAAAGTTTATTTTATTGAGGGCTGCTTCTTTGTAAAAATTTACTTTACCTTCAACCCCGTTAGTCCCATTCCCATTTGATTTTGCACTAATAGTTGGATCAATAGTACTTTTAGTTTCATTCATTAACGCCTCAAAGTTTTCTTGTTAAATTAAAGTGAAAAGTTAAAGCTTAATTACATATAAATCTGATAACTAAATCACATATTAAATAAAAATAAGTAGCATGAAATCAAAATTTTAATACAATAATTATTCCAGATGCAGAACAATTATTGAATTGTAATGATTTACTTATTAAAAAGCCTTTTTAATGAAAAATATTTTATTTAGCAGTGATTTTAAATATGATTCAAAAATGGATAGTTGAAAATACTTAAATATTCCGTAACTTTTACAGTTAAGTAAAAAAAAATTGGTCAAAAATTGAGTACCATCAATCCTAAAATTTATGAAATAAATTTTCGAGTGTGGATTAAGAAATTTGGAGAAAGTTCAAAAATTTCAGAAATACCGATTGATTATTTTAGCTCTCTTGCCGAAAAAGGAATCAATATAGTTTGGCTGATGGGGATTTGGGAGACCTGCCCCAGCGTTATTGAAAAATGTTGTTTCGAACCGGGTCTAATTCAAAACTATAATCAAGCATTACCTGACTGGAAAAAAGAAGACGTTGTTGGTTCGCCTTTCTCGATTAATAAATATGAAGTAAACGCGGCTTACGGATCATGGAATGATCTTAGACAATTTAAAGAAAATTTAAATGCTATCGGATTAAAATTAATTCTAGATTTTATTCCCAATCATTTAAGCTGCGATAGTATTTTAGTAAAATATAACCCGGAATATTTTCTACAGGCAGATGAAGAAATATATAATAACGATATTCACACCTATTTTAAATCTGAATATCATCCGGAAAAATATTTTGCACATGGCCGCGATCCGCTTTTCCCGGCATGGTCAGATACAATTCAAATAAATCACTTTAGCACTGATGCTAGAGAGTATTTAACAAATACATTAATTAAATTAACTGAAGTTTGCGATGGTGTGCGTTGTGATATGGCTATGCTTCAATTGAACAATGTATTCAAAAATACCTGGATGGGAGTAATAAATAAATTTAATATTCAAAAACCAAGTGAAGAATTTTGGTCATATTCTATAAAGAAAGTTAAAAATAAATTTGAAGACTTTATTTTTATTGCTGAAGCTTATTGGGACCTCGAGTGGGAATTACAGCAGCTTGGATTTGATTACACATATGATAAACGACTTTTAGATAGACTCTCTTCGCATGATTTAATCGGTGTGAAAAATCATTTGAATGCGGATTTGACTTTTCAACAAAAGTCAGTGAGATTTATTGAAAATCATGATGAAAAAAGAGCAGCATCAAAATTCGGCAGGCAAGCTTCACTGGCTGCGGCATTGTTAATAAGTACTATCCCTGGAATGAAGCTTTATTTTGATGGCCAGTTTGAAGGAAGAAAAATAAAGCTGCCTGTTCAAATAGGAAAAGAGCCAGTTGAAAAAGAATCAAAAACTGTGAAAGATTTTTATAATAAGATTTTAGAAATCACAAAAAATAAAATATTTAGTGAAGGTAATTTTTTACAATTAAATGTTATTCAAGCTTCGCCTAATAATTTTAGTAGTGAAAATATATTTGCCTGGCTATGGAAGTTGAAAAGCGAGTATAGATTAATTGTAATTAATTTTTCTGAAGTTGCATCTCAGTGCAGAATTAAGATTGATTTAAATACTTCTTTGAATGAAATCATCCTGGAAGACGAATTAAAAAATATGAGTTATAGACGTTCAGCAGTTGAGATAAGAAATCCTGGATTATATGTTGACTTGAAAAGTTATTGCAGTCACGTATTTGCTTTTAAATCATATTAACAATTCCTTCAATCCCAAAAATAATTTTTATAAAAGTTGAAATAGCACCTCATAACTAATGAATATCTTAGCAATTATTCCAGCATATAATGAAGAGCAATCAATTGAAAAAGTTATTAAAGAAATACCTTCGGAAATTGTAAGTGAGGTTATTGTTATAAATAATAATTCAACTGATAAAACGGCAGATGCTGCGGCCAGTGCCGGTGCTACAGTTCTGCATGAATCGATTCAAGGCTATGGGGCTTCTTGTCTTAAAGGAATTGAATATGCTAAAACAAAAAATTGCGACATCATTGTTTTTTTAGATGGGGATTATAGTGATTATCCGGGCGAGACTTCCTTATTAATTAACCCTATAATTAATGAGGGTTATGATTTCGTTGTTGGAAGTAGAATTTTAGGAAGTCGAGAAAAGGGTTCTTTGCCTTTTCAATCACAAGTGGGGAGCATTGTTGCCGCGTACTTAATTAAATTATTTTGGAATGTTAAATATACTGACCTAGGTCCGTTCAGAGCTATAAAATTTGATAAGCTTTTAGAATTAAATATGAAAGACAAATGGTATGGCTGGACAGTTGAAATGCAAATAAAAGCGGCGAAAAAGCAATTTAAAATTTTAGAAGTTCCAGTCAGTTATAGAAAGAGAATCGGCAAATCAAAAGTTACTGGAACTTTAAAAGGAACTTTTATGGCAAGCATTATTATTCTAAAAACTATTTTTGCGCAGCTTATTGATGATTGAAAAAGAAATAAAAAATGCCATTATAATTTTTACCCGGTATCCGGAACCTGGAAAAGTTAAAACTAGATTAGCTGATTCGATTGGGGAAAATTCTTCTTGTTTAATCCATAAAATATTAGCTGAGCGAATTTTTAACGAATGCTTATTACTTAACAAAAATGATTTCCAGGCATTTGTTTTTTACCCCAAAGAAAATAGTGAAGAACAAATTCGTGATTGGATTGATAGAAGATTCATACTTCACCATCAAATTGGCAACACGCTGGGCGAGAAAATGAAAAATGCTTTTGATACAGTCTTCAGCTTAGGATTTAAAAAAATAGTGATAACTGGGACAGATATCCCTGATATTTCAAAATCACTATTGTCTAAATGTTTTTTAGAATTAGAAAAAAATGATTTAGTTATTGGACCCTCTAATGACGGCGGTTATTATCTTCTAGGCATGAATAAATTTACGCATGAGGTATTTGATAATATTAAATGGAGCACTGATTCTGTTTTTCAGAAAACTATTGAAATAATAAATGAAAATAATTTAAGCTTTACTACAATTGAAAAACTAATTGACATTGATGTTAAAGAAGATTTATTAACCTGGTATGAAACGAATAAGCAAAATCATAAAGACGAATTAGTAAAATTTATATCAGAATTAAAATTGTAATGTTAATATAGAAAGCTAATCAAATCTCATTCATAGTTTTTTCAATTCTATTCCACAGCTCATCGATCCAATCCAAATGTTCAGGTTTCATCAAACACGATCTTAAGCAAGTAACATTCTCGCTGTTAATTAAAATTTCCTTATCCTGAATTTTTGAAGAAGGATAATTCAATATTGAAAGATATAATTTATTCTCTTCTGCTTTGCTAAAAAATTTTCTAGACAGCTCCGAAATTTCTTTTGTATTCTTTCCGTTTATAACCCACACAACAATGTCCAATTCAGGTTCTAAAATTAGTTTAAATCGTTTGTCAGATTTAATCTTTTCTGCAAGCATTAAAGCAGCATAGCGGCATTTAGAAATTCCTTTTGCAAATTCACCATTTAGCTCTAAAGGTAGCAGCTTTTGTGTTGCCCAAAGTCCAACTGCAGAAGCTCCCGGACGTGAGCACTCCAGACTTATTTCTCCCAAATGTATTTCATCAGAACTGTAGTAAGTATACGGTGAATCATGAAAATAATATTTACTTACTGAAGGATCATTAAATAAAACACATCCGCAGCCATATGGTTGTAGTCCATGTTTATGTGGATCAATTACTATGCTGTCGGCATTTTTTAGTAAATCATAAACTCGTTTTGTTTCTTCACTTAAATTATCGGATAGAATATAATAACCTCCATAGGCTGTGTCAGCATGAATTCTAAAATTATATTTCTTTTGAAGCTGTAAAATTTTGTCAAGAGGGTCGACACTTCCTGTGCCTGTTGTTCCAATTGTCGCAACAACAGTTCCAACATTATTTTCTTTTAAGATTTTTTCTAAATCATCAATATCCATCTTTCCATTTGAAGTTGATTTCACTTTTTGGAAATTTAATTTTAATACATCTGATATTCTTTGATGTGTATAATGAGCCATATCGGAGGCAACAATTATTTTGTTTGGATGAAGCTTACCAGAAATCCATAGAGCTTCCAAGTTTGCCATCGTTCCGCCGCCTGTCAAATGTCCCAAGATGCTCATTCCAGCCAAACATTTTTGCAATCTCGGCTACGGCTTCCTTTTCCATTTGTGAACTTGCTTTGCCACCATCCAAAGCATGATTATTTGGATTTATCCACATACTCAGCATATAAGCAGCCCTAGCAATCGGATGCGGCGGTTTTAACATTTGTCCTGCGTAAAGTGGATGAAAATATGGATAGTTATCTACTAATTTTTCCGAAGTCTCTATTAATATGCTTTCAATTTTTTCATAATCATATATGTTTGCAGAAGGATTATCTGGAAGTTCAAATCCATTTTGAAGGTTGATTAAAAGCTTTTTAAGAATTTCTATTGTTTCTTTTTCAAATAACATTTTAGTTTTTAATTATTATTATAAAAATTCATTTCAATTATAATGAATTGATATGAGAGATTCTTTTTACCACATTAAAATTATTTATAAATAATTATATTCGTATTAAAATTCCCAATCAATTATGTTTGAACAAAAACCATCGGGCAGGGCATCACGCCTAAACCCAAAGAACAGATTTGAGAAATTATCTATTGAAGATTTTCGAGCTGATGAAGTGGATAATTTTTATGAGGAGGATTCCGAAAGAAAAATCCCAACCACTTATTTAAAAGATGATTCAAAAACTGTTATTTCAAAAAATGATAGTCCAGATGTTGGATTTGACTATTCATTTAATCCGTACCGCGGATGTGAGCATGGATGTATATATTGTTATGCACGTCCCACTCATGAATTCTTAGGCTTCTCATCAGGGTTAGATTTTGAAACTAAAATAATGGTTAAACTTGATGCCCCATTACTTCTTGAAAAAGAATTTCAAAAGAAAAGTTACATCTCAAAGATGATTATGTTTTCAGGCAACACTGATTGCTATCAGCCGCTGGAACGAAAATTAAAAATCACTCGTGAAGCATTGAAAGTTTGTTTGAAATATAAAAACCCGGCTGCTGTAATAACAAAAAATATTTTAGTACAAAGAGATATCGATATTCTAAAAGAAATGGCAAAAGAAAAATTAGTATCAGTTACAATTTCAATTACAAGTCTTAGATTCAAAGCTTTGCAGAAAGATGGAACCACGAACAGCATCACCAATAAAAAGACTTGAAACAATTGAGTTGATGGCGAAAAACGATATTCCAACAGGAGTAAATTTAGCTCCAATTATTCCTGGTTTGAACGATGAAGAAATTCCAAATATTTTAAAAGCCGCTTCGGAAAGAGGGGCATTTTATGCAGGACACATAATGCTTAGGCTTCCTTATCAAGTAAAAGATTTATTTGTGGATTGGGTTGAAAGCGAGTTTCCGGATAGAGCAAAAAAGATTATAAATAAAATTCGGGAGATGAGAGACGGCAAACTTAATTCATCTGAATTCGGAGAAAGATTTTCTGCCAAAGGTGAGCAGGCAGAAGCGGTTCATAATTTGTTTAATTTAAGCTGTGAAAAATATGGACTAAATAAGAAAAGGAATGTTATTAATGCAAAAAATTTTATCAACTCATTTAATAATCAATTAGAGCTTTTTAATTAATGTAATCTTAGAATTATAATTCATTATTTATTAACTTTAACAATTAAATAAATATAATTAAAGAAAAAAAACTATGGCTCAAAAAAATAATAAACCTAAAGAACGACAAATAGGCAAAACAAAAATTGAAAAGAAACCTTTAATTGATCCAAAATATAAAAACACTATTTGGACAATAATAATTTTTGTAATCCTTTTAATCTTTTTTATTATAAATAACACAAGAGACGTGCCCGCTGCCGGCCCATATCCGCCATATTATAAACAATCGGAACAAAGTAAAGTTGATACTGCTATAAGCCCCAATCTACAAATTGAAAAAAGAAAATAATTATTAGGAGAGGATATATTTTGAATAAGATAAATTATGGAATTTCGATTTCATTTATTATTGCAATGATTTTGTTTTCATTTGGCTGTTCTAAAAATTCAAAAGTTGAAGAGAATAATAGTTCAGATAATACTTCAAAAGTACAAACTACAGAAACTAAAAATGAAAAAGCAGCCCCGGATTTTTCATTACAAAGCACTGACGGGAAAACAGTAAGTCTAAAGGATTATAAAGGTAAAATTGTCATTCTTGATTTCTGGGCAACATGGTGCGGACCTTGCAGAAAGGGTATTCCGGATTTAATTTCACTTCAAGATAGATATAAAAATGATTTAAGAGTTATTGGAATTTCTCTGGATACAAGTACAAAAGACGATGTAATTCCATTTGCAAAAAAAATGAATATCAATTATCCTGTTGTTTATGGTAATGACAATATTACTAGCGATTATGGCGGGATAGAAGCTATACCGACAACTATAGTAATTGATCAAAATGGCGAAATTGTGGCAAAGTATGTTGGATTAGTTGATAAAGAAACTTTTGCTAAACAAATTGAAGATTTAAAATCCAAATCATAATATTTCTAGAAAACCTCATAGATTATTAGATTTTAAATTTAATCTAAAAAACACAAGGCACATTTTAGCATTTAAACCTTGGTGGTTTGGAACATAGTTTACTTTAATTTATTTTTTGAATAAATATAAAATCAAACTAATAATAACGCTTAGAAGTATTGAAGTAACAATAGGGAAGTAGAATGTAAAATTTTTCTTTCTGATTATTATATCCCCAGGCAGCTTACCGAGAAATGGGATTTTATCTCCAAATAAAAAAAATACACCGACAATGATTATAAATATTCCAACAATAATTAATATCTTACCAAAAGGTTGGAGTTCAGGAAACATTTATTAATCCTTGATGAGAACTAAATTAGTCTCTTAAAAATTTAGGTTCTTCTAAAGTAAGAATCAATGAAATGCGGTGAGTGTCGTCTAATCTATCCAATGAAGATGCATTAAAACGTGCAAAAGAATAATCGATATTTAATTTGGGAAGCTTTACTCCAGCGCCAATTGTAAATTGTTTTACATCCGAATAGCCGCCGCGGATAGCAAAAATATTTTTATAATTAAATTCAAGTCCTGAATGTGCATCAAAACTAACAGGGCCTAGATTGAAGTTGGATGCGAACCGACGATTTTCAAATCTGATATCAAAATCCAAAGCCGGAGTGATTTTACCACCTAAAAAATCTATTCCATATGCGGCACCTAATTTTAATGTTGGAGTTATCAACTCATTTCTGCCAGTACTCCAAGCAACTAAAGTTGTAGTTACGTCCTGAATATTGGCTCCAACAGCAAAATTTTCAAACGGTAAATATAAAGCTGCAACATCCAAACCAATTCCTGTAGCGCCTGCATCGCCAAGATCACGTCTAATAACTTTTATATTTCCACCGTAAGAAAAATTATCGGATTGTCTTTTTGCGAAGGAAAAATAAAAAGCATAGTCCTGGTTACTGAAATAAGTTATCAAATCTGTTTGAGGCCTAAAGTTTGGATCATTGACATCATTAATATCTACTATACCATCTCCATTAACATCTGATATAGCGTTTCGAGTATCCGGGATTCCATCGACTGCTAGTCTAATACCACTAATGCTGAAGGTTAAATCTTTGCCGAAAGGAATTGCAACTGCTGCGTAATCATAATTAACAAGACTGCCAAATTGTTCTGAATGCATTAAAGAAATTTGCGGATAATTTATAAACGCAAGTCCGGCAGGATTGTAATATCCAGCAGTTACATCGTTAGCAATCGCAGTAAAAGCTCCCCCCATTCCGGAAGGCCTTCCGCCAACGCCTAATGTCATAAATTCACCGGCGTATTTTGCAATTACAGTTTGAGAATTTACATTGATATTAAGTAAAATGAACAACAATAATGTTGGGATAAGTAAAACTTTTTTCGGCATGTATTAAAATTCCACCATAAACTTTATTTAATAAAAAAGCTTGAAAAAGATTGGGATTTTGGTTCTGAAAGTCAAGGCTAAATTTATGTTCTGACGATATTTGCCAATCTTTAAAAGTGTAAATTACAATTAACTTTACTGCTAAAAATCTTTATAGGAAAAGGAATAATGCATTGTTGAATCTAAATTATTCAACCAACTAAACAATGAATTTTCAGTTACTCCGTCATTCCAATATTCCTACTATAAAGTACAAAAAGAAATAGAAAATAATTTTGTTACTTTGCTTTTCCTTGATTAGCAACTGCATTAGCTGCTTTAGCTATTTCTTCCGGGTCACCTAAATAATAATTTTTAATTGGTTTCAGATTATCATCAAGTTCGTAAACTAAAGGCACGCCGGTTGGAATATTTAAGTTTACAATTTCACCATCGGGAATGTTATCAAGATATTTAACTAATGCACGCAGACTATTTCCATGTGCAGCAATTATGACACGCTTTCCGCTTTTAATTGTTGGTGCTATTGTTTCTTTCCAAAGTGGAAGAAACCTTGCAACTGTATCCTTTAAGCATTCTGTTAATGGTAATTCATTTTCACTAAGATCACTATAGCGTCTGTCTTTGCCGGGATATCGCTCATCATTTTTATCTAAAACCGGCGGCGGAGTATCATAACTTCTTCGCCAAATTTTAACTTGTTCGTCACCATATTTAGCAGCTGTTTGAGCTTTGTTTAATCCCTGAAGGGCGCCGTAATGTCTTTCGTTTAATCTCCAGGAACGAATTACTGGTATCCACATCATATCAAGTTCATCAAGTGAAATCCATAATGTACGAATAGCACGTTTAAGAACAGAAGTGTAAGCGATGTCAAAAGCAAATACCATCTTTTTTTAATTGCTGGCCCGCGCGTTTAGCTTCTTTTAATCCTTGTTCAGAAAGGTCAACATCTGTCCAGCCGGTAAATAAATTTTCTTTATTCCAAACGCTTTCAC
Source organism: uncultured Ignavibacteriales bacterium (assembly GCA_963746735.1). Taxonomy (GTDB): domain Bacteria; phylum Bacteroidota; class Ignavibacteria; order Ignavibacteriales; family Ignavibacteriaceae; genus CAVSWT01. Next base: position 24,262 of record CAVVCO010000030.1, read on the forward strand.
CATGACGTAATAAAACTAATTTGTGCATTGTTTTCTCCTTTAATCAGAATTTTATTCAGAAATTTTTTCAAAAGTTGAAACAAAAATAATTATAGATTTACCTGAATGCAAAAAGATGGGTTGAATTATAATTTTATTAACAAAATTATTAATTAATTTATTCTTCAGGGGAATAAATTAATTTTGCTCCGGGAATTTTGACTTCAGCTTTGTAAACCGAATTAGTTTCATCTTCTGTAATAAACAAAGTTTTGAAATCTTTCCCGCCAAACTCAACATTGCTAGGACGTTTACCAGGAGTTTTAATTGAATCTATTATTTGTCCATTCGGTGAAATTACAAATATATGTCCGCCACCAAAATGCGCGGCATAAAGATTTCCTTTTTGATCAAAAGCAATTCCATCCGGATCACCGCCAGGCAATTCTACAAAAACTTTTTTATTACTTAGCATTCCTTTTGTATTGATGTCAAAAGATAAAATTCTATTTTGCGCTGATTCACAGACAAATAATTTTTTAGCATCTAAAGAAAATGCTATGCCATTTGGAAAGCATACCCCTTCTGCTGCCGGTAGAACTTCTTTTGTCATTTTATTTATCATATAAACTACCCCGTCAGGTTTATCTTTCCCATAAGATTTAGGATCAGTAAAATAAAGATTTCCATCAGGATCAAATGCTAAATCATTTGGACGATTGAATTTCTTATTATCATAACCCGATGCATAAATTTCAGTTTCACCTTGTGGTGAGATTTTTAATATTGCTCCAATTCCATAATCGCATGCAAAAATATTTCCATCTTTATCAAAAGTTAATCCGTTTGTTTGTTTTAATCTGAAAGGTTTTTGAGTTGAATCAACAAATTTAAAAGAAGAATCATTCGAGATTTCATATATGTATCCGCCATAGCAGCTTGAAACAAATAAATTCCCTTTCCCATCCCACGCCGGCCCCTCAGGAAAATTTAATTCTGACGCAATTTTTATAAATTGTATCTCCGTTTTAATTAAAGAATTCTGCTGTGGGAAAATAGATGCTGTGCATAAGAAAATAAAAGAAGTGGCTATTTTTAGGTTTATTTTTTTCATATAATGACTTGGAATTAGTAAAAGTAAATTTCAGAAATGATTATTTTTAAGATACAAAATTCCAATGAAATTTATAAAAGTTAAGGGATCAAATATGAAATATTTTTTAGTAACAATATTTGTTTTTATGATTGGGACTTCATTTTCCTCAGCCCAGTCAAAAATGGAAGATGATATTAGTCTAGCTTATCAAAATGCTAAAAAGGGAATTTATTGGGCTTTGACAAATATTCCTGAAAAAAAATCTAAACTGGATGAAGATCTGATTGCAGATGACAAACTTTATTCATCAGTAAAACTAGAAAAAGCTAATGATGGAATTAAAATAGAATCAACAGGATTTAATTCTTCAAATGAAGTTAAAATTACAATTTATAAATCAAATGAAACTTTACTAAAGGAAGGGTATTTAAAGCCCGAAGAAGAAAAATCAAAAGATGAAAAGAATAAAAAATAAATTTTAGTTTGAAACTTCTTCATCGGTAATAAAATTATTTACAAGAACCTTAACTTCATTCTCGGTTCCCAACAAATCATGAAGAGTTGTCTTTCCTAATACGCTATCCAATAAATTTTGAACAGTTCGCCATAATGATCTAATTGAACAATCAACTGTATGCGTGCATATTAGCTCAGCTCCGGCATGATCATCACAAAATCCAGCTTCAAATAATTTACCACCAAGCACGGCTAAGACATCACCTATTACAATTTCATCAGCAGGACGAGATAATTTATAACCGCCGCTTTGTCCTCTGGAACTATCTATAAAACCGCCAAGACGAAGCAATCTTAAAATTTTACCAGCAAGTGCGCCTGATATTCCTTCCATCTCGCTTATTTCCGGAATAGTAAGACCATTTGGAGTTTTACCAATTCTTATTAAACACCTTAATCCAAATTCTTCTTGTGAACTAAATTTCATTGCTCTTTACTATTATTACTTATACAAAATTGAAATTCTACGCTTATATATTTTAATTTGGAATGAGAATGATTGCGGCAAATAAGATCACGCAATCATTAACTCATTCAATTAATTTTTCATTACTTTAATTTTTAAATAATGGAATCTTTGATCCGCATTGTTTTGCATATTGTACTTGTGCGAATGCATCTGCCGGAATAGAAGGACCTTTGGCGGAACAATGTTCATTAAAAACATTTATCAATTCATTCGCAATATGTTCAGCATTGTAGCCCTCAATATCCAATCTTTGCATGAAATAAATTAAAACTCCATTTTTAAATAAAGCTACGCTTGGTGATGAGGGTGGATATTCTTTTACCATTTGTCTTACTCTATTCACAGCGTCCTTTTCCTGTCCGGCAAAAACAGTATAAAGCTTATCTGGAATTACATTGTTTTGCAGCGCAAGAGATACGCCAGGCCTAGCACTTCCCGCTGCACAACCGCATACGGAATTAATCATAACCAATGCAGTTTTATCGTCATTCACTTGTAAGGCTTCGTCAACTTTTTCCGGTGTTAGTAATTCTTCAAATCCAACTGCGACTAATTCATCTCTCATTGGCTGAACTGCATCCTGGTCATACATCGGTTGACGAGAAAGTATATTGAACATTTTGGCTCCTTATTTTTTTTGTTCGTTAAATGTTTTCAATTTTCAAAATATCAAAAGGCAAAAATCAAAATTTTATTTTAATATTTTTCAACTTTGAATTTTGATATTTGACTTTTTCAATCACATAAACCCTAATTCTACTTTTGCTACTTCAGACATCATATCTTTATCCCATGGCGGATTCCAAACTAATTCTATTTTGCAAGATTTAACTTCGGGGATAGAAGCTATTTTGCTTTCTACTTCTCCCGGGAGAGAACCAGCCACAGGGCAGGCTGGAGATGTTAAAGTCATTTTTAAAATTACATTTGCTTCGTTATCAATTCTAATTTCATAAATTAATCCAAGTTCGAAAATATCAACCGGAATTTCAGGATCATAACAAGATTTAAGAACCTGAATAATTCTTTCTTCCAATGCTTGTTTATTTAATTCAACCATAGTTTTTATTTCTGAATTTCCATTATCCATTCAATAACTCCTTGGTTCATTCTGTGGTAATTTTTTGCTCTTCATTTTTTAATGCAGCTGACATTGTGTGCCAGGCAAGTGAAGCACATTTTACTCTTGCCGGGAATTCTTTTACTCCTGCAAAAACAGAAAGCTTACCGAGAGATTCCATTGCTGTGTCGTCCTCAATCTTTCCGGTAATCAAATCGTGAAATTTTTCAAATAGTTCCTTAGTTTCCTCAATACTTTTACCCTTTACAATCGAACTCATCAAAGATGCTGATGCTTTGGAGATTGCGCATCCATTTCCCTGGAATGAAATATCTTTAACTATGTTATCTTCTACAAACAAATAAATATCAATTCTGTCACCGCATAAAGGATTGTATCCTTCGGCAAAATGATTTGCGGTTTCCAACTTTCTAAAATTTCTTGGACTTTTATTATGATCCAGAATAACTTGCTGATATAATTCTCTTAGTTCGGAATTCATTAATTAAACGCCTCTGAAACTTTTTTTAATGCTTGTATAAATAAATCAACTTCTTCTTTTGTATTATATAAAGCAAATGATGCTCTTGAAGTTGCCGGAATATTATATCTATTCATCACAGGCTGTGTACAGTGATGTCCGGTTCTAATTGCAATTCCTTCAAAATCTATAAACGTTCCTACATCATGCGGATGAACGTCTTCCAAAATAAATGAAATAACTCCGCTTTTATTTTTAGAAGTTCCAATGATCTTGACTTTATCTAACTTTGATATTTCTCTTGTAGCGTAATCAAGAATATCTTTTTCATACTGATAAATATTATCTAAACCAATATTTTGCACATAATCAATAGCAACGCCTAATCCAATCGCATCAGCAATGTTAGATGTACCTGCTTCAAATTTATAAGGTAAATCATTGAAAGTGGTTTTTTCAAATGTAACTTTTGAAATCATATCACCGCCTCCCATGAATGGAGGCATAGATTCCAATAGATTTTGTTTTCCATAAAGTGCCCCTATGCCAGTCGGGCCGTAAAGCTTATGCCCGGAAAAAGCAAGGAAGTCGCAATCCAATTTTTGAACATCAATAGGGAAGTGACTTACAGCTTGAGCAGCATCAATTAAAACCGGAATATTTTTTTCATGAGCCGTTTGAATAATTTTTTCAACTGGATTAATTGTTCCTAAAGAATTAGAAACATAAACCACAGAAATTAGTTTCGTCTTTTCAGAAATTAGTTTTTCATATTCTTCAAAAACAATTTCACCTTCATCAGTAATTGGGATTACTTTTAAATTTAATTTTTTTTCTGAAGCCAGTAATTGCCAGGGGACAATGTTTGAATGATGTTCCATGGTGGAAATAATAATTTCATCGCCTTCATTTAAATGACTTCTGCCATAAGAATGAGCAACAAGATTTATTGCTTCGGTTGTGCCGCGTGTAAAAATTATTTCTTTTCCACTTTCAGCATTAAAGTATTTTTGAATTTTCTTTCTTGAATCTTCAAATGCCTGTGTTGCTGCTTCACTTAATGTATGAACTCCACGATGAATATTTGAATTTATGGTTGAATAATAATTAGTCAACGAATCAATCACTGCCTGCGGCTTTTGAGTCGTCGCAGCATTGTCAAAATAAACCAAAGGTTTGCCGTGGACCGTTTGTTTTAAAATCGGGAAATCTTTTCTGATTTTTTCAACATCAAAAGTTTTTACTGCTTCTTTATTTTCAACATTTATACTCACAACATATTCCAATAATTATGAATTAAATTTTTTGTTCAATATTTCTTCCAAATAATTACGCACTTCTTTTATTTTAATTGAAGTCAAAACATCACTTGCAAAAGCACGGATCAAAATTGTTCTTGCGGTATCTTTCCCAATTCCTCTAGCGTTCAAATAAAACATTGCTTCATCATCAAGCTGACCAATTGTTGCACCGTGAGAACATTTAACATCGTCTGCAAAAATTTCTAATTGCGGTTTTGTATTAATAAGTGCTTCATCCGACAAGATAATATTGTTATTTTCCTGGAAAGCATTGGTCTTTTGCGCATCCTGTCTAACTATAACTTTACCATTAAAAACTCCTCTTGATTTATCATCAAGAATTCCTTTGTAATGTTCGTGACTATTGCAATGCGGTTTAGCATGGTCTATTAACGTATGGGTGTCAAAAAGCTGCACGCCATCAGTTAAGAATAATCCGTTCATCTTACATTCACCGCCAACATCATTGAACTTTGAATTAAAATCATTACGCGCAATTGCGGCTCCCAGTGAAATTGAGTGAGAAGTAAAATTACTTGATCTTTCCTGATCAACTTCCATACGTGCTATATGAAAAGCATTTTTACTTTCTTCCTGCAGTTTTATATGATCAACAACTGAATTTTCATCTGCTACAAATTCTGTTACAGTATTTGTAAAGTAGATTGATTCATTTAACGAAATATAATGTTCAATTATAGTGACTTGAGAATTTTTACCTGCTACAAATAAGTTACGCGGCTGTGATAATATTTTTTTGTCGTTTGCATCCGTTATAAATAAAATGTGAATCGGCTCTTCAACGATTTTACCATCCGGCACATAAATAAACGCACCTTCATTTGTAAAAGCAGTGCTTAGCGAAGTAAAAATTTGTCCTTTGTAAACTGCATATTTACCGAAATGTTTTTCAACTATTTCTGAATTTTCTTCGATAGCTTTTGCTAAGTTTTTAACTACAACGCCTTTAGTAATTTTTTGAAGATTTGATAATTCATCATTATAAAATCCATTTACAAAAACTAAATGATTGTCTTTTATGTTATCAAATAAAAATTTACTTATATCATTGTTAGTTAATTTTGTTTCACCTTTGGAGGAAACAAAATTATGATTTAGTAATGGTGAAATATTTGTGTACTTCCATTCTTCATCTTTAAGAGTAGGGAAGTTAAGTTCACTAAAAGCACTAATTGCATCTTTTCTTATTTGATGAATTGGCTTTTTACTTTCACCGTTAAGACTATTTTCAAAAGTCTCAAAGTTTTTCAAGAACCAATTTTTAAATTCTATAGATTGACTCATTTTAATTTAAAAGCTCCAAAATCTTTTCTATTTATAATATTAGTTATTTGCAACTAATTCATTTTTATCTTCTTTAATCCAGTCGTATCCTTTTTCTTCAAGTTCAAACGCTAATTCCTTACCGCCGGATTTTACAATTCTTCCATTATAAAGCACATGAACAAAATCCGGAACAATGTAATTCAATAACCTCTGATAATGGGTTACAACAATTGTAGCGTTATCCTTCGTCTTCAATTGATTCACTCCGTTAGCTACAATTCTTAAGGCATCAATATCAAGTCCTGAATCTGTTTCATCTAGTATTGCAAGCTTCGGCTCTAAAACTGCCATCTGAAAAATTTCATTTCTTTTTTTCTCCCCGCCGGAAAAACCTTCATTAACAGAACGGCTTAACAAGGTTTGTTCTAATTCAACTAACTTCATTCTGTTTTTAATTAATGAAAGAAAATCCATTGTATCTAATTCTTCCTTACCTTGATATTTTCTTATTTCATTTAAAGCAGTTTTTAAAAGATTTGTATTGCTTACACCGGGAATTTCAACCGGGTATTGAAAAGCTAAAAATATTCCTTCTCTTGCTCTGTCTTCGGGTGAAAGTTCAAGTAAATTTTTACCGTTAAAAATCACTTCACCTTTTGTTACTTCATATTCTTCTTTGCCAGCAAGAACTGAAGCCAAAGTGCTTTTGCCGGAACCATTTGGTCCCATAATTGCGTGAACTTCTCCGGCATTTATTTTTAAATTAATACCTTTTAATATTTCTTTGCCTTCAATTTTAACGAATAGATTTTTTACTTCTAACATTTTATTCCTTAATGATTTTAATCTTCTTTTTGACTTTTGATATTTGAATTAGCTATCCAACACTTCCTTCAAGACTAATGCTCAGCAGTTTTTGTGCTTCAACAGCAAATTCCATTGGAAGCTCTTTAAATACTTCTTTGCAATAACCATTAACAATTAATCCAATTGCGTCTTCAGTGGATATTCCACGTTGATTTAAATAGAATATTTGATCTTCACCGATTTTAGATGTTGTAGCTTCGTGTTCAATCTGAGCAGATGGGTTATTAATTTCCAAGTAAGGGAACGTATGCGCTCCGCATCTATCTCCAATTAAAAGAGAATCACATTGTGAAAAATTACGTGCATTATCTGCTTTCTTTATTATTCTTACCAAACCTCTGTAGCTATTCTGACTATTTCCTGCAGAAATTCCTTTTGAAATAATTGTGCTTCGCGTATTTTTTCCTATGTGAATCATTTTTGTTCCGGTATCCGCCTGCTGGTAATTATTAGTCATTGCAACAGAATAAAATTCTCCAACAGAATTATCGCCTTGAAGAATACAGCTTGGATATTTCCAGGTAATTGCAGAACCGGTCTCAACTTGCGTCCAAGAAATTTTAGAATTGATTCCACGACAGGCACCGCGCTTGGTTACAAAATTATAAATTCCGCCTTTACCTTCTTTATCACCGGCATACCAATTCTGAACAGTCGAATATTTTATTTGTGCGTTATCCAAAGCAATTAATTCAACAACCGCTGCGTGAAGCTGATTTTCATCTCTCATTGGCGCTGTACATCCTTCGAGGTAACTAACATAAGCACCTTCATCAGCAATGATTAATGTTCTTTCAAATTGTCCGGTATTAGCTGCATTAATTCTGAAGTAAGTTGAAAGCTCCATTGGACAGCGAACGCCCTTTGGTATGTACACAAATGAACCATCACTAAAAACAGCGGAGTTTAATGTTGCAAAAAAATTATCAGTGTATGGGACAACACTTCCCAAATATTTTTTAACAAGGTCGGGATGATTTCTAATTGCCTCCGAAATAGAACAAAAAATTACTCCTTCTTTTGCAAGTGTTTCTTTGAATGTAGTAGCAACAGAAACAGAATCGAAAACAGCATCGACAGCAACATTGCTTAATCTTTTTTGCTCTTCAATTGAAATTCCTAATTTGGAAAATGTGTCTAATAATTGAGGATCAACTTCATCAAGACTATTCAATTGTGGTTTCTTTTTGGGTGCCGAATAGTAAGAGATATCTTGATAATTAATTTTATTGTACTTGACATTCGGCCAATGTGGTTCTTCCATTTTTAGCCAATGACGGTAAGCTTTCAGTCTCCATTCCAGCATCCAATCAGGTTCTTTTTTTATTGCAGAAAGCTGGTGAATTACGTCTTCACTTAATCCAATCGGAAAGCTATCCGAATCGATATCTGTTACAAAACCATACTTATATTCTTTGTTCGCTAACTGTTCTATTGTGGAAGTTTCAGTAGTACTCATTATTTCTCCTAATAAACTTTATTGAGAATTATTTGAAAAATTCAATTATTTTCTCGTTTCAAACGTAAACAATCTGTACAAAAAAGTCAAGATTGAATTAAGAAGTAGAAATTTTCTATTTTTGCAAGTATTAATATTTAAGATTTGCTAATGAATTTCAAAAAAATAGTACTTATTTCGTTATATAATATTGTAGCAGTGATTCTACTACTTATAATTACAGAATTTGCAGTTCGTATTTTCGTCCCAAGAATTCAACCTCAAGGCACATCAGAAAATTTAATTAAAGAAGACGAATACTATAATTCAACTGGTTTAACTCCAAATTCAGAAGGTATTTCAAACGGGAAAATAGTGACGGTTGATAAATACGGATTTAGAAAAAATAGTGTTCCAATCGATACAACTAAAAACAGTTGGTTGTTTTTAGGCGATTCAGTAACAATGGGAATAGGTGTTGATAATGACTCTACTTTTTCTGCTTTAGTTCAAAATAGAATATCAAATATTAATATTTTGAATCCTTCAACCATAGGCTGGTCAGTTTATGATTATAAGAATGTTTTGAGATATTTTATAAATGAAAAACATAACAATCTAAAAATAAAAAAGGTATTTTTATTTTATTGCTTAAATGATTTATATAATTCTAAATTAGGGAAAGAAATGCCAGGTAGTACCGCAAGAGTATTTTTTGGAGATTTTTTGAGATATTTCAGATTGAACAGCAGACTTTATATCTTATTGAAAAATTTATTTTCAGATAGAGCCAAAGCATATTTCGAATATGATAGAGAATTTTATAATTCAAATAATCCGGAATACAAAAATGCTTTACATTTATTATATAATATAGATTCACATTGTAATAAAAATAAAATTGACTTCGTGTTTGTAATGATGCCTTATGAATATCAACTTAGAAGCGGCGTTAATTCAGAACAGCCGCAACTGCTTTTAATAAATGATTTGAAACGAAAAAATATAAAGATACTTGATATATTTAAACCTTTTTCAAAAAAGACGTTAGATAAAAAATCATTATATCTTTATGCTGATGGTATCCATTTCTCTAATATAGGCCATAGGGTAGCGGGCAATTTCATTATAAAATACATAATTAATCAATAAAATCCCTTATGAGCTTTAATTGTTTTTAATCGATTATTCAATTAATTTGGCGTACATTTTTTAAATTTTAGAGTACCAATTGGAAGAAAATATTACAAACGAAAATTCTAGTAACGAAGATAATAAATCAGGATCCAATCAAGCGAATAGTAGTAATAAAAGTGATTCTAATAGTAATTCTTACGGGAAACGTAGATATTATAACAGAAGAAGAAGTTATTATAATAAGCAATCAAATTCGCAGCAGCCGCGAGAATCTTCTATTTTTAAAAAGATTTCTGTTGTTATACCATTATTTAATGAAGAAGAATCAGTTTATCCTCTTGCTATGGAAATCAAAAAATCTGTAAAAAATTTAAGCAGCGGGCTAGAGGTAATTTTTGTTGATGACGGAAGTACTGATAATTCGTTAAAAAATATAAAAGATATTTGCAGGCAGGATAAGAGATTTAAATATTTAAGCTTCAGAAAAAATTATGGTAAATCAGCTGCACTTCAAATGGGATTTAAGGAAACCACAGGCGATGTTGTAATTACGATGGATTCTGATCTTCAAGATGATCCAAATGAAATTCCAAATCTAATAAAAAAGCTTGAAGAAGGTTTTGATGTAGTGAGCGGATGGAAAAAAGTAAGGCACGATCCATTTATAAAAAAGTTTTCATCAAAGTTTTTTAACTTTGTCACCAAAGTAATGAGCGGAATAAAAATCCACGATTTCAATTGTGGATTAAAAGCATATAGAAAAGAAGTAGTAGAAAATATTAGAGTATATGGAGAACTTCACCGCTACATTCCGGTGCTTGCTGACTGGCAGGGTTTTAAAATTTCTGAAATTCCGGTTAAACATCATGCCCGGCGATATGGTAAAACGAAATTTGGCATCTCCAGATTCTTTTAAAGGATTTTTAGATTTAATAACAGTAATTTTTACGACACGCTATATAAAAAGGCCAATGCACCTATTTGGGTTTTTGGGGGCTTTATCATCTATAGTTGGTATTTTTGTCAATGGTTATTTGACATTTCTTTGGATTTCTGGAGAGCCGTTAAGTAATCGTCCTATGTTATTTCTTGGAATTTTATTAATTATTGTTGGTGTTCAATTTTTTTCAGTTGGATTGCTTGGTGAAATGATGGTTAACAATTTTCTTGATGAAAAAGAATATAGTATTAAAGAAAAGGGATGAAATTTTAAGGATGAGTTCATGTTCAATATTAAGTGATTATGATATCTCATAGCATTTTTCAAATTCAAACACATAAATTTTTGACAAACAAATAAAAATTATTTTCTAAAATCTTCCCACATTAAATGTTTTACGACCCAATTAAAGACGTATTTGCTTCAGTCATAAAAAAAATTCCATTCCTTAGAATTGTTTTTTATAAAATCTTGAACTTAATGTTCTTACGTTCGTGGTATGTAAGAAGGGAATTGAAAAAGATTAGAAAAGTATTTCATGACAAAGATATAAGTATTTTTGATGCTGGAACTGGATACGCTCAATATTCATATTTTATGGCAAATAAATTAAAGCCAAATAATATTTATTCTGTTGATGTTAAAAAAGAGTGGATTGAAGATGCTGAAGAATTTTTTAAAAAAAGCAGTATCAGCAATGTTAAATTCGGTGTAGAAGATCTGACAGAAATAAATTATGAAAATAAATTTGATCTTATTGTTTGCGTAGATGTTATGGAACATATTGAAGATGATGTTCAAGTATTTAAAAATTATTATAAAGCATTAAAGGATGAAGGATTCCTTTTAATTAACACTCCTTCAATTTATGGGGGCAGCGATGTCCACGAAGATAGTGAAGAAAGCTTTATAAGTGAGCATGCAAGAGACGGTTATTCATTTGAAGATTTAAAATCAAAACTTGAGCCTATTGGATTTAAAATTTATAAGTCAATTTATACTTACGGATTTTGGGGAGATAAAGCATGGAGGCTTGGTATAAAAATTCCGATGTTAATGTTAAATGTATCTAAAGTACTTTTAATCGTTCTTCCATTTTATTATTTAATAACATTGCCTTTTACATTAGTTATGATGTATTTAGATTACTCTTCTGACAATAAAATTGGTTCAGGAATAAATTTTATAGCTAGAAAATAAAATTTTTAATTTAGGTGGAATTAAATGGCTAAAGTTAACAAGAGATCATCTTCACAAAAAAGTAAAAAAGAAACTTTATTTTCTAAATTTAGTTTAGAAGAATTTATTCCGCAGAAACATCACGTTTGGATTGTAATTGTAACACTTATTATTCTCTTCTTAATCTTTTTAAATCCACTTTACTTTGGAAATAAAACATTTGAATCCGGGGATATTATTGCCAGCAATTCCATGCAAAATTATATTTCAAATCACGGTGAAGGCTATACGCTCTGGAATCCCTATATATTTTGCGGAATGCCAGCCTATGCAATTGGAGTTGGATTCAAGTGGTTTAATTTGATTTATGTGACCTTCACTAGTTTACGTTCGTTATTTGCTTCTTTCTTTTCTGTTGGATATGCAATGTGGAGTTTTTATTTAATTGTTTTGGCTATCACTTCATTTTTCTTAATGAAATATCTTTCCAAAAATACTTTGGTAAGCTTGTTTACTGCTATTGCTACTTCATTTAGCACTGGTCTGATAGTATTTCTTTATATAGGCCATGTTACAAAACTTACTTCTATATGCATGTATCCTTTAATCTTTTTAATGCTGCTTAAATTTAAAGATAAAGTTAGACTACTTGACTTTTTAATCTTAGTTGTTGCGTTACAGCTTTTCGCTCAAGGATTTCATGCCCAAATAATTTTTTATACGTTCATGTCGGTTGGACTATTTTATATTTATTATATAATTAGGGCGCTTCTTAAAAAAGAAACAGAGCAAAGAACTAAAACTTTAAAATCTGCCGTGGCTTTTATCTCTGCTGTTGTAATTGCTTTATTAATTCAAATGGATAGTATCACCCAGATTTATGAATATACTCCATATTCAACTCGAGGAACTGAAAGTATTTTAGATAAAGAAAGCGGGAAGAAACAAGAAAACACTTCGAATTATTATGAGTATCATACTAGTTGGTCTTTCTCTCCCGGTGAAGTTTTAACTTTTCTTGTACCATCATATTACGGATTTGGAAATGTAACGTACAAAGGTGAGTTGACTAAAAATCAACCAGTTGAAGTGAACACTTACTTTGGACAAATGCCTTTTGTTGACGTTGCGGTTGGCTATATGGGGATTCTTGTTTTCTTTTTGGCACTTTTCGGGATCTTTACTAAATGGAAGGAACCGTTTGTCCAATTTTTAACAATACTTTCCGGGTTAGCCTTAATAATATCATTTGGAAAAACTTTTCCAGTATTGTTTGATTTACTTTTCTATTATTTACCATTTTTCAATAAGTTCCGTGTACCCTCAATGATTTTAGTGCTGGTCCAGCTTAGCATACCTGTTCTTGCGGGCTATGGAATAATGGGAATTTTTTCTGCAAGAGAAAACAACAATTTGAAAATTAGTAAGTTCATTAAAAACTCTGCCTTTGTGTTTTCAATTTTATTCGTACTTGCTCTTCTTTTAAGCGGCTCTATATCAGATTGGTTTGCCTTACGAGTTACCGATTATTCACAAAGCATTTCGGGATCACAAAAACAATTAGCTCAACAATTCCAGGCTTTAGCTGGTTTTATTTCTCAAATGTTTGTTGGCGATTTATTATTTGCTTTGGCATTTCTATCAATAACATCTTGGGCTGCATTTGGGTTTGTTAACAAAAGTTTAAGTCGTGATACTCTTGTAATAACGATAATACTTTTAACCATAATTGATTTATGGCGAATTGACGCTCGCGGTGCCAAATATAAAGAACCTTTATCGAAAGAAAACTTTTTTCAAGAACCGGATTATATTAAAGCAGTAAAAAATCAGAATGATAAAAACCCATATAGAATTTTAAATCTAAAACAGGACCAATCACCAGGTTCATATTCATACAATGAAAACTTTAATGCATATTTTTTAACAGAAGATTTTTATGGCTATTCGGGAATAAAGCCAAGAGCATATCAAGACATAATTGATATTATGGGTCCAGTTAATCAAACAGCATGGAGAATGCTAAACGTAAAATATATTGTAACCGGAAATCCAGTTCCTCCAGCACAATTTCCAAATTTTGTACGATTAGCAAATGAAGGAAAAGACTATGTTTACAAGAATGTCGGGGCATTACCTCGGGCATATTTTGTAAGTAAAGTTGAACAAAAATCGGGAATAGATATTCTGAATTCTATGAAATCAAATTCTTTTGATCCAAAAAATGTAGCTTATTTGGAAGATCAAAAATTAACTGTTGATCCGGTTGATTCAACGGTATATGCTAAAGTAGTTAAATATACAGATGAAGACTTAGAATTAAATGTTAATGCTTCAGGCAATAATTTCCTTTTTGTGGGCAATACATTCACAAAAGGCTGGAAGGCAATAATAGATGGAAATGAAACAAAAGTATATAAGACAAATCATGGTTATCTTGGGTTTATTGTTCCGAAAGGGAAGCATGAAGTTTTAGTTACCTATAGTCCGGCAAGTTTTTATATCAGTAAATATGTAGCCTTGATTTTTAGTTCTTTAGTTATAATTGGACTAATAATTTCCTTGATATCGGAATTAAAAACTAAGAGTAATAAAATAGAATTGACTAATTAATCAGTTATTATCCATAAAAATCATATTTTAATTATGAGCAACACCAATTGGAGATTATCACCATCAATTTTTAATGCAAGATGGTATCCTTTGACTCTTACAGCCAATCATATAAAAACTATTATTGCAAAATATATTTTAAAAAATAATAATCTCGAATTAATTGATTATGGTTGTGGTGACATGCCTTACAAATCTTTGTTTGAACCTGTTTTAAAAAAATATATAGGATTAGATATTGCTGAAAATCAATTAGCGGATATTAATATAGGGATTGATGGAAGAATACCAATTGAGAATGATTCAGTTGATTTCGTTTTATCTACTCAAGTATTAGAACATGTGGAAAACCCTGATGAATATCTTGCCGAAAGTTTTAGAATTTTGAAGAATGATGGATTATTAATTCTGTCTACACATGGATATTGGATTTATCATCCAACACCTGCTGATTACTGGAGATGGACTTCAAGCGGACTTAAAAAAATTATTGAAAAAGCAGGATTTGAAATAGATTATTTTAAGGGTATAGTTAGCAGGCCTTCTGTTGGTATATTATTACTTCAGGACAGCCTAATTTTTAAGATTCCAAAATTTTTAAGACCACTAATTGCTTTCCCTTCACAAATTTTAATGTTCATTCTGGATAAAGTTTTAGCTTCTCAAAAGTCCAGGGATAAAGATGCCGCTATATACATGGTTGTATGTAAGGCTAAAAAGAGTTTAAATTAAGATTTGCAGATTGGAAATAAACTTGTCTCTAGAAATGAATCAAAATTTATGTGTTGTTTATCCAAACAAATCAATATACAGTGAAACATTTATTAGAAATCAGATAAAGCATCTTCAGCCAAAGTATGAATACTATGATGGCTGGTATCCTTTTCGGGATAAAATTGGGAATAATATATTAATTTTTCCATTAAATTTATTATTATTCAGGGGAATGATTAAGCGTCTTTCAACGAAATTATTTCACAGATTATATACCAGACAATTTTCCAACCTTATTAAAAAGAATAATATTAAGTTAATTCTTGCTGAATATGGGCCAACTGGATGTTCTGTTATGGATGCGTGTAGAATAGAAAAAATTCCTTTGATAGTTCATTTCCACGGTTTTGATTCTTCTTATCATAAAACACTTGATGAATTTAGCTTTCGTTATGCAAAACTATTTAAAATTGCTAAATATATAATTGTAGTTTCTGAAGTTATGAAAGAAAAATTAGTAAGCATAGGAGCTTCTTCAGATAAAATAATTAATAATCCATATGGAGTGGAATTAAAGTTGTTCAATGGAAGTTCCCCAGAAAATAATTCTCCTACATTTGTTGCCGTTGGTAGATTTGCTGAGAAAAAAGCTCCTGATTTAACAATAAAAGCTTTTAATGAAGTTTATAAAAAATTTAGTGAAATTAGATTAATTATGATCGGAGATGGTCCACTGTTAAAAGAGTGTAAAGAATTAGTCAATAATTTAAATTTGAATCATGTTATAACATTTAAAGGCGTTTTAAATCATGTAGAAATTAAGGAAATTTTAATGAAAGCTCGTGCGTTTGTTCAACATTCTGTGACTGCAAAAGATGGAGATATGGAAGGTACTCCAAATACAATTTTGGAAGCAAGTGCAATGGGACTTCCAATAATTTCTACTAAACATGCTGGTATTAAAGAAGCAGTCATTCATGAAAAAACAGGATTTTTAGTAGATGAACATGATTATCTCAAAATGTCTGAATTCATGATGCTCCTAGTTCAGAATCCTGAACTTGCTGGAAAATTGGGAAAGAATGCTAGAATCCACATGGAAAAAAATTATTCGATGGATTATAGAATTAAAATTCTGAAGGACTTAATTAAAGGCAGTATAAGTAATAGGTAAATTATGGGTGTTGTAGTTCGAGAAAGTATAAAAAGTACAATATCATCTTATGCCGGCCTTGTCATAGGAATGATCAATGTTGTTTTTCTATATACTAAATTTCTATCTCCAGAACAATTAGGATTAACAAGGGTACTGCAAGACACAACTCTTTTGTTTGTTTCATTTGCTCAATTAGGATCACCTTTCATAATCATAAAGTTCTTTCCTGAATTTGCTGATAAAAGTAAAAAGCATAACGGATTTTTACCATTTGTCCTTACTTATTCACTTATAGGTTTTATTGTTTTCTCCTTATTATTTATTAGTCTTCAATCAGTTTATTTAAGCTTCTATAAAACTAAATCTCCATTATTAGTTCAATATTTTTTGTATATACTACCGCTTGTTTTTGGTATGGTGTATATAAATGTACTTGAATCATACATTTTGATTCAAAATAAATTATTCTTTCCAACTTTTGTTAGAGAAGTTTTTTTAAAAATTAGTAATACTATAATTTTAATTTTGTTTGCACTTGGTATTTTAAGTTTTACTAATTTTTTAAATTTAATGGTGCTGTCTTATTTTTTAGCAGTTATTTCACTAACCATTTATATTAGAAAGTTAAAGACATTATATATAAAAGCTAGTTTTAATTTTAATAAAATTAAAAACTTAAAATCTATTTTGAGATATGGATTATTTACAGTTGTTGGCGGCATTGGGTTTCTTTTAGCCAGTAAAATTGACACTATAATGTTACCAGCCTATCAAGGTCTAAAAGAAACAGCTATCTATTCAATAGCTCTTTTAATTGCAACTATAATGGAAATCCCAAAACGAAGTTTAGTAAAAGCAGTTATCCCTAGCTTATCCTTCGCAATAAATAATAACGATAACAATTCAATAGATGATATATATAAGAAAACTTCAATAAATCTTTTCATTTTTGGTACGTTAATTTTCATATTGGTTTGGATGAATGTTGATGATTTGTTTAAGCTTATCCCAAAAGGCGAACTTTATGTTGGTGGTAAAACCGTGCTTTATTTTTTCTTGTTTAGTAGGATGATGGATTTAATTACTGGCGTTAACAACGAGATTATTTTATATTCAAAATATTATAAATACAGTTTAATTCTAATTGTTTTACTCGGGATTTTAACTGTTTTTACAAGTTTAATTTTCATACCAATATATGGTATATTAGGAGCTGCTATTGCAACTACAATATCTCTAGTTGTCTATTTGTTACTAGAACTAATTATAGTCTGGAAAAAATTTCATTCTCAGCCCTTTAGTATCAATACAATAAAAGCTTTTTTATTATCATTAGTGATATGGATACTTGCTGAATTATTGAGACATTTATTTTCAAATTTTCTAAATAATATAGACTTTGATTTTTATAAAAATGTTATTATACTTTTAAAAATTCTAATTAAAACATTTATTCTAACCTCAATTTTTATTTTCACATTTATAAAGTTCAGAATATCTGATGAATTTTCTAAGTTAGTTTTAAACTTAGTTTTTAAAATTAAAAGTTCAATTGGGTTACAATAATAAAACAAAAATGAAAGTTCTATTCACATTTGGCGGTCTTCCACATTATTATAATTACGTATTAAGCAAATTAAATAATGTTAAAAATATTGAGATCGTAGTTATCATTCCTAAATTAAAAAGCAAAACTTTGGGGGAAGGTGTTCATCAAAATTCAGAAGGAATAAATTTTAAGGTAATTGAGCTTGAAGAATACATAACATTTTACGGAAAATATTTTTTTAAAGACTTCTTAACAACAATCCTACAAGAAGCTCCGGAGATTATAGTTATTACCTGGCCATACATATTAGCTTTCGTTTTCGATTATAGAATATTAAATACCATTCAACGAAAAAGTATTAAACTTATTTATAAAGATATTCCATTTAGGCTGCCTAAATTCTGGGATGGAATAAGATTTCATGTCAAACCTGAGCCTGATGAAAACTTGAATCTTCAAAATGATTTTTTATTTAAGATAAATACATTTTTTATAACAATAATTAGAAAAATATTTTTTAATATTGTGGATGCACATGTTGATTACATTGAAGTAGCATATGAAATATTTAGTACTTACGGTGTAGACAAAAAGAAAATTTTCATAACATATAATTCTCCAGATACGGATAAGCTTTTAGAAGTTAATGTAAAATATAACATTAGAAATGCTATTCTTCCTTATAATCCTTTTCGAATAATACATGTTGGAAGGCTTGTAAAATGGAAAAGAGTTGATTTGCTAATAAAAGCTTTAAAAAGTATTGAAAATAAATTTCATAACATTGAATTAATAATAATTGGCAACGGCCCGGAAAAAAAGAATTTAGAAGAATTGATAAATGAACTTGATTTATCAGATAAAATAAAATTTATTGGTGGTGTGTATGATGAAAAAATACTTGGAGAATATTTCTCAGCCTCTGCAATTTATGTTCTGGCTGGAATGGGTGGGCTGTCAATTAACGAAGCAATGTGTTTTGCTAAGCCAATTATTTGTTCGGTTTGTGACGGAACTGAAAAACATTTAGTCTTTGATGATTATAATGGAAAATATTTTATGGAAAATGATGTGAACGATCTTGCAAATAAAATTGAATATCTGTTATCCAATCCTCAAAAGATTAAAAAGATGGGTGAGAATTCGGAAAAAATTATTCGAGAGAAGATAAATATCAATACTGTTGTGAATGGTTATATTAAAGCCTTTAATTTCGTAATGGGGGGAACTAAAGAATGAACATAATAAAAGAAAAATCCAACAATATTTCACTATTCTTAACAAACAAATATTACCGTGAATTTGTTCGACTTTTATTTGTTTATGGATTCACTCCAAGGAATAAATCAAAAAAAATTACATTTTTAAATTTTAGTATTCAAGTTCAGGATTGTCTTTCATTTCTTTTTCAATTTAAAGAAATGTTTGTAAAGCAATATTATATGTTTGAAACTGATATAGAATCTCCTTTGATTTATGATTGCGGGGCCAATGTGGGAATTAGCTGCATTTTCTTCAATAAATATTTTCCAAATTCAAAAATTAAAGCATTTGAAGCTGATCCAACTATTGCTGAAATATTGGAAAATAATTTAAAAATAAATTCTGTAAGTAATGTTGAAGTTTATTCAAAAGCTGTTTGGATTAATGAAAACGGAATCGAATTTGGTGCTGAAGGTGCAGACTCTGGTTCTATATATAGTAATACAAATAAAATGAAAGTTGAATCAATTAGATTAAAAGATTTTATTGATAGGGAAGAATCTATTGAATTATTAAAAATTGACATTGAAGGTGCTGAAGTTGAAGTAATACAAGATTGTGGTGAAAGTTTAAGGAAAGTAGAAAATATATTTATTGAATATCATTCATATCTAAACCATGATCAGCACTTGGATAAAATACTTAATATTCTTACTGAGAATAACTTTAGGTATTTCATAAAATCTGATGAACAGCGGGTGAGTCCTTTAATAAATAAAAAGAGTAAGGTTAATCCTTCAATGGATATGCAGTTAGTTATATTCGCTTATAAATATTAGAGTAACCTAAAAATTGAAATCGATTATAAAAAAAATATTTGAGAGAGAAGAATTACAATTAAACCCGCCTGTGTTAATTGATATTGGCGCTTCAGAAACAATCCATAAAAAATGGAAATTATTTTCAAAATATGCAATCTGTATTGCATTTGACGCAGACGATAGGGACTTTATTGTCAAAGAAGAAGAAAATAATAACTTTAAAAAGCTTTATACTTTCAATTGCATTGTATCTGATTATGATAGCAATTCTTCTGATTTTTATCTAACAAAATCTCCATACTGTTCAAGTTTATTAAAGCCTAATAAAGATGGATTAAACAAATTACTATTTGCTCCTTTATTTGAAATTGAAAAAATTAAAAAAACTAAAACCGTTGCATTGAATTCTATTTTGAAACAATTAAATATTAATAGTATTGATTGGTTTAAATCGGATTCACAAGGGGTTGATTTAAGATTATTTAAAAATATAGACGAAGAAATTAGAAAAAAAATTATAGTTGCAGAGTTTGAACCCGGGTTCATTAACGCCTATGAAAATGAAGATAGATTATATTCTATTTTAGAATACATGGACATAATGGATTTTTGGATTTCTGATTTTATTGTTAAAGGAACTCCAAAGATTTCACATACAGATTTCTATAAATTATCTAGCAACAATCTCTATTATAAGTTTTTAAAGGAATCACAAAAGATTGCTTCATGCTGGGCAGAGATTACCTTTATAAATAATATGGAATTAAATTCTAATTTTATGATAAGAGAATTTTTACTTAGCTGGTTGTTTGCAGAAATTGAACATCAACATACATTTGCATTAACTGTTGCAAAAACCGGATATAAAAAGTTTAATGATCCTTTTTTCTTAAAACTTGAAAAATATTCCTCTTCATTAATTAAAAAAGAAATTTATAAACTGAAATTTTTTCCATCAATTATTACTAAGATAAAGAAAGCGTTGTAAAGCTGTGAAAGTTGTACATGTTGTCAATGCGGATATAAAAGGAGGTGCACCCAAAGCGGCTTTTGCTTTGTCAAAGGCCTTACAGGATATTGGCGTTGATTCAAAAATGTTAGTCCAGCGAAAATTTAGCAATGATAAAAATGTTTTTTCCATAAACACTAATTATTTAAAAAAACAGACAACAAATTTTAGGATGCTTATTGATCTTCTTCAAATGAAAATTTTTACAAAAACTAAAAAAGGTAGATTTTCATTCGGAAAAGTAGGTACCGATATAACAACAAATACCTTAATTAAACAAGCAGATATCATTCATTTGCATTGGATAAATGAAGGATATCTCTCATTAAATTCGTTGTTAGAACTTGGAAAATTAAATAAACCAATATTTTGGACTCTTCACGATATGTGGGCTTTCACTGGAGGATGTCACTATAGTGCAGGTTGTCAAAAATATTTGGATTCATGCGGTCAGTGCCCATATCTAAATTATCCTTCTAATAATGATTTTTCTTTTTCAAATCTAAATAAAAAAAAAATAATTTTTAATAATCTTAATATTACATTTTTAACTTGCAGTGAATGGCTGGGAGGTATTGCAAGTGATACTCCCGCATTGAATAAAAAAGAAGTATTTCCACTTCACAATACTTTATATATGAATATTTATAAACCTCTTCATAAAGAAGCGGTTCGCAAAAAGCTCAACTTATCTAATGAAAAATTTATAATAATCTTTGTTTCATTATCTATTGATGAAGAACGCAAAGGATTTATTTATCTTAAAAAAAGTCTCATAGAACTTTTAAAAAAATATCCTGAATTATCTGACGAGATTGAACTTTTAGTTTTAGGTAGCTATTCAAAAACCTGGTTGCAAGAATTACCTTGCAAAATTAATGCAGTCGGAAGAATAATTGATGACGAAAATATTGCAGAATATTATAATTCTGCAGATGTTTTCTTGGCCCTTCACTTGAAGATAATTTACCAAACACGGTGCTTGAATCCTTATCTTGTGGAACTCCTGTTGTCGCTTTTAATGTAGGCGGAATTCCAGAAATGGTCGAACATAAAAAAAATGGATATTTGGCAAATGAAAAATCTGTGGAAGATTTTATGAATGGAATATTATGGATGATTCAAAATAGGAATATTTTCAAAGAATTAAGAAAAAATGCCAGACTAAAAGTAGAAAAAGATTTTAATCCGTCTTTTATAGCAAATAAACACTTAGGTATTTATAAGAAAATAGTTAATAATTAAAATATCATTGCTGCTAGATGTATATGCTTTATTTGGTATAAATATTGATATTCTAAATATTTAAATTTTTTATTGAAAATTAGAAATTTGTACCTTAAATTATAAATAAAAAAAGGGGATTATATGATATCCGCAATATTCAAATTCAAATATTTATTCTTATTCCTATTAATTCAAATAGTTTTATTATTTACATCAGAATCATTTTCACAAACTCCTTCCAAGTATTTAACCTTTAATGGTAATAGTGATTATATTAATTGTGGTTATAATGAGGTGCTGAGACCTAGCACAAAACTAACACTCAGCATTTCTTTTAAAACTGATATTGTTAATTCTTGGCAATCACTAATCTGGTGTGGCAATTATTATGAAAATAATTATGCTTTAAAAATTACTCCTGATTATAAAATTAGAGGTTTAGTTTGGATAAATGGATCGCATACAATTTTCTCGGACTCTACAATTGAATTAAATAAATGGTATCAAATTTCAATGACATACGACTCTTCCTTAACCGAAAATAATTTTAAACTATATATTAATGGAAATATTCAAGCACAAAGCAATGTGCAAGGTAGCATTGGGAGTGATTCAGAACCTTTTATTATAGGGGTTTATCCTGGACTATTTAATCAATACTTTAAGGGAGGCATTTCTAATGTTCAACTTTGGAATCGAGCATTAAGTCAAGCGGAAATTCAGGAGAAGATGAACAAATCACTTAATCCTCAAAACGAACAAGGTTTAGTTGCATATTGGCCGATGAATGAAGATGAGGGGAATATTATTCATGATTTAAGCGGAAATGGAAACAATGGGAACATTTATGGAGCCGAATGGTTTCCAAATAATACAGTTCATGCAATTTTTCATACAAATAATGTTTGGATAGATAGTCTATATCAAGGACTTGCAGCTAATGAAGTTGATGCAAGTTTAAGTACAGGAGAAAATTTATCATACACATGGTCTGTTGGAGCGGATACATTAGCTACGGGAATAAATCCAATCATTAAACTTCCGACCGGCAGCCAATATTTGGTTCTTACTTTAAGGAATGATTCGGGAGCAGTTAGTAAAGATTCTAGTTTAATCTCTGTTTATGCTGCAAGACTATTGACATATGGCCCAATATATTCTGCAATAAGTGAGCTTGATGATAATACATTTTTTACAAGTTCTGCTGATGATAGAGTTTATCAATTCGATTCTCTTGGTCATGTTCAGTGGACTTTTTTAACTGGAGGGAATATACAATCTACTGTGACTGTTAGTGACGAAAATAATATTTTTGCGACTTCTTCAGATACTAGATTGTATTCTTTCAATTATCTTGGTGAACCTAATTGGGATATAGCTATGGGAGGTGTTGTCGTCTCATCACCTACATTTTATAAGGATAATGAAATTCTTGTTGGGTTAACTACAGGTAGACTTTTTGCAATATCCTATGACGGCAAAATAAAATGGAGTTTTCAAACTGATGGTGAATTGGCTGCATCTCCAATTATCAGTAATAATGGGAAGATATTTTTGGGAAGTAAAGACAAAAAAATATATGCTGTCACAGTTAATGGAGATTCACTTTGGAGCTATCTAACTGCAGATGAAATTGTTGCTTCACCAGCTATAGGAACAGATCATAGTGTTGTGTTTGGATCGAAAGATGGGTACCTGTATAAATTAGATGAAGATGGTAACTTTCTCTGGAAATTTAAGACTGAGGGGGGAATATATTCGGCACCTGTTATTGGAGAAAATGGACAGATTTTTATTGGTTCGAGTGATGGATATTGTTATTCAATCTCTAAGTCTGGAGATTTAATATGGAAATACAATACCCATTCATCAATAAAAAGTACGGCTTCAATTTCTTCTGATGGCTCAACTATATTTGTAGGGAATGATGCTGGAAATATTTTTGCATTTAGTTCTGGTGGTTCTTTAATTTGGTATTTAAATATTTATACCCCAATATCCGCTCCAACTCTGATCACTAAAAGTAATTTATTACTTGTCGGTACTATCTATGGCTCTCTTTACATCATGAAAACCGAAGCTAGTGGTTTAGATAAAAAAGCATCAAATATTAATTTAGAGTGGCCAACTTATCTTGGGAATAATCAGAGAACCGGAGATCAACAAACTGTTGTTACAGGATCAAAAAAAGATGAGCAAATAATAAATCATTTTGAATTGATGCAAAATTACCCGAATCCTTTTAATCCTTCTACAATGATATCTTTTTCTTTGTTGAAAGAAAGTAATGTAAATATTACAATTTTTAATGTCTTAGGTCAGATGATAAAAGAATACAATCTAAATATTAATTCAGAAGGTTTTCATCAGTTCGAATGGACTGCGAGTAATGTAGCATCTGGAATTTATTTTTATTCCATTCATGCTAATCCAACAGATGGTTCAAATGAATTTAACGCGGTGAGAAAAATGATATTTCTTAAATAATGTCAAAAATATTTCAACTTAATATTTTTAGTTAAAATATTTCACAATTATTAATTTGAGACATCTGAAAAATTAAGATATTTGTTATAAGTGGTTAAAAAATCATCTTAAAAAATTATTTTTGATTTTAATCTTTTAACTGTTACAATGCTTTTTTTAGTTCTTTGACATATTGAAAGCTCAACCACTCAAGTATGAAAATAGTATTCAGATTATTTAGCTGGCAGCAGATATCAGTTTTCTAATATTGTAAACTAATGCGGCCATTATAAATTCAAACCGATTTCTATTTAGGTCGTAATAACTGCACCTTTGGTAATTAAGGATTCGTTTCATATATGCAAATGGCCTTTCAACTTTATTCCTAACAGTTGACAGCAATTTGTTAAGCTTCTTTTCAGATTGACTCAAAGGTTTGTTCCGGTAACCCTTTGCTAAGATACCGTCAAAAATATTTTTCTTCTCCAGTTTCTTTCTTCTGGATTTGTTTGCATAACCCTTGTCGGCAAAGACGGCTTGCTCTGTATAGTCCACTAACTTATCAAAGGCTCTTGAATC
The DNA here is from genome assembly GCA_963746735.1 of uncultured Ignavibacteriales bacterium. GTDB lineage: Bacteria > Bacteroidota > Ignavibacteria > Ignavibacteriales > Ignavibacteriaceae > CAVSWT01. The sequence continues at coordinate 49,349 of CAVVCO010000030.1, forward strand.
GTGAATACTAGCTTTGCTAAACTCCAGCTTTGTTATTATCTCACTGTCCTCATCAATTGCGATATGTCCTTTATAACCGTAGTAAGTTTTACCTCGCTTTTTAGTATAATCGGCATCTTTATCTCTATTACTTTTGGAAGCTGCTTGTGCTTGTTTAATTGTTGCGTCAACTATTGTCCCTTTACCAACTATCAGATTCAATGATTTAAGCTGTTTGTTAAATTCCGTAAATAGTTTTTTATCTAATCCTAAGCGGGCAAACATCTCCCGGTATCTGCAAATGGTGGTCTCATCTGGGATTGAATCTTCACTGCTCAGTTCAAGGAATATCTGAAAGCTTCTCCTATCAGCTATTTCTTCTTCTAATCTTGGATCAGACAAATTATAGATAGTTTGCAATATGAAGCATCTAAGAATTACAAGTAGGCCAATTGTTTTTCTACCAGCCGGTGAGTTGTTTTGTTTTTCTTTGTCTATAATCTCTTCTATTGGTTCCAATAGTTTTGGCCAATTTATTTTCGATTTTATTATTTCTAAAGCTTGTTTGCTTTGAGTTTTTATATGTTTGCTAAATGTATCATTGGCTGCAGATGTAAATAAGTCTATATTATGGATTTTATTGCTGCGCATTTTTTCTTTCTCTTTTTTTGCCAATGGTATTTAAATCTTTTATTAATGTCAATTAATTTTTCAGATGTTTCTAATTTATAAATAGTTTTTATATTCTAATACATAAAAACAGTATCTAAAATAGGGAGGTCGTATTATGAAATCTTCTATTATTTTATCCATTTTCTTAATGTTAATATTAGTAGTGGGTTGTTCTAAGGATAATGTTGTCTCGTCCAATGCTGATGGTTCCCATGGCAGCATATCTCTTGGTATAGATAAGGCAAATGCACCGTCTGATGTTGTTGCGGTGATTGCTTATTTAACAAGGGAAAACTATGATACATTAAGTGGATCTTTAAATATTTTATCCGATTCTGCAGCGGACATTTCATTTCAATCAATTCCGATCGGAAAATGGCATTTAAAAGTTGATGCTATAAATAAAGATAGTGTTGTAATTTATTCAGGTGAAAGTGATGTAGAGGTTCAAGAAAATATTTTAACTCAAGTTAGTTTAACTTTAATTCCAAAAGGAAATGGGACAGGTAGCGTTTATATCTTTGTAACCTGGGGAGAAAATATAAATTCTTCTTGGACTGATTATCCTGGTAATTCGTTGTTAAAACCATCAATTATTCCAGATAATCCTTACGGAGTATTTCATCCTAAAGTAATCTATGAAGATGGAATCTATAAAATGTGGTTTACAAGTGGATACAATTCAGCTGTAGCTGATATTTGGTATGCAGTTTCTAAAGACGGTATAAATTGGCTGTTAGGCTATAATTCTCCTATTGTTAATGTAGGGAACTTTAATTCTTGGGATTCACATTCTGTACAATCTGGTGCTATAATTAAAGAAGATGGAGTATATAAATTATATTATCTGGGCTTTTCGAATGAATATGGACAATGGAATATTGGACTTACAACATCAACAGATGGAGTACACTGGACTAAATATGCAAGCCCCATACTTTTTGCAAGTGATAATGAATATCAAATTTGGCCTAACGATATATTAAAAATAAATGGTAAATATTATTTGTTTTATGGTTCAAGAAATTATCCTTATTATGATGTAAGGTTGGCAATTTCTGAAGATGGAATTAATTTTACAAAATATGAAGGGAATCCAATTTTAAAATCTGATATAGAATGGGAATCTACTGGTATTGGTAATGCATCTGTTATTTATGATGATAATCAATATAAAATGATATACATGAATGCTTTGGGAAATGGATTTGGAATCGCGATTTCTCAAGATGGAATTCATTGGGAGAAAAAATCTAATAATCCATTTTTTAAATTAAAGGATGTTTATAACGAGTGGTGTTACAAAATTTCATATCCATTCTGGAGAAAAATTAATGGGCAATTTTTAATTTATTATACAGGAAGTACGATTGATGGTGCTCTGAAGATAGGTATGATTTATAAGTAACAAGATTTATTATTTTGAATGTTTAATCATGGTAGATATAATTCTATATTAATTATTTATAATAATATCGGGTGAATTATTATGAAATCTCTCAATATTCTTTTATATCTTTTAATATTATTATTAGCAACTAGTTGTTCAAATAAGAACAATATTGCATCCACTTCAAATTCTTCAAATGGAAGTGTTTCACTTAAAACAGATAAAGCAAATGCTCCTTCTAATGTTGTTGCAGTGATAGCATATTTATCGAAGGACAATTATCAAACTCTTAGTGAATATTTAAATTTGTTATCAGATTCTGCAGCGGAAATATCATTTCAATCTGTTCCAGTGGGAACTTGGCATTTAAAGATTGATGCAGTAAATAAAGATAGTGTTGTAATTTATTCTGGAGAGAGTGATATTCAAATTGAGGAGAACGTATTAACAGAAGTCCATTTGATATTAACACCAACTGGTAGCGGTACTGGTAGTGTATATATTTACGTTTCATGGGGTGACTTATCTTCTAATTGGAGTGACTTTATAAACAATCCTATAATTACAAAGGACAGTTCATTCTATGATGAATATGGAGTAGGAGCAAGTTTTGTATTGAATGAAGATAATGGTTTCAAAATGTGGTTCTCAGGCATTGGTATAAGTGGCTCTGCCTATGGTTATTATGCTTATTCTAAAAATGGATTGACTTGGACAAAATATAGCCAAAATCCTATTTTACTTCCGGGTACAACAGGAGGATGGGATTCACATCATGTTTCCCCAGGTCCAGTTATAAAAGAAGACGAAATTTACAAAATGTATTACTCTGGTTGGTCAGATCAAAATGGAGTATGGCCTGTAGGATTGGCAACTTCAACTGATGGGATAAATTGGAAAAAATATAGTGGCAATCCAGTTCTGAGCGGAAATGGCTGGGATTATGTTATTAGGCCGCAATCAATTGTAAAAAGAAATGGAATATATTATTTATTCTATACAGGAGGTTTAGGATATAATTGTAAAATCGGGGTAGCAACTTCTGAAGATGGATTTAATTGGGAAAGATATTCGGGGAACCCAGTTATGACTTATGATAAAGATTGGGAAGGAGACGGGATTGGATTTCCTAATGTAATTTATGAGAAAAATCAATTTGAAATGGTTTATCAAGGTTCAGTTCAACAAACCCAGACAAATACAGGATTTGGGTCTGCATTTTCTAAAGATGGTTTTAATTGGGTAAAAAGTTCAAGCAAACCATTTTTTAGAACACAAGATTGTAACAAAAATTGGTTAAAGATTTCCTTTCCATACTTTATTAAAGTAGAAAATGAAAGCAGGATTTACTATACCGGAATTGATTTTAATAATTCGAATTGGTCGATTTGTGTGACTAGAAAATTAAATTAATATATTTTATAAAGAATATAATTTCGAATTCAAATTAAATAAAAATAATTATGGGGTAAGATTATGAGAGCATCGATAATAATTTCTATAGCTCTTATGTTAATTTTAACATTTGGTTGTTCAAATGATAAAATTGTAACACCTTCTGATTCATCAAGCGGTAGCGTTTCATTTAAAATTGATAAGACAAATGCACCTTCCAATGTAGTTGCTGTAATAGCTTATTTAACTAGAGACAATTATGAAACTTTAATTGGTACTCTGAATTTACTTTCAGATTCAACTGCCGATATCTCTTTTCAAGCAATTGCTGCAGGGGCATGGCATTTAAAGGTAGATGCAATAAATAAAGATAGCATTGTAATTTATACAGGAGAGAGTGACGTAAATGTTCAAGCTAATATTTTAACAGAAATTAATTTAACTTTAGTTCCAACAGGAAATGGAACTGGCAGTGTCTATATTTTTGTTACCTGGGGGGAATTACAAGGTTATACCTGGACAGATTATAAAAATAATCCTGTCCTTACAAATTCTGGATCAAATTATGGGGTTCAAGGTGTACAGTATCCTCGTATATTAATCGATAATGGCACTTACAAAATGTGGTACAAAAATCTTGAGAGCAATGGAGTAGGATCAGTTGGCTATGCTGAATCCACTGATGGAATATCTTGGACCAAAATAGGAGAAGAACCGGTTCTCAAGCCTAGTGGTCAAAATGGAACCTGGGATGAATCTTATGTATCGGATGGCCCCGTTATTAAAGAAAATGGGACTTATAAAATGTATTACAGCGGTGCTGTAGAAGCTCATCAGCAAGGACAAATAGGTTTAGCGACTTCATCGGATGGTATACATTGGGAGAAATATCCTTCACCTGTTATTTGTTATGGAAGTGGTTGGGAATATAGTATCAATTCAAATTCATTAGTCAAAAAAGACAGTCTTTATTATATGTATTATCATGGGTATTCATCATCAACTGGCTTCCGTGAAGGTTTAGCAACTTCTGTTGATGGAATACATTGGACTAAATACCAAGGAAATCCAATTCTTTATGCAACAGAAGATTGGGAGGGGACAGGAACTTGTTCTGTTTCAGTAATTTATGAATCTGGTAGATTTGAAATGATCTATATGAACTATTTTGATAGCAATATGGGATTTGGCAAAGCGACTTCTGTAGATGGCATCCATTGGATGAAAGATAAAAATAATCCATATTTTCTTGGTAGTAATTCCGCAAACAACTGGACTTCACGCCCAATTTCTCCTTACTTGCTAAAAACAGATAATAATTATAGAGTGTATTATAATAGTTCAGCATATCCAACAGAAATTGGATTTTTGACTTTTAATAAGTTTTAATCTAAAGTTATTCTTTTTATTTAAATATAGAGTTAAGATTTCATTTAATCTTAGCTCTTTATAATTTCACTTAAATCTTTTGCAATATTTCTTCGATCAAATTGTTTTACATAATTTAAATCTGTTTTGAAATTATTTTCATTTAAAAACATCTCATGAGCATCTTCAGAATATTTGAAAATCATACCTGCGTTTGACTCTTTCAATATATTTCCAACTTCATAATTATCATCACCGAATGCAATAATTTTATTTCCAGTCCTTAAATATTCGAATAACTTTCCGGGTACATGTCTTGGTTCAGTTGCACAAACTAATAAATATGAAGCTTTTAATAACTCATCTACCATCTGGTCGTACGGAAGAAAGCCTAAATAGGATATATATTCATCTAAACCAGTTTCATGAAGTGATTTTTTTATTCCAGGACTTACAGTTCCAATAAATTTTAATCTTAGTTTTGCGCCTTTTTTTATTTCCAAAATAATTTGTTTCCAAAAGTTTTTTGGGTTTTGATAATCAAAGATATTCCCTGCATGAAGTATGGTCTTTTCTTCATCTTGAATCTTCTTTTCTTTGTTTACAAACTTTTCTTCATTATATCCCCAATAAAGAATATGTGATTTATCCTTAACCCTAGGATATTTTTGCACATAGTTATCTTTCATTGTTTCAGTAATGAATATTGCTTTAGTAGCATTTTCTAGAACTTTTTTCTCTAAATGATTATCTATTTTTAATGTTAGTTTACTTCTTTTAAAATCTTTATAATATATGATATTTGTCCATGGATCAATAAACACTGGGATATGAGGTACATTAAATTTTCTACTTAGTTTCTTTCCAATTAAATGAGCAGAGTGGGGGGGCCCAATAGTTATTATTGCATCTTGCGGATTATTCTTTAAAAAATTGTTACCTGCTTTTACAGCAGAGAAATACCATCCAATTCGAGCATCAGGTATAAATAAATTCATTCTTATCCAGATGGATAAGCGATGATTAAAACTATTATTAGTTAAAGAAATAGTTTCTGAAGCAATCAAAGGTTCATCTTTTTTCTTGCCTAAAAATTTTCTATAAATATTAAATGGTTCCCATGCTTTTGCTTTAATAACTTTTAGATTCGGATCAATTTCATTTAAAAGACTTATATCTGGATGTGAAAAATTATCTTCTGTAGTCGTCAATACTGATGGTACACAATCGAATTCTGGGAGATGTTTAATAATATAAAAAGGCCAATGCACCGAAGCTTTGCCGGAAGGCGGCCAAAAATATGTAATGAACAAAACTTTTTTCATGCGCTTGTTAAATTAACAATAAGTACTGATAACTATATCTAATATTTGCTAAAAATATTTTCTTGTTGTTTTTATTATTGAGAGATTATTTAATAAGCTGATTTATTTTGATAATAAAAATAATTAAATGGCAATAGAAAACCATTAAACTAATTCAAAATGATTTAACAAATAAGATTCAAATTTTTATGGATTAACATTTCCATGAAAATTTTTTATTTTTACATTGTTTTTTTTACATATTATAAAAAGAGAAGAATTGTGGAATTACAATTGAAAAATATAAATAAATTTATAGTCGTTGGAGACCGGGTATTAATTAGACCTGAAGAACAAACTAATAAAACCGACAGTGGTTTGTTTTTACCTCCAGGAGTTGTTGAGAAAGAAAAAATTCAAAGCGGCTATGTAATTAAAGTCGGCCCCGGTTATGCAACTGCTGTAAATATCGAAGATGAACCATGGAAAGAATCAAAAGAACTAGTTAAGTATATTCCACTGCAGGCTAAAATAGGTGACTTGGCAATATTTTTAAGGAAGGAAGCGTTTGAAATTGAATTTGAAAAGGAAAAGTTTTTAATCGTTCCTCATTCTGCTATTCTTTTGTTTATCAGGAACGATGATGTTTCTTTTTGATGATTAAAAAATTATTAAATTAAAACATAGAAAAAATCTTACCTAATAAATATCCGAAGTTTACTCTTTTCTTGCCTATATAAATCGGATCTTCATCAAGATTAAAAGTATCGGGAGATGGGTTTTGAATTGTATCATCAAAAACCTTAACTTCATCGTAAGCTGCATTAAGATAATTTTTTAAAGTGCTCGAATTATCCATTCTGTTAACTGGTAAACAGAAGTCAAGACATTCATTATAAAGTTCTTCTTTTGAAATCGGGGAATATGTCTGCATTTTATTAACCTCCTAAATTATATAGTTTGATATAATTTAACTTATTATCAATCTTATCTTAATATTAGCAGAACTAAAAACGAACTTAATCTTAAAGAGTAATTGTGGTTAGTATTATTAAAATTGGTAAAAACAATAAAAGGATAACTATCTTTTTTCTTTTATCTTTAGTTTTTAGAATTTTATCATCCTCATACTGATATCCAAGCCAATCCCCCTTTTCAATTGACCATTCTTCGTTATTTCTGTCTATATATTGCAAATTTCTCATTTTTAATTTTATGAACTATATCTTAAAAATATTTTTTTACTAAACTTGTCTTAATTTATAACCTAATTCAGCTGCTGGTTTTGATCTAACAATTTGAGTTTGTGAAACTTCGTTTTCAGGTAAACTTCCATAATGGAAACCTTCGCTATCTTCCCAGCCCTTTGGTGAAGATTTCAAAAAGAATAAAGTTACAGCACCAACTAAAATCCCGAATAAAACGTAAAGAAGAATAAATGACATTTCTGACTCCTATTATAAACTTTACGTTAATATTTGCAACTAATATGCCGTACGAATATTATAATTGAAGTTTAGATTTTATAATAAATTAGAAGGAAATATTTTGAACAAAAAATTGCGGCGACAATATTGACGTCAGTTATGACATAGCTGACATTTGTTGTTCCTATTGTTGAGAATTGTTACGTATTTGTTGCAACCTTCTTTGCAATGTTCTTTCGCTAACACCCAATATCAATGCAGCCTTTTGAACATTCCCATTTGTATAATTCATAACTTTTTTAATATGAACTTTTACAGCTTCATCAATTGTTAATAGATTTATATCCATATTCTCAAAATCCGTTAATACATTTTCATCTGCGCTAATTCTTAGATTATTAGTATCAAAATTTATCTTTTCAATAGGCTTATTGTTTTCACTTTTTGCAACTGAATTTAATATCAAGTTTTCAAGTTCTCTAACATTCCCGGGGAAAGAATATTTCTTCAAGGAAAGTAATATATTTTCAGAAAATCCGGGAATATTTTTATTATATGTTTTATTCCCAATTTCCAAAAAATGATTTGCTAAAAGTATTGCATCATCACCGCGTTTTCTGAGAGGGGGCAATTTGATAAATCCTCTATTCAGCCTATAATAAAGATCAGCTCTAAATTTTTTGTTGTTGACATCTTCCGCCAAATCTCTATTGGTTGCGGCAATAATTCGTATATCTAATTTGATCGGTTTTGGATTTCCAATCCTATAAATCTCACTATATTGAATTGCCCTTAATAACTTACCTTGAAGTTCAAAAGGCAGTTCGCCAATTTCATCTAAGAAAATGGTGCCGCCATTTGCTTCTTCAAAATATCCAATTTTTTCATTCATAGCACCGGTGAATGATCCTTTTTTGTGTCCAAATAATTCACTCTCAAATAAAGAAGAACTTATCGATGCCAAATTCACAACAACAAATTGTTTGTCTTTCCTTGGTGAAAGTAAATGAATCTTATTTGCAATTAAGTCCTTCCCGGTGCCAGTTTCACCCATAATTAATACTGTTTCATTGGTTGGAGCGAATATTTCAACTAGTTCAAAAACTTTATACATAACAGGGGAATTTGTAATAATATCTTGAAATACCACTTCTTTTTTTTCAGAACTAATTGCTGTAGATCGAAGTGAATCTCTTTCAAGTTGAAGTAGTCTTTGTTCAAGAGCTCTTTTAATTGTAAGAAACAATTTATCCGTATCAGGCGGTTTTGTAATGTAGTAATAAGCTCCAAGCTTTATAGTTTTTAATGCTGTGTCTACGTCATCCATTCCAGTTATCATGATAACCGGAATTTTAGGATAAGACTGAGTTACTTCTTCAAGTAATTCCAGTCCATCCATTTCAGGCATATTAACATCACAAAGTATTAGATCAATATCGTTTTCTTTTAAAATAGAAAGTACATTTTTAGATCTGTTTTCAGTTATAACTTCATCATAGCCTTCTTCATGTAAAAGCTCCTTCAGAATTATTAAATAATTTTCTTCGTCATCTACTATTAAAATTGAGGTTTTTTTCATAAAACTTTCTCCAATACTGGAATCAATTCAGAAGTTTAAATTAAATTAAAATAAACTTAATAAACTCAAGTAATATATAAAAAATGGTTACGCAAATTTATTCTTATTTTATTATTTTAAGAACAATCAATAAAAATTAAAAACTTAAATTTAAGGATCTATAATGGCTGCAAATATTGATATGATAAAAAAGAATTATTCACAATACAGAGACAAACTGGCGGGAATTAGAAAAATTTTGAATAGGCCTCTGACTTTTACCGAGAAGGTCTTGTACACTCATTTATGGGAACCAGTAAAAAGTGAATTAAAAAAAGGAAAAGATTATTCTGAACTAGCCCCGGACCGCGTTGCAATGCAGGATGCTACAGCACAAATGGCATTGCTTCAATTTATGTCTGCAAATAAAAAAGAAACTGCTGTTCCATCAACAGTCCACTGCGATCACTTAATTCAAGCGCAGGTTGGTGCAAAAGATGATCTTCTTCGTGCGACAGAAGAAAATAAGGAAGTATATGATTTTCTAGAGAGCATTTCAAGAAAATATGGGATAGGCTTTTGGAAACCCGGTGCAGGAATTATTCATCAAGTTGTTTTAGAAAACTATGCATTCCCAGGCGGAATGATGATCGGAACAGATTCTCATACTCCCAATGCGGGTGGTTTGGGAATGATTGCAATTGGTGTGGGCGGCGCTGATGCTGTTGATGTTATGGCAGGCATGCCCTGGGAATTAAAATGGCCCAAATTAATCGGTGTGAAATTAACTGGAAAGATGTCAGGTTGGACTTCGGCTAAGGATATTATTCTTAAGCTGGCAGGAATACTAACAGTTAAAGGCGGTACTGGAGCAATAGTCGAGTATTTTGGAGAAGGAACTTCTTCAATTTCAGCTACCGGAAAAGGAACAATATGCAATATGGGTGCGGAAATAGGTGCTACAACTTCTATCTTTCCGTTTGATGAAAAAATGTCTGCATATTTAAAAATTACAAATCGTGCTGATGTTGCTTCATTAGCAGAAGGAATAGCTGATGAGTTAATTGCAGATAAAGAAGTTGTTGAAAATCCGCAAAAATATTTTGATCAGGTTATTGAAATTAATTTAAGCGAATTAGAACCTCATTTAAATGGTCCTTTTAGTCCTGACAAAGCAATACCAATTTCAAAAATGAAAGATGCAGTTAAAGAATTTAATTTCCCTGATACTATTAAAGTGGCTTTAATAGGGAGCTGCACTAATTCATCTTATGAAGATATCGATCGTTCAACTAGCATTGCTAAACAGGCTTTAGCAAAAGGCTTGAAGGCTAAATCACAATTCACAATCACACCTGGTTCTGAACAAGTACGTGCTACTATTGAAAGAGACGGACAATTAAAAACATTAAGTGATTTCGGCGGACTTGTTTTAGCAAATGCCTGTGGACCTTGTATTGGAATGTGGAAAAGAGTTGATATTAAAACCGGAGAAAAAAATACTATTGTAACTTCATTCAATAGAAATTTTGCTAAAAGAAATGATGGTAATCCCGAGACTTTGGCTTTTGTTGCCAGTCCTGAACTTACAACGGCTTTAGCTATTGCAGGTAAATTATCATTCAATCCTTTAACAGATGAATTGGAAAATGAAAAAGGTGAAAAAGTTAAATTAGATCCGCCCACTGGCGAAGAATTACCGCCTTCCGGTTTTGATAGGGGAGAGGAAGGATTTGTAGCGCCTGCAAAAGATGGTTCAAATATAGAAGTCGTTGTAAAGCCTGACAGTGAAAGACTGCAATTGTTAACGCCTTTTAAGAAATGGGATGGAAAAGATTTAATTGATATGCCTGTACTTCTAAAAGCAAAAGGTAAATGCACAACCGATCATATTTCAATGGCTGGCCCTTGGTTAAGATTTCGCGGACACCTTGATAATATTTCCAACAATATGTTTATAGGTGCAATAAATGCCTACACTAATGATGCAGGGAAAGTTAAAAACTATTTTCACAGGTGACTATAAGTCCATTCCTGAAGTTGCACGCGCATATAAAAAACACGGGCATGATTGGGTTGTAATTGGAGATGAAAATTATGGGGAAGGATCTAGCCGCGAACATGCTGCAATGGAGCCTAGATTCTTAGGCGGCAGAGCAATAATTGTAAAAAGCTTTGCAAGAATTCATGAAACTAATCTGAAAAAACAAGGAATGCTTCCTTTAACATTTGCAAATCAAAGTGATTACGATAAGATTAAAGAAGAAGATAAAATTGATTTACTAGTATCATCAATTGCCCCAGATAAACAAGTTAAAATGATTGTAAAACATAAAGATGGTACAAAAGATGAAATAATGTTAAACCAAACTTTTAACTCTGCTCAAATAGAATGGTTCAAAGCGGGCAGTGCTTTAAATTTAATTGCAGCGCAGAATAAATAGAAATAATATTTTATATAATTTAAAAATTAAAAGGCTGCCATAATTTTTATGGCAGCCTTTTTTATATAGTAAATGAAATGCAAGCTAAGCAATTTTCAATTCAACATCTTCTGAATTATTAATTTTTTCAATAAGTTCAACATTATTATTCAAATTAACTTGAGTGCTGAAGTTTATACTCTTTAATTCTTTTCTCACCTAATCGTTTAGCGATTAAAGAATCAATTGAATAAGCTCCACCACCGAGTACAGTTATTATCGCACTTAATGTAATTGCGTAAATAAAATATTCAATACCTTCTCCAGCTTGATTACCAGCCCAGTTCATAAAGAATCCATTATGAATATGAATCATAAAAACAGCAACAAGTAAATTTATTCCAATACCAAAAGCTGCAATTCGCGAAAGAAATCCTGTTATGAGAGCTATGGAGCCGAAGAACTCTGCAACAATTGCAAGAAATGCAAAGATCTCTGGTATACCAAGTGAGGAAGTAAAAAATCCCATTGTTCCATGGAATCCATATCCGCCAAACCATCCGAGCAGTTTTTGAGCACCATGAGGGAACATTACGATACCAACAGCCAGTCTTAAAAATGTGATATGTACTTTTTCATCAGTTAAAAAAAGTTTTTGAATTAAATTATTTTTTGAGTTCATATAGCCTCCATTTGTTTCTATTTTATTTATCATTTTAGTTAATTTGTTATAACACTATATGTTATAACACATATCATAACAAAAATTTTTAATTATCTTCTTTATATAATTTTTCGCACAATTCTGAAAGTTTCAAACAATCTTCCTTAGATAGTCTTGAACTGACTAAGTCATTAGTATTTTTAATTGCTTGTTTCATTTCTTCAAGCAAGGTGATTCCTTTTTGAGTAATCCTAGAAATTGAAAGCCTTCTGTCTTCATTTGAAGTAAATCTTTCAACTAATCTTTCTTTTTCTAATCTATCTATAAGTCTTGTAACATCTGGGCTAGGGTCCACCATCCTTTGAATTATCTCACATCTCGGATATCCATCAGGGTAGATGCCTTTTAATATTCTTAAAACATTGTACTGAGATCCAGTTATATTATGATTAAAACAAACCTCTTCGTGTTTAGTCCTAAGATAATTTGCAGCTACTAATAAATTAAGCGTCGCTTCTTGCGCTTCACTTTCAAATTTTGTTTGCTTCAATCTTTTTTTAAGTACTTCACCCATAATGAAAACATTTAATGTGTTACAACACAAATATAATTTATTTATTTACATTTGTCAAGAATATATTAGTGACTCCATAAAAAAGATATCAATTAGAAAACACTTTGCCTAATTCATCTAATAAGCTTTGCCCTCTAACCTGGTTTTCAGTGGCAATAATTTTTCCATCTTTGTCAACCAAAATTGGTTTTGGAATACCTGCAACTTGAAAATCTTTTGCTAAATCACTTTTAAATCCATTGACTACAAAACTATGATCCCAAGGCATTGGCCATTTAGCATTTCTAAATTTATTAATATCTCCTTCTTGTTGATCAAATGAAAGGCTGAGAATTTCAAATCCTTTATCATGATATTTTTTATACGCTTCATGAAGATAGGGCATTTCACTTATGCAAGGCTGACACCAAGTTGCCCAAAAGTCAATGAGATAAACTTTTCCCTTCATGCTGGTATTACTGTAAATCTTCTTTGAATCTTTTAGAGATTTTACAGAGAAACTTGGAACTGGTTGTCCTGCAGAGATCTTTGGATCAACAACAATTAAATTAGCATATTTCCCAAAAGGTGTATACCCAAAATCATTTATCAGTTTGGACTGATAATTTTTAGCTTCTTCAATATTTCCATTGCTTTGAGCGTTATCCATCTTCACATATAAAAGATAAGCAACAACACCCATGTCTTTATTTTGATTAATAACTTTATTTATGTATTCATATTTGTTATCAGTATTCGAATCTTTGTTTTGCTGCAGCGATAAATCCAATATGGTTGGGTCTATACTCCAAAGATAGGATGAAGGTTCGATATCTATAAAAGCATTATTTACAATTTCTTTATTAGGAATTTCCCCGGTTAAATTTGCAAGGTGAAGATAATTAATATACTGAAGATCTTTTTCAAAATGATTTTTTGCAGATTCAATTTCTTTACTAATCTCTTCAAATTGATTTGAAAAATTTATCTGTGGTTTCTTTCCCGGATTTTTTTCTAATTCAGATCTGTAAGTTTTTTCTCTTGAATCAAGTTCTTCTTTTAAAGAATATAATTTAGATTGTCTATCATCATTTTTAAATACAAATTCAGATTTTGTATTATCTCTTTTAATTTTTGAAGGATCAAAAACTATTTTTACTGATCCATTTTTTACTGCAACAATCGACCTGTAATCTCCACCTCCGTCATATACATATTTATCAGCCATTGTTCCATTTATACTTCTGCCGGTTTTTTCTACGCCGAGTAATTGATAAGCTAATGAATCTTTGTCTGTTTTGAATTCTAAAGTAAATGTTCCATCATCTTGCTTTTTCATTCTTTGTGCTGTTCTAAAGCTGAAATTATTAAAGTCACCTATAATATTTACATCTTCAAACTTATCAACATATTTATAACTTTCTAGTTTAACATCGAGCCCTATAATTTCTTTGTTATCATTTAAAATAGGGAGGGTAAGAGCCTCGTGATTAACTCCTGAAAAAGTTAAATTAAAAATTCCATCATTCTTTATTTGAATTTTATAACTGCCGTCATTATCAACTTTAACAGTTTGTATTGGTTTCCCCCCGGTTGTGTAATTTAAACTTACATCTGCCTTCAAAAGAGGGCTATTGTCAGTCGCAAGAACTTTTCCTTTGACAACTGTGAAATCAGGTTTACTTTCGCAGCCTGCGAAAATCAAAATTACACTAATCAGTAAAATTATTTTGAGGGATAAATATCTGCTATTCATTTTCATTCCGTTAATAATTAATTTAGCTTGTAACTTATAAGTTAATTATTATTATTGCAATTAAATTATTTTTCACAATACTATTGCTAATTTAATTGAACGATAATTGCTTTGCGAAAAAATATTTTTATAATCCTGAGAACTATTTTCATATATGATATTTCTTAATCCTGCTGTTTTATTTGGACTTTTAGCTGCATCAATTCCAATTTTAATTCATCTATTTAATCTTAGAAAATTAAAAAAAGTTGAGTTCAGCACTTTAAGGTTTTTAAAAGAACTGCAAAAAAATAAAATTCGCAAAATAAAATTGAAGCAATGGCTTTTGCTTGCTTTGCGTGTAATGATAATTCTCTTTTTAGTAACTGCTTTTGCACGCCCAACTTTGAAAGGTGTTTCGATTGGAGGGACAACGTCAGCGGCAAAATCGACTTCAGTATTTATTTTAGATAATACATTCAGCATGTCGGTGATTGATCAAAAAGGATCATACTTTAATCAAGCTAAGGAAGCAATTAAAAATTTGATTCAGCATATGCAGGAAGGCGATGATGCTGCGTTGATCTTGCTTTCTAATCCAGACGAACAAGTAAAGACTACTTCAAATTTGAATGATCTGGAAAAACAAGTTGATAATGCTCAAATTTCTTATTCAAGCGGATTACTTCATAATGCAATTGTGAATGCCGGGAAAATGCTATCAAACTCTCAAAATTTTAATAAAGAGATTTATATATTTTCAGATTTTCAAGCTAAACGCTTAGGTGATGAAAATACATTCTCTGATTTAAGTGAATTATTAAATAACAAAATAAATCTATATACTTTTGATTATGCCGGCAAAGAAGTATTTAATATTGGGATCGATGATTTAAAAACTAATACGCAAATATTTGAAAAAGGGAAACCTGTAAGTTTTAATATTACATTAACAAATTATTCTTCTAAGATTGCTGACAATGTAGTTGTTTCGTTATTTATAAATAACGAAAGAAGCGGCCAGCAAAGTGTTTCACTTGAGTCTAAAGAGACTAAGGTTTTAACGATGGAAACTGATGTTAAATCTACTGGCTATATAGATGTACGTGCAGAAATTGAAGATGATGATATTAATTATGATAATAAAAGATATACAAATCTTTTTATTCCTAATGAAATTCCTGTAATAATATTTTCGAATTCAAATAGTGATTCACGATTTGTTAAATTAGCATTAACTGCGTCCGGGAATGACAGGCCAATTAAAATTACTGAGAAAAATTTAAATCAATTGTCATCATTTAATCTTTCAAATTATGACGCAGTAATTGTAATTGGTTCAGAAGTTGAAAATAATATTGGCAGATTAAAGCCTTATGTTGAAAGCGGCGGCGGATTATTTTTAATGCCTGGAGAAAATTCATCAATTGATAACTTTAAAAAGATTACAGGGGCATTAGGCATTTCTTCTCCGACAAAAGCTGTTGGAAAGTTAAATGATAATACAAATTCCATTCTTTTTGATAAAGTAGAATTTAATCATCCAATATTTCAAGATATATTTTCAAGTAATGAAAAGAAGAATGTAGAATCGCCGGAAATATATTTTCACTTTGACGTGAAATCCGGTATAAAAGCAAATGAAATCATTTCTTTAATCGATGGTTCATCTTTTCTGAGCGATTATAAAATTGGAAAAGGAAAAGTATTATTAATGAATACTGCACCGGTTTTAAGCTGGTCAAACTTTCCTCTCAAAAGTATATTTGTGCCATTGATGAATAAAGCTGTTTATTATCTTTCCTCTAAAGATAGAAATGAAAATAATTTTATTGCCGGAAGCACTGTAAATATTCACTTACCGGAAATCAATTCGCCGCAATTGAAAATTGATAGACCGGATCATACTGAGGAATTTATAAATCTTGAAGATTCAAAAAATTTAAATTATTTAACTTATAATAAAACTAATTTAATCGGGAATTATAAAATTTACAGTAATGATAAAGTAATAGAGGATTTTTCAGTTAACGATAATCCACTTGAATCATCAACGGAATATCTTACTAACAAGCAGCTTGAAGATTACCTTAAAAAAATAAACTTCAAAGGGAAACACTTTGTAATAAATAAAAATCAAAACCCCACAGAAGTTGTTTTGCAGTCAAGATTTGGTTCAGAACTTTGGAAGTATTTTCTATTGGCAGCGTTAATTTTAGCTTTAGTTGAAATGACAATTGCCAGAAATTCGAAGAAGGAATTAATTACAAAAGAATAAACTAATTTTGAGCGAATTGAAATCTCATTTGCGGAGAGTGACTGAATGAAGATAATTGTTGAATGGCATTAATTTTAGATTTATAAATTAACGGGACAAAAATATTAATGATTGATATTTCTAATAACCATATTGAACGTGCGATATTAGTTGCTTTAAATACTAAGTATTTAAATCGTGAAATCGTTGAAGAACATTTGTCTGAACTCGAAGAGTTAGCTATTACAGCGGGAGCTGAAACCGTTATTAAAGTAATGCAAGATAGATATGCAATGGATCCGGCTTTTTATGTTGGTAAAGGAAAAGCTGAAGAACTTGCCCAGCTTACTGAATTAAACAATATCGATCTTGTAATATTTGATGATGATTTAACTCCAGTTCAAGTTAGAAATTTAGAGAAGCTAGTAAACAAAAAAATTATTGATAGAAGTGGATTGATATTAGATATTTTCGCTTCACGTGCAAAAACAAAGGAAGCAAAGACGCAGGTTGAGCTTGCACAGCTTCAATACATGCTTCCAAGACTAACAAGGGCATGGACTCACCTCTCAAAGCAGTACGGCGGAATTGGAACTAAAGGCCCGGGTGAAACACAAATTGAAACCGACCGTAGAATGATCCGGACTAGAATAAGTCATCTAAAAGAGAAATTAACTAAGATTGAATCACAGAGGGAAACTCAAAGCTTAAGCAGAAAAGATATAATTAAAATATCATTGGTCGGTTATACTAATGCAGGCAAATCTACCTTATTTAATATATTAACTTCTTCGGATGTTTTTGCAGAAGATAAATTATTTGCAACCCTCGATTCAACTACACGTTCATTGGAATTAAATAAAAATCAAAAAATATTGCTGAGCGATACCGTTGGGTTTATTAGAAAACTTCCTCCTAATTTGGTTGCGTCATTTAAAAGTACACTGAATGAAGTGAGAGATGCTGATATAATTTTGCATGTTATTGATTTGGCACATCAGTATTATGAGGATCATATTCAAGTTGTTGAAGATACTCTAAAAGAATTCGGTGGAAATAAAAAGACAATCATTAAAGTATTTAATAAAGTGGATTTGATTAAAGATAAATCTAAAATTAATTTTGTAATGAATAAATATGATAAGGCTGTTGTTATTTCTGCACAACGTGGTATAAATATCTCATCACTTAAAGATAAAATATTAGGAATAATTGAAGAAGAATTTGTGGAAGAAAAAATAGATATTGATATTAAGGATTCTAAAATAGCTGCTCAAATTCATTCACTCGCTGAAGTCTTGAATACAAGCTACGATGAAAATGTTATGCATCTTACCTACAAAGCAAATAAAGAAAATTCACAAAAAATAAAAAAAATTATTTATGGTAAATAAAAAACTTGTTGTTGACGGAACCTCTCTCTCATTAGATAAAATTGAAAATTTTATATCACAAAACCTTCAAGTTGAAATTTCTGCCAAAGCAAAAATTAAA
The DNA here is from genome assembly GCA_963746735.1 of uncultured Ignavibacteriales bacterium. Lineage (GTDB taxonomy): Bacteria > Bacteroidota > Ignavibacteria > Ignavibacteriales > Ignavibacteriaceae > CAVSWT01. The sequence goes on from CAVVCO010000030.1 coordinate 67,568, forward strand.
ATAAAGAAGTCTCGCGCTTTAATTGAAAAATGGGTTGAAAATGGTGAAGTGATTTACGGAGTAACAACCGGTTTTGGTGAATTTTCAAATGTCAATATTAGCAAGAAAGATATTTTAAGGCTGCAGGAAAATTTGATTTTAAGCCATTCAGTTGGTTGCGGCGATAATTTACCTCCGATGATTGTGAAGATAATGATGCTTCTTCGTTTAAATGCTTTAGCTCGCGGATATTCAGGAATAAAATTGGAAACTCTTCAGCTGCTTGTTGATATGATGAACAAGAATATCATTCCTGTAATTCCTTCTCAAGGTTCTGTCGGTTCAAGCGGTGATCTTGTTCAGCTCTCACATTTGGTTTTGGCAATGATTGGAAAGGGAAGAGTTCAATTAATAAAAAATATTAATGACGAGAATGAATTAAATACAAAAATTGTTTATGCTAAAGAAGGATTAAAGAAATTTGGATTGAAGCCGATAGTTCTCGAAGCAAAAGAGGGAATTGCTTTAATAAACGGCACACAAATGATGACTGCGTTTGCTTCGTATATATCAATTCAAGCTAAAAAATTAGTTAAACTTGCTGATTCATCTGCTGCAATTTCTCACGAGGCATTACGTGCAACTGACAAAGCATTTGATAAACGAATCCATGAACTGCGTCCTTTCCCAGGGCAAATTACTACAGCAAAGAATATTTTAAATTTGATTCACAATAGTGAAATAAGAAACTCTCACTTAAAAAATGATCCGCGTGTACAAGATGCTTATTCAATAAGATGTGTACCGCAAATTCATGGTGCTTCAAGAGATGCAATTGATTATGTTGTTTCAAGAGTTGAGATTGAAATAAATTCTGTTAATGATAATCCCATAATATTTCCTGAAACTGAAGAACATATTGAAGGTGGAAATTTTCATGGACAATCAATGGCGCTTGCCATGGATTTTATGTCAATAGCTTTATCCGAATTGGCGAATGTTTCCGAAAGAAGAATTGAAAGAATGGTAAACGGTGCATTAAGCGGTTTGCCGCGGTTCCTTGCTGTTGAGGGTGGATTAAATTCAGGATTGATGATTGCACAATACACTGCGGCAAGCCTGGTTTCTGAAAATAAAGTATTAGCACATCCAGCGAGTGTGGATTCCATTCCAACTTCGGCGAACCAGGAAGATCACAACTCTATGGGTTCAATTGCTGCACAGAAATGTTATAAGATTATGCAGAATCTTCAAAATGTTTTAGCTATAGAATTTATGACTGCGGCACAAGCACTTGAATTTTTAAAGCCTCTAAAATGCGGCATAGGAACTACAGCTATTTATAATAAAATAAGAGAAGTTGTTCCTCCTCTGAATTTTGATAGAGTACTTTATACTGATATTAAAAATGTTTTGCAACTTGTGAAAAATGATTCTATATTAAATGCCGTTGAGAAAAAAGTTAAGCTTTATTAAGTTATTCAGATTGTTAAACAATAAATATTAATTGCTTCATACAAAAATTTCTTGCCTACATTCGAAACAATTTTACTTAAAAACATATAATCAATTTTGGGAGAATTTTTAATGAATAGACCAAATATTTTTCTGCCATTTTTATTTTCAATTTTATTTCTATTGATATTTACTGTAAAAATACTCCCGGAAGTAAAGTCAGATGTGAATGAAATAAATAATTCACAAAAAGATACTACCGATATTTATTCTAGTTTAAAGTTTAGGAATATTGGGCCAGCAATAGGCGGAGGAAGGGTTACCTCAGTGGTAGGTATTTCAGGTAGTCCTGAAATTTATTACATAGGTGCAGCCGGAGGAGGAGTATTTAAAACAACTAATGCAGGCCATTCATGGAATGCTATCTTTACAAAATATCCTTCGTCAATTGGAGCAATTGCTTTAGCTCCATCAAACAATAATTTAATTTGGGTTGGAACAGGCGAAGCAAATATTAGAAATGATATAATTGATGGACATGGAGTTTATTATTCTCCTGACGGCGGTTCAACATGGAAATTTATGGGATTAAAAGATGCCGGCCAGATATCAAAAATTGTAATTGATCCAAATGATCCCAAAACAGTTTTTGTTGCAGCGATAGGCCATGCCTGGGCTCCAAATAAAGATCGTGGTTTGTTTAAGACTACTGATGGCGGTAAGAATTGGAAGAAAGTTCTATTCGTAAATGACACAACTGGTGTAAGCGATGTTGTATTCCAGCCTGGCAATCCGGAGTTAATGCTTGCTGGTACTTGGCAAGTTATTAGGCATCCTTGGGGGTTAATAGACGGAGGAGCTGGAAGCAGTATTTATGAATCAAAAGATGAAGGTGAAACCTGGCAGAAACTTTCAAAAGGTTTACCCAAAAGTCCGCTAGGGAGAATTTCATTTGCAACTTCGTTAAGCAATCCTGATCATGTATATGCTTTAATTGAATCAAAACATGGTACGTTGTGGGATTCTCAAAATTTTGGAAAAGATTGGAAGATGGTTAGTAATAATCATGACATAAATGTTAGGCCATTTTATTTTTCAAGAATGGAAGTTGCACCTAACAACGATGACAAACTTTATTTTCTTTCTTTCTTGATTACAGAATCAACAGATGGAGGGAAGTCAGTAAAATCAATCAATAATGGAATCCATGTAGATCATCACTCTATCTGGATTGATCCTCAAAATCCCAACAGAATAATTGAAGGTAATGATGGCGGAGTTTATCAATCATTGAATGGAGGTAAAGATTGGATTTATTTTAACAATATTCCTATTGAAGAATTCTATCAAGTCGCTGCTGATACACAATTAGTATACAACTTAGGAGGCGGCTTACAAGACAATAATGCTTGGTATGGCCCTTCAAGAAATTTACATGGTTCAAATATGGATGGCTCAAACTGGTTCGTAGTTTCTGGAGGTGATGGAGAATATGTTGTGCCTGCTCCCAGCAATCCAAACATTATTTATTCAGAAGCACAGAATGGATATATAAATAGGCTTGATCTTAAAACAGGTATTAATAAACATATTCGTCCTTATTTTTTTGATGCGATGGATAAAAGTCCGGATCAACTTAAATATAGGTTTAATTGGACTACCCCAATTGCAGTTTCTAATACCGATGAGAATGAACTTTATTTAGGAGGGAATGTTTTATTTAAGTCGAAAGATGGTGGAAATAATTGGAGCGTTATAAGTCCTGATTTGACACGAAATGATAAAAGTAAACAAATTAAAAGCGGAGGTTCTATTAATCTTGATATGAGTGGTGCTGAGACTTATGGAACAATACTTTCAATAGGTTTATCTAATCTTGATTCTAAAATTATTTGGGTTGGTACAGATGATGGGCAGGTTCAATTGACAAAGGATGGCGGAAAAAATTGGACGAACGTTACAAAAAATATTCCTCATCTTCCAGAATGGGGAAGAGTATATCAACTTGATGTTTCTCCGTTTTCTCCTTCAACTTGTTATATTGCCGTTGATCTTCATATGCTTGATAATAGAAAACCTTATGTCTATAAAACGATTGATTACGGCGAATCGTGGACGGAAATTTCAGAAGGTTTGCCTGATGATGCTCCCGCTCATGTCATAAGAGAAGATCCAAATCAAAAAGGATTTTTATTCTTGGGTACGGAAACTGGTCTTTATTATTCAACCAATGCTGGCGGCAGCTGGACAAATATTAAGAGTAATTTTCCTAATGTGCCTGTATGGGATTTAAAATTTATAAAACAAAACCATGACTTAGCTGTTGCTACACATGGCCGTGGAATTTTTATTTTGGATAATATTTCTCCGCTGGAAGGCATAAGTGAAAAAGTGTTGAGCTCTGATTTTAAATTATTCGATTTAATGCCCGTGCATAATTTTTATACATGGGATAGAAGCGGCTTCGGTCAATCTAGCGTGTTTACTGCTCCAAATCCTCCTGATGGTGCGGTAATAGATTATTATCTTAAAGAGAAGATAGATTCATCTAATGAGAAAAAAGCAAAAGATAAAGTTCCCATATTAATAAGGATAACTGATTCTCAAGGATCAGAAATTGATACGATACATGGAACTACACATAGAGGGATTAATCGTGTGCAATGGAATTTACATTATAAAACTGAAGTTATTTATGCGGCAGATACAGTCGGAAATAAACATCCAGACCTGCATAATGGACCAGTTGTTTTGCCAGGAAAATATACAGTTAATATTACAGTTAATGGTATTAATGATTCTAAATCTTTAGAAATAAAACCAGATCCAAGATTGCCATTCAATTTGAATGATGCTAAAATTCAATTTGACGCTGAGATGCGAGCTTATAAAGATATATCATCATTAAATACAATGCTTAATAGGATTGACAACATTCACAATCAAATTAAAAGCTTAAATAACTCAATCAAAATGGTCAACCAGGGAAGTGAAATTTCGAATGAACAATATAAATCTCTTTTAAAGCAAGCACATGACATTGATTCCATGATGACTTCAATCAAGGATACAGTCATGCAAACAAAATCTCAAAAGGGAGTCGGCGAAGATGAAATTCACTATCTTGCTAGGCTGCGTGATTGGTTAAATAGTGCAAGATTTATGATAGGGTGGGACTATAATTCTGCTCCAAGTTCAATAGTATTAAATGATTTAAAAGATCTTGAATCCCAATTAACTTTTTATATTGATGCATATAATAATTTAGTAAACACAAAAATAGCAGATTATAATAAAGCTGCAACCAAAGAAGGATTACCAATATTATTTGCTGGGCCACCTATTAGTATTCAGTAATTATATTTGAATAGAACAATCATTTGTTTGATTAGAATGAGATAGAATTCTGGACGGCATTTGCGTTTGAAATTTTAATTCCATTAAATTCCGGAATATGAACTTCTGTTGTTTAAAAGAAAAAAAGAAAAGTTATCTTATGAAGCATCAATAAAAATAATCGGTATTGCAATTAATAAAAAACAATTGCCTGATAAATTTGCATTACATCAGAATTATCCTAATCCTTTTAATCCTAGCGCTAAAATAGAATTTGATTTACCTGTTTCCGGAAACGTAAAGCTGGAAGTTTATAATTCAGTTGGGCAAATAATATTAACATTGGTAGATGGATTTAGAGATGCAGGATATTAAACAATAGAGCTCAGTGGAAGGAATTTATCGAGCAGAGTCTATTTTTATAAAATTCAGTCTTGCTCTTTTGTTGAGATGAGGAAGATGATACTGTTAAAATAAATTTATATTTTTTTGATCACTAAATATAAAATAAAAACTGCCTACATGTAGGCAGTTTTTATTTTATTTTGTTATTTCTGCATTGTAGGCATATCCATTTTCTTAAAACCAGTCGGTGCTTCAAACATTGATCCATCGAGTGTCTTTTTTTCAATGCTGGTAACTTCAAAAACTTTTTTGCCATTTTCATAAACTTCCAATGGGAAATATCCGCCGCTTTCAAAATCCTTTTGCCACTGGGGTTTATCTTCATTCTTCTGCATTGGGTTATCAAACAATTTAAAACTCCCGAGTTCTTGTGTCATCCAAGCCTCACCCTGATCCTCACCATCTTTATATACCAGTTTTACAGCAGTGTATCCTAAAATCTTTTTAGTCTCTCCAGTTTTAGTAAACTTGGCGTCCTTACTAATTCCAGCAGAAATATCTGTTTCGCTTTGCGATTCAGGTACTTGCATTTGCATATACATTTTTTGTTGAGGCATAATTACCATAAATTCTTTTTTAGATGTATCCCATATTATTTGCCCAGTCTGTCCCTCTTCATTTGTATCAAAACGAACTTTACTTCCTTTCACATAATATTCCATTGATTGTGGTTCATCCTCATCATAGGATTTAAAAGAAACTTTACCTTCGAATTGATCCTGGGCGTAAGTTCTATTAACAAAACAAAAAGCTATTACAAACGAAATAAAAAAGCTTACGGAAAATTTGAGATTCATAAATCCTCCTTAATGAATAATTTTTAATTAAATAAAACTAGTTTCACTAATTTCCAATTTCGCCATTCAGAAAACTGCTTAAAGTTTTTAAATACTTACTAACTTTTCGAATGTAGTTTAATAATAATGTGTACCTTCATGAATGTTCAAATATACATATAATATATATGATTTGTTCTTTAAGTACTTCGGGATAATAGAAGTAATTCAGTGTAATATGTAAAAACCATTCTATTGACTAATTGATTTGTTAATGATAACAAAATATTTTACTTGTCTCCATCAATAACACCCCATTGTAATTTATCAGAAATTAATTAATTTACCTGTTGAAAATCAATTCTACACTTTAAGGAAGGGTTTGTAGCACTAACTATTCAACCCCACTCGGTTTTCACAAAACAATTCTCCTTAATCGTAGATGCAGTTCTCTTATTTAGTGTTCTGTGTTTGCGTGATTTCTAATAATTTTTAATTTATCCTTAACTGTTTCTTCAGAAATATCAGTATAAATATTTAGTTTAAATAATGCCTTTGGCATTCATGATTGAATAAAAAAATCAATCTGAAATTCCAATGGAATGTTTTGTTAAAAAATATGTAAGAGAAATAAAATGAAAAAATTATTTTTGTTTTTTATTCTTAGTGTTTGCTATGGTACAATATTTTCACAAAATATAACCAATACTCTTGGCTCAGGCGGCTCGTTTATAATTAATGATGGCAGAACATCTATTCTCTCCCTTGATCAGGCGACTGGGCATTTATCGTTAAATAGTATCATGATATTTAAAGGTGCGGATAGTTTTTTACACAACTTTGGAACTCAAAATACTTTTCTTGGCATAAACTCAGGAAATTTTACAATGACCGGAGCTGGAAATTCTGCTTTGGGTCAATCAACATTATATAACAATACTACAGGATATAATAATACAGCCATGGGAGATTTAGCATTATATTCCAATACTACCGGAATATGGAACGCAGCATTAGGGTATGGCTCATTATATTCCAATACAATTGGTTCTTATAATACAGCCTTGGGTTATTTGTCATTACAAACGAACAACTCCGGAAGTAACAACACAGCTTTGGGTTACGGTTCTTTATATGTAAACACCACCGGAGATGCTAACACAGCTTTGGGCAATTGGGCTTTATCTGCCAACATTACTGGCACTTATAACACAGCTTTGGGTTATCAATCATTATATTCGAATACTGATGGTACAAATAATACTTCATCGGGTTATAAATCATTATATTCCAATACATCAGGTTCTTATAACACTGCTTCGGGTTACCTCTCATTGTATTCTAATACAACTGGTGTGACAAACAGTGCATTCGGATATGGTGCAGGTTCGGATATAACCGTAGGGCACAATTTAACTTGCCTTGGCTGGAAAGCCGAACCTTCAGCCAACAATGCTGCTAACGAACTGACACTTGGTAATGGCGATATTACTTCTCTTCGCTGTGCAGTTACAGGCATTACTTCTTTATCAGATAAAAGAGATAAGAAAAATATTAAGGACTTAAATTTGGGTATTGATTTCTTAATGAAAATAAAACCACGGCAGTTCAATTGGGATAAAAGAGAGTGGTATGAAAATAATAAATCTGATGGCAGCAAAATGAAAGAAGTACCTACAGCTGGCTTTATTGCACAAGAACTAGATCAAGCACAAACAAAAGAAAAAGCAGAATGGCTAAACCTAGTATTAAAAGATAATCCGAATAAGTGGGAAGCCACACCGGGAAATCTTTTACCTATAATAGTTAAAGCAATCCAGGATTTGAAAAAAGAAAATGATGAGTTACAATTAACTAATAATGAATTAAAAAAAGCAAATGTTGAACTAAATAGCAGGTTAAATAAGTTTGAGCAAATGCAGAATATTTTAGCAGCAGAAATTGAAAAAATCAAAACAAACAGCAATGAAAAAACAAAAGTGAGTTTAGGTGATAAATGAAAACAGTAACTTATAATGGCTTTTACATAACTATTTTTCTGTCAATAATATTTGCTTCAACAATACTGTACAGCCAAAGCATCATTGTATATGATGCAGGTACATCCATTGATGTTGGTGCTAGCGCAGAAGTTTGTGCTGACTCAATCGCAGTTAATGGAACCTTTAGCGGAAGCGGAACTTTTTGTAATTCTACCGTAGGAGTTAAATTAGCTTCCAATCTTATTCCTGCACAATTCGCATTACATCAGAATTATCCAAATCCATTTAATCCCAGCACTAAAATAGAATATGATTTGCCGGCTTCCGGAAATGTAAAGTTGGAAGTTTATAATTCAATTGGACAAATAATATCCACATTAGTTAATGGATTTGAAGAAGCAGGATATCAGACAACAGAGTTTAATGGAAGTAATTTATCGAGCGGCATTTATTTCTATAAAATTCAATACAACAATTTTATAGCCGTTAAAAAATTTATCTTGATGAAATAGTAAACCATTTAACCCATTTTTTAAGCCGGACATAGTAATCCGGCTTTTTTTATTTAGAAAATTAAAAATGTTTTGAATTTATTCTTGAATTCCTTCTCGAAATGAGTGAACTTTACAATTATTTTAATAATGAATTAAGTAAGACGAAATGGAACTAAGCTATTTTATAATCACACTTTTAATCGGGTTAATCATTGGCTTTGTAATAGCATGGCTTTATTCAAAATCCAAAAATCAAAATGCCGGTATCACCAAATCCGAAGCAGACGAGCTAAAAAATAAAATTGATTCTCTTTCTATTGAAAAGGGGAAAGTTGAAGAGCGGTATAATAGTCTCGAAGAAAATTATCAAACAACTTCGAATGAATTAAATAAAGAAAGAGAAAAGATCATTGAGCAGACTAAAGAACTTTCCACAATAACAGCAGATTATAAAAATCTTCAAGAAAAATTAGACAGAACAAAAAGATGAATTAGAAAATATTCAAGAGAAATTCACTAAAGAATTTGAAAATCTTGCAAACAAAATATTTGAAGAAAAGGGCAATAAATTCACTGAACAAAACAAAGAAAAATTGAGTGAGATTTTAAATCCTTTAAAAGAAAGAATTTCTGATTTTGAAAAGAAGGTTGAAGAAAGCAGTAAAGAAAGCATAAAGGGACACGCGTCGCTTAAAGAGCAGCTTCAAATGCTGAAAGATATGAACTTAAAGATAACACAGGAAGCAAATAATCTTACTCAGGCATTAAAAGGGCAGACAAAAACGCAAGGCAATTGGGGCGAATTTATTCTTGAAAGTATTCTTGAAAAATCCGGGTTAGTTAAGAATAGAGAATATGTTGTTCAGGAAAGTTTAACCACTGAATCCGGAAAGAGATTTCAGCCGGATGTAATAATTAAAATGCCTGAAAATAAAAGTATAGTAATTGATTCAAAAGTTTCTTTAGTGGGTTATGAAAAATTTGTTTCTGAGGAAGATGAAAGAGAAAAACAATTAGCATTACGAGAACACATTAATTCTATTCGGGCTCATATTAAAAATTTAAGCGGAAAAAATTATCAGAATCTTTATCAGCTTGAAAGCCTTGATTTTGTTCTAATGTTTATGCCAATTGAACCTGCATTTGCTCTTGCTGTGCAAACCGATGCTTCACTTTTTAATGATGCGTTTGAAATGAACATTGTGATTGTAAGTCCAACTACATTGCTTGCAACCTTAAGAACAATTACTAGTATTTGGAGACAGGAAAATCAAAATAAAAATGCTATGGAAATTGCAAGACAAAGCGGTGCACTTTATGACAAATTTGTTGGATTCACTGAAGATTTGATAAATATTGGAAAGAAAATGGATGATGCCAAGAGTACATATTCCTCAGCAATGGATAAATTAGTTGATGGAAGTGGAAATTTGGTAAGGCGCGTGCAGCGAATTAAAGAACTCGGTGCAAAAACTGCAAAGCAATTACCAAACTCATTATTAGATAGAGCGGATGAAGAAGATGGAGAATAATTTATTTTAATATATTATTATCACTTCAATAAAAAGGGAAACCTTGGCAGAAGAAAAAATAATTGAGATAAAAAATCTCACTAAAAATTTTAAAGAATTAAGGGCAGTTAATAATCTCAGCTTGAATGTATTCAGAGGAGATGTTTTTGGATTTTTAGGCCCAAATGGTGCCGGTAAAAGTACAACCATCAGAATGCTTCTTTCTCTTATCACTCCTTCATCCGGCGAAATAAAGATATTTGGTAAATCCATCAAAGCAAATAGAATTGAAATTCTAAAAAAAATTGGTGCTATAGTTGAGAAACCGGACTTCTACGGTTATTTGTCTGCCTATAAAAATCTTGAAATTTTAGGAAAACTTTCATTCGCAGATGTTTCTCGCAAAAAACTAATGGAAACATTGGAGTTAGTCGGACTTGAAAAAAGATATAAAAGTAAAGTAAAAACTTTTTCTCACGGCATGAAACAGCGGCTTGGACTTGCACAAGCACTTCTTCATGATCCCGAATTAATTATTCTTGATGAACCAACCACTGGCCTTGATCCTCAAGGCATGAAAGAAATTAGAGAGTTGATTCTATTTCTAAGTAAAGAAAAAAATAAGACCATTTTTCTTTCTTCTCACATTCTTTATGAAGTTGAATTGGTTGCTAACCGCATGATAATAATCAGCAAAGGTACAACTCAAGTAGAAGGAAATGTAAACGATCTGCTTAACGCAAATAAATTAAAAGTTACCTTTGAAGTTGATGACCCTCAAAAATCAAAAATATTAATTTCTGAGAGTCAATGGAGTAAAAAATTGGAATCAACGGCTAATAAAAATTTAATTTTTAATCTGCAGCCGGATGAGATTGCTTTGCTAAATAAATTATTGGTTGAAAATAATATATTAGTCAGTGCAGTTATACCAATGCGTTCACTTGAAGAATATTTTTTGAAGATCACAGAGAAGGAAAATTAATGATTACTCTTGTGAAAATTGAATTATATAAAATTTTCAAAAAATGGCGAACTTATATTGGCTTTATTGCAATAGCGGTGCTTGTCCCAATTATTCAGGTTGCAATATTAATTGAGGGCAGTCATTATTTGGATTTTATGACGCGAAATCTTCAGCAGTCATTTGTATTCGTAGGAAATTTATTAAATAGTTATCTAATCTCGTATATGATTCTAAATGCATTAACAATTCACATCCCATTTTTAATCGCACTGGTGGCGGGGGATTTATTAGCTGGAGAAGCGACTGCCGGAACATATAGAATGCTTTTAACAAGGCCTGTATCAAGATTTAAAATAGCGACATCTAAATTTTTAGCCGGGGTTATTTATACAAATTTATTAGTGCTTTGGCTTGCTGTTATCAGCATTGTGATAGGGTTTATAATGTTTGGAGTTGGGGAACTGATTGTAATTAAAAACAGTGGAATAATTATCTTCGCAAAAGATGATGTCTTTTGGAGATTTTTATTGGCGTACGGTTACGCAGCATTAAGTATGATGGTGGTTACTTCAATAGCATTTCTGTTTTCGTCGTTAGTTGAAAATGCTATAGGGCCAATTGTAACTACCATGGCTATCATTATAGTGTTCATTATTATGTCAGCAATTGATATAGATTTTTTCCATTCGATTAGGCCATATCTTTTTACAACTTACATGCAATCATGGAGATTGTTTTTTGACAAGCCTGTAGATTATGGTGAAATCATAAAATCAGTTTTAATTTTGCTAGGCCACATTGTAGCATTGTATGGACTGACTGTAGTTATTTTTAAGAAGAAAGATATTCTTACTTAAAATAAGTATTTGAAATAAAGGTTCTGAAATGAAAAAAATTATTTTATTAATCTCATTTATATTTTTAACAATAAATGCACAGACAAAAGATCCGGACAAAATTCTTGATGATGTTATAAAAAATTTCAATTCAGTTAATGACTATGAAGTTAACGTTAATATTAAGGTTGATGTTTCATTTTTAAAAGTACCTGATACTAATGCAAAAATTTATTTTAAGAAACCTGATAAAATTCATTTTGAATCTGAAAGTTTTGCACTTCTTCCTAAGGAAGGTTTGGATGTTTCCCCGGTTGGATTGCTGAAAGAAAAATATACCGCCTTTTATCTAAAAGAAGACAGCGTAGATGGAATTAAAACTGCCGTTATCAAAGTAATTCCACTTGAGGATAAAAGTGAAATAATTTTAACAACTTTGTGGATTGATCAATCGAAAAATATAATAAGAAAGGTTGAGTCTACAACAAAGTTAAATGGTACATTTACTATAGAAATGAAATATGATAGCCAATTTAATTATCCATTACCTTCCGAAATGATTTTTTCTTTTAATGTTGATCGAATGAATATACCGCGTGGAATTAGTGGGGAGATTGAGAATGATGCCAGCAAAGATAAAAAACAAAAAAATACAACCGGTAAGGTTTTTATAACTTATTCAAACTATAAGGTTAATAAAGGAATTCCAGATAAAATATTTGAAGAGAAACAAAAAAAATAAACCCGGTACTTTAGAATACCGGGTTTAGAAATTTTAGTAAAATAAGCAGCTTATAGTTATTGAATTCTTTTAATCTCAACCCTTCTATTTTTTGATCTGCCAAATGGTTTATCGTTGCTTTCTATTGGATTTTTATCTCCCATACCAACAGCTTCAAATTGAGTGAAGGGTAACCCCTTTGAAACGAAATAATTTAAAACTGCCTTAGCTCTGTTGGTTGATAGTGTTTTAATTCGATATTCTGAGCCTTCATTATCCAGGTAACCTTCAATTCGCCATTTAGTTTGAGGATATTGTTTTATTATTCCTATAATTCTATCTAATTCTTTGTAACCACTTGGCTTTATTTCAGATTCTTCATCTTGAAAAGTTAAAACACCATACAATAAAAACTTGTTTGGTAAATTATTGATAGTAGATGGATTTGCTGATGAAGTTGATTCATTCTTTTTTGTTGATGTTGATTCATTATTTTTAGTCGAAGTAGCTGTTTTTATATTTGGACTTTTAACTAACGGAACAGTAATATTTGGCATCTTAGTAGTAGAAGTTTGTTTTCCACTACTTTTAACTCTGTCTTTAGGAGCTACATCCGGGCATCCATCATCGTCCATATATCCATTCATGGTTTCAGGTTCGTTAGGACATTTATCTAGTGAATCAGGAATTCCATCATTGTCATTATCATAGTCAGGGCAGCCGTCTTGATCCTGGAAGCCATCAAAATCTTCTGGTTCATTCGGACATTTATCATTTATATCTAAAATGCCATCTCTATCATTATCAACATCAGGGCAGCCGTCTTGATCCTGGAAGCCATCAAAATCTTCAGGCGCATTGGGACATTTGTCTAATGAATCAGGAATCCCATCCTTATCATTGTCATAATCCGGGCAGCCATCTTCATCTTGAAATCCATCAAGATCTTCAGGAGAATTTGGACATTTATCATTAATATCAAGAATTCCATCATGATCATTATCTGGATCCGGGCAGCCATCTTGATCCTGGAAGCCATCAAAGTCTTCAGGTACATTTGGACATTTATCATTTATATCAAGAATTCCATCATGATCATTATCAGGATCAGGACAGCCGTCATCATCCTGAAATCCATCAAAATCTTCAGGTTCATTTGGACATTTATCTTTTGAGTCCTCAATTCCATCTCCATCAGAATCATGTTTGCCGAACAAAGAAACTGATATTCCAAATGACGCTGTTACATAACCATCATTGCTGGAACCCAAAGCTATATCATCTAAGTAATCAGTTGGAGTAAGGTGATAACCAACATTTGCGGTTAGATTAATATTATCTTGCAGATTCAAACGAAAGCCAATTTCGCCATCAAGTTCAACAGTATTTTGGGTATATAGCTTTTTAGCAGCATTAGGTGCAGTTTTGCCTAATTCATCTCTTGGATAAAATAAAAGAAGTGCCGGGCCACCATATATGTAAGGGAAAAATCTGTCTTCAATTGAATAAGCATACGAAACTCCGCTTCCAATTGAATACATATTCGTTTTAAATTTTGTTAAATCCTTAGTGTTATCATTTCCCAAAATATTAAAAACCGAACCGGATAATCTAACACCAAAAATACTTTTAGTTGTGGTAGGGAAGAAATACTCCGCTAGTCCTGTTGCTCCAAAACCGGTTCCTGAATTCGCATAATCGGTTTGAGCATTTGAAGCTAATGCTTCGAGTGATAAAACCATTGTCCCCGAATAAGGATGAGTTTTAATTTGAGCAAAAGAAAAAGAGTATAAGAAAAAAAACAAAAATACTACTAAAGCAGATTTTCGATTTGGATTTTTTATCAAATTATAAAAACTCAATTATTTTTAAATATTTCGCAATAACCTTTTAAACATACGAAACTTTCAAAAATAAAGACATATAATTTTTTATGCATCGGCGAAAATGTTATAGTTGATTTTTGGATGATTTAATTAAGAAATCACGAAAACTATTTGAATCATACTTTGCCATACCTGTTTCTTTTGAAATAATTTTCCCGTTAGGTGAAATGACGAATGTGGTTGGAATTGTATTGGTTGAAAATATTGAGGGTATTCTATCTTCTAAAAAATAAAACGGCATATTGAATTCTTTGTCTTTTACAAATTGAAGTGCTTTGGATTTATCATCATCCAACGATACTAAAACAAATACTATATTCGTATCTTTTTTTACTTCATTATATAAATTTTGAATGGTGGGCATTTCAGCTCTGCATGGAGGGCACCATGAAGCCCACAAATTTAATAAAATTGTTTTGCCTCTTAATTCACCGAAATAAAATTCTTTGCCTTCAAAAGAATTTAAAATGAAATTGTAATCTGCATCTAATTGTTCATCTTTGGGAAGAACTTCCGGCTTCATTAAGCCAGTGCTTAAAACGATTCTTTGAACTCCGCCAATAACATCAGTATATAGTCCAGTTACGTATAAGAAAGCAGCAACACTTAAAATTATACCCCATTCAATAAGATTTCTTTTTATAGTTTTGTTTTTTGACATACTTATTAAACTGATTTTATATCCAATGAGATGAACATTTTCTAAATCAGTTTCAAATAAATATTAGAAAAAAAATAGATTTTAGTGCTTCCAATCGTCCAATAATTTTCTTACTGTAACAATCTGGCCAATATGGTATGCATTGTGGTCTGCAATTAGAAATATCTCTCTTAAATAAGTATGCGATTTTGTATGGGGGATAACTTGAGTTAAATCGATTGATTCATCCTTAATAATTTTAACTAATTCTTTTTGATTGGAAAAAATTTTATCAATAGAATTTTTCCAAACTGAATCTGTAATATTATTTAAATTTTCGGGCCAATATCCTTCAGGCCATTTAGGTGAAACCCACTTTGGATCAATTACATATTTTAATATGTCTTCCTGTGCAATCCGAATATGTTCAACTTCTTCCCACACAGAATGAACATCTTTTCCGGGACGTTTACCTCGATTATCTTTTTTTAATCCTGCTATAGCTCCTTCTAGATTGATATGAGCCTGTTCAGCTGTGATTAAAGTAATTAAATGATTACGTAATACTGAATCTGTAGATTCGTTTTCATTTTTCAATTTACCCTCTCTAAAAATTAGAATTGGAAGTGAGCCAAACTAATTTTAATCATTGAAAAATGCAATTTTAGAAATATTAAATGTGATATATATTAATGAACAATTTGTAACATGAAATATACTGACGTGTATAAATATAGGATGATATAGAAATCGATTCATTCACCGAATTCTTTATCTGATAGGATTGTCTCTTTATTGAAGAATATTTTGGAATTACTATAATGATCCATCCCGTTTAAATAGTTCTCTTCAAGTCTTCTTTGTAATCTTAAAACCGAAAAATTACCCCGGCTTAATTGAACATCGTTTTTATCAAAATACAAAACGTGGTTTATGCATGCATCCAAAAAGCCTTGATCATCAGAAGATAATATGAATCCGTGGTTGGTTGTGGAAAGATATTTAATAAGACAATTTTTGCTTTTGAAATCCAAATATTCAGTGGGATCATTTAGCACTGGAAATGTATCTTTTTTTAAGAACATAGGAATTATCAACATTAAAGCCTTTTCGCTCCTGGTTAAATACTTGAAGTTCTTGTATAATATTTCTTTTCGCAAACCTAATTTCAAAGCTTCCTCAATTATATTTTCTTCAATTGTATAACCATCAGCTTCTTCATATTTAAAGACCAGTTCAAAATATCTTCTGCGTTGTGTCTCATCGTTGTCAGCAATAATTTTCTTCATTTCTTTTTTCCAGTCATCAAAGGGAGCAACTAAATTTTTTATTAAGTCGATTGTTAGTACATTCCCATCAGAAGGAAAGTTTGGGAAATAGGAAATATTTTCACAGTAAGTTATGTTTCCTCTAATTGGTTCAATTTCCTTATTTATCAATTTTAAAAATGATGTGTGAAGAGATTTCGAACCGCCGGTAATGCCGGTTTTCCAGTTTGATGAGATGGTTAAAGATAGGTTTTCAAATACTTCAGATTCTTGAGAGTTGAAATTAAAACTAATGTCCTTAAAAATAACGCAAGCCATAACAATGCCTTTATCTTGTTTGCAGAAACATTATCTTTTAATCTTGACGATTGAAAAATATTTTTTTAGTAGGGGAGTAACAATAGAACAAATGCACTAATCTTTTTTTGAAGTTAGTGCAAATTTGTTCGAATTGTAGTTTAATTGAATTAGATATTAAAAAAAATTGGTTTGATAGAAAATTCTATTCATCAAACTTTTTGAAAATAACAGAAGTGTTATGTCCTCCAAATCCAAAAGCGTTGCTTAAAGCAATATTCACAACTTTTTTCTGTGGCTTATTAAAAGTATAATTTAAATCGCATTCAGGATCAGCATGTTCAAAATTAATTGTTGGAGGAATCATATCGTTTTTAATTGCGAGTACAGAAGCAATAGCTTCAACTGCTCCAGCAGCGCCAAGCAAATGGCCGGTCATGCTTTTGGTTGATGACACATTCATCTTATAAGCGTAGTCTCCAAAAACTTTTTTAATTGCTCTAGTTTCTGCAATATCTCCTAATCCGGTAGAAGTTCCATGCATATTTATATAATCTATTTCTTCGGGTTTTATTCCAGCGTTATTCAAAGCCATTTCCATCGAAAGAATTGCGCCTGTTCCGTCTGGATGTGGTGCTGTAATATGATAGGCATCTGCTGATAATCCCATCCCAATAACCTCGGCATAAATTTTTGCACCTCTATTTTTAGCGTGTTCTAATTCTTCAAGAATTACTGTTCCGCCGCCTTCTCCCATTACAAAACCATCTCTTGTTGAATCGAAAGGACGGCTTGCAGTTTCCGGTGAATCATTCCTGGTTGATAAAGCTCTTGATGCATTAAAGCCTCCAACTCCAATTTCATTTATTGAAGCTTCACTTCCCCCTGAAACTATAACATCGGAAATCCCGCTTTTAATAAGCATATATGCATCAATCATATTATTATTTGCAGTTGCACAAGCAGAAACAATACAGTAATTCGGGCCGCGAAATCCATTATTAATTGAGATATAACCGGCAGCCATATCCGGAATAAGCATGGGAATAAAAAAGGGAGACACTCTTTTTGGGCCTTCAGTATGATTGACTACAGATTGTCCGTAAAAAGTTTGAATTCCTCCAATGCCGCTACCAAAAATTACACCGACTCTTGATTTTTCATATTCACTCATTTCAGATGGTTTTAAATTGCTGTCCTCAATTGCTTGTGAAGAAGCAGCAAGTGCATATTGAGCATAAGGATCTAATCTTCTAACAGTTTTTTTATCAATATATTTTGTGGCGTCAAAACCCTTTAATTCGCATGCAAACTTTGTATCCAGTTTGGAAGTATCGAAAGATTTAATTTCAGCGGCTCCACTTTTTCCTTCCATCATACTTTGCCAGAATTCGTCAACCGAAAGGCCAATAGGAGTTAATGCGCCCATTCCTGTAATGACAACTCTTTTATTTCCATTTTGACTCATTATTATTCCTCGTCTTCGTTAGTTTCGATATTTATTTAGAAATTAAAAAATGTAGCCGGTAAGATAAAAATTTTTATTAATAAATCTTAATAATTTTTTGATTTGATTGGTTTTTGGTTAGGTTAAAATTTATCCTCTGTAAGTCTAAAAATTTTCCATTCTTTCATCAATTTTGCTCCAAGATTTTGGTAGAATTGAATTGCTGGTTCATTCCAATCCAAAACAGCCCATTCAACTCTGCCGCAATTATTTTCTTTAGCTACTTGAATTAATTTATTCAGCAATTGCTTCCCAATTCCTTTGCCTCTGTAATCTGGTTTAACAAAAAGATCTTCAAGATAAATCCCGGGTTTAGCAAGAAAAGTTGAATAGTTATAAAAAAATAATGCATGCCCGGCTGGTTTTCCATTGTATTCTGCAATTAAAACTTGTGCAAATATTGTTTCCCCGAAAAGAGTATTTTTTAATTTGGTCTCATCTGCCGTGACTTCTTCTGCAAGCTTTTCGTAGACAGCTAATTCCTTAATTAATTCTAATATAATTGGAATATCATTTTCAGTTGCAAACCTGATATTAATTGTATCTTTCATATTTTTAACATTAACCTTATTTAATTACTATTTTCTTTAATCATTTCTTTTAATTTATTTTCTTTTGTCAACTTAATTTTATCATCAATATACAAAACTAATGAAGCAAACAAATAGCCGAAAGCAGAACCGATAATTGCACCGCCCAAAATATCCGAGGGATAATGTAAACCGAGATAAACTCTGGAAATAGCTATAAGAGAAGCAGTTATAAAAAGAGGATATTTCAAATTTGGAAAAAGTCTGTAAAAAAATACTGCCGCTGCAAAATTATTGATTGCATGATTTGAAGGGAAAGAATATGAACCGGTGCAGCCTAAAGGAGTAATGACATCTAACAAAGCATTGCACGGTCTGATTCTTTGAAAATATTCTTTTAAAATTTTATATCCGAATTGGTCAGTAACTACAATTAAAAGTAACACTCCAAGTACGGCAAGCTTTCCTTTTGTTCCACCTTTGAAAAAACTAATTAACAATAAAATAACATAAGCGATATACCAATTATTAACACTTGTAATTATAGAAAAGAATTTATCAAACAGACCATTTGATAAAGTATGGTTGAAAAAATACAAAATTGCGAGGTCGATAGAATATAAAAAATCTACCATGTTTCCGTAAAGTAAATGGTAAAATGTTCTGCTAATCTATAAAAAAAATAATTATTAACCATTTTTAATCGGTTTTTGAAAAGAAAAAAATACCGAATTCCTTTGCACGGTTTTTGATTAAATCCATACAGCCAATTTATGTCAGATGTCAAAATAAATTAATGGAATTAAAAAATGAGTTTTTACTCGTTGCTTTAATTATTGTGTTAAGATAGAACTTAATTTATTGTAAAATAAAATGTCAAAATCAAAAAATCTTACTCTGTCAAATATTTTTAAAAACAATTTCAATTTTTCCAAAAGCCACTATGACTTTTTAATATCGACATCTAACAACATATTAGTTACTCCACTAAAAGTGATGTCACTACTTATTGCTATTTCCGGTTTATTTGCAATGTATTTCGAAGTTAAATATTTCAATTCAGTTAAAGTTGAAGTTTACTTCACTAGATTGACAGCAACATTAATTGCATTTGCAGTTTTAGTAATGAGCACACATAAATTCGGTACAAAGCATCCTGTTATCCTAATACATTCTCTATTATTAAGTATTATTGTTTCTTCTGGAATTATGATTTATATAATGCCGACTACTCTAGTTGTTAATTCTCAGATTGTCGGTTTAATGATTTTCCTTACCGCTTTATTTTTTAGCTGGGAAGTTAAGAATCAGATTATTGTAGCGATTTACTATAACTTGGTTTTTGCCGCGGCAATTCTTTTTAGTGACAATAAAATATATTTCCTCCCAAATGTTTATGAATCGGTTATCTTCGTAATATTTTTAAGTCTAATTTCTGTAATTGGAAGTGCAGTTAATTTTAAATTAAGGATAGAATTAACAGAAAAAACTTTTGATGTAGAAGAATCCGAAAAAAAGTTTCGTTCTATTGTTAATAATTCTGTAATTGGAATATTCCAGTCAAATCTTGACGGCACTTTAAATACGGTCAATTCAGCACTATTAAAAATTCTGGGCTATAGTAGTGAAGAAGAATTTTTAACTGCTGGTAGTAGTAAATTGTTTTTTAAAGACGTTATTGAAAAAGAAAAAGTATTTAAAGAATTAAGATTGAAAAGAATATTAGTTGATTATGAAACTGTTCTTTTAAGAAAAGATTCATCTGAGGTTGACGTTCGTTTAAATATTATGATGATGGAGGATCCGGTTACCGAAAAATTTTATCTAGAAGGAAGCCTTCAGGATATAAGTGAAAAAGTAAAAGCAGACAGAGAAAAACTTAAAGTACTTGAAGAATTGAGAATAGAAAAAGCCAAATCAGATAAACTTGCTGAAGAGGCTAATAATCTGAACTTAAATAAGAGTCAGTTTCTTGCCAATATGAGCCACGAAATCCGTACACCGATGAATGGCGTAATTGGATTTTTATCCCTGATAGAAAAAGGAGCTTATAATGACCAGGAAGAAATGAAACAATTATCACTATCTGCAAAGCAATCGGCAGAAACTCTTCTTGATATCATTAATGATATACTTGATATTTCTAAAATTGAATCCGGTAAAATGGAACTTGATTCGGTAGATTTTAATTTGGATGAAATTATTGATGAATCAATTTCAATATTATCTGCAAAGATTAAAGAAAAAGATATAAACGTTACAAAAGAGATCTCTAAAGATACACCGCTTTATTTAATTGGAGATTCAACAAGGGTAAGACAAATAATTGTAAACCTTATAAGCAACGCAGTTAAGTTTACTGAAAAAGGGGAAATTAAAATTGAAACAAAACCGGTCTCTGTTGATAATAAGTCGGCAGTAATTTATATGTCCATAACAGATACTGGAATTGGTATTCCCAAAGACAAACAAGATTATTTATTCAGGCATTTTTCACAAATTAATGCCTCACATTCCAGTCGGTTTGGTGGAACTGGTTTAGGTCTTGTAATATGTAAAGAATTTGTAAACATGATGGGCGGTGATATTGGTGTAAAAAGCGAGGAAGGTTTAGGAAGTAAATTTTATTTTACAATAAAATTAAAGACACAAAAAGGTTTAAAAATAAATGCACCGCATGAGCAGCTTAAAAAATCATACGACTTTACTGATCTTCAAAATAGTAATACACCATTCGGCAGTGAAAATTTAAAATTATCTCGTCATCAGCATAAAATACTTTTGGCAGAAGATAATTTAATAAATCAAAAAGTAATATTAAGAACATTAAAAGAAGCTGGGTATGAATATGATGCTGTCGCAAATGGATTGGAAGCTTACAGCTATGTTAAATTGAATCATTACAGCTTAATATTAATGGATGTTCAAATGCCCGAAATGGATGGGTTAACTGCTACTGAAAGAATTAGAGCATTAGGGAATTCAAAAAAGGAAATTCCAATCATTGCGATTACTGCCCATGCATTAAAAGGTGATAAAGAAAAATGTTTAAATGCAGGCATGAATGATTATATCAGCAAGCCTGTAAATACAGATGAGCTAATCAGAACTATGGATGAGTATTTGAAAATTAAACCTGTAGAATCGAATAACGGTGAAGAAATAAGTGATGGTTCAAATGGTCATGATTCTTTATTTGACTTTAATCATCTTGATAAAATGAGTCTTGGCGATGTTGCATTTCAAACTGATTTAATCCTTAGTTATGTGGAAGATTTAACTGACAGATTTAACAAACTTGAAATTTATATTGCTGAAAGAAATTTAACTAAAATTGTAAAAGAAGCACATACAATTAAAGGTGCAAGCTATTCTGTGGGCGCTACTAGAGTGGGTGATGAAGCTTTAGGTATCGAAATATCCGGCAAGCATCACGACCTAGACAATGCAATAAACAGATTGGTGAAATTAAATCAGGCAGTAGAAGATACAAAAATACTTCTCAAAGAATATTTAAAAGAATCTAAGGCATTATCAAATTAAAATAATTCTCCTTCAAAAAACCTCCGGATTCAAACCTAGCAGAGACTATGTCAATGAAACCAGGAGGTTTTCTATTTCAATGTTATGATTTAAAATATATAACTTTTCATTTCATCTGTAAAACTTTTTCCACTCTTTCAAGTGCCCAGTCGATTTCTTCTTTTGTAATTACTAATGGAGGAGCAAATCGAATAACATTTTCATGTGTCTCTTTGCATAAAATACCTTCCTTCATTAGTGCTTCACAAAATCTTCTTGCTCCTTTTGCTTCAGGCTTTAATTCAACACCAATAAATAGTCCTCTACCTCTGATTTCTTTTACGTGAGGGGAATTAATTTTATTTAATTTATCTCTAAAATAGTTCCCCAGCTCAAACGATTTTTCAATTAAATTTTCTTCAATTAATACTTTTATACTTTCACGGGCAATAGCAGCAGCTAAGGGATTTCCTCCGAATGTTGATCCGTGGTCTCCCGGATTAAATACGCCTAATACTTCTTTATTGGATAAGACTGCAGAAACAGGATAACATCCGCCGGAAAGAGCTTTCCCAATAATTACTGCATCCGGTTTAATTTCTTCATATTCATAGGCAAATAATTTCCCGCTTCTACCTAATCCAGATTGAATTTCATCGGCAATGAAAAGGACGTTATTCTTCTTACAAATTTCGAAAGCTTTCTTTAAAAAACCTTGTGGCGGAACTATTACTCCACCTTCACCTTGAATTGGTTCGACAATAAAAGCAGCAGTATTCTTGGTTATAGCTTTTTCAAGTGAGTCTGCATCACCGTAAGGAATTATTTTAAATCCAGGTGTTAAAGGCCCAAATCCATCTTTGTACTGTTCTTCTGTTGAAAAGCTAATTATACTGATAGTTCTTCCGGCAAAGTTGTTTGAACAGGCAATTATTTCTGCGGAATCATTTTTAATTCCTTTAACTTTGTATCCCCATTTTCGTGCAGCTTTCAGTGCTGTTTCAACTGCTTCTGCACCGGAATTCATTGGCAGCATCATTTCATATCCAGTCAATTCACAAAGTTCTTTATATAAAAGAGGAAGCTGATCGTTTCTAAATGCACGCGATGTTAAAGTTACTTTATCAGCTTGTTCCTTTAAAGCGTTCACTATTCTTGGGTGACAATGCCCTTGATTCACTGCTGAATAAGCAGCTAAACAATCTAGATATTTTTTACCTTCCACATCATAAACCCAAACCCCTTTTGCTTTACTTATTACTACATCCAATGGATGGTAATTGTGGGCACCATATTTACTCTCTAATTCAATGAATTCTTTAGCTGACATATAATCCTCATTAAAAAATTACTAGTTAAAAATTTGAGGACAAATTTATCAAATTTTCAAATCAAGAGTAACTAACATCAATAACAATTCTCTTGAATATTCCTTACACCTTACGTAAGTTTATTTTTGTTCAGAAAATAAATATTGAATTAGAAAAATGACCAAATTTGACGTTGATACTCAATTCTTCTCCATTAGCTCCAGGGGTAACAGCGATATGATTGATATTACTGATGAAGTTAGGACAATCATTTCTACATCGGATTTTATTGAAGGAAGTGCTTTGATTTTTGTCGGGGGAGCAACCGCAGGAATTACAACCATTGAATATGAGCCTGGTTTGCTTAATGACTATCCCGCTTTTTTTGAAAAAATTATTCCTTCTAAAGCACAATATCAGCATAATGATACCTGGCATGATGAAAACGGCCATGCACATGTAAGGGCTGCATTACAAGGTGCATCATTTACAGTTCCTTTTAAAGATAAAAATTTATTGCTTGGAACCTGGCAGCAAATAATTTTAATAGATTTTGATAACAGATCTAGAAAAAGAAAAATTATAGTTCAATTAACAGGAATGAAGGAAAAATAATTAAATGAATTTGAAATCAGTTCTTACTTTTGTTTTTTTTATACTAGTATTTTTTGCACCTAAAAATTACCCATGGGGAAAAGTTGGCCATAAGCTTATTAACAAAGAAGCTGTAACCATATTTCCACCTGAAATGATTGCCTTTAAAAACTGGCAGGACTATTTAGTTGAGCATGCTGTAGATGCTGATGACAGAAGAAAGTTTGATAAAACCGAATCCCCCAAACATTATATTGATATTGATTTTTATAAAGAGTTCAATAGCGGTAGAATGATATACGACGAACAACAATTAATTACAATTTATGGTGACAGCACTGTTAAAGCCATTGGTTTACTGCCCTGGGCAACTTTGGACACATTTAATAATTTAGTTGAAGCATTTAAAGAAAAGAATAGAGATAAGGCTTTAATTTATGCTGCTGATCTAGCTCATTATGTTGCTGACGGGCACCAGCCATTTCACACAGTTATGAATTATAACGGTCAGCTTACAAATCAAAAGGGAATTCACGGAAGGTATGAAATAGATATGATTGATAAATATTATAGCCAAATAATGACTATGCTCTCGCCTGAAAGCGTGACTTTGATAAACGATCCTTTGAACTTTATTTTCAATTATATTTCAAACTCGAACTCTGTTTGTAGTGTAATTCTTGATGCTGATAACTTTGCATACAATTCTGTTAAAAATCATGATAGTGATGAATACTACAGGCTATTGTGGTTCAAAACTAAATATATTACCACTATTCAATTAACAAATGCATCTCATGATGTCGCATCATTAATATCTTCTGCCTGGGTAGATGCCGGCAAACCCGATTATAAGATGTTTAATTAGGCGCAGATATTATTTGGGGCTTTTATGAAGAAATTTGTCTTTCTTTTTGTAATTGGATTTATACAACTATCTTTTTCACAAGTAGTTCAAATTCAGCCTGCATTTGCTACTGAAAATGATTCAATAGTAATAATTCTTGATGCAAGCCAAGCTGGTGCATCAGAACTGTTAAACTTTACAGGTACGATTTATGCACATACCGGTGTTACTGTTGATTCTCTAGGGATAGTTAAAGATTGGCAATGGGTAATTGCAGCCTGGAATGCAAACATTTCTAGAGCTGCGTTAGTACGATTATCAACAAATCTCTACAAATTTACTATAGGCTTTCCAAGACAGTTTTATAAAATTACAAATCCAAATGTTAAAATTACTAAACTTGATTTTGTATTTAGAAGTTCAGATGATTCCAAGCAAACAAGGCCTGATATTTTCATCCCACTTTCTGAAAAAGGATTGAATGTTTCAATAGTTCTGCCAGACAAAAAACCCACATTTATTAATTTAAATGACAGCATTAAAGTTCTTGCAATTTCTTCAGGTGCTATAGATTTAAATTTATTTATTAATGATTCGCTTGTATCATCGGTAATGAATGATACGCTCGAATATTATTTAAAAGCTAATAACTATGTTAAGAAAAGAATAAAAGCAGAAGCAGTAATGGAAGCTTTACATGCTTTGGATTCAACTTACATAATTATAAGAACACCTGATGTAGTTGAAGTTTCTCCGCCAGGAATAAAAAATGGAATCAATTATACAAGCAGTACTTCTGTTACATTTTCATTATATGCACCTGAGCATCAGAATGTATATGTAATTGGAGACTTTTCTAATTGGGAAGTTGATCCCAAATATAAGATGAACGTTTCTCCGGATCACTTTACATATTGGCTTCCGGTTGATAGCCTGATTCCTAAAAAAGAATATATTTGTCAATATCTTGTCGATGAAAGTTTAAGAATAGCAGATCCTTATTCTGAAAAAATAAGTGACCCTTCAAATGACAGCTATATCAGCAATTCTACTTATCCTAATCTAATTAAGTACCCAACCGGCAAATCGACTGAAATTGCTTCGGTAATTCAAACTGACAGGATCCCTTATCAATGGCAGACAACAAATTTTGTCCGGCCAAAAAAAGGTGATTTAGTTATTTATGAATTATTGATGAGAGATTTTATAGCCGAACATGATTACAAAACTCTAACTGATACTTTAAATTACTTTAAAAGGTTGGGCATAAATGCAATTGAATTAATGCCGGTTATGGAATTCGAAGGAAATGAAAGTTGGGGATACAATCCTGATTTTATGTGTGCTTTAGATAAGTATTACGGTCCTGAAAATGATTTTAAAAAATTTATTGATGCCGCACATCAAATGGGAATTGCTGTAATTCTTGATATTGTTTTAAATCATCAATATGGACAATCACCTTTAGTAAGGTTATGGTGGGATGCAGCGAACAACAGGCCTGCTTCGAATAGTCCTTATTTTAATGCGACTTCTCCAAACACAGCTTATTCATTTGGTTATGATTTTAATCATGAAAGCAGTGCTACAAAAAATTATGTTGACCGGGTTACCAGCTATTGGTTAACAAATTATCATATAGATGGATACAGATTTGATTTTACAAAAGGTTTTACAAATACAGCTGGTGACGGCGGAGCCTACGATCAATCCCGTATAAATATTCTTGAAAGAATGGCAGATAAAATATGGGATGTTGATTCAACTGCGTATATAATTTTAGAACATTTTACTGCAAACTCCGAAGAGACTGTTCTTACAAATTATGGAATGATGATTTGGGGTAATATGAACGGTGCCTATCAACAAGCTGTAATGGGTTATCCATCCGGACCTCCTGGTACATGGGATTTGACTGGAACGTCATACAAGTCAAGAGGCTGGAACGAGCCTGGTTTAGTTGCGTATATGGAAAGTCATGATGAAGAACGTTTAATGTATAAAGCAATTCAATATGGAAATTCCAGCGGTGGATATAATATTAAAAATGTAGGAACAGCTTTGAACAGAATAAAATTAGCTGCTGCATTCTATTTAACAATTCCTGGCAATAAAATGATCTGGCAATTTGGTGAATTAGGTTATGATTATTCCATAGATTATAATGGAAGAGTAGGTAATAAGCCGATAAAATGGGATTATTATAAAGATCCCGAAAGATTGAATTTGTATAAAACATTTCAGGCGTTAATTGAACTAAAAAAATATAATGCGTTTCGTTCCAATAATTCATTGTTTGATTTAACAGGAGCAGTAAAAAGAATTAATCTTTATGATTCAACAATGGATGTTTCCATCATTGGTAATTTTGATGTTGTTCAAAAAGACGCTAATCCAAATTTTAGTAAATCGGGAATATGGTATGACTATTTTTCAGGTGATACGTTATCAATAAGTAACCCAACTGCTGCAATTTCTCTTCAACCTGGGGAATTTCATATTTATACTACAGTCAAATTACCAACTCCGGAAGAGGGAATTTTAACTGGTGTAGAATCCACAGAAAATATAAATAAAATTATCCCAGCAAGTTTTTCGCTTGAACAAAATTATCCTAATCCATTTAATCCAACAACCAAGATAAGATATTCAATCCCAGCCTCGCTAAATTCCTCTAAAGAAGGGAATTTTACTCAGCTAAAAGTTTATGATTTACTTGGTAATGAAATTATTACTCTAGTTAACAAAGAACAGCAGCCAGGTAATTATGAAGTTAATTTTAACGGAACTAGTCTTGCCAGCGGAATTTATTTTTATACAATTAGAATTGGTTCTTTTGTAAGCACAAAAAAAATGGTTCTGTTAAAGTAAAAGTCTAAAAATCAATTTAAATTATTTTTTTTAATTTGAGAAAGTAATGCTAATGTAACAGCAGAGGCACTTGCTACATTTAATGATTCAGCATTACCTAATTTGGGGATAGTAATCTTATCATCTATAAATTCAATAACATTTTCGCTTGGCCCATTTGCTTCATTTGAAAAAATAACTACTTGCTTTTGCAAAGATTTAAATTCAAAAATATTTTTACCTTCCAGATCGGTAGATAAAATACTATAACCATTTGATTTAAATTTTTGAAGAGTAGATCTCAAGTTATTATTTTCAAAAATCCTTAAATGAAAAATTGAACCCATGCTTGCACGAATAGTTTTTGGATTATAAATATCAGCACATTCTTTACTTAGGACAATTTCTTTAACCCCAAACCAATCGCAGTTTCTAATTATAGTTCCCACATTTCCGGGATCTGAAATATTATCTAAAAAGACAATTAATTTTTCAGAATAATTTTCTTCTTGGCTTAGTATTGGCTTATGAAATACTGCCGCAATACCTTGAGGAGTTCGTGTGTCAGATACCTTTTTAAAATCTTGATTTTTCAATATTGAATATTGGATATGTTTTGAGGTGAACTTGTTTAAGAAAGCCGAATTTTCTTTTTCAAATTCATTAGTCACAAATAATTTTTCTAATTTAAAATTGCTGTTTATTCCTTCTTCAACAATTTTCTTGCCTTCAACAATAAATTTACTTTCCTCATCACGGAATTTTTTAATTAGAAGGGAAGAATAATATTTCAATTCATTTTTAGTTGAGTTCATAAAATAGTTGTATAATTTTGTGTGCCTCCGGATTTTTCACTGTCTTCCAATTTCTTCAAATATTCCCATGAATAAATTCCAGTGTTGTGTCCGTCTTTCCATGTTATTTGTATGGCATAGCCTCCCACAGCTTCAATATTTTTAATTTTGAACATATCAGGATTATCGCTGCTTTGCTTTGCAGGTCGATAAGTTTTCAGAAGTACTGTTTCACCCTTGCAATTGGCACAAGGGCATTCATCACGAAGATACTTTAAAGAAATTTCAGTTTCACTTTCGTTATCCCACTTAATATAAAGTTTTGATTTATCCTTTATTTTAATCTGTTTTGCGTTCATAAAATCCTTAGATTAATAATATATTTATAGTAATAATTTTAATTAAAAAAATGCTTTAATCAAATTTTAATTATTTTAAGTTTCGTAATTTTTATTAAATACCATGTTACTTAATAATGCTAGTAACATGAGTTTGAATAAAAATGAGTTTTGTGGTTTTTAGACTGATTAGATTTAACATAACATTCTATTTTTAATTATATAATCAAAATGGACTTAATCATACTTGAAATTATTTTCTTCATTATATTAATCATAATTGCTGCTTACTTAGCGGCTGCCGAAATTGCTATTGCTTCTTTTGGGCAAAATAAAATTGAGGAGATGAAAGAAAAAGAAGACCCAATGGTCCCGGTATTTGAAAAAATTCAAAAAAGTCCTGATACATTTTTCGGCACAATACAAATTATTTCAACTATTTCTTTAATGTCATCTGCTATTTTAGCCTATCACCTTTCAACCAAAATAATTTATCCCTGGCTTCAAGATTTTTATATAAGTATTATAGGGGATTCAGCTATCATAGTTACTTTTATAATTTCGGTTATTGTTGTTTCAATATTTATATTAATTTTTTGTATCCTGATACCAAAAGCAATTGGTTTTAAATATGCAGAATCAATAGGAAAATTATCAGTTAGGATTTTATTAATTCTCACATCTACGTTAAAGCATCCTGTAAATTTTATTACATCAATTAGTAACTTTTTATTAACGCCATTTAAAAGAAAAAACAAGCTTTACACAAACTAGATTTTCTGAAGACGAAATTAGATTGATTATTTCAGATAGTGTGGAATCCGGAACATTAAATGAAACTGAGAAAAAAATAATTGAAAATATTTTTGAATTCAACGATTTAAGAGCAAATGAAGTAATGATTCCACGAACAGAAATGATTGCTTTGGAACTAACAGAAAGTGAACATGAAATTACTGATGAAGTTATTAAAACAGGACATTCTCTCATTCCTGTTTATGAAGAAACAATTGACAACATTATTGGCGTACTGCATACAAAAGATGTAATGAAGACAATTATAGAAAATAAGAAAGTTGAATTAAAAAGTTTGTTACGGCCCATTTATTTTATTCCTGAAACAAAATTGATTTCTGAAATCTTAAAAGAGATGCAGAATAGGGGAGAGCGGCTTGCAGTGGTAACGGATGAGTATGGGGGTACAGAAGGACTGATTACGATGGAAGATATTCTTGAAGAAATAGTTGGAGAATTTAAAGATAAATCTGAAATAGAAATAAAAGATTTTTACCGTTTACCGGATGGAAAATTTTATATTCTTGGTTCAATGTTCATTGACGACTTCAATGAAGTATTTAATGTTGAGCTTACAAAGTCTGATGAATATAATACTATTGCGGGGTTTATTTCTGAAAAGACAGGCAGGATTTTGAACACAGGTGATATTTTTGACTATGAAAATATTCGTTTCGAATTAATTAAAAAAATCCGGCAGAAAATGGTTCAATTCAGAGTACATGCAACAGAAGGCATATTTATTGAACTCCCTAAAGAAGACAGCTCAAGTAAGTAAAAAATAAAAGCCCGGTAATATTGAAAATTTAAATACAATAGAAAAAGCAAAATAGTTATTATTTCAAAGTGGCACTTGATTTGATTTAGTAAATGGAAAATTTGAGCAGCCAAATGAAAAAATTAATTATTTTAGTACCGCTAATTATTTTTTTAGCATATAAATTCTGGCCTGAAAAAGAAATTGATTATCCTCCTGGAGTATTAGTCTCTGAACTTCCAAAACAAAATAACTTAACAAATGGAAAAGAATGGCAGGTTGATGAATTTAAAATTAAAGCATTAGCTGAATATAGTATTTCAGCGAGAGTTTTAAGTTTGAATTTTTATTCTTTGGGAAAGGAAAGTGAGTTATCACCGGTTGACTTAGCTTTGGGTTGGGAAAAAATGTCTGACCAATCAATAATAGATAGAATTGAAATATCCCAGAGCGGCAGATGGTATCACTGGGAGTCAGAAGATTTGCCAATAGCATCTTCTGAAATTTCCAAAAGTAGTGCTAATGTTCACATAATTCCTAAAGATGATTCAGTCAAAGATAAAATAGAAGAATTGTGCAAAGGGAGTTTGATTAAAATGAAGGGATATTTGGTTGAAATTCATTCGGATAACGGCTGGCATTGGAAAAGCTCTTTAACCAGGGATGATACCGGCGGAGGAGCTTGCGAGCTTTTTTGGGTAGAAGATTTAGAAATATTAGATAGTCAGACTTTTAATGGAGAATTACAATAATAGAATTGTTGCTTGGCAAAAAAAAATGTATTAGTTTTGAGACTCTAATTTTGCTGGTGTAGCTCAATTGGCAGAGCAGCTGATTTGTAATCAGCAGGTTGCGGGTTCGAGTCCCATCACCAGCTCAAAAAGATGCGAAAAAAGATTGTTTTCGCATTTTTTATTTTAAAGCAGTTCTGAAAATCCCTCTGATTATAGTAGGGACTGAGTAGGGAGTAAGTAGGGACTTTAAATGCACTCTCTTTACTGTGAAATTTGTTAGTAAATATAACATTAGTAAAAGCTGGTTTCATCGATAAACCGTTTAAACCTAATAAGTTATTTAATTTTATTTTCATTTCGATTTTTGCTTTTAGAAATATAAGTAATTTAAAATTATTTTATACCATTCTCATCTGAAACTTCAAAAATTTTATTACAAATTTTACAAACGCTTTTACGATAGATTACAATATTATGAAGTGAATTAACAGAATGCTTTTCTTCTAAAATTTTTGTGTGAAGTTTACAATTATGCGGAGGAATTATTTTATTCCAATCTATATTTATTTGAGTTGAATTATCCATTTGTACACCTATAATAAATTTAATTTTTGAAGCTGGAAAGAATAACGGCGAAGAACCAGGGCAGCAATAGAAATATTATTTTTATTGCCGTTTAAGTATTGCAGCAGAATTGTTGCAATAAAAAACAAACCTTTTTTAACAAGCAAAGTATGACAAACCATTAAAGCTTTTTTCCTTTTCATGTTTAACCTTTCATTTATTGATAGAACAGGACACAATGCCCCTAAAAAAAACATTTTTGCCCCTTACCAAACAAAGGCGTTTGATATGATGGACAGAGCAAGGCGAAAAAGACTGCCGTTAGCGAAGCGGTTGGCGGTATTTTTTGCCTTTGCAGATTAAGTAAACATGAAAACAAAAATGAATGATTAGGAATAGTAAAGACACTAAACCGCAAATTGAATAAGAGGGGCAAAAAACTTTTTAAGAAAAATGACTTTTGATTGTGTGGAACGAATTCAAGCACGGAGTGCGTAAAAAAGTGCAACACAATAAAAGGCAGCTAAAAAAATTGGTAGGTGTGGAACACAGCTACATCAAATAGTGATGATAAGGTAAAGCTAAATGAGAGCCGTGTTGAGTGAAATAAGCGGTACGAAATGAAACATCAGTTTTGCGGAGCAAAGTGTGTGGAATGGAGAAAAGCGATGAAACGAAATTGGGCGAAGCTATAAAAATAAAATTAGTACCTAAAGTTAAAAATTAGTAGTACCATCTGGTTGATACTGCCATTGAAATGTAGCTGCACCATAAGGGGTGGGTAGACTGTAATTAACAGTATCTAAATAAGCTTTTGTATCTAAGATTAGAATCTTACCATATTTATTATCTTGAGTTCTAACTGCCCAAATTTGATTTGCACGAATACCTAATGCTGACCAGCCATACATTGAATCCGGAACCGATTTTAGGTTTGCAAAATAATTAGCGGCTGAATCTGCATCGGGTAACTGCTTGATAAATAAGAATGCATCTGTAACTATAGGAGCTGATAAAAATACACCTACAATTTCTGCATTTTGGTTTTGCTGGACTAACAAACTAAAATCTGGTAAAGTATTCTCAGAATTTGGATATGTATTAACGGTACCTTTTGAAAAAGAAAACCCTTTATATTTAATACCATCAAGACGAGAATCTATTGTAGCTATGCTGGCGATTGGAGGCGGATAAGTTTCGATTATTTCCGAACATTGATAAAAAAATAAAGACAGTAAAATTATATTAAGGATTAAAAATATACGCATTAAAGATACCCCAAATAATAAAACCCCTCGCGATGTTGAGGGGTTTGTTAATAAAAGATTACTTAAGTAAAATCATTTTACGAGTTTGTACGAAATCACCGGCAACTATTTTATAAAAATATATGCCCGAAGGTAAATTAGGTGGTTGCCAAGTAACTGAATATTCACCAGCATTTTGTTGCTTATTTACTAATTGAGTTACTTCCATACCAATAGCATTATATATAGTAACATTTACAAAAGATAATTTAGGAAGAGAATAATTTATTACAGTAGATGGATTAAATGGATTAGGATAATTCTGAGATAATGAAAAAGATTTTATTTCAATCAAAGAATTATCAACAGAAGTTAATTTATTAGGCAGAATGCTTTGAGAACGATAAATACTACCGCCACTTGTACCAACAAGAGCATAATCACTTGGA
The DNA here is from genome assembly GCA_963746735.1 of uncultured Ignavibacteriales bacterium. Lineage (GTDB taxonomy): Bacteria > Bacteroidota > Ignavibacteria > Ignavibacteriales > Ignavibacteriaceae > CAVSWT01. The sequence continues at coordinate 100,959 of CAVVCO010000030.1, forward strand.
AGAATATACACTGAACGGCATGCAACGTTTTTTAAATTATCACCAAAATGAATCCATTTTACACTATCAACATAAGTCATATAAAGCCCAACATTAGCATTATTCCAATCTGCTTCAACTGCAGCTAAAAGAACATTTTTTTTATCATAAGCTAAGCCTACAGGTACTAAATTTTGTAAACCAAACTTAAACCAATTATTGCCGGAATTAGTAGAATGATAAACACCAGATTCTGTATCGGTATAGCTAAAACCAGCAAATACTTCCTTATCAACTCCACATGTTAAAGCATAAGTAAAATCATATACAGGAGAATAATTATTCCAAGTACTACCAGAATTATATGAACGATAAACACCATTTTTAGTCCCGGCGTAAATTATTCCGCTGTTACTTTGAGCTAATGAGTAAACATATTGATTTATTGAATTAGAAGAACTTTTAGTCCAAGTATCACCTTGATCTATCGAACGATAAACACCTACATAATCAGTAGCAGCCAATATAATATTCGTTTTAGAACAAAGTACCGCCCAAATAGCAGAGATATATCTACTGCTATCCGGATAAATGATAATTGTAGATAAAACGTTTTGCCAAGTGGCCCCCTCATCTTTAGAACGATACACGCCGTCTTTACTGCCAATATAGTACCAGCCAGAAGAATCCACCGTTATAGAAGAAGCATAAGGCATTGTATCGCCACATGCAGACCAAGTAATACCATCATCGGTTGAATAATAAACTCCAGCTGCAGTAGCGGCAAGTACTTTATCATTGTACGTTAAAAATTGATAGGTTGTAGCATGAAGATTAGCTGAAAGAACCCATGATAAAGACTGAGAATAAGAAAGAAATGAAATGAAAAATAAAAATGATGTAAAAAGAATAGATTTTATTTTCATAAAACCCCCTAAACTTTTAGTTATTAATTGTAAATATATTAAAGCAATTTAAAGGAACAAATATCAAACCAAAGATATTATTTGAAAATGAATAAAATAAGAGGCAAATGACTATTATTGAGAACAAATTTTGTAGAATAATCTAGACCTAATTATTATTATTGCTAATAAGAGATGAAGTTATTGTTAGCACCGGTATAATGAAAGTTAGTGCTGACAGTATCGCTTAAAACTGAGTTATAGATATAATTTGCTCCGGTGGTTGAATCCTCTGAATAGATCGAAATATTAGATGAACTTCTTGAAAGCAATGTTGAATTCCTTAATGAGATTGTTGAAGCAACTGCACCGGAATAAATATTAATTGCACCTAAATTAGCAGAAGTTGATTGCTGATATAAAGCAGAATTTTCAAAGATAACATTACATGCAGATTGAAGAGATAAATTAAAACCACTTGTCCAAGGGAAATTTCTACTAAAACAAGATAAGAACGAAATTGTGCCACCATTACCTTGAGATGCAACTAGATCTACATTTAAAGTTAAAGTGTAACAGTTATTAAAAACAGTACCGTAATTATTAAAACCTTTAAATCTAATTATATTATTATCTTTGAAGAAAATATTATGAAAATCAAAATAAGCGGATATAGAATCTATAATTATATTAACATTTTTAACACCATCTAAACCTACGTAAGCGGAAGGAACGGAAGTATTCCAGTTTTTAATTTGTGCAAGAATACCATTGAAGCCTATTGAATTGTTTTCTATAAAATTAAAAAATCGGTTAGGTGAGGAAACATAATCCGCATCTTCTTTATACCATATTCCATAATCAGAAACAGCTAAACCAAGCTCAAGAGAAATATCACAATCATTTAATAAAAATGTTGTTAAAAGTGTTTTAGTAGAATCTGTAAGATCGCCAGGTGCATAAAACATTATTGCATGCTTAACCTCATTGCAATTTATTTTAACCTTATCAACATAAATAAAAGTTCTGTAATTACCATTAATAGGCTTTGCATTATTTAAATAAGCTAAACCATATTTAGAGAATGTTTTTGAATAACCGGAAGTATCGAAACTAAATGGAACACTGCGAAAACCGAAATATCAATCTTGAGTTGTAAGAGTATCGTTAATATGAAAAATAAAATTCTTCGTGGAATCCGATGTGCTTAGACTATCCGGCATTAATTCAATGGTTGGGATTCTATTACTAAAATTATAATCAATCTTGCCTTCACCGGATATTGTTATAAAAGAATAAAGCTGAATGGGGGAGTAAATATCATATACACCTTGAGCTAAATGAATAACGCCAATATGCTCATTATCTACAACGCTTTTAAGTGAATTAACTGCGGCTTGAATGCCTTGCTGAGTAGGCGGATATTTGCCGTTAGCCCAACCAACATATCTTTCATAAAAAGGCAGCTAAAATAAATTGGGAAAGGAATAGAACTCAAAGGCACAACACGACGCTAAAGAACTGGGCGAAGCAATGAAGACCTATATTATGAGAGTAATTAATAAAGGCACAAAAAAATTAATAATTATATTTAAGGATAAACTTTAAGATTAATCAAAATGTTTGAATCAATTTCTTGACCATCGGAAGTATCAAAACCAATTGTATTTTCATCCAACACCTCTCCATTAATCGAATGAGTGAGGGGGTAACCAAGAAAGCCGTTTTGATGACGAAAGTAGTTCTCTGAACGAATAAAAACTTTGTATATTGAATCAGATCCGGTAGGAAAAGCTCCATAAAAGTACATAGTAAATTGACCGGGAGCAAGTCTTTGAAAGAGCGGTTCGCTGCCTAAATTATTTTTAATTGGTTTAATAATTTCAAATAATTCAGATATAGAGATTACATGAATTATTGCTGTATATTCAAAATAAAAATCTGAAATAAGACTGCCAGGACAAAATAAAGTAATGCGATTTAAATTATCTAAAGTATTAATTATTTCAGGCTGACCAAAAATAGATACTTTAGCAGGATTTTGGGCATCATCAATAATTGTCCCTAAAGGATGATCGGATGTGATTGTTACATTAGGGTGGCAATGTAAATGAACATTATCCTTTAATACAATTTGTTCATTATATATACCAGGCGTTATAACAACTATATCACCGCTATCTGAAGAATCGATTGCAGATTGTATGGTACTGAAATCGCCAGGAGAATTAGAAACATACTTAGTATTATTAAAACCATATCTTTTTAAGTTTCTTCTCATTTCAAACTTTCAATTATGTTAAGAGTACGCGAATTAAAACATCAGCCGATAAAGCTGCATCTAAGGCCCAACCATTAAATTCGCCGGTTGAATAAGTAACTGCTTTGCCATCTGCATCACTTGCTACCTTATCTCCTTGAGATACGGTGTTACCAGAATAAACAAGAGCAATACCATTAGAAGTTACCGGGAGCTGTTCTGCTTCATCTGTATCAGCATTTGAAACACCGAGGGCTTTGGCATTAGCTGAACAAAGATTGCCGTCAAATCCAACGAATAGATTTTTTGTAATTGCTGCTGGTGCTTTGATTGAAGTAATTAAAATTGGCTGTTCGGTTAACATTTTATATCCTTATAATTTATTTACTTTTAGTTTTCTTATTTGATTTAATTTCTTTGGGTGCTGAATCTGTTTTATCTTCTTCAATAAATTCAGAAAGAATATCGGAATCTTGTTTAGATAATTCAACTGAACTACCTTCCGGAATTAGTTTGCCATTAAGAAATAAATCTGTGTTTTTTATTATGTATTTCATGAAACCACCTCTAAATTTCCTCCCAAGAGGAGACTTTTATTTATTAAGCATTTGTATCATTGATTAAATACCCAGCTTCAGAACCAACTACTTTAGGAATAAAAATATCAGTGTTTCTTACTATCTGAACTTTTCCGCTTTCATCGTAAACATCTATTAAAGGATTAGATTTTTTACGAAGTGTATAAGCGAATGAAGGTTCAAAAATGCTTCTTGGTAAATCAGATTTTGCAGTTGGGACATAAGCTACAACTGCATTATCAGACCAAATATCAGAGAAGGTGCCGCTGTCATCTGCTGAAACTGCATCACCGATATATAATTGATCAAAGTCTAATAGATTTCTTAAAAGTTCGGGGGTTATAACAGCATGCTGAGTAAATTTAATTCTATCTAAAATAGCCGGATGATTTTTTAATGCTTTATAAGTAAGTGCACCAAGTACACAAACATTAGGGCGTTTTGCAATCTTGCCTCTTACTGCTTCTTTAGCTGTATCAAAAACATCAAAAGGATTTGAAGACGGATTAGAAAACTTATCACCGGATGCAAGAGTTACTTTATTACCCGAAGGGTAAGTAGAAAGATTTTGAGCTAAATCTGCAATCAGCTTTTCAAGCCTTAATGAAATACCATCAGTAACAACATGAGTAGCATAAATTTTAAGAGGCATTACATCTTCTTCAACTTCGCGATAATCCATCGGATATTCCAAATCATGCTCTTCAAGAACAAAATCAATTGAGGTTCTGCCTTCAGGAGAAATACGATTTGACTTAGCCCTTATTGCTCTTTCAGTATTATAGATTTTGAATGCTTCTTTATTGAACTGAGGAATTTTACCTCCTTCTTTAGTTACAGTAACAATAGGAAAGAGATTTGTACCGATTAAAGAAGCATTGGTATATCCTCTGGAAATTTCAGTAAGTACAGGATCAACAATTCGTTTATTTTGTAACGTGCCCATTTTTAATTTGTCCTTTTATTAAGTTTTAGAATGGCTGACTCGTATGAGATATTATCTTTCTTGGAAAGAGTTAAAGCTTTTTTATGCATTACTGCAGAAGTTTCATCCAACTGCAAACCGGAATAATCTTCTGTAGTAATTAGATTTTCAGAATCGGGTTTTTCAGCGAAGTTTTCATAGTAGATTATTTTAGGGACTGAATCGATAAATTCAGATAAGAGTAATTTTATATTCGACTTAAACTTTTCAATCTCAAATCCTTCAGAATAATTTTGAGTATTTAAGAATTCCAAAATGTTAATTGACTTCTGCTTCATTGCGGGAGTGAAAGAACCTTCAGAGATTTTAGTATTTAATTTCTTTTCAAATTCAGATAAATCAATTTTAGATTTGAGATTTTCTAAATCATTTGAGATATTTTTTATTTGAGATGAATTCTGTTCGCTGAAATTTGAAGAAAAATTTGAAAGAGTGGATTGAATAGAATTAAGTTGATCGGTTATGGAAGAAAAAATCTTTTCGGGGATTTCGGGATAAACTACTTTAGGAGTTCTTCTTTTTCTGATTTAGTTTCATATTTCAAATTCAATTGAATCAGTTTCTTCTGCATTAAACTGAATATCTGCCAAACCTTTAACTGCGGGAGCTGCAGCACCAAGAAAACCTACATGCCTTAGCTTACCATCCTTATCGAGTGATATGCTTCTTTTCTTGTATAAGCCGTTTTTAAGAGCTTCGGTGAATTCAGGGACTACTTGCTTGGCTTTAGCCATCAGCTTATCGCCAACAACCTTTAGAGACTCAATCCAGCCATAAGCGGGAGCATTATCTACCGGATGGCCTATAACAATGGGGGCTTCACTTTCAGTAGGGTTATATGAAGAAGCTATAAAGTTAAGATCATCTTCTGTGTAATCTTTGGTTATTCCTTTATCTGAAGTATGGGAGCCAGTTTTAAATATTTCAAATTCCATCAAGAATTCCTTAATAATTTAGGTGAAATTATTAAAAGAACTTAATAAACTAATGCAAAATATAAAAATAAACTTTATTTAATCAAGTTAAATTAGTAAATTACCTTAGAATATAATATAATAATTGTTAATATAACCTAAATAATTAAGGTAAGAAATCAAATAATGGCAAAAAAGAATAAAGAGATTAACAGAAGAAAATAAAATTGAAAAGATGGCATCCTTTGGATTAACGAATCTGGAAATTTGCGATGCATTGGGATATGATGAACATACATTAAAAAGGAACTTTGAGAATTTTCTTGACAAAAGGGAGGGCTGTTCTCAAACAACGATTAAGACGAAAACAAATTGATGTAGCATTAAAGGGAAATGTGACAATGTTAATCTGGCTGGGTAAGCAATATTTGGGGCAAGCTGAAAAGATAGAAGAAAATGGAGATTATAAAATTACAGTTGAAAGAGTGAATGTAGCAAAGATTGAAAAAGTTTTAACACTTGGGGAAAGACAAAATTGAAAGAGACGAATCTTAAGATTGGGTATCATGATAATCAGCTTAAAATATTTTATGAATCGGATGCGCGATATAAAATTGTAGCTAAAGGAAGAAGATTTGGGCTTACCAGGGGATTAGCAAATTACACAATTGAAAACATGCTTGAAGGAGTTTCACCTATTCTTTGGGTTGATACGATTTACGGGAATATAGAAAGATATGTTGAGAGATATTTTCTTCCGGTGTTAAATGATTTACCAAAAAACTTATGGAAATATAGAAGCAATAAGAATGACTTAAAGATTGGGAATTCGAGTTTGGATTTTAGAAGTGCGGACAAACCCGAAAATATTGAGGGTTTTGGATATGCACTTATTATTCTTAATGAAGCTGGAATAATACTAAAGAACCGCAGGTTATGGGAAGAAACTATAAGGCCGATGGCTTTGGATTATAAAGCTAAAGTAATAATTGGCGGAACGCCTAAAGGGAAGCGAGTTAAAAAGACAAATGAGACGCATTTGTTTTATGAGTTGTTTGT